>DEUB01000025.1:21363-42401 GCA_002362385.1 Lachnospiraceae bacterium UBA3273
GAAGCACGGCAATATTCCTCTATAGAAGCCGGCGGTATATTGTTCATGCGTGAAAAGCCTATTGAAAAATAGGCTTTTCTATTTTATAATGCAACCATGCCGGAATTATGACCGGCTGAGATCATGGGGCGGGGCAGATAGAGATAATGACAAGAAGCAGAACGATAAAAAGAAGATTGCGTAAAAGCGATAGAGATAAAAGCAGATAAATAATGGACAAATAATAGAAAATGAAAGAGAAATAATAGAAAAGTAATAGAAAAATAATAGAGAAGATTGAGGAAGAAAGAATGTTTACGGATAAGAAAATTTTGGCGGTCATTCCCGCCAGAAGCGGTTCTAAAAGTGTGAAAAATAAAAATATCCGGCTGATCAACGGTAAGCCTATGCTGGCGTATTCCATCGAGCATGCCAGGGCCAGCAGGTATATCAACCGGATCATTGTTACCACGGACAGCGAAGAGTATGCGGCGATAGCAAGGGACTACGGGGCGGAAACCCCCTTCATCAGGCCTGCCGAATTGGCTACGGATACGGCCCTTGATCTTGATGTTTTCCGTCATGCGTTAACATGGCTTAAGGAAAATGAGGATTACGAGCCGGATATTGTGGTACAGCTTCGCCCCACCGATCCTTTCCGGGATGCGGCGGATATTGACAGTATGATCGAGCTGATGATAGAGGATGAGACGGTGGATGCAGTCAGGAGCATTAAGGAAAATGAAGTGGTGCCCCACAAAATGTGGTACCTGAAAGAGAACGGATTTATTGAGCCGATCCTGAAGGATATTCCGGAAGCCTATAATATGCCGAGGCAGGAGCTTCCAAAGACATACTATCAGAACGGAAATGTGGATCTGCTCCGTCCTTCCAATATATGGAAGTATAATTCCATGACCGGGAAGAAAATAAAAGGCTATGTGATGAAGGAAATGTATGATGTGGATTCGGAAAAGGATTTTGACCGGGTTGCGGACTTTATGAGGATCAAGGAGGGAGGCAGACAGTTTGTTTTTGACATTGACGGCGTGATCGCATTAAAAAGGGAGGACCTGGATTACGGACAGGCCCTGCCCAATGAAAGGATGATTGCAATAGTCAACAGGCTGTATGATATGGGAAACCGCATCGTGCTTTTTACGGCAAGAGGCTATGTGACCGGCATTGACTGGAGGGAAACGACAGAACGCCAGATGATGGAGTGGGGGGTAAAGTATCACGAACTGAAAATGGGAAAACCCAATGCGGATTTTTACGTTGATGACAAATTCCTGGATGTGAATTTTCTTTACAGAGAGTTTGAGGAATCATAGGAAGGGCTTCCGGCCGCCGGATGCGCCTTAAAAAACGAAAAACAAGGGGAAATGAGCAGATCTGATGTCTCATTTCCCCTTGCGATATTCAGGCTTCCTATCCGGATTTTAAAAAGTATCAGCAATAGCTGTTAAAAAGCATTCCGCTGTATGCGCTGGTAATATAAGGCGAAGCATAATTCCTGCCGGGATTTTTGTAAGCCACGATGGTTTTTTCCACATAGGACATGGGATTTAACGATACCTGGCCGGATTTGCGGAACAGGGCCTTCGTAAAATTCTTGATCTGATCGAAGTCCTTTTCGATATTTCCGGCTAAAACGGACTGCTGCAGCATATCTTCGTCGATTTCAATGGCGCCGCTCTCGTCAATGTTCATACCGATCTCGGATAAAGGCTCTGCAAAGCTTCCTGCAAGATGCCACATCTCGCTTACCAGCTGGTTGCTCTTAGGGTGCTTTTGGGTGTATTCGATCGCAGAACGGAGAAAATGATTATAACCGCCTGCTAACTGGCGCAGATTAGCGGTTAAGCTTTCTATATCCGTCTTCATACCGATCTGGACAGGCGTACCGTCTTCGGGAGTAAGGCCGTTTAGGGTAATGCGGTAATTTTTGTCCAGTGTAAAGGTGTTGGAAGTCTCGGAATGGGGAACGCCGTTAACGGTAAATTCCGCATTGGAGGCATTGCGGGTCGCATCGCCGATACCCAGATATTCAACAATTCCCGAAGTGCGGCTGGTCTCTCCGTCAGAAACATGAAAAACCTGTTTTCCGCCGGAAGAAAGGCCGCTTTTCTGAGAGGTAAGCTTTAAACTGGAACTGCCCTCTCCATCTTCTATGATTTCTGCCTTAAGACCGATGTTCGCATTGTTGATCAGCCGGGTAAGGCGTTTTTGTATATCTGCATTGGTGTCCGTACTGCGGACGTCAAATTGGAATTCATAGTTTAAATCATTGATGTTCAAATCAAAAGAGTAAGTTTCGGGCTTTAAGGCAGCCGGTAAATCGGAAGGAACAAAATTACCCATATTTACCTGCGGGGAAGCCAGAGAATGTACTTCTAAGGCAAGGGTAGGCGCATCTATAGCGTTTTCGCTGTTCCCGACATAAGAAACAGTGGCAATGGATTCGTCGCTGGAAAAGGCTTCTTTCTTTTTAAGAAGCGCAGCTTCATCCAGACCGCCCAAAGAAGCAATGGTGCTTTGGAGCTGTCTCGCATCTTCTTTTAAGTCGATGGCAAAAATCTTGGATTCGCTGCTGTTGTCAAGAAGATATAAGGGAGACTCTTTATTGAGCTTGATAATGGAATTGTAGATATTGCGCAATTCGCTTTTTTTATGGGTATCAAAAGACGTAGTGCCTTTTGATGCATATGAAGTAAGATAGTGGTTGTATACACTAAGCGAAACTAAATCAGCCATAATGCCCCCTCCTTTCTTCCTTGAATGAATATAGACAGTAAGACAAATCCTTTGTCCTGCCCGGGCAAAATTTTCCTATTTTCTTATGATTATAATAGCACTTTTACCTGTCAATTGCAAGAATCAAGTGACGAGATTTTTCTGTAATTTATAAGGGAAATGGTTGCTTTTTTATTCATAAAAAATTAAAATATAGTTACGGTGGTATAGTATAATAAAATGTGGAAGGGGAGTATTTTATATGCGTAAGAAAAAACTGGCTCTGTGGATGACACAATTGGCAGATGAACTGGATGAGCAGTCGGTTAAATCCTTTCAGACCGGTCTGTTTGAGAAGATCGAGGAGGACATGCTCAGTGAAGAGGCGCCCAAGGTCATGGAAGCTCTTAACAAATTGTTGAATTGTGCAAACTTATTGTTAAATCATGCCAGGGAGAATATGGTTATGATTAACAGGATCAACCGCTCCGGAATGTGGTCTATGTACTTCGGGGAGGGCCTTGAGATCAGCCGGGTCATGTATAGCGACGAGTTCCGTGAAATTACAGGCTATACAGACCGCAGCGACATGGAGGATACCATGGAGGCGTGGATGGAAAAGATCCATGAACATGACAGGAAGCGTGTTATGGAAGAGTTTTACGGAACCGTTAAGGATGAGACGCAGCAGAAAGAATTTGACGTGGAGTATCGTTTTTTGACCAAACAAAACGGTTTACGCTGGATGCGCATGGCGGGCGAGATCGTGCGGCGGGGAGGAAAGCCTTTCGAGTTTGTGGGTATTATCACGGATATTACAACGGCCCATAATAATGCCGTGGAGCTGGATATTTCCACAAAGAAGCACAATGCCATCGATTCCATATTAAATGAAGGCTCATGGAGCATGAACGTTATTGACGGGGATATTACAAACGATGAAAATCCCTTCTGGTATTCGGAACAGTTCAGGAAGCTGCTGGGCTTCCGTGATGAGCGCGACTTTCCCAATCTGCCCAATTCCTATTCCGACCTGATACATGAAGAAGAGAGAGAGAAGGTCATGAAGCAGATCTGGAGCTATGTAAAAGAAGGTTCCAGACAGGAACCTCTCAGGCAGGAATTCCGCATCCGGCATGCGGATGGTACATACCGCTGGTTTCAGATGACGGTTACCGCCGTTTTTGATTCCGCCCGCAATCCGGTCGTACTGGCGGCAACGGTTCTGGATGTAACGGAGCAGAAGCGCAGCCGGGCGATTTTTGAGGCGGATATGGAAGAAAGCATTCACAGCCTTTCGGCAGGACTGGATGAGATCAGTGCGGTTGTGGAAGAAACCGCGACCGAGGTACAGGGGATGAATGAAAAACAGAGCAGTATCACAAATGCTGCCGATATTGTAAACGAAAAGGTTAATGAATCCCTTGAGATCATTTCCCTGATCCAGGGCATCGCTTCCAAAACCAATCTGCTGTCTTTAAATGCATCCATTGAAGCGGCCAGGGCGGGAGAAGCCGGAAAAGGCTTTGCGGTGGTAGCTGACGAGGTTGGAAAGCTGGCGCTTTCCTGTAATGAGACTTCTGAACATATTTCCAGGAGCTTAAACGAAATGCAGGAGTCCATCAAACAGATTATTTCCAGGATCGAAGGAATGGATAAAGCGGTGGAATCCCAGTCTGCAAATATGGAAAAGATCCATGCCATGACCAGGGAACTGAACGTTTTGTGCGACAAGGAAAAGGAGATCGCCCGGACGGTGTTCGCATAAAAAGCATAAGAGAAACAAAAAAGAAGAGGATGTTTGTCCGGAAACGGGTAAAAAGCTATTGAAACTTTGGAATTTTCCTGTTGACGGGCGGGCATCCTTATGATATATTAGGCAAGTGAAGAGATTTAGCTCTTTTTTTTGTGCAAAAAAATATAAAGGGCTGCCTTCAAATATAAAATATAGAATGAACAGGATGAACAGCACGCGGAGGTGGAAAAGAAATGCGTACAAAAATTACTTTGGCATGTACAGAGTGCAAAAACCGTAACTATAACTTAACAAAGGATAAAAAGACACATCCCGACAGGATGGAGACAAAGAAATACTGCAGATTCTGTAAGACTCATACATTACACAAAGAAACCAAGTAAATCCGATTGAAACGAGGAAGTGAAGATATGGGAGAAACAAGCAGCAACAAAAAACAATCCAGGCTGGGAAATTTTTTTAACGGCTTAAGCATCGAGTTTAAAAAGGTTATCTGGCCTGATAAAACGACTTTGTTAAAGCAGACTGTTACGGTAACGGTTGCTTCTGTTGTTTTGGGGCTTTTGATTGCTTTAATCGATACAATCGTTCAATATGGTGTAAACTTCTTGACAATGTAAGGGTGAGGGAAAGAGCATGGCAGAAGCAAATTGGTATGTAGTCCATACCTATTCCGGGTATGAGAACAAAGTAAAAGCCAATATTGAAAAGACCATCGAGAACAGGCATCTGGAAGAGGAGATCCTGGAAGTCAGGGTTCCTATGCAGGATGTGGTGGAAGTGAAGAACGGAGCCAAGAAGACGGTTTCCAAGAAGCTGTTTCCGGGCTATGTTTTAATCAATATGGTTATGAATGACGACACCTGGTATGTTGTAAGAAATACCCGTGGTGTGACCGGATTTGTGGGACCGGGAAGTAAACCGGTGCCTCTTTCCGAAGCGGAGATGAAGCCTTTGGGAATCAAGGTGGAAAATATTTCCGTAGACTTCAAGGAAGGCGATTCCATCGCAGTTGTTGCCGGCGTATGGAAGGATACGGTGGGAATTGTCCAGAGGATGGATTTCGGTAAGCAGACCGCAACCATCAATGTTGAAATGTTCGGAAGGGAGACTCCTGTAGAGATCAGCTTTGCAGAAGTCCGCAAAATGTAATTGTACGATCCGAAGGATGTGCAATTCTGATTTGTATGTTCGGGTTGCATTTTTATGCAATTTGGAATATAGTAACAAGTGATGTTCATGGAAGGGTCCTGTCTTACGTATGATATGAATCCTGTGATCTTGTCAGACGGTTCGTATGCGGATACGGATGATCAGATGTGTGGATCGTGTAAAATATGAGGGAAGGATTTTGATATGAGCCGTGGGAGGGTTTCTTCGACCCGCCACTACCACAATTTATTAGGAGGTGCCACAAATGGCAAAGAAAGTAGAAGGATACATTAAGTTACAGATCCCTGCTGGTAAAGCTACACCAGCACCGCCGGTTGGTCCTGCGTTAGGCCAGCATGGTGTAAACATCGTTGAATTTACAAAACAGTTCAACGCAAAAACGGCTGACCAGGGAGATATGATCATCCCTGTAGTTATCACAGTTTATGCAGACAGAAGTTTCAGTTTTGTTACCAAAACTCCCCCTGCTGCCGTTCTTTTAAAGAAGGCCTGCAATATTAAGTCGGGTTCCGCAACACCTAACAAAACGAAGGTTGCAACAATTTCCAAAGCGGATCTTCAGAAAATTGCGGAGACAAAGATGCCCGATCTGAATGCGGGAAGCTTGGAAGCGGCAATGAGCATGATCGCAGGTACTGCAAGAAGTATGGGAATCGCAGTTGAAGAGTAACGTTTAATACGTGGGAGGAGTATTTGGCTCCGCCACTACCACAAGGAGGGAATACAAAATGAAACATGGTAAGAAATATAGTGATGCGGCAAAAGCAATTGACCGTATGACACAATACGAGCCTGCAGAGGCAATTGCATTGGCAAAAAAAGCAGCTGTGGCTAAATTTGATGAAACGATCGAAGTGCATATCAGAACAGGTTGCGACGGACGTCATGCAGACCAGCAGATCCGCGGCGCGGTCGTACTGCCCAACGGAACCGGTAAGACGGTCAAGGTTTTGGTTTTCGCAAAAGGCGATAAGCTTAACGAGGCCGAAGCGGCAGGAGCTGATTTTGTCGGCGGCGAGGAATTGATCCCGAAGATTCAGAACGACGGCTGGCTAGATTTTGATGTGGTCGTTGCAACACCCGATATGATGGGCGTTGTAGGACGTCTTGGTAAGGTTTTAGGCCCGAAAGGTTTAATGCCCAACCCCAAGGCAGGTACTGTTACAATGGATGTTACAAAAGCTGTAAATGATATTAAAGCAGGTAAGATCGAATACAGGCTTGACAAGTCCAATATCATCCATGTGCCGGTAGGAAAAGCTTCCTTTACCGAAGAGCAGTTAAAGGAAAACTTTGACGCTTTGATGGAAGCCATTGTAAAGGCAAAACCCAGCACATTAAAAGGACAGTATTTAAGAAGTATTTCACTGGCTCCTACTATGGGACCCGGCGTGAAAGTAAGTACTGCAAAGTTCTAATTTGATATGGTATAATGAGGGTACGGTAACAGCCGTGCCCTTTTTATATGTGCAGGGACATGCAAAAAATCATGTGAATGCCTGAAAGGGGCGGGAAAGCTGCAGCTACGGGAGAATTTATGAAAAGAAAGAAACGCAGAAAACGACAATTTGTATATTTTTTGATCACTCTGGCTGTTGTGACAGGCATAGGGACTCTGGGGCTGTATCTGTTTTCCAAAGCAGGAAGAGAGAAAGCTTTGGAAACGCCTTCGGAAAATCTGCAGGAGGAAAACGGCGAAAGCGTTCCGGGCAGGACTGGGAGCAGCATCAGAGTAGAGCTTCCTGAAAGTCCGGAATTGGCGGGGCCTGAGGAACAAGAACGGGAGCCGGAGGAGAATCCCGCAAAAGAGCCTGCCACAGAGACCGGTCCCGTTACCATGGCCTTTGGGGGAGATGTCTGCTTTCATGACGAATACGCCAATATGCATTCCTTAAGAAGCAGGGGCGGTAAAATAGAAAGCTCTTTGTCCGCAGATCTGCTTGAAGAAATGCGGCAGGCGGATATTCTTATGGTCAACAATGAATTTTCTTATTCCCTGAGGGGAGAGCCTCTGCCGGAGAAAGCTTTTACATTCAGGAGCAGGCCGGAAAATGCGGGCCTTCTCCATGAAATGGGCGTGGATATCGTTTCCCTTGCCAATAATCATGTGTATGACTGGGGAGAGGACGCTCTTTTTGACACGCTGGATACTTTAAAAAATGCAGGGATTCCCTATGTCGGGGCCGGGAGAAATCTGGATGAGGCCAGAAAGCCTTATTATTTTGAAATAAACGGAAGAACCATTGCTTTTGTTTCGGCAACACAGGTGGAAAGAAACGAAAACCCTGACACCAAAGGCGCCACGGAGGTAACGGCGGGAACCTTCCGCTGTTTTACCGAGGAGGAATTCGGAAGGCTTTTGGAGACCGTGAGGGAAGCGGACGTTTCGGCGGATGCGACGGTGGTATATATTCACTGGGGGACGGAGAACACGGATGAACTCCACTGGGCCCAGGAGTGGCAGGCTCCGGAGCTTGTAAAAGCAGGAGCGGATCTGATCGTGGGAGATCATCCCCACTGTCTCCAGGGAATTGATTTTATTGAAGGGGTGCCTGTTTTTTACAGCATCGGGAATTTCTGGTTTAATTCCAAAAGCCTTGATACGGGGCTTTTAAAAGTAGTATTGGATGAAACGGGAAGGTTTTCCTGTCAGTTTTTGCCGGCGCTCCAGCATGACTGCAGGACGGATCTGGCTTCGGGAGGGGAAAAGCAGAGGATCCTTCAGTATCTACAGTGCATTTCCCCGGATGTTACCATAGACGAGAACGGATTCATCAAAGACGTGCCTTACAGCGGACCGCCCATTGACTATGATGCGGTACAAAGAGTACCGCCTAAAAGAGAGGAGCCTGCAAAAGAAGGGGAGGCAGGAGAAACGCCGGCGGAGGGAACACCGACAGGGGAAATAACCGGGCAGTAAAAAGCAGATTCCAAAGTGCATCTTGCAATCAAAATTTGCATATGCTATAATGCCAGTAGGCAAAAAAGTGATAATGAGTCCACACGGACAAAGAACGAACCCCCAAACCGTGGTGCAACACAGTTCGGGGGTTCTTCTTTTCTTTTTTACGGCGGCAAAGCACCCGCCAGGCTATTTGTTGTCCTTGCGGTCACTGTCAAGCCATTTGATGATGTAGTGGCAGGCTACACCAGCCGCGACAGCAACTAAAAAAGTAATAATGATTTCCACACAAACACCTCCTCCCGTTGTCGGGTATCGGTTGGACAACGAAGTTATTATATCATGCATTTCTACAATATTCTACTTTTTTTCACATACAAATATCCGGTATTGCCATATATAGTAAGAGCTTAAAAATGGAATTGAAAAAAGTGTTGACAACACAGCAGCCTTTGTGGTAGATTAATTAAGGTCTTACGAGACTTTGCCGAAGACAGCAGGTGCCCTTATCAAGGGCGTAAGCGAAGCGCCTGCCGAGGAAAGAAAGAGTATGCTTGTGACTTTTTGCCTTCCGGTCTTCCGGGAGGCTTTTTATATGAATACTCCTATCGGCAATAAAATCTATAAGGAGGTAAATGTGAAATGGCAAAGGTTGAACTGAAACAGCCAATCGTGGAAGAAATTTCCGGGTATCTGAAAGATGCTCAGTCCGTTGTGTTAGTTGATTACCGTGGACTTACCGTTGAGCAGGACACACAGCTTCGTAAAGCGATGCGTGAAGCCGGCGTGGTATATAAGGTATACAAAAACACAATGATGAACTTTGCATTCAAAGGTACAGATTATGAAGCGCTTGCACCATATCTGGAAGGGCCCAGCGCAGTTGCGATCGCAAAAGATGACGCAACGGCACCGGCAAGGATCCTTGGCAAATATGCAAAGGATATTGAAGCACTGGAAATCAAGGGCGGTGTAGTGGAAGGTATCGCATATGATGCCAAGGGAATCAGCGCGATCGCAAGCATTCCCGGCAGAGAGGAACTGCTTTCCAAATTACTTGGAAGTCTCCAGTCTCCTATTACGAACCTGGCCCGCGTATTGAACCAGATCGCGGAAAAGGGTGGAGCAGGCGAAGCAGCACCTGCAGAAGAAACTGCACCTGCTGAGGAAGCAAAAGCAGAAGAAGCGCCTGCAGAAGAAGCAAAAGCAGAAGAAGCAGCACCCGCAGAGGAAGCTCCTGCAGAGACTCCCGCAGAATAATGGTAAAAAATGTTGAAAAATAAAAATTAAACGGAGGAAATGAAAATGGCAAAATTAACAACAGCAGAATTTATTGATGCTATTAAAGAGTTAACGGTTTTAGAATTAAATGATTTAGTTAAAGCTTGTGAAGAAGAGTTCGGCGTATCCGCAGCAGCAGGCGTTGTAGTTGCAGCAGCAGGCGGAGCGGCAGAAGGCGGCGCTGAGGAGAAGACAGAGTTTGATGTTGAGTTAACAGAGGTTGGTCCTAACAAGGTTAAAGTCATCAAAGTTGTACGTGAAGCTACAGGCCTTGGCTTAAAAGAAGCTAAAGACGTAGTTGACGGAGCTCCTAAAGTGATCAAGGAAGCTGCATCCAAGGAAGAGGCTGATGATATCAAGGCTAAGTTAGAAGCTGAAGGCGCTAAAGTTACTCTTAAGTAATTAAGGAGCCAAAAGTCTTTTATATTCTGAATGAACAAAAGAGCTGTCAGGGATTTTGAGAAGCAGGATCCGGCGGCTCTTTTTATTCGTTTTTAGAATATTTTTATTGACTTGCGGGTTGTCTTGTAGTATCATGGATGATGCACTATTGTGGTGTGATAGGCTTATTTATGCAGAGCGCTGCATCAACAGGGCCGATTAATTGAAAGAACGGGGTGAAATGTCAATGGAAAAGAACAGAATACGTCCGATCGCATCCGGTAAAGACGTACGTATGAGCTATCAGAGACAAGAAGAAGTTTTGGAGATGCCGAATCTGATCGAGGTTCAGAAAAACTCCTATAACTGGTTCCTGAATGAGGGATTGAAAGAAGTATTTGACGATATTTCTCCGATTACCGATTACAGCGGACATCTGAGTCTTGAGTTCGTGGATTTTGAATTATGCGAGGATGACGTAAAGTATTCTATTGAGAAATGTAAGGAGAGAGATGCAACTTACGCAGCGCCATTGAAGGTAAAAGTGCGTCTCTACAATAAAGAGAAGGATGAGATCAGCGAGCATGAGATCTTCATGGGAGACCTTCCCCTTATGACAGAGACAGGCACATTTGTGATCAACGGTGCGGAGCGTGTTATCGTAAGCCAGTTAGTGCGTTCTCCGGGCATTTATTATGGAATCGGTCATGACAAGATCGGTAAAGAGCTGTATTCCTGTACAGTAATTCCCAACCGTGGCGCATGGCTGGAGTATGAAACGGATTCCAATGACGTTTTCAGCGTTCGTGTAGACAGGACAAGAAAGGTACCGATTACTGTATTTATCCGTGCTTTGGGTATCGGCACAAATGAAGAGATCAGAGAATTATTCGGAGACGAGCCAAAGATCGAAGCCAGCTTCGCAAAGGATCCTTCCATTACGGAAAAGAACCCCAGCGGAAGCTATGAAGACGGTCTTTTAGAGTTATACAAAAAAATCCGTCCCGGCGAGCCTTTAAGTGTGGACAGCGCCGAGAGCCTGATCACGGCCATGTTTTTTGACCCCAGAAGATATGACCTTGCTAAGGTAGGACGTTATAAATTCAATAAAAAGCTGATGTTTAAGAATCGTATCAGAAACCATGAGCTCGGCGAGGATGTTGTGGATCCCTATACAGGCGAGCTGATCGCTGCGGCAGGGACCGTCGTTACCGCCGAACTGGCGGATGAGATCCAGAATGCAGCCGTTCCTTATGTATATGTGCAGACCGAGGAGAAAAATGAAAAGGTATTATCCAATATGATGGTGGATATTACCCATTTTGTGGACTGTAACCCCAGGGAGTTAGGCGTGACAGAACTGGTTTATTTCCCTGTATTGCAGCAGATCCTGGATGAATATTCCGAGAAGCCGGATGAACTTGCAGATGCTATCAAGAGGAATATCCACGATCTGATCCCCAAGCATATTACCAAGGAAGATATTATTGCTTCCATCAATTACAATATGCATTTGGAATACGGCATCGGTAATGACGATGATATCGATCATCTGGGCAACAGACGTATCCGCGCGGTAGGCGAGCTTTTGCAGAACCAGTACAGGGTGGGGCTTACCAGACTGGAAAGAGTCGTTCGTGAAAGAATGACGACACATGACGCGGAGGAAGTATCTCCCCAGGTTTTGATCAACATCAAGCCCGTACAGGCTGCGGTCAAGGAATTCTTCGGTTCTTCCCAGCTGTCACAGTTTATGGATCAGAACAATCCTTTGGGCGAGCTGACCCATAAGAGACGTTTGTCTGCATTGGGACCGGGCGGTCTGTCAAGGGACAGGGCCGGATTTGAGGTCCGCGACGTACATTATTCCCACTATGGAAGAATGTGCCCTATTGAGACTCCAGAGGGTCCTAATATCGGTTTGATCAACTCCCTTGCTTCTTATGCAAGGATCAATGAATACGGCTTCGTAGAAGCCCCTTACCGCAAGATCGATAAGACGGATGCGGAGAATCCCGTTGTCACGGATGAAGTTGTATATATGACGGCGGATGAAGAAGATAATTACCATGTTGCCCAGGCTTCCGAGCCTCTGGATGCGGAAGGACATTTTAAGAGAAACTGGGTTTCCGGCCGTTATCTGGATGAGACACAGGAATATCCTAAGGCGTTGTTCGATTATATGGATGTATCCCCTAAGATGATCTTCTCCGTTGCAACTGCTTTGATTCCGTTTTTGCAGAACGATGACGCCAACCGTGCCCTGATGGGTTCCAACATGCAGCGTCAGGCGGTTCCCCTTTTGTTTACGGAGGCTCCCGTAGTAGGAACCGGTATTGAGACAAAGGCTGCCGTTGACTCCGGCGTCTGTGTTGTTGCAAAAAAGGCGGGAACCATTGATTATGTTTCTTCCAAGATCATCCGTATGACCTACGATGACGGAGAGAAGGACGAATATCGTCTGACCAAATTCTCAAGGAGCAACCAGTCTAACTGCTACAACCAGAAGCCTATCGTATTTAAGGGCAACCATGTGGCGGCAGGCCAGGTTATCGCAGACGGACCTTCCACCAGCGAAGGAGAGCTGGCTTTAGGAAAGAATCCTTTGATCGGATTTATGACCTGGGAAGGCTATAACTACGAGGATGCGGTTTTATTAAGTGAAAGATTGGTACAGGACGATGTTTATACATCCGTTCATATTGAAGAATACGAGGCGGAGGCCCGTGATACCAAATTGGGACCGGAAGAGATCACAAGAGACGTTCCGGGCGTAGGCGACGATGCTTTAAAGGATCTGGATGAAAGAGGTATTATCCGGATCGGCGCCGAGGTCCGCGCAGGAGATATCCTGGTGGGCAAAGTAACTCCCAAGGGAGAGACGGAGCTTACTGCGGAAGAGAGGCTGCTTCGCGCTATTTTCGGCGAAAAGGCCCGCGAAGTAAGGGATACTTCCTTAAAGGTTCCCCACGGCGAATACGGTATTGTAGTGGATGCCAAGGTATTTACAAGGGAGAACGGGGACGAATTATCTCCGGGCGTTAACCAGGCAGTCCGTATCTATATTGCCCAGAAGAGAAAGATTTCCGTAGGCGATAAGATGGCTGGCCGTCACGGTAACAAGGGTGTTGTTTCCAGAGTGCTTCCTGTTGAGGATATGCCTTATCTGCCCAACGGACGTCCTTTGGACATTGTATTGAACCCCTTAGGCGTACCTTCCCGTATGAATATCGGACAGGTACTTGAGATCCATCTTTCCCTGGCGGCAAAGGCACTTGGCTTCAATGTTGCCACTCCGGTATTTGACGGAGCAAAGGAAAGCGATATTATGGATACTCTGGATCTTGCCAACGATTATGTCAATCTGAGCTGGGAAGAATTTGAGAAAAAACACGGCGAAGAGCTGCTGCCGGAAGTATTACAGTATCTGTCCGACAACAGGGATCACAGAGAGCTTTGGAAGGGCGTTCCCATTTCAAGAGACGGAAAAGTCAGGTTAAGAGACGGACGTACAGGGGAGTATTTCGATTCGCCCGTTACCATCGGACATATGCATTACCTGAAACTCCATCATCTGGTTGATGATAAGATCCATGCCCGTTCCACAGGTCCTTACTCTCTGGTAACCCAGCAGCCGTTGGGCGGTAAAGCGCAGTTCGGAGGACAGCGTTTCGGAGAGATGGAGGTTTGGGCCTTAGAGGCTTACGGTGCGGCGTATACCCTTCAGGAGATCCTGACCGTAAAATCCGATGACGTGATCGGACGTGTGAAAACTTATGAGGCGATCATTAAAGGCGATAATATTCCTGAACCGGGCATTCCGGAATCCTTCAAGGTAATGCTTAAGGAATTACAGTCCTTAGGCCTGGATGTAAAAGTCTTAAATGAAGAACAGCAGGAAATTGAAATTATGGAGACCATCGACTACGGCGATAATGATCTGCGCCGTGAGCTTGAAAACGAATCCAGAAACTATAATTACGAAAACGAATCCTTTGAATCCATGGGTTATCAGAAACAGGAGTTTGACGATGACGCCGAAGAGCTGGTAAGTGTGGAAGAAGATATTGAACTGGAAGAGGATTTTGACGAATCTGAGTTTGCGGAATCTTTTGACGAGTAAGGATAAGTAAACGTAATTGGAAGGAGTGCCATTCATGCCAGAAATGAATAATGAAGTTTATCAGCCCATGACCTTCGATGCAATCAAGATCGGTTTAGCATCTCCCGAGAAAATCAGGGAATGGTCCAGGGGCGAGGTTACAAAACCTGAGACAATCAACTACAGGACCTTAAAGCCGGAAAAGGACGGCCTGTTCTGTGAAAGAATTTTCGGACCCAGCAAGGACTGGGAGTGTCATTGCGGTAAATATAAAAAGATCAGATATAAAGGCGTTATCTGCGACCGGTGTGGCGTTGAGGTTACCAAGTCCAATGTCCGCAGGGAGCGTATGGGACATATCGAGCTTGCAGCTCCTGTTTCCCATATCTGGTATTTTAAAGGAATCCCAAGCCGTATGGGACTGATTCTGGATCTGTCTCCCAGAGTGCTGGAAAAGGTATTATACTTTGCTAACTATATCGTTCTGGATCCCGGCAATTCAGGCCTGGAATATAAGCAGGTGCTGACGGAAAGGGAATATCAGGATGCAAAAGAGAACCAGGAGGTAACTTTCCGCGTAGGGATGGGCGCCGAAGCGATCAAGGAACTGCTTCAGGCCATCGACCTGGAAAAGGAATCCGTGGAATTAAAGGATGAACTGAAAAATTCCACAGGTCAGAAAAGAGCGCGTATTATCAAGAGGCTGGAGGTTGTAGAGGCCTTCAGGGAATCCGATAATAAGCCCGAATGGATGATCATGGATGCGATCCCGGTCATTCCGCCGGATCTGCGTCCTATGGTACAGCTTGACGGCGGACGCTTTGCAACAAGCGATCTTAACGATCTGTACCGTCGTATTATTAACAGAAATAACCGTCTGAACAGACTTCTTGAACTGGGCGCGCCGGATATTATCGTGCGCAACGAGAAACGTATGCTTCAGGAAGCGGTGGACGCCTTAATCGACAACGGCCGCCGCGGACGTCCCGTTACAGGCCCCGGCAACAGGGCGTTAAAGTCCTTATCCGATATGTTAAAGGGTAAATCAGGACGTTTCCGTCAGAACCTGCTTGGTAAACGTGTGGATTATTCAGGACGTTCCGTTATCGTAGTAGGACCGGAATTAAAGATTTATCAGTGCGGTCTTCCCAAGGAAATGGCGATCGAGCTGTTTAAGCCCTTTGTTATGAAGGAGCTTGTGGCAAGAGGCATTTCCCAGAATATCAAAAATGCTAAGAAATTGGTAGAGAAACTGGATTCCCAGGTATGGGATGTGTTGGAAGAGGTCATTAAGGAGCATCCGGTCATGTTAAACCGTGCGCCTACCCTGCACAGGCTGGGTATTCAGGCTTTTGAGCCCATTCTGGTAGAAGGTAAGGCTATTAAGCTGCATCCTTTGGTATGTACGGCCTTCAATGCCGACTTTGACGGCGACCAGATGGCGGTCCATCTTCCGTTGACGGTGGAAGCACAGGCGGAATGCAGATTCCTGCTTTTGTCTCCCAACAACCTGTTAAAGCCTTCCGACGGAGGGCCGGTAGCGGTTCCTTCACAGGATATGGTCCTGGGCATTTATTATCTGACCCAGGAAAGGGAAAATGCGGAAGGTTCGGGAAAATTCTTTAAGAACGTAAACGAAGCGATTCTGGCATATGAAAATAAAGCGGTTACCCTGCATTCCCGCATTAAGGTAAGAGTGACAAAGACCGATGAGGAAGGAAATGAAGTAAGCGGAACCGTGGAATCCACTTTGGGAAGGTTTATTTTTAATGAGATCATCCCTCAGGATCTGGGATTTGTGGATAGAAGCAAGCCGGAAAATCTTTTACTGCCGGAAATTGATTTCCATGTAGGCAAGAAGGGATTGAAACAGATCCTCGAGAAGGTCATCAATACCCATGGAGCTACAAGGACGGCGGAAGTGCTGGACGATATCAAATCCATCGGTTACAAGTATTCCACAAAAGCGGCTATGACCGTATCCATTTCCGATATGACCGTGCCGGAGAAAAAGCCTGAAATGCTTGCGGCAGCTCAGGATACCGTTGATATGATCACGAAAAACTTCAACCGCGGTCTCATTACGGAGGAAGAGCGTTACAGGGCTGTTGTGGAGACCTGGAATGAAACGGATAAAGAACTGACAGACGTACTGTTAAAGGGTCTGGATAAATATAACAATATCTTTATGATGGCGGATTCCGGAGCCCGTGGTTCCAATCAGCAGATCAAACAGTTAGCGGGTATGCGTGGTCTGATGGCGGATACCACCGGCCGGACCATTGAGCTGCCTATTAAATCCAACTTCCGTGAAGGACTTGACGTTTTGGAATATTTCATGTCAGCCCATGGAGCGCGTAAAGGTCTTTCCGATACGGCGCTTCGTACAGCCGACTCCGGTTACCTGACCAGACGTATGGTCGATGTATCCCAGGAGCTTATCATCCGCGAGGTGGACTGCTGTGAAGGCAAAGATGATATTCCGGGTATGGTCGTTAAGGCGTTCATGGACGGAAAAGAAACCATCGAGGGCTTAAAGGACAGGATCACAGGAAGATATTCCTGCGAGGATATTAAAGATAAGGACGGCAATCTGATCGTTAAGAGAAATCATATGATCACGCCTAAGCGCGCATCCCAGATTTTGAGTGTGGGCGTGGATGAAAAGGGCGGACCGGTTGAGGCGGTCAAGATCCGTACGATCTTAAGCTGCCGCTGCCATAACGGTATCTGCTCCAAATGCTACGGCGCTAACATGGCTACGGGAGAGTCCGTTCAGGTAGGAGAGGCGGTAGGTATTATCGCGGCGCAGTCTATCGGCGAGCCCGGTACACAGCTTACCATGCGTACCTTCCATACCGGCGGTGTTGCCGGCGACGATATTACACAGGGTCTTCCCCGTGTTGAGGAGCTTTTTGAGGCGCGTAAGCCTAAGGGACTTGCGATCATTGCGGAGTTCGGCGGTCTTGCCACCATTAAGGATTCCAAAAAGAAACGCGAGGTCGTTGTGACCAATGAGGAAACAGGGGAAAGCAAAACTTATCTGATCCCTTACGGTTCCCGTATCAAGATCATGGACGGCGCGACCTTAGAGGCCGGCGATGAGCTGACGGAAGGTAGTGTAAATCCTCACGATCTGCTCCGCATTAAAGGCATCAGGGCCGTTCAGGATTATATGATCCGCGAGGTTCAGAGAGTATACCGCTTACAGGGCGTTGATATTTCCGATAAGCACGTTGAGGTCATCGTGCGTCAGATGTTGAAGAAGGTCCGCATTGAAAATGCGGGAGATACGGAATATCTGCCGGGAACATTGGTAGATGTATTAGACTTTGAGGATCTGAATGCATCGTTGATCGCAGAGGGCAAGGAACCGGCGGAAGGCAAGCAGGTAATGCTTGGTATTACAAAGGCGGCGCTTGCAACCAACTCCTTCTTATCGGCAGCATCCTTCCAGGAGACGACCAAGGTATTAACAGAAGCTGCCATTAAAGGAAAGATAGACCCCCTGATCGGTCTGAAGGAAAATGTTATCATCGGTAAACTGATCCCCGCAGGAACAGGCATGAAGAGATACCGCAACGTCCTGTTGGATTCCGATATGAAGTTGAACGATACGATCTCCTTTGACGAAAGCGTGGAAATAGAGGAAGATGTGGAGGAATTGCCCGTAGAAGAGGACGGGGAAGGGATAACCTTATATCCGAATGAGGCAGATGACAATCTGGAAAAGGAACAGATGGAGATCATTGAGTAAAGAAAGCCTTTAGAGGTTTTGGATAAAATGCCGTTATACTTTGTTTCAGGAAGGGAAGCCTTCAGAGCGGACAAAAGTATGGCGGCATTTTTATGGGAATGCAAAGAATATCTGGCGAGAATTGTCAAAAATTAAGTTTTTTCCATATTTAATGCGTATCCGCAAAAAATATGCGGATTTATAAGCATGTTTATAAAAATTATCTATTGACAAGTAAAAAATCAATCTATATACTAAGTTAGTGTGCGTGTGAATGCATGTTTCTTTTTGTGTGTGGATTTTGCATCCTGTACAGAAACCGCATCCGGGCGCATCATAATAAATTATTTATTAAGAAGAAACGAGGTGAAAAAGAATGCCAACATTTAACCAGTTAGTTAGAAAAGGACGTCAGACATCTGTAAAGAAATCTACAGCTCCTGCATTACAGAAAGGATACAACTCCCTTCAGAAGAGAGCTACGGATACACCCTCTCCCCAGAAAAGAGGCGTTTGTACAGCTGTTAAGACTGCTACACCTAAAAAACCTAACTCAGCTCTCAGAAAGATCGCCAGAGTTCGTCTTTCCAACGGAATCGAAGTAACAAGCTACATTCCCGGAGAAGGCCACAACTTACAGGAGCACAGCGTTGTTTTGATCAGGGGCGGCCGTGTTAAGGACTTACCCGGTACCAGATATCATATCATCAGAGGTACTTTGGATACAGCCGGCGTTGCCAACAGAAAACAGGCACGTTCCAAATATGGCGCTAAGAGACCGAAAGCAGGCAAATAATAGCGTGATGATCACGAACCTGCGTACCACAATTTAAAACTAATTAGTGTTGGGATTCTAAATTTCACAGATTTGTGGATATAAATGGAAATACCGCACGAACACATTAGTGGTTTATATGTGAGTACCTATGATTTAATCATTATTAAGGAGGGAAGAACCGTGCCACGTAAAGGACATATTCAGAAAAGAGACGTGTTAGCAGATCCTTTATACAATGACAAAGTGGTTACCAAGCTTATCAACAACATCATGTTAGACGGTAAGAAGGGCGTAGCACAGAAAATTGTATACGGAGCATTTGCACGTGTAGAAGAAAAGGCAGGCAAGCCTGCCCTTGAAGTATTTGAAGAGGCAATGAACAACGTAATGCCCGTATTGGAAGTAAAAGCAAGACGTATCGGCGGCGCTACCTATCAGGTGCCCATCGAAGTAAGAGCTGACAGACGCCAGGCATTAGGCCTTCGCTGGTTAACCGCATATTCTCGTAAGAGAAGCGAGAAGACCATGCAGGAAAGACTTGCCAACGAAATTCTGGATGCAGCAGCTAATACAGGCGCTGCAGTAAAGAAAAAAGAAGAAGTACACAAAATGGCAGAAGCAAACAAAGCGTTTGCTCATTACAGATTCTAATAGGAGGACAAAACCTTGGCTGGAAGAGAATATCCACTTGAGAGAACCAGAAATATCGGTATTATGGCTCATATCGATGCGGGTAAGACTACATTGACAGAGCGTATCCTGTATTATACTGGCGTAAACTACAAGATTGGCGATACTCATGAAGGTACTGCTACTATGGACTGGATGGAGCAGGAACAGGAAAGAGGTATCACGATCACATCAGCCGCTACGACTTGTCACTGGACATTGGAAGAGAACTGTAAACCGAAACCGGGCGCATTAGAGCACCGTATCAATATTATCGATACCCCAGGCCACGTTGACTTTACAGTAGAAGTAGAGCGTTCTCTTCGTGTACTTGACGGTGCTGTAGGTGTTTTCTGCGCAAAGGGCGGTGTTGAGCCACAGTCAGAAAACGTATGGCGTCAGGCTGACACTTATAACGTACCTCGTATGGCGTTCATTAATAAGATGGACATTCTGGGTGCAAATTTTTATGGTGCAGTTGACCAGATCAGAACAAGACTTGGTAAAAATGCAATTGTATTGCAGATACCGATCGGTAAGGAAGATGATTTCAAGGGAATCATTGACTTATTTGAGATGAAAGCATATATCTACAATGACGATAAGGGAGACGATATTTCCATTACGGATATCCCTGATGACATGAAGGATGATGCCGAATTGTATCATGGAGAGTTGGTAGAGAAGATCTGCGAACTGGATGATGATCTAATGATGATGTATCTGGAAGGGGAAGAGCCTTCTATAGACGAGATGAAGGCAGTTCTGAGAAAGGCTACATGCGAATGCACGGCCGTTCCCGTATGCTGCGGTTCCGCTTATAGAAACAAAGGCGTTCAGAAGCTTTTAGATGCAATCTTAGAGTTCATGCCCGCTCCTATCGATATCCCCGCTATCAAGGGTGTCGATTTAGACGGCAATGAAATTGAAAGACATTCTTCTGATGAAGAGCCTTTCTCAGCTTTGGCATTTAAGATCATGGCTGACCCCTTCGTAGGTAAACTGGCGTTCTTCCGTGTTTATTCCGGAACGATCAATGCGGGTTCCTACGTATTAAATGCAACAAAAGACAAAAAAGAGCGTGTTGGACGTATCCTTCAGATGCATGCCAATAAGAGAGCGGAGTTAGATAAGGTTTACTCCGGAGATATTGCCGCTGCGGTAGGTTTCAAATTTACCACGACCGGCGATACCATCTGTGATGAACAGCATCCCGTAATCTTAGAGTCCATGGAATTCCCTGAGCCCGTAATCGAGCTGGCTATCGAGCCTAAGACAAAAGCAGGACAGGGCAAGATGGGCGAGGCTTTGGCAAAGCTTGCTGAAGAAGATCCTACATTCCGTGCTCATACCGATCAGGAGACAGGCCAGACGATCATCGCCGGAATGGGCGAGCTGCACTTGGAGATCATCGTTGACCGTCTGCTTCGTGAATTTAAGGTAGAAGCAAATGTAGGCGCTCCTCAGGTTGCTTATAAAGAGACCTTTACAAAACCTGTTGATCAGGAATACAAATATGCTAAGCAGTCCGGTGGACGTGGACAG
>DEUB01000056.1 GCA_002362385.1 Lachnospiraceae bacterium UBA3273
TTTTATGGCAACAATAATAGGATTAAAAATTAAATATATCATTATTGCAGATTCAATAATACTATTATTTTTTATTTTTGATTGATAATATTTCAAAATGTAAATTAATACCTTTCTAAATTTATATTCATTTGCTCAACAATTTGATTTATAACATGCTCTTCCGTATATTCACAAACTTTTTGCAAACAGTTCCTTTTCATTCCAACTATTTCGTTGGGGTTCTGAATAGCATATTCAATCCAATCCACAAGTTTTTCCGGTTTGTCAAAATCGTATATATATCCTGTCATACCATGATCTATAATTTCATTGCAAAAAGGCCAATAACGTGCAATAATAGGAATCCCCGAACAATATGCATCTATAATAGTTCCCGGCATTCCTTCTTCTTTCCAATAAGTAGGAAAAAGCAGTACATAATACTTTTTTAGTACATCAACACTATTTTCAGCAGAAATAACACCGCAATATTTACAAAATATCCCTGCCCTTTCCAGACATTTATTAAATTGCTCTTCATACTCTTTTTCGATAATTCCATAAATATCCAGTTTTGCAACTGTTTTTCCTGCTTTACTATTAATACAAACAATTGCATTTATTGCATCCTCAATTCCTTTTTCAGGCATAACTCTACTAAAAGTAACAAAATTATATGGTTTTTCATAATGTTGATTCAATTCTTTTTCTTCAAGAACTTTTATATTTTTATAATTAGGTAGATACACTGCATTTGATATATCAAGTGACAATAATTTATTAACAATACCTTTGCTTTCAACCCAATTTATTTGGAAACTGGATATATACTTTCTCCAAAACACATTTTGTTCCACTTCATTTGCGAGCTGTCCTCCTATGCAATCATGGTAAATTTTCTTTTTAAACAGCTTACTCAGAATATAGAAAATCGGAAATAATACTTTTCTTCCTTTTTTTGAAAGCAATACAATAATCTTTTGATTTTCAATTATGCAAGATATAAATTGAAAACAGAATTTGATTGGATTATTTTTTACATAATATGTGTCTACTCGATTTATTTGAATATTCTGAGGACATCTACCAACCAATGAATTATACAATGTAATTGTTTTTACCGTTTGTCCATCATAAAAGCTTTCTTTACCACCAAAATGACCAATAATACCAATATGCATTACAAGTTAATCTCCGCTTAACATTTATTGACCTGATTCTTTTTCAATCATAAGCAATTTTCCCATTTCCGCATCAAATTCATCAGTAAAATACGGAAAAACACCACACCCTGGTGTGAACGTCAACTCACCAAAAAAAATCTTATCATCTATTTCATAAAGATCTACTCTGACAAACTTAAAATCCGCTGACAAGCCTCCTGCAATCTCAATCATTTTATCAAAATTTCTTGGTCTTTTCATTTTCCCGTTACCGGGAATTTCTAAATGTGAAGGAATCAGTTCAAAAATCGGCTGCCATTCTCTATTGAAAACATCAAGTGTAACACACATTTTATTATCGCCATCTGCAATCCGATTGCTACACACAAGTACAAACTGCGGAATGCCATTCATACAATGAAACTTATAGTCAATTAAACCATCTGTATTATGTAAATAGTCTTCTATATAAAAACGATGTGGAATTGTAAAATAATGCGGTTCCATTGAGTATGTACCATAGGTAGTACTTAACCATCTTTGAATTTCCTTCTTGCATTTTTCTTCATCAAAATTTGTTTTATCCGGCACAATATAATTCATCTTACATCCATGCGTTGCCTTGATTGCAAAGCAATCCGGAAGAATAGAAAAATCAATATCCTCTACTCTACTCAATACTCCTCCTATGAGTGGCACAAGTATATCTTCAAACCCTTTATATCTTACATACTCTCTAACAGCATATTTATCAGAACATCGTGATGCTAATGGAGATTGCTCATGTAATTCTATATAAGAAACCTTTTCAGATAGGGTCTGTGGATTTTTTAGATTAATTTTTTTATGAAATCTTAACCATGTATCAAAGACCTTAGCACTATCTACTCCTGCAATTGCAGAAACTACATTTAATACTTTTGCATATATCAACTTTTTATTCATACATCAATCGTGACCCTATCTCTTCTTCTCTTGCAAACATTTGGGGCTTGTTAAGGACAAAAGTACAATTAGCGAATTTATTAAACTTTCCTCTTATCAAGCCCAACTCCCGTTCCTTTCACAACACCCCAACATCCCATTCCCCAACAGCTCTTTACAAATCCCATTTTCTCAATATCATGATAAAGCTGCCAATGATACTTTGCCTGCTTCAATTTACTACTACTAACCGAATTTTTCCTAATTCTATATGTAGCTAAAATATCAGGTATACCATAACAGGCGTCAACATTCCGAAGTATCCTCAGCCATAAAGCAAAATCGTTTCTTTTCTTAATAGCTGGCACTTCATATTTTCCAAGTACTTCCTGATCATACATGACAGTCAGATTTCCAATGGGATTAGACAGTCTGATCATTTTGTTATAATCTGTTTTTATCGGTGGAATACATACAGTTTGCAGGCTTTTTCCTTCCTCATTCATCTGCTTATATGCCGTACAGGAAAACTTGATTTCATTTGTTTCCATAAATGCAATCTGCTTTTCTAACTTTTCCGGCATCCACAAATCATCACTATCCAGAAAAGCAATATATTTCCCTGCCGCCCTTTTGATTGCCTCGGTTCTTGCTATGGCAGGACCGCTATTCTGCAGAAGACGGTAATAGTGAATAGCCGGATATTTTTCTAAATAAGGCTGTAATACTTTATATGTGTTATCCGTACTGCAATCATCTACAATCTGAATTTCCCAATCCGTTACCGTCTGGTCAATAACCGATTGTACAGATTGACCTATATATTTTCCACAATTATAGGTAGGCATGATTACGCTTACTAACATAATTTCCCCTCTAAAATATTCTCTGGTAAGACATCAAACATATCATTATTTCTTTTTTCTATAAATAAAAATTCCCTGCCATGCCAGTCTTTGAATTCCGGGTAATGATAAAATAATTGCATCAATACCGTTCAACAATGCTCTTAAAGCCTTAAATACACAAGTCTTTCTAAAAGGAACCGCTAAAAGAACCAATAAATGAAAATATCTAATGGTTAATCTATCAAAATACTTTAAACCCATTTCTATATTTGATACTGTCAAAATATGATTTATTTCCCATTCAGTTCGTAATTCTGGTGTTTTTCTTCTATACCACATAAAGACCGGATTATGTGCCAATGCCTCAATCCCAAGAATCATTCCATTCTTTTTTACTAATCTTGCCAATTCTTTAAAAGCATTTTCTAAATCTAAATGATGTAATACCCCGGAAAAAACAATTGCATCAAAGCTTTCATCCTCAAAAGGAGTCTTCTCCGCATCCCCTATAATAAAATTGCACCTTTCTGACATATTTGCTTCTTTTGCTGCTAAAACTGCTGCATTTATGCTTTCTTCTGAAATATCAATTCCTACTACCTCTGCACCCATTCTCGCCATTTTTACCGATAATTTTCCTTTACCGCAGCAATAATCTAACACTTTTTTCCCTTTCAGCTTAGAAATCACTTTATCTACATATATTTCACTTGCATTTGTCACACTATAAAATTTTGCGCTTGGATATTTTTTCTGATACTCTTCTTCTGTCATATTAAGAAAATCTTTTCCCTTAATATCATGGAATAATGCTTCTTTTTCTTTTCTGCTCTCCATGTTCTTTTTCTCCCTTTTCCATGTAGCAATTACCAATCATTTGTACATAATTCTATATACTGATTCTTCTCTGCACTTTCTCATCATTTTCTTCGTCATCCTCTTCCTTTACCCCTTCCGTACTCTCCTTCAAAAACAATATCTGCACCGTCTTAAAAATAATCCTCAAATCCAATGCAAATCCCGCATTGACCAGATACATCAAATCCATCTGCAGTTTATCATAAGGGGTGGTATTATACTTTCCGTAAACCTGGGCATATCCCGTCAGTCCCGCCTTGGCCTGAAGCCTTAAGGCAAACTCTGGCAGCTTCTTTTCGTACTGCCTTGCGATGACCGGGCGTTCCGGTCTGGGGCCTACGATGGACATGCTGCCTTCCAAGATATTGAAAAGCTGAGGCAGTTCGTCAATCCGCACCTTCCTTATAAAGCGCCCTACCTTTGTAATCCTGGGGTCGCTGTCGCCTGTTGAGAGGCGGGCGATTCCGTCAGCTTCGGCATCGGCCCGCATGCTGCGGAATTTGATAATGAAAAATTTCCTGCCGCCCTGTGTCAGACGGCATTGTTTATAAAATATACTCCCGCCGTCTTCCGCCTTAATGGCAAGGGCGGTAATAAGCATAATAGGGGAAGTGATGATAATTCCCACCAGTGAAAGCACAATATCAAACAACCGCTTTCCCATACGGTATTCCGGAGTTGGATTATATAAGCCTACCTCAAATAAGGGCAGATGGAACAGATGCGCCTGTTCTGCACCGCTCATAATAACGTCGCCGATCCGAGGCAGTACATATACTTTGATTTCATGCTCCACACAATACTTTAAGATTATATTTCTTTCGTGGCTGTGGATACCGCACAAAAAAACCACCTCTGCGCCTTCTAAGGCTTTTAGTTTTCCTGCCAGGCACATTTCCACATTCACGCATTTTCCGATTTTAAATTTTTTATCAATTCCATATTCCGCAATCAGATTGTCAATGCTCTGCTTGCGGTCATAAACCACATAGGTTTCCTTTGCCGGGAATGTACTGAAATACCATTTATGTGCTAAAAGACTCCAAATAGCCGACAATACCGCCTGTGCAAAAAATGCCAAAAGCAGCGGTCCCGGATTGGGCAGATGCTTGGAAAGTAATAAGATAATCAGATACAGAATTCCGTCTGATACGACGCATGCAAGAACCTGTCCGTATACCAGTTCACTGATGCGGTTAAAAGAAATCTGTAATGCCCCGTAAACACGGCCGAATATGCCATATAACAGGATAAAAATCAGGATAACGAGTCCATTTCCCCTGGAATAGTACGGAGAGGCCGTATGGCTTGCATACCAGCCATACCAGCTAAGTACAAACGGGGCTGCTATGAGCACTACATTCAATGCCTTAATGCATCGAAGAGCCATATCGTAATAAAATCTCTGCATAGATTTTTTCTTATATGCATGTATACTCATATTCTTTCCCCTCGTAATATTTTTACCATTGCCTTTTCCGGGGTAAAGCAGCTATGCTCTTACCCGAATTGATACGCAACATGCCTGTCATAAATTCCATGTCTCCATGGTCAGATCCCCCGCAGTATTTACCGAAGGATGCCGAAGCATCCAACGGTTTATGCCTGCGGAAATAATCAATTCACTGCCTTCTTCGAGAATACAACCGTCCCCATTAAGCATACCGCCGCAAGGAAGGCCACTATCATAACAACATCCCCTGTCTTCGGCGCCGTGCCTGATGCCGAGTTCTGAATTACAACTGCAACAGGCGAGTAGGATGTCATGGTAAAGGTAACCGAACCGTTCCCCACATTGCTGGGATTAATGGTTTCCCATGTACCGTCCGCTAACTGATGTAGGATAATAATCTTCATTCCCGCCTGAACATTGGGGCAGTTTAACGTAAAGCTTGCCGAACCCGTTCCTGCAGGTACGTTCAGATCCACCAGTGTAGCGATCACTGCACCGGGACCGGCCACCGCTTTTGCCCTGGCTGCTGCCGAAGAAGCCACGGAAGCGCTTACCTTTCCTACGGTCGCTCCCGGCACATCTTTACTGCTTACCGTTGTGCTGTTTGCATATGCGGTCAAAAGATCGTCAGAAAACGTTCCGTCGGCAGATGTTGCCGCCGGCACCGTAACCGTATTGCCTGCCGTGGGACTCTGGGTCTCTGCCGCAAATACGGATGCCGTCATGCCAAAAGTCAAAACAAGCGCACTCACAACTGCAAATACTTTTCTTTTCATATAAAACTTCCTCCTTTCCCTCATTGTACATGTGGTTTTTATATCAACCGGCCCTGCCGGTTAATATCATTCTGAAACGTCCTCTACTTCTCTGTAAAAGACGGCTATCATAAGAGCCTTTAAGGCGTCTTCATCGGGATAGAACTCTTCATAGGACTCTCCCCTTATGGTCTCTCCCGAAAGGGTATAAATACCTTCGGGATCCAATGTATAGCCAATCAGTTCTCCTGCCAGATATGCGGTTTCATCTATGGAAATATCCGTTACCATATAGGGAGCCAGGTCCCCATACAGCCTGACCGGCAATGTAATATTCTTCTTTGTTTCACACCTTGCCTTTTCCAAAAAAGCTTCCAGATACTGCTTCTGTCTGGCAAGGCGCAGCCTGGCGCTTTCAAACTTTTCCCTGTCCCGCCACCTGACGTAACAATATGCCTCCATGCCCTGCAAATGGATCTCCTCTCCTTCATGCCATACCTTCCCGATGGATTTCCCGTATTTATCCGTATCAATATCCTCAATCGCCTCAAGAGTCACGCCCCCTACGGCGTCATTAATCACGGGTATGGCGTCCATATTCACAGCGGCATAACCGTGAATAGGCAGATTATAAAAGAGCCCTGAAACTGCATCTTTCGTCAGTTCGCAGCTTAATTCCCTGCCGTCGCCAAAGCCGTGCTGTACGGCAATCTGCGCTTTGGCGGATCCGTCCGTTCCTTCTCCGTAAGCGCCGTAGGCATTGATGTCCACCATAGTATCCCGGTTAATGCCTACCAGCCTGATCTCCTTTTTTCTTCTGTCCGCCACCACCAAAAACAATGCGTCCGCCTGTCCTCCGTCCGCAGCGCCCTGACTGTCTTCCACCTCTCCGTTTTTATCAATGCCCATAATGAGAAAGGTCATAATGTCATCGTTATATTCATAAATCCTGCCTTCATACTGAAGCCATCCCTCCTGCCATAAGCCTTCTCCTGTCTGCCTGTTCATAATGTCATCTATACTGTCTATGGTTTCATCCGTTGTCATATCAGGCGCAGTATTTTCCGCCGATGCCAAAAGTCTTTCTCTTCCTATGATTCTCAAAACTCCCATTGCGGACGCCATCAGAACTAGAACTGCCATAACCGCTATAAACCACGCACCAATTGTCTTCCGGATACGCCGGCGTTTTCGCATTTTTCTTCTTTCATCCATCATGAACTTTTAGCCCTTGCCACCAATACCGCCTGTACCAGATAGCGCCTGTGGGGCTTACTGCTGATACAGGTTTCCAGGGAAATGATCTTATCCTTGCTTTCCAGTGCAAGGGTCCTGTCAAAATGGCTGCCCATGCCTTCCTCATTTTCCAGTATGCCGTTTAAATATCCTTCATAGCTGTCCTCATTCTCCGTATCAAAAGCCAGGAGCAAATGCACATCGCTTGTTTCATAAGCGGCAAATATCCTGTACACCATGATCTCTTCTGGACTGTAAATATAAACATAAGGGTTCTCTTCAAAAAATTCCCGTTCCTGATAATGATGCAGGGCCGCAAACATACTGCCGTCTTTCATGTTATGCCCATAAATGACGGTATTGTTATCCGTCCAGTCCGTTGCATTGATATACTGGGTATAAATACAGCCCGGATATCCGTAGGAACCGTTTAAATTGTGCATCAGGTAATAATCCATTTCATCCTCATTCTGTAATACCGGATAATCAATAGGAGTACCGGGAACGGTTATCCAGCTGTAAATATCGGGATTTTCCTTCTGCAGGGCGGAAAAATCGATCTTTTTATCGGGAACGGAAAAGCCGCTTAAATCGTCGGTAACCTGAATCCTTTCCTTAGGGCCGTTTCCGATGCCGTTTCCGGAAATACCGCTTTTCAAGTCTTCATTACTTTCTCTTTCATCGGTTTCCCGCCCGTCATTCTCTCTGACGGCATTTTGTTTTTCCGCTCCTTCCGGGCTCTCACGCTCCGGCGGTTCCATGACTTCCACATAAGCGTCCTTTAACCCGTCAAGTTCTGCGTTAGCCTGATTTTTCCCGGTAAAATATATTACAAGCCATATTCCGCAGCCAAGAAGCCCGGCGCCGAAAACAACGGCCAGAATTTTATTTCTCATGGCTTTCTCCTTCCGGTTCTGTCCCTATGGTTTTTCATCCTTTTCCATTGCTTTATAGCTTACGGTTCTTTTTTCTTTTGTCACATTGTTGCTGCTGTCGTATACCGCATAGACTACAACCGCTGTAAGCCCGTCTTTATCGGGAATGATAGTGTCAACCCGGAGCTTATCCGTAATATTGGAATCCACGTCATCCCATGCGGTAACGTCCTTAAGCAGAGAATCCGTATCCGCACCTTCTTTATAAGTGATTTCCTTATCCGGTATGGTAATGACCGGCGGGGTTCTGTCCATGGAAATCGTCATATAAACGGACAGTCCCAGCAAACCGGCAATGGACAGGCTCATAAGAACCACAACGTGTCTCTGTTTCATCTGAAATCTCCTTATTTACTTTTACTTTCATTGCCGTAATATCTGCCATAATATTTTCCGTAATACTTGCCGTAGTATTTTCCGTAATATCCCTTGTCCGCAATATTGACCTTATTTAAGATCACGCCCAACAGCCTGCAGTCAGCCATGGCTATCTGTTCCTGGACCTTCTGGGCAAATTTGTAGCTGTCTGCGTTTGCCTCGATTACCATACAGATACCGTCGCAGGCCCTGGCGGCTACCACACTGTCGATAACGCTGCCAAGAGGAGGGGTATCCACTAAAATGTAATCATAAATATTCCGAAGAACGTCGATGAGCTCCTGAAACTTATTCTGCCCTAACAGTTCCGAAGGGTTTGGCGGAACCGGTCCCGCCAGGATCATGTGAAAATTTTCCACATTGGTAGTCCCCAGCACATCCGTAATGGGCGAAATGCCCGATAAAAAGTGAGTCAGTCCCTTGGTTCCCTGATTGATCTTATACCGGCCTATCAAAACGCTTTTCCGCAGGTCCGCATCGATAAAGAGAGTCTTTTTTCCTGCCTCAGCCATGGATGTTGCAAGATTAAAGGTCACGCTGGACTTTCCTTCATTAGGCATACAGCTTGTAAAAGCTATGACCTTCGGCTCCTTCCCCAGAAACTGAATATTGGTCCGCAGGGCTTTATAGGCTTCCTGGCTGGCATAATCCATTTTTTGAAGCTTTTCAATGTAAATGTTCATGATTTCTCCTGCCCTCCCTTATCGCTTTTTCCTCTTTTTATCTATTTTGCTCATACTGTTATCCAAAGGAATGGTTCCCAAAACGCTGGTTCCCAAATATTTTTCCACATCGTCGGGACCTTTGATCCTGTCGTCCGACAGATGCAGAAGAATAATGATAAACGCCGCGGCTATTGCGCCTGCCGCCGCCCCTATCAGGGTATTTAATAAAATATTGGGGCTGACCGCTTCCGTGGGCATTTCCGCATAATCCACCACGTTGACCGCCTCAATATCCATAACCGCTTCGATATGTAAGGACGCCGCTTCCCTGATGGCGTTGGCAATATCCTGCGCTCTTGCAGGGTTGGTATCCGTTACGGTTATTCTGATAATGCGGGTATCCGTTGTATTGTCCACCGAGATCATTCCTGCAAGCTGCCTGCTGTCAAGCTCCCTCATATCCGTATAAACGGTATTCAACTTAAGCTGGTTGATGACCTTCTCCGTAACGGAACGGCTCTTGACCAGTTCCGCATAGTCCTTGGTCAGCTGGGTCCCGCTCTGCAGGTCGGAATAAGTAACTACGTTATTGTCCTGCCTGTTCAGCACATAGATGGATGTGGAGGACTGATATTTTTTTGAAAGAAACGTAATGCTGACCAGATACAGCGCAAGCGCTCCCAGAATAAATGCCAGGATCAGAATATGGACCTTCCCGAGCAGGACGAAAAACAGTTCTCTTAAATCGATTTCCAATTCCTCTTCTGTTTGTTGTCTGTTCATGATTCCGGCTCCTTACAAGTATTCATCCCAGAGCATTTTCTGCGGGTTGTCTATAAACAACCGTTTTGCATAGGCGGCTCCGTATTTCTTTATAATATAGTCTGCACATTTCCTGATTCGGGGTGCCCTGTTTTTTAAATCATGGGCATCGGTGGCAACGAAGTGTACCAGCTCCTCCCCAAGCATTTCATTGCAGAATACTTTTATTTTTCTTCCCGACATTCCCATAATGCCGGATACATTAATCTGGAGATAGCTGCCCAACTCTAACAATTCATAAATGCGACTCTTCTCGCAGGCCACCGCTTTGTACCGCTCCACATGGGCAACAACAGGAAAATACCCATTCTGGATCAAATTGCTTAATCCCTGTCTGATATAGGAATACTCCGCCCCCGGCGAAAACTCCGTCAACACATACTGGCTGCTTCCCATGGTGCGCGCCTTTCCTGCCCGCAGATCCTCTACTGCCTGTACGCTGTAATAAATCTCGTTCCCCCGGTAAATCTGCAATTTCAGACCTCTGATTTCTATTTCTTCTTCTAATAATTGTAAAGCATTATCTCTTCTCTCATTTCCCGCCGCCTGCATTCCCAGATGATAGTGGGGCGTTGCCACAATGGTTCGGATTCCTTCCTCCACAGCAAGAGCACACATATCCGCCGCCTCTTTTATACTTCTCGCACCATCATCCACTCCCGGCAGTATGTGATTATGTATATCTACAATTCCCTCCATGTTGTCTCTCCCGCCCTCTTTGTGCGGATTCTCCCTTATGAAAAGTATTATTAACCATTTATTATGTTAACTTATTCCACATCTATTTTGCAATATGGGACAAAAAGTGGGACACAATTTTTTCCAATATTTTCCAACAAATAACAATTTCCTTTTTCCAATATACTTTATGTCGAAGAATGTCATCATAATATTGTAAAAATTCCTTGTTTTATCAGCAATATTAATATGTGACACCGAGTGGGACAAAAATATTGCGTCTAGCTTTTAAAAAGGGAAAATTATACAATATGTTGTAAATGTTGACATTTGTCTTAGGGAGGAAACGTTATGAAACAACTGAACGAGCTGTTAAAGGAATTCGTGGAAAAGAGCAATTATACGGTCTATTCCCTCTCTTTTATCAGCAAAGTAAACCGCACCACCCTTCAGCGGGCAATTAACGGAGAACGCTCCATCAGCAAGGAAAATCTTGACAAGATCGTTCCTTATTTAAACCTCACACTAAACGAAAAAGCCGATCTGGAAGCGGCGTTTACCGTATCACAGATCGGAGAATATACCTTTCGAAAGCATCTTTACATAAAGGATTTGCTGGAAAATATAGACTTTGTCACTTCTAACGCCGCCGAAGAAGAGGAAATCCCCATCGTTTCCCTTTCCTCCCCCGTCAATGAATCCCGGTTAGTCAAAGGCATCTTTAATATCATCAAACTGATCTGCCAGATCGTTGCCTATAATATGGAGAATTCGGAGGCGCCTTTTTTATATGCCCTCTCTCCCTTTCACAACCGCTTTTTCAGGGATTTATATGACCAGCTTCAGTTGTCATTCTTTGACAATCTGGAAATTCTCCACATTGTCCCCTTTTTCAGGGCTCCCAGAGAAGATTCCGGTTCCTCCTTATTCAATCTGGAAATGCTTTCCACCCTGCTGCCCTTCGCACTATCCGACAGACAGCACTGCTCCTTTTCCTATTACTATGAAAGTGCGGACTTTTCCTCACTATCCGGCGTCCCCATGCCCTATTACGTCCTGTTGAACCACAATGTGGTTTTAATTGCCCAGGACTATCAGAGCGCATTCATTCTGCCCGATGCCTTTCTGCATCCTTACAGAAAGCATTTCGAGAAGATCCTCCATTCCTCCCTGCCGCTTTTGGATACCCTTGATACGCCCACGCTTCTTTCCGTATTTTCCGATACCACCATAAATACCGGCTACTCCTATGCCATAGAAGCACAGCCCTGTCTTACCTATCATGCGGACGCCTCCATGATCGCCAGAGCCATCAACAAAAAAATTCCCCGACAGGAACAGCAGGTATTGAGCCAGAAGCTGTTAGCCCAATGTGAAAACCTGCGTTCCCTGAAAAAAGCGGTCTCCGTTTTTTCCAAAAGGGGCTATGACGATTTTGTAAAAAACGGGATCATCTACCAGGTTCCCGGCGCTCTCATGCGTCCCTTAAACGCCAAAGAGCGCATTACCATTTTGGAACGCCTCATTGCCTCAAACAAAGAAGGAAACAGGGAGTACCTCTTAATAAAATCTTCTGTTTTCCGCCCCAGGATAGAATTCTTTTCCTACGACACCGCATCCATCATGTTCTACATTATGTCCGGGGAAAATGAATTCCGCACCTGCATTTTAAAAGAACCCAACCTGATAGAATCCTTCAACGATTTCGTCATGCACCTGAACGTTCACGGATATACCTATTCCGCCGAGGAGACTGCCGACATCTTCCAAAGCTCCATTACCAAGCTGCGGACGGCTTCTGACGATGCGGTTTGACCCTATCCCGTCACATGGGCCTGCGCCCTTCAAGGTATTTATGCTCTTTAGGGTATTTATGCCCTTTAGGGTATTTAAAAAACCCACAACACAATCCCTGTTTCAAGGATTTCTGTCGTGGGTTCATTTTTATTATCTTATTCTTAAATCAGTCCCTGCTCTTCTTCACAATGCTGTTATGCTTGGCTACCAAAAACATTCTCATAATAACGGTAACCAGGATCACGGTTATGGCAATTCCCAAAATATTATAGGAATACGCTTTAAAATATAAGAGCCATTTTGCTCCTTCCGCAAACTTGTCTCCGTAAAAAATGATCAGCACATCAAAAAGTGCGATAAACAAAATTCCCAGTCTCAAGTTCGTAAGGAATTTTATCCGCTTATCCACCTTTTCAAGTTCAGCCTTCTGTTCTTCGCTCATTGCCATAATACATTCCGCCTACTTATCCAACATTTTTTTCAATTCATCCATAAAGGTATTGACATCTTTAAACTCGCGGTAAACCGATGCAAACCTTACATAAGCTACTGCGTCAATATCCTTTAATTTTGACATGACTAACTCGCCGATCTTGCTGGAAGAAATCTCTTTTTCTTCCATATTGAAGATTTGCGTCTCCACTTCCTCGATGAGGCGGGTAATCTGGTTTGCGCTTACCGGCCTCTTGTGGCAGGCGCGCAAAACTCCTGCTTCTATTTTGGAGCGGTCGTAAGTCTCCCTGTTATTATCCTTCTTAATAATGATAAGCGGAATCGTCTCTACCTTCTCATATGTAGTAAACCTCTTATCGCATTCGTCACAGACGCGGCGGCGTCTGATGGAATTGTTTTCTTCAGCCGGTCTCGAATCGATAACTCTTGTATTTTCGTGACCACAAAACGGACATTTCATGCTCTGTTCCCCCTGGTATTTGTTCAATCTTAATACAGTCTGCAAACACAATATCTATGTAAGAAACGTAATATGGTTACATTATATTCTATCTGCAAAATTATGTCAACTATTTTATGGTAACTTGTCCCACCGCATTTCCGCCCCTCTCTAACAACAGAAATCCACCAGGATAATATCCGGTCCGATCTGCTTGATATTGCAAAATGGGATACAGAATTCATCCCCGCAGCAGAAGAAATTCATGATCCCCGCTTTTTCCGCCACAATGATCTTACAGATGCAGCCCTTGCATTCGTCAAATTCCAGATCCACCACATGCCCCAGCTTCCGGCAGTCCTTAACGCTGATAACTTCCTTATGACTCAATTCATCAAATGTCATACCTTGCTCCACGCCTTTTTGTTATCATATGCGAACTGAAGTAAACTTGTGCTCTTTGGGTGCTTGTGCCCTTTGGGTGCTTGAATCCTTTAGGGTACTTGTGCTCTTTAGAGTATTTATGCTCTTTAGAGTATTTAAGCCCTCTTACTTATTTTTTCATAAATATCCAAATATTCTTTCTCCACCTCTTTAAAAGGCCGCTCATAAAAATCCGGCTCCGTCAAAAGCTCCGAAGCACGATCCATAACCCTTTCCCCCATGTAATGATAAAACTCATGGTACAGCATGGCGTCATCGATCTGTGACACCTTCTCCATTTCCTCATCCGTGGGAAGCTTGCCCAAAAACCTTTCGTAAATAGCGTCCTGCAGCCGCTTTTCGATCACAAGATATTCCTTCAGTTCCTTTTTAACAGGCCTTGTGATATCTGCAATATAAGCCTCGCTGGCGTCATGGAGAAGGCAGATCAAAGCAATACGCTCCGAAAGCCCCCTTGCCACGGCTTCTTTATAACAGCCGATACAATGCTGGCCCACGGAATAAAACTCCGGAAAATGGCCGTTAGCCCTGGTCATCAGGGATAAAGCATGGGCGATATCCTCTATGATGATCTTCTCTTTTTCAGGCTCCAAAGGCTTAAAATATATTTTGTTCGCTGTTGTAATATGCTCTGACATCTGTTTTATCCTCTTTCCTTTTCATTTCCTTCTATCCTGATATCGTTCTTTAAATTCTTCCTGAAATAGTATTCCCTGTATTCCCGTGGCGTTTTCCCGTTCTTTCTTTTAAACACCTGGATAAAATAGCTTTGGGAGGAAAAGTTCAAATCGTTGGCGATCTCCAATACGCTTTCCTCCGTATGCTTTAACCGATACTCCGCCTGCTCAAGCTTTTTTTCATGAATATACTGCACAACAGTCTTTCCCGTTTCTTTCTTAAAAAGCTGGGAAAGATAATTTTCATGAAGACGGGTCAGCCCTGCCAGATCCGAGAGAGAAATCTTTTCATTGAGATTCTCGTATATATATTCCATACAGACCACCACATGCTTGGAATAAACCTGCTTTTTCTGCAGCAAACGCATCCTGGATGCAAAATCAAGGGTCATTTCCCGGTGCAGGTCGCCGATCTCCTCTTTTGTCTTACAGCCGTCCGCCCGCTGGATATACAGATCGCTCAAACTGTAAGCTACCTCCGGCTCCATGCCGTCCTCGATGCAATACCGGCTGATAAGGGCAATGGAAATAATGGAATGATATAAAATGTTCCTGACCTCATTGGGAGACAATACCCCAAGCCCCTCCGCTTCATAAATGGGCTTTCCAATATATGCCTTCCGCAAGAGCTTTACGTCTCCCTTTCTCACTGCATCGTAATATCCGTATTCGCCCCCGTAGGGAGCGTGATAATCATGCAGTTGTCTTGCCTTGGATAACTTTTCCCGCAGCTTTTCGTCCATGGGCATAAAAAATCCCTCCTGAAATCGTGCTCGAAAACATATGTAAAAGCTTTTATCAGATACATTAATATATTGACAAAAATATTAGGATTTGTGTATATTTTATTTTTTCTTTATCCTAATCTATAAATGATTTAAGGGGATAATATTTTACCAGTACAATACAGGAGGTTTCTTAACATGACACACAACGAACTACAATCCCTCTGCGAAAAGATGACCTTAAATGAAAAAATAGGCATGGTCCACGGCGCCGCCCTTTTTAAAACAAAAGCGGTAGAGCGCCTGGGAATCCCCGCATTCACTTATTCCGACGGTCCCATGGGCGTCCGTCCGGAGTATGAAGACAGTGCATGGATCCCCAAAAACCTGTCAGATGATTTTACTTCTTATCTCTTGAGCAACACGGCCCTTGCCTCCACCTTTAATCCCGAACTGGCCTATGAGGCGGGTAAGATCCTGGGAGAGGAAACCAGGGGTCGGGGCAAGGATATGATCTTAGGCCCCGGCGTCAATATCCACCGCTCTCCTTTGTGCGGAAGGAATTTTGAATATATGAGTGAAGACCCCTATCTGTCGGGCGCTATGGCCGTTCCTTATATTAAGGGCGTGCAGGAATCCGACGTTTCCGCCTGCGTAAAGCATTTTGCCTTAAACAATCAGGAAACGCGCCGCAACGATGTGGACGTAAATGTCAGCGAACGGGCTTTGTTTGAAATATACCTCCCCGCTTTCCGCGCCGCCGTAAAGGAAGGCCATACCCTGGGCATTATGGGCTCCTACAATAAATTTATGGGAACCTACTGCTCCCACCACCCCTATCTCATCGACGAGATCCTTCATAAAGAATGGGGCTTTGACGGGATTACGGTTTCCGACTGGGGCAGCATCCACGACACAGTGGAAGCCGGAAATGCGGAAATCGACACGGATATGCGGGTTACGGACAATTTTGATGAATACTACTTTGCCGAACCGTTAAAAAAGGCAGTGGAAGACGGCAGGGTTTCCATAGAAAAACTGGATGAAAAGATCATGCATATTTTAAATGTCATGAACGAGCTCCATATGCTGGACGGCGAGCGGAAGGCAGGCACCTACAACGCGCCTTCTTCCGGGGAAAAACTGCTAAAGGCGGCGGAAGAAAGCGTTATCCTGTTAAAGAACGAGGACAAGCTGCTTCCCCTTGACAAAAAGAAAATGAAAAAGCTTGTAGTTATTGGCGACAACGGCAGCAGATTGCACGCTTTGGGAGGCGGAAGCGCGGAAATCCGGGCATTATACGAGCTTTCTCCTTTGATGGGACTAAAAATGACCTTGGGCGGCAACTGCGAAGTCGTTTACGAACCGGGGTATTATACCCGCGTGACGGGACACGCCTGGGGAAGGGATTCCAACAGCCAATGGATTGATTTTACCGCCGTAAAGGAACTGACTGCCGAAGAGATCGCTTCCTTGAATGTAAAATACCTGGAAAGCGCAAAGGCCTCCTGCAAAGATGCGGATGCGGTCATTTTCATCGGCGGCTTAAACCACGACCACGATGTGGAAGGAAAGGATAAAGACAGCATGATTCTGCCGGGAGGACAGGATACGGTAATCAAGGAACTTCTGAAGATCCGTCCCGACATGATCGTTGCCATGATCGCCGGAAGCCCTGTGGATATGCACGAATGGCTTGATGATGCCCGCACCCTGCTCTATTATTCCTACAACGGTATGCAGGGCGGCCTCGCCTTTGCAAAAGTCCTCTTTGGCGAAGTCAATCCTTCGGGTAAGCTGCCCACAACTCTGCCCCTGACCTTAGAGGATTCCCCTGCCCACAGCCTCGGGGAATTTCCCGGAAATGACGCTGTCAATTATGGTGAAGACCTCTATGTGGGCTACCGCTACTTTGACACCTATGGCGTAAAACCCGCGTTTGCTTTCGGACACGGACTTTCCTATACGGAATTTTCCTTCGGGGAGCTTAAGGCTTCCGTCAAAGAAGACAGCTGCGAAAGCGGAACCTGCTCTGCTCCTTCCCTTTCGGTCCGGGCTGCTCTTCCCGTTACCAATGCGGGAGACCGTGACGGCGCCGTGACCGTACAGTTTTATGTAAGACCTGTGGACTCTCCCGTAAAACGTCCTTTAAAAGAACTGAGAGGATTTGAGAAACAATTTTTAAAAATCGGGGAAACAAAGGATTTTACAAAGGAATTTGACGCTTACAGTTTTTCTTATTATGATGAAGAGCGAAAATGCTATGTGACCCTTCCCGGAACCTATGAGATCTGCGCCGCATTTGCCTGCGACGATGTGCGAAGCGTAGCGAAAGTAGAGATCGGACGGGAATACACTATAAGCAGGTAATTCAAAAGTAAGCGGCGTGAACGAACCGCTGGCAAAAAATTTTTCATAAAAAGACGGTCTAAAGGCAAAACCGCCATATAAACAGTATAAATCAATAAAAGGCTGCTGCAAAATAACAGCTTCCTGCAATACACGATGCGGATATAATCCATCTCATAAGATCGATATCATAACGGTGTATGCAGGATGACTGTGTCTTTGCAGCAGCCTTTTATTTGACGATCTTATCTATCAGCCCGTATGCAAGGGCTTCCTCCGAAGACATATAATGGTCCCGTTCCGTATCCCGTTCTATTTCCTCTATGGACCTTCCCGTATTTTGCGCCAAAAGCTTATTCAGCTTTTTCCTGCTCCTTATGATATGGTCCGACATGATCTTGATGTCGCTTGCAGCGCCCTTGATCCCCTCCCCGTGTATAGCAGGCTGATGAATCATGATCTCGGCATTGGGCAGCGCCATTCTCTTTCCCTTTGCTCCTCCGGCTAACAGAAACGCCCCGAAGCTGGCGGCCAGCCCCACGCATATGGTAACCACATCGCATTTTACATACTGCATGGTATCATATACTGCAAATCCCGCCGTAACCGAACCGCCGGGACTGTTAATGTAGAACTGGATATCCTTCTGGGGATCGCTTGCCTCCAAAAACAGCATCTGGGCAATAATGATACCGGCCGAAGCGTCGCTCACTTCCTCTCCCAGGAAAATGATCCGGTCCGAAAGCAGCCGGGAATAGATGTCATAGCTCCGCTCTCCCCTGGCCGTCTGTTGCACAACGTAAGGTATCGTACTCATGCCGCAGCCCTTCCTTTTATCACGCCTACCGGATGGCCGGATATGCTCTGCCTTACGACAAGACTGCTTTGCTTCGGATAAAATACTTTATTCTTTCTGTAACTCTGGGGGCTGCATAAATACGCCTTCCGGAATGCCAGGGTAAACGCCTGCTGGGAATTATAGCACGCTTCATAGGCGATCCAGGCAATAGGCTTTTCCGTCTCCACAAGCTTTCTTGCCGCCTCACTCAGACGCCTCCCCTGAATATACTTGTAAAGTGTAACGCCGGTATCTTCCAGAAAGGTTCTCGCAATGTAAAACTTGGAATAGGAAAACTCTTTGGCAAGGTTATCAAGGGTTAAATCCTTGTCCAGATTTTCTTCGATGTATAATAACAGCTTTTGAATCATAGGATTTTGGCTCATATCACTTATCCTTCCGTTTTTTTATTATTATACATCCGTCCCGCGCTCAGGTCTTAATAAAAATTGCCCAAATAACGCTTTCTTTAAAACGAGGATTTTTGCTAAAGCTTAAACACGATCCCTAAGACCGCCGCTCCAAAGATCCACACTGCCGGGTGCAGTTTCTTTAATTTTTTGATCCGAAGAAGGCAGAAAGATACGACGCAGATCACAATGCTTCCCGTCAAGGGTTCCATTCTCCCGGCATTTGTAACAAAGAGGGAAGCCTTGCACATACCGATGACCGCAGAAAGGATCAAACCGGTCACTGCAGGACGGATTCCGAAAAATGCGCTTTTCACATACGGATTTTCATCGAAGTCATTTAAAAATTTTGCCACCAGGATAATGACGGCCACGCTGGGAACCGTCAGCCCTATGGTGGATATGAGACCGCCAAAGGGACCTAAGGTCTTAAAGCCCACATAGGTAGCCATGTTTAACCCCACGGGCCCCGGCGTGGACTCGCTGATGGCAATCATATTGGTCAGCTCTTCCATGGTATACCACCCGGTTTTTTCCGATAATTCCATTAAAAAAGGGATGGTGGCCGGTCCCCCGCCTATGGCAAAGAGTCCGATCTTAAAGAACTCATAAAAAACCTGAAAATATTTGATCATTCCGCCTTACCTCCCGCTTTCTGAATCAGGATGCCCGATACCGCGGCAAGAAGAATAATGCATACGGTAGGGAACTTTGTAAACATGGCAGGAATAAAAGCGGCGATACAGATTATGTAGCATGAAGGACGGACAAGGCTTTTTTTTGCTAATATCAACACCGTATTGAGCATCAGGGCACAGACAACGCCCCTGATTCCCATTAAGGCATGCTGCAGCCAGACGTTATCCATAAACTGCTTCATAAAGGCCGCAACGATTGTAATGATCACAAGGGAAGGGGAGATCATGCCCAGGGTGGCCCAGATTCCTCCCGATACCCCCGCTTTTTTGTAGCCCACATAAGTAGCGGTGTTGACTGCAATGATCCCCGGCGTACACTGCCCGATGGCGTAACAGTCCAAAAGCTCATCCTCCGTAGTCCATTTCTTTTTTTCCGCGATCTCATATTTTAACATCGGCAGCATGGTAAGGCCGCCCCCAAAGGTCAGGATACCGATCTTAAAAAATGTGCCGTACAATTCGAACAGGAACCTCATGATCTTCTCTCCATTCTCTTTTATCTGTTAGTTTAGGATATTCTTTCCAACCGATTAAGGTACTCTTCCTAACCGATCGGGAGTACTTCCCGGACACTTGGGATACTCTCTGAATTTCCTGCCGGTCAGGGGGATAAAAACAGGCCGGGCAGCATTTCTACAGGCGGATAAAGGGTTCCTAAGACCATCAAAAAAATGGACGCCGCCCATGCCAGACATCCTGCAAGCCTCCTTTCTTTCTTGCAGGGAGCCTGAAGCAAACGGTATGCCAAAAGGCTGTTTAATACCGCCGCCGCATAAAAGGAGCCTACATCCAGCCACGCCACATCCCTTTGCAGGATGCCTGTATAACAGTAATAAAATGCCGCGATAAAAGCTATGCCCGCCATCATGGATTGCCATTTTCTCCACAAAAGACAGCCCCGCAGCTTTGTAAGGTATACAAATTCTATCAGAGTAAACAAAAAAACCGGCACAAGCAAAAGCTTCAAATGCTCAAACACGCTCTCATTTACCGGTGCGATCAGTCCCAACAGGAAATTTTCTCCCGACCATTCATAGACAAAGTGCCAGAGGGTTCCGAAACACGCCACAAAAAGTGCCTCGGCCGCTTCCCACTTTTTCAAATTATAAATAAGCTTTTCTTCCATTTTGCATAAACCATTCCTTTATTTTGTATTAATAGTTTATGCACTTTTCTTCCGCTTATTTGATTTTCCTTTTACTTAATATTTCGGCTATTTGATTTTCGGCCTATTTGATCTTTCTGTTACCTGATCATTTGCTTTTTACTCCGTCATGCTTCTTTTGGCTTTCCTCTTCCGTCAACTTATCCACAGCTTTATTGATAAGCCTTGTACAGTTTTTTTCAATAAACCGGTAAAACAGCCATGCCAAAAGTATCATGACCGGTAGAGATATGGCAAAGGACAATCCTGCGGAAAGATTATAATTTCCCGTTCCCGCCATAAATCTTACCAAAAGCCATGCGGACAGGGAATAGATTACCGGAATGTGAACCAGGTACAGGGAATAGGATATTTTCCCCAAAAACAAAACCGGTTTTTTCGAAAGGGCTTTTCCTAAAGGCTCCAAAAGCCAGATGCCCATAATAAGAAGCGCCGCCGCCAGCATATGATAGAAATAGACAGGATTCAGCCGGTCGGGCAGATGGTTCAAAATGCGGTAGGCATTATCCGGTTCGTGCCCCACAGGATATGCGCCGAACACCAAAGCCGTCCCCAGCATAAGGATCCCGGCACAGACGCAGGCCTTCTTATGGGCTTTCATGCGCTCCCCAAACCGCTCGATAATATATGCCGCCAGCACGCCCAATGCAAAGTCCGTCAGGCGGCTGTTGGTGGAAAGGTACAAAAGCACGGCCCCTATATAAACATAAAGCATCCTCTTATTCATCCCCCTGCCCATGGCCGCCAGGATATATGCCATAAACGATCCTGCAAACAGCTCCGCCAGCATCCAGAAAGCATTGGAGTACAGGGTGGACATCCCTACGATCCAGGTATCTACAATGCTGGAAAAGAACAGGTCATAAAGAGTGGTCTTATTCTGATAAAATTCCGCCAGCCATTCCGAGCCGGACAACAGGGACGCCGGGCCGTTATAAAACAGGTTCAGATGCAGCATCACATAAACAATGGCAGACAATGCAAAAACCGGAAGCATAAGCCTTGGATACCTTTTTAACAGAGATCTGGAAAACTGCTTTTCATCCTTCATATGGAAAACCTGGTTAGCAATCACGAACCCGCTTATCAGGCAGAATACGGAGACCCACAGATCCCCCGTAACAAAAAATCCCGGCAGGGACTGTGAAAACGCTGCTTCCACTCCCTTTTGCAAATGGGGCAGACCCTCCGCCCCTTTATATGCGGCAGGATAATATCCCATGATAAAATGATGGAAAACGATAAAAAGGCTGGCCGCCCCTCTTAATCCGTCGATCCATGTAATTCTCTTTTGTTCCATTGATAAGCCTTTCTGTGTGTCAGTTTTATTTCCGTTGTGACTGTGATCATGATGATTTCATGCCTTTGTCAGTTCTTTGTAAAGCTCCTTGACCGTCTCAAAGCAGAAATCGATCCGGCTTTCCGCCTTTGGCACGTCCTCCGCCTTAGCCTCTCCCGTAAATACAAGGCAGGTTTCCACGCCCGCATTTTCCCCGCAGGCAATGTCCGTATAGATCCGGTCTCCCACGACTAAGGTCTCTCCCCTGGAAAATCCGGTCATTTCCATACTGTATTCCACAAGTCCCGGGGAAGGTTTTCCCAGATACCGGGGCGCTCTGTCCGTCGCTGCAGAAATCATGTTACAGATGGAACCGCAGTCGGGAATCATGCCAAAATCCACAGGGCAGCGCAGATCCCCGTTGGTGGCAAGCCAGAGCCGTTCTTTCCCCCGCTCCATTAACAGACGGCAGGCGTTTTCCACCTTTGCGTAATTCAGCTCCGTATCAAAGGCCGTGAGGACTACATCCACATTCCCGTCGTATTCTTCCGTTATGGAAAGGCCGTTTTTCTTCAATTCCTCTACATAAGAACTTGTTCCCATGGCAAAGATCAGATCCTTTTTATGATGCTCCTTAAGATAGGATAAGGTGTAGCTTCCTGCCGTCACAAAGTCCTTTGCCCCGGCGTCGATTCCCATACGTCTGAATTTTTCCACATAATCCTTTGTGCTTTTGGATGAATTATTGGTAATATAAACAGCTCTTCCGCCGATCTCCCTGATATAGGAAAGAAGGGGAAAAGTGCCCTCTATCACATCCTCCGAAAGCGCAATGGTCCCATCGATATCAAAAAGAAATAATTTCTTTTTCTTCAAATGCTCTAAATTTTTGTTTACTTGCAAATTCATTGTTTCAGCCATATTTTTCTCCTGCTCTTTTTAGCCATCTCTATCCTTGACGCCGACCCTATCTTGATCCATTTCATTTTATCATCATATCCGACATTTTACTGAATCGATGCGCCTCTATCCCTTCCTGATTTCGCTCCTTTTTTGTCTCCCTTTACCATATCAGCTTCCGGCTTATCTAATTTTACCTCTACTCCGTCTAGTATGTACATTTCGTCCGGTTTTACCATACAGCGCACGGCTTTGATCATAACCCCCGCTCTTTCGGCCTTAATAAGCGCCTCCCCGAAAGCTGCATGGGTAGTCCAGTTTGGTCCGAACCATGACACGTCTTCCATCTGGATAACAAACAAAACGGCCGCCCCATAGCCTTCCTCCACGCACTTTGCCAGCTCCTCCACATGCTTGATCCCTCTTTCCGTGGGAGCATCGGGAAATCTGACAACACCTTCGTTTTCTAAAGTAACGCCTTTTACCTCTATAAAAAATTCTTTTCCGTCCTTCCCCATTCCCCATAAGTCAAAACGGGAATTGCCATGGGTTACCTCTCTCTTAAGGGATGCAATGCCAAACTCATCCTTTTTTGCCGTAAGCCACTCATATGCCGCCCCGTTGGGAAGCTGGGAATCCATATTGATAAGCCGTTCTCCCTTCTGTACGGCAATGAGGTCATATGCCGTTTTCCTTGCGGGATTATGGGAACGGGTCAGGTACACTTCCCGGCCGGGAATGAGCAGTTCCTTACACCGCCCCGTATTTTTCACATGGCATACTTCCCGTTTTCCTTCAAGTTCTACATAAGCGATAAAACGGTTGGGCCTTTCTATAAATGTTCCTTTGCATACATTGGGATATTTCATACTACCAGTTCCGTCCCGCTTCCTTTTCCTTTTGTCTTCTTAACGACGATCTGCCGTTCGATCCGATTCTTTAACTCCGGAACATGGGAAATGATGCCCACGATCCGATTCGCATTAGACAACTCCTGCAATGCGCTGACCGCACGGTCCAATGCGGATTCATCCAGAGTGCCAAAGCCCTCGTCCACAAACAAAGCGTCCGTCTCAATACCGCCTGCATTGGCGCTGACTTCCTCGCTCATGCCAAGGGCAAGGGATAAAGCCGCCAGAAAGGACTCCCCTCCCGACAGGGATTTCACGCTCCGGCTCCCGCCGTCTTTATTCATATAATAATGATCCACCACATTCAGTTCCAGACCGCTCTGGCTCTTCTGGTTACCCGCTTCTTTGCTCCTGAGCAGATCGTAACGCCCATCGGTCATTTTCATCAGATGCACATTGGCCCTGTCAATGATCCTGTCAAAATAAGCCATCTGTACATAGGTTTCCAGCATGATCTTATCCTTTCCCGCAATGCTTCCGTTTGCGGTGTTGTGCAGTGCCTTTACCATCTGCCATTTTGCACCCGTTTCCTCTAATCTGTCAAGCTGTGAAGCCACACTTTTTTGCACGGAATCATCCGCATTCCACATCCGTTCCGTTTCCTGCTTCTTGGCGCTGATGCGCGCCTTTTCTCCCGCAAGCCGCTCCTGCCCTGCAAGGAGCGTTTCTCCGTCCGCTTCTCCCATTTCTTTCCTGGATTTCTTTATGGTCTTTTCCAAGGTTTTAATGGAAGCCTCCGTATTTGACAATTCCTTTTCCGCATTTTCCGTTTCCTTTTTTGCAGCGTCGTAAGCCTTTACCATGGCGGTCAGATTCTTTTCCAGTTCCTTTATATGGGCCTCCGCCTCTTTTTTCCCTGAAAATCCCAGCTTTTCTCTCATGCCCTCTATCTGTTTCCAAAGAGAACGGACATTTTCTTCCTCCTTTGCCGCCTGTTCTTTCAGCTTTTGGAACAGACTTCCCTTTTCTTTCAGTTCCTTTTCCAACTCCGGAAGGCGCTCTTCTAACTTCTGCAGCTTCTCCTTTTGGGCTTCCGCCTTCTTCAATTCCCCGTCCGCTTTGGAAATCCTTTCCTTTATGGCCTTTTCCGCCTTCTTTTCTTCAAAGGGAAGGTCCATATTTTCCTGCCACACCCTGAAAAGCTTATCTTCGCCATCCTTCCCTTTTTCCTCTAAGGCCTTTCTTCTGCCGGCAGTTTCTTTTACCTGCTCGCTTAAGTCCACCGCTTTCTTCCGTCCGGCCTCCCCCTCTTTTCTTGCCTGCTCTACCTCATCCTGACCGGGGATCTCTTCATGGGACAATGCAGGATGGGGATGCTCTGTGGAACCGCAGACCGGGCAGGGCTTACCCTGTTCCAGCTTTGCCGCAAGCACACCGGCCTGTCCATCCAGAAATGCCCGTTCCAGATTGTTAGCATAGGACAACTTCTTTTCCCAATCATCCGCTGCTTTTTTATACTTCCTCTGAAGGGCCGTTTCCTCTTTTTGCAGTTCGTCGATCTGTTCACAATTCCTTTGATATTCTTCAAAAACCTCCAAAAGCCGTTGAACCCTTTCTCTTTCCCCTTCCGCTTTTGCATATTTTTCCAAAGGATTGCCAAGAAGGGCTTTCTGCTCCTGTCCGCTTTGTTTCTCAGCTTCCAGTTTTTCTATTGCCTTTTCTTCTTTTCCGATCTTCTTTTTCGATTCCTGTAACTGTTTTTCCCTTTCCTTATGGCTCTTTACAAGCCCATCCAACTCCTCGTACTCCTTGAGCTTTTCCTTCTTTATGGTAATTTCTTCCGAAAGAGCTTTTCGCTCCGGCTCCCCTTCCTCCTGTTTTGCCAGCAGTTCCCTGCATTCCAAAAGCCTTAAGGTAAATTTTTCCTTCTTCTCCTCCATCTTTTGGAGATTTTCTTCTCCCTCCTTCACGGACTTGTAAATACCCAGATAATGACTGTTGCGCTCTATCTCTTTTTCCGTTTTCTTAAGGTCGCTTTCCAATTCCTTTGTCTGACCGTGCAGATCCTCACACAGTTCCGCTAACATTTTCCGCAAACGATTGTTGGAGGCAAACTCCTTTTCCGACTTCATTTTTTCAAATTCTTCAAAGTGGATATGTTCTTTAGGGCAGCGCACTCCTTCCAGATATTGTCTGATGCTCCGGGAAATTTCATCGTATTCATCGTGAAGCTTTCCGCTGCGGCTCTTTAAGGCGTCCTGCAATGCCTGATATTTTTTTGTTCCGAAGATCTCCCTGAAAATTTCGCTTCTCTTTTTGGTATCCGCCAAAAGAAGCTTTAAAAATTCTCCCTGGGCGATCATGGAAATATGGGAAAACTGATCCTTATTGACCCCTAAAAGCTCCGCAATCTTTTCATTGACATTTTTAACGCCTTCAACAATACCGTCTCCCGGCAGATAAAGAACGGCATCGGCCCGCTCTGCGGTTTCCCCCTCTCCCCGGTCCTTGGGCCTTAAATACTCGGGATTTCTTCTGACCCGGTATTCTCTTCCTTTATATAAAAAGGTAAGATCCACAAAGGTTTTGGTCTTTGCCTCCGCAAAACGGCTGCGAAGCATGGATGGCTCCCTGTTTCCCCCGCTGCTCTCTCCAAAAAGGGCAAAGGAGACCGCATCAAAAACAGTGGTCTTACCGGAACCGGTATCCCCGGTTATAAGGTACAGCCCCCTGTTTCCCATTTTTTCAAAATCAATTGTTTCCTCCCCGGCATAGGGTCCGAAGGCGGACATGATAAGCTTTAAAGGTCTCATAGGCTTTCCTCCCAGATAGACTCGATCAACTCCTGCAAATACGTCCGTTGTTCCTCGCTCATCGGCATGCCGTTCTGCTTTTCATAAAACTCTTCAAAAAGCTCTCCCGGCTTTTTCTCATATGCCCGTTCTCCCAGATAGTCGATACCTGCCGCCCTTGTCCGTCGATTATCATACTCTAACTTCATGATATTGGGATAAATGGAGGAAAGCCTTCCCATAACGCCGGGAATATCCTCTTCATCCGTAAGGGTAATTGCAAGATAGTCCTCTACTGCCGTGCCCGCATAATTATCCCTGTCAGTCAGTTCTTCATAGCTTCCCCTTATTTTTCGCATATCCTTAAGAGGAGTCAGTTCCCGTTCTGCAATCTCTATATTTCCCTTTTCCTTCATGGTTACCACAGTAACGCTCTTTTTCTGCTCCGCCTCGGAAAAGGAATATTTTAAAGGCGTTCCGCAGTACCGCACGGTTTCCCTCAAAACGGATTGGGGCCTGTGGATATGGCCTAACGCCACATAATCGATCCCGTCAAAAATCTCTGCAGAAATATCATCCAGCCCTCCTACGGATATTTCCTCCGACTCGCTCCTTAACGCCCCTGTCAAAAACTGATGGACCAGAAATACGTTTCTCTCCGAAAAATCCACATCCAGTCCTTCTATAACCGCTTCCATGGCGCTTTGATAATCCGTGATCTCCTTCTCCAGCATATAATGTCTGACCATGGCAGGCTTTAAATAGGGGATCAGGTAAAAGTTAATTTTTCCATAATCATCCTCTTTGGTAACCTTTGTTATCTTCCCGTTAAAAACCTCCGAGATATAAACCTCGCTTTCGGATAAAAGCTCCCTTCCAAAAGCCAGCCTTTCCTGGGAATCATGGTTGCCGCTGACTAACAGAACAGGAATCTCCCGCTCCGAAAGCCCTGTCAGAAACCTGTCAAAAAGCATAACGGCATCGCCGCCGGGAATACTCTTGTCATAAATATCCCCGGCGATCAATACCGCATCCGGCTTTTCTTCCTCCGTTATTTTCAGGATCTGCTTCAGAATGTAGCGCTGATCCTCCAGCATGGAATATTCGTTCACTCGTTTTCCAATGTGAAGGTCTGACAGATGAATGAACTTCATAGAACTGCTCCTTTAGTATGAATGTTTCAATTACTCATTCCCCAATGCTTAATTTCGGACTTTCCTCTCGGAACGTCGGTTATAGATTAATTTTTCACAAAAGCATCAACTCCGTGCTTACAGATAGGGCAGATATAGTCCGGCGGCAGCTCGTCCCCTTCATACACATAACCGCATATGGTACAGGTGTAGCCGCTTTTTTTCTGCTCCACGGGCTTCGGCTTGATGTTCTGCTGATAATAAGTATAGGTCACGCTGGGTTCTTCAGATAAGATCTCCGCCGCCGTTACGTCTGCAATGAACATCATATGGGTGCCTAAATCAATTGTCTGCGTAACTTTTCCGCTGATATAGGCATTGGTACACCCCGTCAGGTAATAAATACCGTTTTCCGCCGTTTCCTTATTGGCCCATCCTTTAAATTTATCCGCCGTTCTGCCGCTCTGGAATCCGAAATGGGTAAAGACCTCAAACTGGGTTTTCTGGGTCAGTACGGAAACATTAAATTCCTTTGTCTTTTCGATCATCTCACAGGTCTTATTGCCCTTATTTACCGTAATGCTCATACGCAGAGGCGAATCCGTTACCTGCATCGCCGTGTTGATGATACATCCGTTCTGAAAATCCCCGTCCTTTGCACTCAGCACAAAGAGACCGTAGCTTAACTGAAACATCGCTTTTTGATTCATACAAAATTGTCCTCCTGCTAAAAAACTTTTCTTCTTTCTCTAAGTTTACCATATTTTGGATGATTTATTTCACGACACGCAAATATTTCACAGAAAATCCGTCGCCAAAACCGCCCTTTTTTCTTCGGTGCTCTTTTTCATATCCAGAATCCTCTGATTGGAAGAGCCTCTGAATTTCAGACGGATATCCTTCTTCTCTATCATAAACTCTCCGTCCACAAGAATATCCAAAAGCCCCAGCAATTCCTCCGTTACCTCACACCGCGCTCTTCCTTCTTCTTCCCACAAATCCCGTTCCAATGTATAACCTGTATAACACCAGATGGTTTTATCCGGGAACCTTTCTTTTACCTTTCTTAAAAAGGCGATGAGTCCCCGCTGGTTGACCGGCTCCAAAGGCTCTCCGCCCAAAAGGGTCAGACCTTTGATATGAGACGGCTTTAAAGCTTCTAAAAGCTCCTCCTCCACCTCTTTTGTAAAAGGATCTCCATATTCAAAATTCCACGTTTCCGGATTAAAGCACTCCTTACAATGGTGGGTGCAGCCGGATACAAATAAAGAAACACGGACACCAACCCCATTGGCGATGTCCGTTTTTTTAATTGATGCGTAGTTCATAGATGCAGTACCCGATCCTTAATCTCCTGGGTCCGTCCCTGGTTCCAGAACTGCGTACCGATATAGCCGCAGGTACGCCTTGCCACATTCATGGTATCCTGATCTCTGTTTCCGCAGCAGGGGCATTCCCATACAAGCTTTCCGTCATCATCACTTACGATCTTGATTTCTCCGTCAAAGCCGCATTTCTGGCAGTAATCGCTTTTGGTATTCAACTCCGCATACAGGATATTGTCATAAATATGCTGCATAATGGAAATGACCGCCTCAATATTGTTCTGCATATTGGGCACCTCCACATAGCTGATGGCCCCGCCGGGAGAAAGCTTCTGGAACTGCGCCTCAAAGGTCAGCTTGCTGAAGGCATCGATCTCCTCCGTCACATGAACGTGATAGCTGTTGGTAATATAATTCTTATCCGTTACGTCTTTGATAATGCCGTAGCGTTTCTGTAAGCACTTTGCAAATTTATAAGTGGTAGACTCCAAAGGCGTCCCGTAAAGGCTGAAATCAATATTGTTTTCCTTTTTCCACTTGGCGCAGGCATCGTTTAAATGCTGCATGACCTCAAGGGCAAAAGGAGTTGCCACCGGGTCCGTATGGGATTTGCCCGTCATATATCTGGTGCATTCGCAAAGTCCCGCATAGCCCAAGGAAATGGTGGAGTAACCGCCGTATAACAATTTGTCTATGGTCTCTCCCTTTTTAAGCCTTGCCAGCGCACCGTCCTGCCAGAGTATGGGAGCTACATCGGAAGGCGTTCCCTTTAACCTGTTGTGCCTGCACATAAGGGCGCGGTAGCAAAGCTCCAGCCTTTCATCCAGGATCTTCCAGAACTTGTCTATATCTCTGTCAGAGGAACAAGCCACATCCACCAGGTTCAGGGTTACCACGCCCTGATTAAACCGTCCGTAAAATTTGGGTTTTCCCTCTTCATCATGATAGACCGTTAAAAAGGATCTGCATCCCATACAGGGGTAACAGTTACCGTCCTTTAACTCCTTCATCTTCTTTTCGGAAATGTAATCGGGCACCAGCCTCTTTGCGGTACACTGTGCCGCAAGTTTCGTAATATGCCAGTATTTACTGCCTTCCCGTACATTATCCTCTTCCAATACATAGATCAGTTTTGGAAAGGCCGGGGTAATATATACGCCCTTTTCGTTTTTGACGCCCAGGATCCTCTGCCTTAGCATTTCCTCAATGACCATGGCAAGGTCATCCCTGGTGCGTCCTTCCGGCACCTCATCCAAATACATGAATACCGTTACGAAAGGCGCCTGACCGTTGGTGGTCATAAGGGTAATGACCTGATACTGTATCATCTGGACGCCCCGCTCGATTTCTTCCTTTACCCGCATTTCCGCAATGGCGTTGATCTGCTCTTCCACAAGCTCCAGTCCCGCCTCCTGAAATTCCTTGGTAACAAGGCGGCGCAGCTTCTGTCTGCTCACGTCCACGAAAGGAGCCAGATGAGACAAGGTAATGCTCTGCCCGCCGTACTGGCTGCTGGCGATCTGGGCAATGCTCTGGGTAGCGATATTGCACGCCGTGGAAAAGCTCTTGGGCGGGTCGATCATGGTCTCGCTGATGACCGTACCGTTCTGGAGCATATCCTCTAAATTTACAAGACAGCAGTTGTGCATATGCTGGGCAAAATAATCCGCGTCATGAAAATGGATGATTCCGTCCTCATGGGCCCTTACGATATCCGGAGGCAGCAAAAATCTTTTCGTAATATCCTTGCTGACTTCCCCTGCCATATAGTCTCTTTGTACGCTGTTTACAATGGGATTTTTGTTGGAATTTTCCTGCTTCACTTCTTCGTTATTGCATTCAATTAAAGTCAGGATCTGTTCATCCGTAGAATTGGACTTGCGAACCAGGGCTCTTTTATAACGATATGTGATATACTTCCGTGCTACTTCAAATGCGTGCTGGTCCATGATCTGGTCCTCTACCATATCCTGAATCTCTTCCACGCTTGGCGTATGGGCCATATCCATGCAGATTTCCTCTACCCGGTTGGAAATTTCATCAACCTGCTCCTGGCTCATACGATCGGCTTCTTTTACTTCCCTGTTGGCTTTTTGCACGGCAGCCATGATTTTGGAAATATCAAACCCGACTTCCTTCCCGCTTCTTTTAATAATTCTCACTACAATTTCCTTTCTTTGCAATACACTGATTTTACGGCATTCCGGCGCCGTTCCTGCTACTTGAACATCTCCTATTTTCCCCAAATCTAGTATTAATATTCATCGTCCCACACAAGATGTTGCGTTTCTATTATAGGACACTTCCCCGGCAAATGCAAGATGTAATTTCCTTGAGTTTCCGTAGTTTTATCCA
>DEUB01000062.1 GCA_002362385.1 Lachnospiraceae bacterium UBA3273
GAAGTTACTTTTGCAATTTAGGAAATGGCAGAGAATTTATTTTAGGGCTTGCATAAATAAAGGGGAGTATGCTATAATCGTTTTCGGTGGTTGTAAATACTTCCGCAATATAGAGGAATAGTACAGCGGTAGTGCGGCGGTCTCCAAAACCGTTAACGGGGGTTCGATTCCCTCTTCCTCTGCTAAAGAACTCCTGAAAAACATATCCATAAGGTTTTCAGGAGTTCTTTGTCTTTTATGATATAAATTTGTTAGATAAGCCTGAATGGAATCAGATCTGTCAAGACTTACCTAATATACTTTTTAATTCATTGATCTCATCCTGCTGCATCTGTACCATTTTTATTAAGTATGGAACTAATTTTGAGTAGTCAATTCCGATTGCTTCAATGGACTTTTCGTCATCATCTGCACAATCAATATTTCCGATCACACATGAGGGGATAATGGGAGCAACATCTTCAGCCAGCAATCCTCTGCATCCGGTTCCGTTTTCTTTGTTTTTATAATCGTATGTTACAGGATTGAGCAATAAGACTTTTCCGGCTTCTTCTTTGGTCATTTCCTCGATATTTTCTTTGATTCTTTTAGATGAGGACTGAACAAAATTAGAAGCATGGATGGGTGCTCTGGCTGTGTTGGTGTTATTCGATACATAACAAGCTCCGTTAGTAATAATATAGGTATCTGCCTGTTCACTGCCGATTGCACATTGCCCCTGAGTTCCCATCTGAAAAACACATTTCCAATTTTCACCATTGCTTAAAAGATAAATTCCGGACCCGATAGTTTCAGGTGTTTTAGGTTTTAATACTAAACTTCCCGGAATATTTCTATCTCCTATATAAACATCGTCTCCAATTGCATTCCATGTATTATTTGCAAAATTTAGTGCGCCTGACATGGTGCCGCCTGATTTCAGAATAAAATCAGAAGCGTGTTTATTATCCACTGTATCAGAATTACCGCCATTTGCAGGAAGTGTGGTTGGAATTGCTACTGATTTTGCGGCACTTCCGTCATATGTTCCGGTAACTCCTCCGGTAAAAGTGAGTTTTTGGGGATTTTTCAGGGAAGCCGGTTTGTTGGATAGATCATTGTAATCTCCGGAAAAGGCATTATTTTCTAGCTCTTCAACAGCTTCCTGAAGATTGGTTGCTTCAAGATTTGTGTTGGCATTGTTAAAATTAACATGTAGAGAATCTTCTACAGTTCCACCAATTTTATTTCCGTTATATCTTAATGTAGGCATATTAATTCTCCTTTAATGTTTGTTTTTTCTGAATTTAAAAGATCAATTCCATGCAATAATGCTTAAACTGATGTAATCGTTATCTGCCATTTGTACATAAATAGAATTGCTGTCTTTAGGCCAGACCTGAATAATATTTTCTTCATTACCGCCATATAAAACTACATTTTGAATAATACTTCCAAAACACGAACCAGGATATGTTTGCTGAGCACGTACAGTAGTATTGTTCCAATAAAATAAAAATGACACAAATTTGTATTTTGTTAATTCATCTGACATGCTAACAAGTTCCCGAACATTTCCTGATATATGTTTTTTATTTAATAGAGTAGAATAAGCTATTGACTTATTCGTTAACTGTGTATCAATCGCTTCTATTGCTTCATGAACTGTTGTTGCATCAATAGTCGTGTTGGAATCGTCAAAGGCAATATTTTTTGCAGTTTCTTCCATATTCTCATCCGTGATCAAATAAATACGTCCATCAGATGAAGTTGTATTGCCTAAGGCCTCGTATGCTTCCCGAGTCAGCGCGACAACAGAAACAACGCCATCATCATCGGTTATGTAATATACAGTCCCGTTTTTCTTTTCCGCTTCACTTAAGGCATCGTATTCTGCTTGTGTTAATTCACGGCCTTTGCCGGCCTGGCTGATGCTTTCTGTTAATGTGGTATCAGTAATATTTCCGTTTTCATCTACCATGTTGACCGTGTCGGAAGAGGTAAAATAGGAAATAAGCTGATAGCCGTTAGTGGTCTTTAAGTATTTTTTGAATTTTTTATAGCCTGAAAGTATGCTCATTTTGTCCTCCTTAATGTTTAATAATTTGATTTTTAAAATCTTAGTTTAAATAATTCAAATAAAAATGTGTCTATTAGTTATCTTGCATAAATTTTTAATATAGTATTTGATTGTATATTTTGTTTATTGATATAGGCAGAATATCTACTATATTCTATACTCGATAAACTTATTTTTACACTAAACATTACATTATTTGCGCTTTCAGCTTCGTTTTGATAACATCCAACTTGATATGGTTCAATGGCTTGAGTTAAATTTAATTTTGGAATATATATAGTATAATTTCGCATTGCGTTTGGATTTTCTGGGTCACTTTGTTTTGTGTATTTAAATGCAATTAAGATTTCATCATATTGAGAAAAATCAATATTACGAATTTCGTAGTCCCCACCGGGAATCGTGCCAATAAGCTTCCACTTTAAATTACTATTTATCTCAGCAACATCATCTTTTATTTCTTCAATAGCGCCCTGTACATTATCAGCTTCCATCCCTGTATCAGTGTTATCAAAAGCCACAGATCTTGCGTTTTCCGTACTTCCGGCAAACAGTATACCGTTTTTATAAATTTTTCCCATGTTTTCTTTCCTCCCGAATTAATATTCTAACAGCCAGAAAGAACCTTCTTCCTGTTCGGAGGGTTCTTCCGGCAGGATCGTTTCTCCATTGCCATCCGTACCTTTGGACATCTGCCACCAGTTCTCATTATCGTGAACAGGGGCAATGCCCGTTACGGCTTTTAATGCGCAGAAGGTGCTGCCTTTATATGTAACGCAGTCTTTTTCCTCATAGGTTGTCAGTTCGTCGTAATCGCCTTTATAAACGAAAGAAATTTTTCCAATATCAGTCATTATATTGTTACCTCCCATAATAAGTGTCCGTTGTTATCCAAAGCCCAATGAAAACGCCCGCCGGAATAGGAGAGCATACCGGAAGCATGGTCGAAATAGAATTGCGGCGTGGTGCTTGATAGAGCGTCCTCGATCTGCTGAAGGCTGTTCTGGGTCTTTACATCAATTTGATTCAATAGATCGTTTGCTCTCCTGGCACTGGAAGCTGATTGTAATGAATAATAGTATGAATTGTCCGATCCATCGCCTTCCCGCACGGTTCCTTCTGTGCCGATGGCATAGCTTCTTGATAATTCGGCATAATTGAAAGCATCAGCAGCTTTGGAAGATGCAGTATCTGCGGAGTCGGAGGCTGCTTCTTTTAACAAAGCCGTATCGTTTTTATAGGTTTCTGTCATGTCCATATAGGATTTTGCAGTATCCATATGGTCAGAGGATAATTGAGAATAATATTTTGAATTATCCGTATCCTCGCCTTCACGTATGCCTGTTCCGCCTATTGCCCAGCTTTTGGAAAGCTTGGAAGAGGATAAAGCGTCTGCTGCACTTAAATCGGCCTGTGTGGCAGAGTCAGAAGCGGAAACTGCACTTGCGACGGCCTGGTCTGCACTCAGTTTGGCGTTTTCTGCGGAATCCTTTGCAGATTCAACATTTTGATTGATACTGTCAATATTTTTTATAATGCCGGACAATTCGGTAAATTCGTCGGAAGATGTGATATTGCCGGCATTAAATGACGCAGGGCTTACATAGATATTGAAAGGAAACGATGTAAGGACTTCATCCTGCCCGTTTGTTTTGTACAAGGCTATTTCATATTTTCCAGTGCCTGCACTTGCTAAAATCTGGCCGGTTAATTCCACAATGATCTCTCCATTGTCCGAAATCCCGCAATGGTTGAATATGGTAGTCCCATCGGGCTTACTGCCTCTTAATACAGGTTCGATGTCAGACAGGTTGTAAGGGATCTGATTGTCCAGCAAAGTGATATGGACATAGCGGGTCTGGTTGTCGCCCTGGACGGCGCGGACGTAGTTAAAATTGTTGTTGGCTGTCAGGTCGGTTGTGATATAAGTAATGATAGGGTTCATTTCATCCCTCCTTGTTGATATAAAAAGAGAACTGTCATCCTAAAAGGAACAGTCTTCTTTCATAAACGTGTTTTAATCGTTTTTTAAACTGCTTAAATATTCATTTTCCTCTTCTGTTGTCATATTGTGTGCAAGAATGGAGACCTGGTTATAGTAGTCCTTCAAAACAGGCTCTAATAAATAGGGCGGGAGATTAGAAGTGTTGATGGCGCTTTCAATATTTTCCCGACATTCTTTTATGATAAGGGATAAGGGTTTTTTAATTTTTTCTTCCATTTGAAACCTCCTTGATACTGGATATTCTGACATGAGATCCTTATGTATTGTTTATGGATCCTTCTAACTGCATTATTCGTTTATCAATTTCCTGTATTGCTCCGAAGCACATAGCAACTGCAGAGTATGTGTCAACTGTTTTTCTGTCCATAGAGACAAGCTCCCAGGGTGCATCTTCGGAAATAAAACCATATCGGGTTTCCGGAAATGTTTCCCGTTCGTTCTTTAATATTTCTATGTTTTGTTTTATCTCTGCAATTTTTTCACTATATATTTCTCTGAGGGTTTCATCCTCTTCTTTCTCTTTTAGTGAAAGACATCTTTTTATTTCTTCTTCAAATTCTCTTATTGATTTCGAATTGTCTTTTATGTCATTTTTGTAGTTGTAGGATACAACTTCTGTGTTTTTAATAATGCCAATACATTTTCCGGTGTCAAATGCTTTTATGTTGTCTTTTGTTTCTTTGGAAGAACTGCTGGATAAGCTTCCCTTAAAAACACTGGAGTAAACTGCGGCAAATGGTACGTCGTTTGATCCTATTGATGACCCGCCGGCCTGTATTGGTTTTTGTGCATATATATGCAATGCCCTGAAAGTATTGTCGCCGTTTCCGTTTCCAAAACTATTTCCTGCATCGGTTATACTGATGCCATTATAAATGTATGGCCTTCCAACCGTTCCAATGGTTAATTTTCCCGCACTTAAATTACCGATGTAATCATTTTGTATTGCAGAACCATTCCACCCCACGTTGTTTCCGATCGTTCCGGTAATGGATTGACCTGCAACCGTGCAGGATTCCTTTATGATAACGTTGTCAAAGGTCCCGCTGGTAGCGTTTACATTCCCGCTGAAGCTGCCGCTGGTAGCAGTAATATTACCCTCGATCACAGCATTTTTTACAGTGAGTTTCCCGTTTTGATCAACAGAAAAGGAAGTGTCGCTGTTGTTCGCAATTGAAATACTGCCTCCTGTTATTGCCATGGAACGTGCGGAAACATTGCCGTTCGAATCCACAAAAAAGGTTCCGTTTCCATTATTGATAGAAGTACCGATAATACTGCTTCCGGAAATTTCACTGGCGGATATAGTTCCCTTAAATGTTCCACTAGTGGATATCATATTACCTTTTTCATCTACAGAAAATGTTCCGTTGCCGTTATTGATATTAGTTCCCGTTATAGTCCCGCCATTAATGTTATTACCATTAATAGTCCCGCCGTTTATGATGTTACCTTCAATTAAAGAACCGCCAATATACCCGGAAAGAACCGTTTCTGCGATCAGGCCATATGTATCAACGTTTGTCCCGTCAGATCTTATATATTGTATTCTGCCTAAAGCAGTCCTTACAGTCTGCCAGTTATCAGTAGTAAATAACAGATTAGATCCGGTCAATGCAGTTTTTTCATTTGGATGTTCGGAATCAGAATCATTATTCATAAACAGTCCACGCTCGTCAATTTCCATGGTAGACCTTGAGTTGCTTAAGCTCACTCCGGCATTGATCAGCCCGCTTGAAATCTTATCTTTTATATCAAAAGCGTCCTCTGTTCCGTTGTTCCACTGGAACTTGTTAAAGGAGACAGAAGTGGAAGCGGAAGAAGCCGCCGCCATGGCATCCACGGCAGTTGTAAAAATGTCTTTATTTTTGTATTTATAGATGCTGCAGAATGTCACGGAAAAGTTTTTCCTGTCCTCAAAATCAATATCAAAGGAAAGAATTTTTACCTTCATGTAGTAATCATCCCGGATAAGGACTGTTATATAGTTGAATAGATCGAACTTGTCCAGTTGGTTTCTGAATTCCGGAAAGGCAAAAATATTTGCCATGTCCATTGTAAAAGAAAACTGGGGCTGTGAAACTCTTGATAATTCTTTTTTCCCAAAATCCAGGAAGGCATGCTTCATTTCCAGTTCCTCTTCTTTGGTCATGGTTTTGGTTACTACATAATTGGAATCGGACAGAGTTTCTTCCCTGATAAATTTGCTTAAATATAACCACTGTTCTTTGGAAAAATTCTTTTGAATGTCGATCAGGGATATGATGTTTTCCATCTGAAGCTTTAAGCTTTTTTTACGGTTTTCCAATTTTTGTATCTGAGATTTCCTTGCTGCAATTTCAGAATTAATATTTTGCAGAATATGATAAACAGGAAGATATAATGACTTGTATTCTATGCACATATGTTTGTTACTATTAGTATTATTGACATGTACTACACCTTTTTCTCTGGCATCATATTCTACCTTTTTTTCACTTCCGTACCCCTTTTGCATTAAAACGGACTGCCTTCCTTCATAGGCCTTTTTATAGGTTTCTAATTCTGTAAGGCAGTATTCTTTCCAGACTTCCGTATCTTCTGCCAATTCATCCGTTGTAATGAGCTGTCCGTCTTTTGTGGGCAACGGAGTTTCCGGCAGCATTTCGTGATCCAGCCTTGCAATTTCCAAAATTAGATCCTGATACTCGGCAAGCAGGGGCGTATACTGTTTGTTATATTGCTCATAGGCTTTCTGATAGTCTTTGTAAGCATCGATCAGCTCCTGGCCCATATACTCCGGCGTGGCAAAGTAATCAAAGTTATAAATCCGGTCATACCCCATATTTAACTCACGGATCGTCAGGCTGTCGCTGCCAACTAATGTAACACAGGTTTTGACAGAGTCTGCATCCGGGGTCAGTTTAATCTTCTTTGCCAGATTTTGAAAAGAGATGACAATATTGGTGTCCTCACTAACGGAGTCCTGTTCATAAACATGGATGGTATTATGCAGGGTATCAAAGATGAAAATGCATCCGAAGGCTTTTGAAACATCAGAGGTTAAAAAGCTGTATACATCCTGATTGTCCACTTCAAAGCTTCTTTGCAGCGTGGCGATCTTGGGATCGACATAGTCGATAGACCAGGAGGGAAGCTTTTCCAATACCAGATTTAACAAGCTGTGCTTAGAATCCCCGGCCTGATAGAGGCATACGCCGTCGATGCTTTCCACAGTGCCCATATTAATGCTGAATGTATTGAGATATTTTTGTCCCAGTTCAATTTCTGCGCTTTGTGCAGTAACTTCTTTGTATTCCATGTTCCGGTCAGTGATAACCACCGGCTTTTGCATAATCTGAAAGTAGCCTATTTCAGGAAGCAGTACGTACTGAAACTCTAAAACCTTGTCATAATAAGGATTTTTTTCCCCGTCCACAAATTGATAAATTCTGAAGGAGATTTCGGGGATTTCATGATTGTAACGCAGATGCTTCCCGCTGACATTCAGTGTGCCGATCCTGTTTTTGTCGACAGTACATAAAATAAAGGAAGGAGTTTCCATATTGTTCCAGTAGTCATAATTAAAATGCAGTCCCATTGTGTTTAGAACACCACCTTCCTCAGTAATTGATATGTAATCTTCATTTTGCAGTCGGCAGAAGTGTGAAGCAGGTTCATCCCGGGTATCAATCTCGGCCACTTCATATTAAAATCGTTTAAAATGCTTCTGTCAGGATGAGAGGATGAGATGCTCTCGTTCCGGGAATCCAGAAATATGATTTCATCTGCGGTATTATTGTCTATGGATGTCATCCTATTTTTTTCAGACCGGTTTGTTAATGTTAATTTACCGCCGTCAGCCGGAGATAACTCGATCTGCGGATATAAATAGTCGTTTACCTCGTCAGAGGAATTATAAAAGCGGATGGTCTGGCCGCCTTTAACAGTAAATTCCCGGGATTGTATATCTGTATAAGCCCAGAAAGAATCGCATCGGAAAGTAAATTTCAGGGCGACGGTCTGACCATGGATTTTCCGCTGTTCCGTTCTGACAACTTTGACCTTATAGTGAATCCGCTCATCGGTATGCAGCGTATCGTCTAAAAAATACAGGTCCCTGTAATATTGTTTCCCGGTTAATTCCCGGAGAATGGAGCGGATATCATGATTTACAAAAAAGCTCTTTTCATTTATGCCGCATGTTCTTTTTATAAAAGTAACAGAAAACTCCGGCTTACTTTGATGTGTGCTTCCATAATCCAGCGGAACGGTATTTCTGCCTGTATATTCTTCATCGGATTCCGATTCCATGGCAATGTCGCTTTCTTCGTCCCATGAATAATCAAAGGAGACAGGTATCAATCCGTGTTCGGAAGCAACGAAGTCTCCGATCCGAATGTCCTTGAAAAATGCATTCATGGCTTACTCCTTTCCTTTTATGATAGTGTCTGTACTGCCTTTAAAATATTTCGGCATGTATATGATCAGGGCCGTAGCATTTAGAATTCTTAAATCAAATGCATACAGCCCAGTATAAAGATATTATCTGACGCCGGCTTTGTGTAAGTCGGAGTTAAATTTGTTGAATTGTTTTGTGATCGCATCGTCCACGATCGTTTTCATTTCCCTGATATTGCTGTTGTTTACATCGCCCTGGACCTGTACTAAATTATCATAATGAATTTGTACGGACGGGGCGGCTTTTTCAATGAAAGGAATGTTTTCTACCGAACTGTCAGGGGCTATCCTGGGAATAAATCGGTTAAACAGATCCATATTTGGCGCCAGTTTTAAAAATGCGTCGGCTTCGGCAGGGTTTAATACCAGTTCCCCGTCCTTTGCGGCAATCAGGGTGTCTTCGCCTACGGACTTGGCAATATAGTTTAGAGGGTTGTTATCATCTTTTGTGACAAGACCGCCTTTGGCAAAAGTATAAATATAATAATAATGATGTTTATATTTAGTTGATTTTAACTTATCTGCCTGTTCTCTTGTAAACCCTTTTCCGTTATTGTCATCTACAGTTTTGCCATCCATAGCAATAGCATAACGAGCATTATCAGAAGATGTATTACCCAAACCGCTTAAAGCGGCCATCATATCTCTGATTTTGCCCGCAGCGTTTGAGGCGGCATTACCTATGGAGCTCATACCGTTTACCAGCGAACTTACATCATATCCCCGTCCAAGGGCATTGATCAGGCTGGCATCTAACGCCTGGGCAACAGCGTTCAGGTTCGCAGCGCTGTACCAGGAAGCTGTCAGACTGTTTTGCAGGTTTTCGCTGTTCTGGTTATACATATTTGAGAGGGAGAGGGCGGCAGCATCGGCCTGGCTTTGAAGCCCGTATACGCTCTGGGCCATATTGCTCATATTAGTAAGAAAAGTACTTGCTCCGTTTCCCAATGTCTGGCCATAAGATGCGACGGCATTTTCGCCGGAATTCCAGGCAGCGGTTATGGATTCTGAAACAGTAATGCCATGTGCCTGTGCAATCAAAGCAATTTCACTGCCGATAAGCTGTGCGTTGGCTTTTACGGTTTCAAAGGAAAGCGCAATAACTGCCTCCCTGTCGCTGAGTGTTTCACGCAGTCTTTCTATTTCTGCATCTTTATCTGTTTCAAACTCTTCAAACTGTTGATCGAGAGCCGATTTTTGGGTATCTATGGAATGAGAATGTTCATAATCTGCCAGTTCTTCTTTTGCCTGTGCAAGCTGTTCTTCCAATCTTTTTCTTTTTGCCACAGTAGAAGCGGTGTCATCATTCTGCATTGCCGCAATCTGGCGTTCGATATCCGTAACGGATTTGGTTTTCTCGCTGATGGATTTGCGGTACTCGTATAATTCCTCTTCGGCATCAAGTGCATTCTTTTTGGAAGAGATCAGTTCCTTCATGGCGTCGATCTCGTCCTCAATAGCCGTTACCATGGTTTCAACCCGTTCTTTGTTCAAAGATATAATAGAATCCTTGGCGGCTTCGGAGGCATTGACCTCATCCCACTGGGCTTTTTTTAAATCGGCAAGCTTGTCGGCGTATTCCGTAGCCGAGTATTCTCCGTTAGCAAAGGCTTCATTGAGCTTTGCGATTTCTTCCGCATACATATTTGCGGCATAGACGGATTTTTCATATTCCTGGGCATATAATCCCAGCTGGGTAAGTCCTTCCTTGCTCCAGTTCCCTTCGGCATCTGAAACATCCGCATCATTGATCAGACCTGTGAGGTTTTTCATTTCATCAGATAAGTTGTCAAAATTTTCCTGTATTCTTTTGATAATATCCCAGTGCAGGTCTTGTATGGCGTTGTTAAATTCTTCGATATCCTTTTTACAGTCCAGAATAGAGCTGTCCACTTTATTGAAAGCGTCTATGATCTCAAGCCATTCTTCCGAGCCTTTTTCAATGAGACCGTTGTCAAGTCCTGAGGCAAGTTCGTCGGCAAGGGCCTGTCTTTCCTGTTCTAAAATGGTTAACTGACCTTCTGATTCTTTGATGAGCCCCTGATAAAAGCCTGTTCCGATCAACTGGCCGGCTTCCTTAAATAAGGCTATCTGTTTCTGTATAAAATCCTGGGCATCGGTGGAAATATCAAAGCGGTTTGTAAAATCCGATATGATATTATTGAATTTATCGAGTTCAAGCTGTCTTAATTCTTTTTTCAGGCTGCCCAGTTCCTGTTTGCAGTCGGCAACCTTGTCCGCCCAGTTCTGATATTCTTTAATGGCTTCCACAACATCTTCGTTGCCGGAGCCGATGAAATTTGTTAAAGATACGCTGCCTTCAGTTATTTTACTTTGTAAATCGGCAGGAATCTTTGCAAGAGCTTCGGACGCCTTTTGCTGGTACATGGCCAGGGCGTCGGTCTGGTTATTGATAGATTCTTTATTGATGCCTATTTGGGCATCGATCAGCCGATTTTTAGCAAATGAGCCAAAAACATTTTCCAGATTCGTATTCAGCAGATCCAGCGCATCGTTTAATACGTCTGTACGACGTTCAAAAAAGTCAAAAAGTTCTTCGTAGGTATCCTCTATTTCCTGAGCAGAGGCTTGGGCGGCCTGGCCGGCATCGTTCAATGCATTTGCAATACCGGAGCCGCCGTTATATGTGGCCTGTGGTATTTCAATATCATAGTTTGCCATATTGGCGCCTGCTTCGGAGAGAATGCGGTTTATCTGATTGGATACGTTGGTTCTGACTGTTTCGCTGAAAATATAATCAGAAGAGGCCATTCTGGCTTTTAAGGCTTCCAGTCTGCTTAAGACTTCCGTACTGTATCCGGCTGTTTTGGCAAGATTTATCATGTTTTGGCAATCCGCTGCAGTGGATATGACAGCGCCGTTACAATATTGTTTCTGTATAGCATAATAAGCAAGTTGTCTTGCCGTAACTTCTGAAATCTGACCTTCCGTTAATAAAGAATTGATTTCATCATAGGTAACTGCGGACAGATTGATGGAATATTTTGCAGCTATGGCTTCTGCCTGTACTAATGTTCCATAGGAAGCCGCCAGTTTTGCGTTGACGATTTCCTGGGCATTTGAGATTCCCATGGACTCTAGCTGTGAAATGATGAGAGCTTTATTCCGGTCGGTTACCGTATCTAAAATGCCGGAGGCCTGTAAATACTGGTCTGCCACGGTAGTTACTGCTTTCGTTAGTTCTTCCGTGGTGGAAGAGGAGTCGCTTAATACGGATAATGCGCCGTCAACGGCGGAGGTATCAAAGTTTTCAAGAGACAGGAAATAGTCGGAAATAGCGGCTAAATCGTCTAAGGAAAAAGAGCCGTTTTCATCGTAGTTGATTATTGCGGAATCTAAGGTATTAAGCTGGGATTGTAGATCACTCAGGGATGACACGGAGTCGGATATAGATGTTTTTAACAGTTCCGATGCATCTTTTTGATTCAGTATGGCTTCTGATGCCAGATCAAGGGCAGTTCTGTATTCCTCCTGTGATAATCTGGCTTTTCCGGTCTCTAATTTAATTTGCTCAATTGCACTGGCAAATTCGTTTGAGTTTGCAATATCTAATTCGCTGTCCGTAAGGGTATCGGCAAAATTTGCAAATTCTATATCCCCGTACTCAAGGGTAGAGCCGTTATAGCGTCTGCCCGCATATTTTACTTTTAAGGCGTCTAATTCCTGCCGGGCGTTTGCAAGGCTCTCATCATCAATACCCAGTACCAGTTTTAATGCAAGCTGGTCACTTTCGTCCGTAATGTTCAACCGAGTTAAAAGCTTTTCATAGATTTCCTGGGCCTGCCTTGAATAATCGGAATAACTGATGTTTGAATCCTGTAATGTGAACAGGCTTTCAAATAGTTTTTTGCTTACGTCAGATGATTTAATTCCATTGTATAATGCTGTGAATTCATTGGAATCGATCATAGCGGCAGAAGCGTAATCCAATAAGGAAGTACGGAGATTTCTCTCAAAATCAGTGTAGGCATTTTCATCTAGTTGTGGCAGAAGATTCATATAAGATTCTCGAACCTCATCTGTGATGGCATTTAAATCATCTGCATACAATTGAGATTTGCTAAGTGCACCATCTAATGTGGTCTGCCAGTTAAAAACATTTTCGGCCCAAAATTGAACATCGTCGCTATCAGGATTAGATCTGATCAAGGCCTGATTTCGAGCAATTTCGTCCTGAGCCTGTTTTATTAAAGCGTCTTCTTTTTCTTTTTTTTTCAGATTTTCTTCATAGTCTTCAACAGAAGTATCAATGAGTTCTTTGGATTCTTCAACGGCACTATTATGCTTTGTTTCTGCTAAGTTCCGGTATTCCTGAATCTGTTCCTGGATTTTGCCGGTATTTGCCAGAATGGCATCTCCTTCATCGGAATAGCCGATAATCAGGTCTTCAGACATGTCAGCTATTTTTTTCGCTGATTCATACCATTCATCGCTGTATTTTGCCGCATTGTTATACTGTTCTAAAAGTTGTTTCAGCTCATTTTCCTGTTGAGTAAATGAACGGGCTTCGCTGTTTGCAGAATCAATGCTTTTCTGCATCTCGGCTCTGTGTTCTCTTTGGCGTTTTAATACTTGTTCGGCAGAATGATACCATGCTATATATGCACCGCCTGCGGCAAGCGCAGCAACAGAGATTGCGGCTATCAGTTCAGGCTGTGAAGCTAAAGTCGCTCCTAATCCTGTAAAAATCGATTTAATATTTAATGCGGATGAAGATGCTTCTGTTTGTGCAGCAGATAGTGTGGCAGTTTTAACGGCTGTATCTAATTCTGCATCTGCCAAGCCCTTTGCCATAAATACAGCCTGAGCCTGAGCTTCTGTCAGATCCATCTGTCCTGCAGCTGATTTAACTGTCTCGAGGGAATAGTCGGAGAGTGCTCCGGCCATTTTTTTCAGTGTTTCATCCGCAGCATCTGATCCTTTAAAATCAGACATTTGCTCGAATACATTTAAAATATCTTTTGCTGCGTTAATAGAATTGCCCAGATTATTTAATCGCATAGTAGGATATTTAAAGATGGTACGGCAATGAATGTGCCGATAAATTTTAATGGTTGGATTTTGAGTCCAAACGTATTACTGAAATTTATAAAATCGCAATACGCACTATACCTTAAAAGCATATTCAATGAGGCAGAATATACTCTGAGGATGGGTATGTCTCTGACCATACATTCTTATTTGCTGTTTTATTCCCGTCTATAGGGGTTATTCAGCTAGAAATGATTCTTAAGAATATGTGGGGCTGATTACGCCTTGTTAACAGCACTTAGGCCTGCCTTACGTTTTCACATAAGTTACCATATGCCGAACATTCTGTTTTTTCTGCTTTCGCACATTTACGTATACCGTTACCGGTTCCGCTTTAGTCGAATGTTCATAAGCTGCTTCCAGCAATTACTCCTCGTTGGTTTATTTTAAAGCTCCCAAACGCATGGATTTGTACTATGAACCGTTTTATCATTTCCTTATCCATGTTAGACCGACTTAAAATCCGGGCAATTTTAAGTACCTTTCGGCGATCTAAGCTTTCGAAAATAGGCGCTAAAGGAGAATCCTTTCCGCCGTTCATTATTTTGGCCACTTCGGCTATTTGTTTGATAAAAGAGGAAAACTCTTTATATTTGGCTGAGACAGTGGAAATCCAGCTGACATCAAATAGTCCTTTCTGTCCATCCGACAGCTTTTGGGTAGCCTGTCCCAATGACTGGAAGCCGGCTTCCAATTCGCTGATTGCTTTTTTATCTAATTTGATACGACTGACCTGTACCTCCAGATCCTTGATCTGGGACAGGAGTTTTTTCAGGTCTTTTTCTATTAACTTTTTTGATGCGGCCTGGTCAATACCAACGACAATTTTGTTATCGACATTTCCGTTTGCCATTTCATCACCATCCTGACTTTTCGTTATATTTATATTTTATCAACCTTTTCCCAGGCATACATTTCCTTCTGGACTACGCTGTGTACGAAGCTGTTCTGACCGTCTGCAGCTTCATATTCTTCGATCAAATCTTCCAATGCTTCTAACTCCATATCGTTGATCTTTCCGACGGAGTGGTAATATCTGTAGGAACGGCTGATCTTGTCTTTTAATTCAGCCCGGATCCGTTTATTGTTCCTTTGCTCGCTTTCCTGAAAGCGTTTATCCGTATGAGCCTGCATGGCATCAATTTTTTCGGAAATCGTAAAAAGGGATTGGGCAAGTTCTTTTTGGGTGTCCGTAAGCTCTTTCTGAATGGCAAAAGACTGCTCTCTGTCATGGACCCGGTTTTCCATAATTGTTTTAATTGCCGCCTGATTCTCCTGAATGGTTGTTAAAAGCTTTTGACGGCTTTGTTTTCTTTGGTAAAGGTTATTAAAGAAATCCGAGATCGTGCCGCGGTTTTTAAAAAGAGTCCAGAAGCATAAAAAACAGATCATTACGGCGGCAAGTATAATGGGGGGATTTACTGTAGACAGATAATTAATTAATAAATCATTCATAGGGAAAACATCTGCCTTTCCTATTTACATGTAAATTGTTCTATGGCCTGTTTTACCTTATCAAAGCCGACCATGGCGGTCAGCCCGCTGGCAAGCCCCATCAGAACCATGTAAATGACGTTGTTGGCAGTAAAGGGGACTGCATTCAGCCGGTAATAGACGGCCGTTCCGCATCCGCCCACGATCAAGGCGGTAATCAGCGTTATCAGGTTGTAAGACAGGTCTGCCTTATTTGCAGCCATATTTTTAATGCCTTCGGTAACCAGACTGCTGATGACCGAGAAGGCGGATAATAAAATTAAAAAAGTGGTCATATTCATAGAGTCAACATCTCTCTTTCATTTTATATAAATATCCGGGTAGGGCAGAGGTCTTTATGAAATCCGGTGCCTTAACTGGAAAAAGCTTTCTGCCATGTTTGTCTCCCCACGATACCGTCCTGCATAAGACCGTATGCTTCCTGGAAGGAAAGAGTGGCGTTAAGCGTGGTTTCCTGAAAATCTCCGTCAATTTCTCCGGGAAGAAAGCCGCAGCAGATGAGGCAGGCCTGCCAGATCGTGACAAGAATGCCTGTGGATCCTTTTTTCAAAATATGAAAAGAGGCGGCGGTTTTGGACTCGCTGCCCCAGAGACCGTCTATACGAACACAGCCGGTTTCTTTTTGAAATGCCTTCAGCAAGGCGGCTCTCGTTTTGGGACCAAAGATGCCGTCGGCAGCAAGCCCTGTTTTGTAACGGGCATTCAACCATGCCTGAATGGATTTAATATTCCCCTCGGGGGTATTGACCTTCACATCAGGTGCAGCAGAGGGAGAGGTAAGCGGCCGAGGGGAGTCTGCATCTGATGGGGTGGGGCCGGATAAGGGCTTTAAAAACAGCTGTTTTTCGGCTTCCCGTCTCCTGCAAAGCCCGGGAAGTACTTTACCTCCGGCTTTTTGATAGGCCGTTATCTTTTCTGCAATTTCAGCAAGGCTTCTGGTTCCTGAGGCGGTCAGCTGATCGATGGAACCGATATTGTAGGCAAAGCTGACCAATGCGTCGAACTGGTTCTGGTTCCAGTGATAGCGGTAGTCGTATTTTAAGACCTTCTGTTCATAGGATTTCAGTCCTTCTTTTAATAAGGCGTCAGCCTTTGCCTGGGTAATGGTGGTGCCCATGGTCAAAGCTTTACCGTCTATGGGCTTGGTCCACCCGTAGCCTATGGTAATAACGCCTACGGCGTCTTTGTAGGCGGATAAACGACAGCCTTCAAATCTTTTGATCAGATTGATCCCATAGTTTGAAATGGTAATTGCCATTTTGCATCCTCCTTTTCTTATTTTGCTATCTATGTGATTGCTGTTACTTGTATGGATATTAGTTCATGTCCGGGGTTTTCAGTCTGGCGGCGGATTCTTTTAAGACCCGGCAGAAATAGTCTAATTCTTCTTTTGTTTCCTGTCCGCTAAATGTAATACGTATACAGCTGTGAATGTCTTTTTCGTCCATGCCTATGGCGGATAAAGCATCGGAAGGGTCCAGGCTTTTCGCATTGCAGGCGGAGCCTGTGGATACCTGAATGCCTTTTAGGTCTAAAAGCATCATCAAAGCTTCTCCTTCAATGCCCTGGAAACAGATATACAGATTATGGGGCAGCCTGTCTGTAAGGCTGCCCACCAGATAAGTGCCGGGAATGCTTGTACGGATAAAATCAAGAACATGATCGCGGTTTTTGGAGGAGACAAAAGAATAGTCGTAGTGTTCAAGGGCTTTGCCTAAAGAAGCGATTCCCAGCACATTTTCGGTGCCGCCCCACAGTCCCTTCTCCTGTGCGCCGTAGATCAGAGGTTCAATTTCAATAGAGGGCTTTTTATAAAAAACGCCGCAGCCTTTCAGTGCGCCCAGCTTATGGGCAGAAAATCCGCACATATCCACATCCGCATTTTTCACATCGAAAGGGATGGAAGGGATGCTTCCGGTACAATCTACATAAACAGTGCCTTTATAGCGGTGGACGATCCCAATGATCTTATCTACAGGCTGGATGGTCCCGATCTCGGAATTGGCATATTCTATCACAACAAAAGGCGTTCTGCTCTGTCCACAAAGCTGTTTTTCCAGGTCTGTCAGATCAAGAAAGCCCTTTTTGTTTACTTTTAAGGGACGGCTTTCTTTATGGGAGGCGGCGCATTTTAAAATGGATTTATGGGCAAGGGGAGAGTAAAAAATATTGCAGTCGTGCCGGGAACAGTAACCCTTTATTGCCAGCGTATTGCTGGCGGAGCCGCCACATGTAAAGAAAATGTCATGTTCGGGGGCGTTGATAAATCCGGCTGTGTTTCTTCTGGCTTCCTCGATAACGGACTTTGTATGTAATCCAAGGGAATACAGAGAGGAAGGGTTTCCGAAATCGTGAAGCAGCGATGATAAATATTGCCGCATGGGCGGGGATAACGGCGTGGTGGCCGCGTGGTCAAGGTAGATATTCATAAAGCTCTCCATTCTGCCGCCTAAGACGGGCAGAAGGCTATAGCGCATCCACCCGCCCTGTATAGGAAGATTTCAAAATAAATTTTGTGCCCATGAGAGGATCATGACATGATTTCCTCAATTGCCGCCCGAATTTCAGGCTTAAAGGCGGGAAGGCCGGATAGATCGCAGCGGCACAGTTCATCCTTTGCGGCGGCTTTGTTTTTTGACAGGGTATAGCCGTGGATGGCCAGGTATATTTTGTAGTGCTCCATGGTATCGGTAACGGACCGCCAGGACTTTAAAGAGTCTTTATTAAGACAGGAGCGGCAGAGGCGGTAACCCCTGCCGCATATGGAGCAGCGTGCGTTTAAGGATTTTTCCGCCATGGCTTAGTCTTCGGACACGATAATGTCGAACAGTCTGGCAGTTTCATCACAGTAAGGCTTCTGCAGCTTGTATTCAGCAGCGTGTTTGCCGTCGGGCTTTAAGCTCAACTCTACGGATTCCGGATTGATCTGTGCTCTGGGAATGGAGATAACGCCGGCATAAACCATATTTGTATTGCAGGGATCATGGAAAATCGCATGAACTAAGAGGGAGCGCACCTTAGGAAGGGCGTCCGTTTTCTTGGTTACCCTTACTGCGGAATCGGATTCTCTTTCGTACTGAACGAATACCCTGCCTGTTACGTCCTCCGGGAAAGTAAGGGTTTTTGTTTCAGCATTCAGTGTAAATACGCCTTCGCCTGCGGCTGCAGCCACTTCATAGGTTTTACCGAAAGTATTGTTTTCATTGATGACCTTGGCAAATTTTACTTCTGCGCCGGCAGGACCTACGGGTACATACTTTAATACGGCAGTATGGTCAGCGCCGATCGTAATGGTTTCGGATACGGGGATCACAATTTTGTTGTCTTTGCCGGCCATTTCCTTGTCGGAACCAAACTGTGTTGCCGCAAGGTCTAAGGACAAGAGGCTGTTTGTGAAGCTGAAGGTACCTGTCTGGGCCTGATAGAAGGTTACGATTTCCGCACCCATGGCGTCAGTTACCGTTGTGCCGTCTGCGGATGTTTTCAAACTGGGCTCTTCGATCTGCGTGTAGCGGCCTGTCAGCTCGCTTGTAGCAGGGTCGTACTCCTCAACGGCTCTGATTTTTTCAAGAACTAATTCATTTGGATTAAACATATTGTTTTTCCTCCTCTTTTTTGTTTTCTATTTAAAGAGCTTTATTCAAGCTCTCCAAACCAATCTAATTGTTTGTTTGAAATGTCTTTGAGATTCACGCCAAATCCCGAATATCCGCTTTGCAGAAGCAGATCCGCATTCCTGATCTTGGAAATTCTTTTGACGGAATCCATAAAGGCGTTGATCTTCATATCCCATACCTGGGAATGGTTGTACTTAAAGCCTTCGCGGTTTATCATGGAAGAGATCAGGTTCTTTAACTGGGAGTGGTATTCCCTGTCCGCATTTTGTCTGAGCTCCTCCCTGGCGTCTTCAATGAGGATCATTTTTGTGCTGTCATTTGCCGGAAGTCTGTTATCCTTTTGTATCATATGTACCGATCTTAAATAATCCGTTATTACTTCATATGTAAATGCATCGATAATGACGGGCCGGTTACCGATTGCCTGAAACAATAAAACCGTTCCGTCTTCCTTTTTCTGCATAACCTGAAACTTTGAAAGGTCCAGACTGCCGAACAGGATGGAAGTCTTTTCGGCGGGAAACAGCTTATATAAAATGCTGTAAAAAAGTTCAAAGGGGGTTATTTTTGTGTAATCAATGCCTGCATCCCACAGCTGCGCCTTCATGGACTGGGGAGTGGCAGTTAGCTGGTAGATCATGGTGTAATAGTCAGCCTCGCCGTAATCACAGATTTCGTTTAAGGTAGGCTGATGGATATGAATGTGGTCGGAAACTATAAAATCCTCGCCACGGTACAGCTTTAGTTCATCCTTTGGCAAAAGGGTTCACCATCCTTTCCACTACTGTAAATATAACATCATAAAAATGCCGCCAGGAGCCTTTTTTATAAGGCTTCCTGACGGTTTTCTAAATGGTAACGCTTTAATCATTGACGGTAAAGGGCAGCAGGTCATTCCGGCTTTTGTTGCTTTCATTTTCATCAAAGGCCATGTAAGAATCATACAGCCTTCCCCATTTCCTGTGATAACGGAAAAAGGTGCTGCCAAGCCTCTGGCCGGAGCCGTACCAGTTTTCCATACGCACAAAAAATGTGCCAAAGAACAATGACAGGATAAAGCCGGTATTTCCCATGTTATTGCCTTTCCTGTGCCTGACCTCATACTCAAACAACGCCCTGATCTGCTTGTCGATCTGTTTATCCCATTGCGCAACAAGACAACAGTCAAAGCCCAACTGCCTGTGAATGTCAAAAAAATCAAGCCATGCAAAGCGGCTTTTATCATTGGAAAAACGGGAATTAAAGATGCGGTGGCATTCATCAATGACGATCAGGCATTGTCCTTCTTTGCCCTTTTTCAGGTTCTTTCTCGAAAATGCCAAAAAATCACGGGGATTCATGGCATAGGTGTCTATAAAGTAATAGTTCCCCTTATATTTTTTTATCACATCTTCATTCAGGTACATATTTCCGATGACGGGCCGGCCTGTCTTGAGCCAGAATATGATTTCACGGGCTGCATCCAGGGATTTACCGGAACCCGGCGTTCCGCTGTAAAAAGTTATCATGGACGTCCTCCCTTTAATCCTTTAACGATCGTGCGGACAACGATATATATGCCGACGGCTATGATCCATTTTTGCGATATGGCAACAAACGTATTGACCGGGATAAAATAGTTGATATATCCCATTACCCCGCTTTCATTAAAAAATGCGGATACACTGTCAATGTATTCCGCAAAAGGATCAGCAGGCAATAAGCCTATTATTTTTTTAACAAGTTCGATTATAGTATCGATCATATGACTTCATCCCCCTTACCAACCCATGCCATGGTTATATGGAACAGACCAAGAAGAAACAGAATGACTTCCCCTGTACGTAAAAGAGTAAAAAGGGATTCATATTCCGTAAGGTCTATGGTTATGGTGTTATCGATCCAGACAAATTTTATAGGTATTTCGAATACGGGAGAGATCGGTTCGGCTTCAAAGATTTTTACTATGCGCACAAAATCCCACAATATACAGAAGGGAAAAACCTGTGATATGGAATCAACAAGCTCATCTGCAATTTGGCTGATGCCGCCGTCGTAGGCGTCAATGGCGTTTATGACTGTATCGGCTATGGAAATCTGATTGATCCGGCCGACTTGGGTAAGGATCTCGCCGAGACGGTTATATATCATTTCAAGCATTTCGGAATCGTTAACGGGAGTATCATCTCCGCCTTCTGAAGGTGAATTATTGATCGTTACGTCCCCGTTGTTGTTGATCGTGACGCTGCCGCCGGTATAGACCTGATTAGGGTCAAAATTCAGATCGCTTTCTTCACACATTTCAAAGTAGCGCATGGCGTCTTGTTCGGTAGCAAAAAGGCGGAAAGAAGAGCCATAAGGGGTAGCAAGAGCAGGAACGTTGACAGAACCGTCATTATTATATGTGGCGAAATACCGGGGTTTTAATTCATCAGCCATATTCATAAAACAGCCTCGGGATTCATTATAAGTTCCCCAATATGTATAGGATACGTTTACGTAAGCATTCGAACTGGAGGAAAAAAGATAATGCCCCGTTTCCGTCCCATTCCAGACTTTATTATCAGGGTCCCATACAAATCGGACATTTTGATTGCTGCTGTTGAAACGGTCTATAGTGATAGAACCTGTGGTATAATCATAGGTACATACTTTTATATGGTATTGGGTTTCATCTCCCCAGGCACTACCGCCAAATTCTCCGATAAAACAGCTTGTTTTTGTTGGATCAGTAAGATTTTTTTCATAATTATCAAATATGGTAAAGAATTGTCCGATAGTTATATCTTGTGTTTTTTCGGGATCGATCAATGTGGTTAGGGCAGGAGCGGACAGAAGATGCGGAAAGCTGTCGTATTCATTCTGGGCAAGCCAGAGCTTTTCCCAGAATTCCATGGTATTTGACCCTTCAGGGACTGTAAAATCTCCTTTCAGGGTATTTCCGTAGTTCATGGTGTTTTTAAACATTTGTTCATAGGTTGCGGTATGGATGATGCGGTAATTAATCTTTTCGACTTCTTCAGGATGCTGCGTTGCATATTCAGTTAAAAATTGCTTTAATAAGTCGATCAATTCCTGGTCATATGTCACGTTGTTGTTTGCGTCTACATGGATCCATTCGCCGGTTCCCATGTTATCCATATATGTTATGAAACCTTCCGCAATATCTTTATATCCTGTACCATTTACAAAGCCCATTATGGTAGTAGTACCGAAAGTGATGAATTTAATAAATTCCATTCCACCGAAAGAAACATCCTCTAAAAAATCCGTAACTGTATAATCGCCTTTGGAGTTAGTAGCACCAACTTCATGGGATCCGCCGCCGCCACCATGGCTAGGCTCAGATGCATATACCGGAACGTAAAAACATAAGGCGTTAATCCCTAGGACTAGTGTCAAAACTATCGACATGGTTCTTGTAGTAATCTTTCTCATATTTTTAAATAAAAAAAGCACTCTTTCAAGTGCTTTTTTCTTCCTTTCTACTGTTATAATAATCTATTTGAGCTTGTAGAAGCTCAAGTTCTTTTTCTTCTCGTTCACGTCGTAAGTCATCTTCATGTTTTAAAACTTTTCTGATGCTTCTTGATATAGCTATAAACAATACAATAAGAAATATACTTCCTAAAACAGGTATAATAATCATATTTAGTGGCATTTTTTAATCCCCCTTTGAATTTTTTGTTGCTCTAGAAATTTCCATTATTTGTGCTGTTTTGCTCTTTTCTATTCCTGTTATAATAATCAATCTGCGCCTGCATAAGCTCAATTTCTTTTTCTTTGCTTTCCCGCAACAATTTTGTTTCGCAGTATATGGTTTTTCTTATTCCTCTGCCAACTAAAATCACAAATGATATAAAAAAACCACCGCCGAACAAACATATTAATAACACAAAAACCATTTCATCCATTATTTTTTCTTCTCACATTTTAATAATATATTTTAAGTCTATCATTATGGAAAGAAAAAGGCAATATTTAATTATTTCAATTTAATTAGTTCTTTGTTTGTTGCTGGGGGCTTGAGTTTATGCTATTTGATAAAACTATTAACAATCTTCTTTACCAGAGGAATACCCCAAACAATCACGATAACGCCTGTTAACGCACCGATCACGGCAGGAATGGCAACCTGTAATTCTTCACTCAGTTCGTTTGCAATCGGGTCAAACATCCCTCTCAGAATGTTATCGCTGACAAGCAGTATGCAGGTTTTAATAGTATTCATTTTCAGTACCCCTTTCTTTTACCAATTTATCATAGTTTTAACGGTGTTCCATAATATGCAGATTGCATAAAGCAGGAAACCGGCTGTCATACCCGTTCCTATGCCTAAGAGCAGGATATAAGTCATGCTTCCAAGCATTTCTGTTACAGGCATTTTTAATATTTCAGTTAAAAATTCATCCATTATGTACATATTCATAAATCATTACCTCTTAGGCAGCCACTTCATGACTGATAATCCGATCAAGATGCCAATAGCAATTAATACAAGTCCCCCTGTGGCTGTAAATAGTTTAATGTTTGCATCCTGTCTCTGTTCCATACGTTGCAGGGATTCATATATCAGGACGCTGTTATCTGATAAGGTTTCCCCTGATGCTGATTGTCTATCGGTTGTGTTTGGCTCTGCTAAGATTGACAAGGTTTCATTTGTCGTTTCCAGCTTTTCATTTATTGATCGTAGAAGGCTTTCTATGTCATAGGCGTCTGTGCTATAAGAAATGTCATTTTCCGATACGCTCATCTTTTATTTCCTCCTTTTCCTTTACATTTAGAATATGCTTTTTCTTTTTGACAAAGGTAGTTATCAGCCTTTCCACTACTGTAAATATAACATCATAAAAATACCGTCCGGAGCCTTTCATATAAGGACTCCTGACGGTTTTCTAAATGGTAACGTTTCAAATATTGATGGGTAAAGGACAGAGGATCATAAATTGTTTGTTTTAGTCAAAAGCTATGGAAAATTATACAGTCTGCCAAAACCATGAAACAAATTGCTTTGCAAATTCTTAGGCCGTGGCAGTTTCAGCGGCCTTAATATCAACTGAACTATAGATAATTGTATTAAAAAAGACAATGACCGTTAAAAAATGAGCCCCTTGTCCTTTTTGAAAAATTTTTTCATTCCATTACGTATTATTGGATGTTGTTTTGTTATTTTGCTCGTTATAATAATCTATTTGGGCCTGCATTAATTCTATTTCTTTTTCTTTGCTTTTTCGTAAAAGTTCAGTCTCACGATATATAGTATCTCTGATGCTATTTCTCACGGCTATCGCAACACAGCTAATCAATCCGACAGTCAACAAACTTATAACACCCAAGGCTAAAAAAGATATTAAATCATTAAACTGCAAGCCACTATAATTTTCCAATAACTCTATTATTTTATCCAATTTTTTCTCCTCATATCTCAACATACTTCTAACTGCAAGCTGATTCGCAACTGCTGCATATGTTTTTTATGATACATCTATATTACTATCCGGGGGAGAAAAAGGCAATATTTTATTATTTCTATTTAATTAGGGAACAAATTCATTATTTATTTGCATCACTATTTCTCCGTGTATCTTAATTTCAATTGTCTTTTTCTTTTTTCAATGAATCGATCTGAGCCTGTAAAAGCTCTATTTCTTTTTCTTTCTTCTTTCGGTGTAAATCGCTATCCTTTTTTATGATTCTAACAAGAAAATATACAGTTAAGATAGCTAAAACTAAACTACACATAATTAAAAACAATTCGATTCCCCCCTTTGTTTTATAATTCATTTATCTTGCTCGTTTGTTTTACTGTTGTAATAATCAATCTGAGTCTGCATTAGCTCTATTTCTTTTTCCTCTTTTTTTCGTTTTAAATCGCTATCCTTTTTTATATATTTGACCAATACATATATAGGCAAGATGATTAACACAAGAACAAAAACAAGCCATATTGCAAAAAAAGCCATTTCTATACTCCCAGTATCATTCTCTATAGTAGTAAATTGATTAACAGTTCCTGTATACATTTCTTATGATACATTCAGCTTATCATTTAAAAAAGAAAAAGGCAATATTAACCGGTTGCATTCTGCCTATGCCTCCTCATCCGCTCCTTTGCGCCGGCATTATGGACCTTTGTGGAACAGTCCCGGCAGTAAATAATGCGGTTGTTCGTTTTCTCCATAAGCCTCCGGCAGAGCTGACAGCGGATATATTGTTTGTTCCGACCGCGCTTTAAGCCGTAGTATTCTTTTACAAAATTTTGCATATGGCATTCTAAGCTTTTACAAAAATAGCTGATATAGAAGTTGTCTTCATTTATAAAGCTGTAAATGATTCCCGGGGCGTCATTTTCAAAGGCATCGATAAGCTTACAGTTTTGGAAGATTTTTAGTAAAGTTTTTTCTGTAAGCTTTTTATAGTCAGCCCAGGATAATTGCATTTTTGTTTTCTGATAAGCGGCTTTCAGAACTTCCGCCTTATTTATGGCGTCGTCGATGATGGCGGTCAGCTCATCCGCTTCCATATCCATACCGTGTATCCATTGATGGTAAAGACGTTTGGGCGTATGTAACAGATCCATATAATCACGGTTCAGAATAACATCTTTATCAAAATGCCGGGTATACAGATTGTTGATCTTTTGCCTTATGAGGCTGCACCAGTCGGTTTCTTTTGTCATGGATCGATAGCCTTTATATTCAATTTCAGACCATTTGTTAAAAACTTGTCCAATTTCGGTGTTTCGCAGATCTTTTCTGATATAAAATCGGATTGTTTTGGTATAGGTCCGCCTCTTGTTTTCACAGGACCAGAGAGAGGTACAGAATTCCCTGAAAATTTCTTCTTTTTCTGTATCCGATGCTGCATTTTTATAATCTTCCATTATTTCATATAAATACTGTTCCATGGTCATCAGCCTCTTTCAACTCATAATATTTTCCAAGATATTCATAAGAACCGGAAGTTTTTTTAAAAACCTCCCTGATAGAAACGCTTTTTTCCTGATGGGAATTATTTTTTAAATTTTTTATGATATAGTCCCCGTAGCCGGCCCAGGCAAAAGCCTTGCTGATAGAAGGACTGGTATAGGAAACATGGATCACGTAGTTAGCTATAGTTTCCTCATCAAGGGAAAGAGCTGTCTGCAATTGTGATTTAAAACGGTGGACGGTAAGCTCCATATCATATTTAAGACTTTCGCTATAGCCGTTTTCCTTTTGCAGATTTTTATATTTGCGGATCTCATCGGCATATTTGTTGATATAACGGCGGACCATGCGGGTAACATTCTTGTCGGTAAGATCCAGGTCGTGGCAGCTTATCAGTTTATAAGTATTTTTTAAATGATCAAGGGAATTATCCCATAAAATATTTTTTCTTTCCCAGGCGCAGATATAGTCGCACAGCTCGTTCATGGGAGAGGGAGAGCGGTAAACATTAAGGGGAACCTTATCCTCTTTTGGCTCAATATGCCTGTTTTTTTCCAAGAGGGTTTTATATGTTTTTTGCTTTTCGGGATAGTTGTACAGCAAAAAGTATGGCAGTTGTTTTAAATGCTTTTTTAATCCGGCGTTCATATGCCAACGGAAGCCGGTTTTTAAAAAATCAATTTCTTTTCCCTGAAAAATTCTGAGCAGGGAGGTATAATCGTCATACCGTTTTCGTATTTCCTGATTGTCCGTATACCGGTTTTCAATGCTGGTGGCCGCATTGGTTATTTCCCCGATCCGGCTGTCCCTGGTCATGATCTCATATTCTACGATATTTTCTTTTGTATAAGGCACGGACAGAGCGGTGGCCTTGTCCGCAATATCGAGAACAACCGGCTTGTCGATCTTTGAGGAAATCAGGATCGGGTCATCGCAAAGAAAGAAAATATCGCCGTCAAAATCAGCGCCTCCCTGTCCGGGAGCGGATATATCGTACATATTGAACATGACGATGTCCTGGTCTTTAAAATGGCCGAACCATTTATCGATTATCTCGTTTTGAACGATTTTGATCTTGTTTACCTCTGACGGGTCTACCAATGGCGAACGAAAGGAGAGGATAGTGCCGCAATCTAAATTGGCGGTATACAGCTCGTTTTCACGAAGGCAGCCTACAGGGGGCAGTCCGGCCGCATATTGCAGATAGCCGATCATATCGCCTATGCCCGTATGGTAAAAGCCGGAACAGTAAATTTTTCCAACCTTTGCCTCGTCAATATATTTTTTTAATTTGCGGTACAAAAACTGCTTTATGGCGGGATCCTTAAGCATGGCCTTATTAATGAGCGCGGCTTCCAAATACCTGCTTTCAGGCTCGTGATCCTTCGAATTTGTAATGCCCATAAATTTATAAGTATAAAAAGGATCCCCTTTTATTATTTTTTCAAAGAGTCCGGTGGTATATCCGGCCAGACTGATGATCCTGCCTTTGTGCTCCCCGGCGAGAATGTCGTAGTCCTCAAAGCTTTTGGTTTCATAACAATGAATATAATCAGGATTCCACAGATCAAGACATTGCAGATACTGGAAATTCATGCGCGTATATTTATTTAAGTTTTTTGTATGATGGCTGTATTTGCTGATACCAAGCTTAAAATGATATTTGGAGAGGGTATCCGTATAGGCGCTCCACGCCCTGTTTTTGTATCTTTCAAAGAAAAGCCCGTGTCCCTTAAACATGGTAATGTTCCAGATACAGTCCACATCGTCTATGGGATGTTCATTGCCGTAAATATCCGTAATGGATTTAAAACCCCATTCCTTTAAAATTTTCTGGAAAGGAACATATACGGAAAATCCTTTCATAAAGGGAAGCCGGATCTGCATACCGACAGCGTCGTAGTCTAAATGAAGCTGTCTGCTGATTTTTTGTGTAAAAGCGTATTCGTGGCAGCCACATCCGTCGAAGGGAGAAAGGGGAATGTTCCGACAGCCCTCCTCGACTTTTCTGGATTGATATCTGACTTCTTTGCCGCTTTCTTTATCCTTAAAAGTTTCTTCCTTTTCCACCACATATTTGATGAGCTGGTTTTTCAGTTCTTTCTGATATTCCCCGACGATCACGATATTCGGCATATAATCTTCGATCAAAGTACAGGAACTGAAAACTAAGCACCTTTGGGCTTCATATTTTGAAATAACGCATTCTTCCATGGGAAGGTCCATTTGGGTAATTTTATAAAGTTTTTCAAAAATACTGTCACATACAAAAGCGGTAATGCCTTCTTTGGCCTGTGAACCCGATTTCCCGAAACGGGAATAATGAACGCCGTTATAAAAGAAACCGTTGGTCAAAACATGCCTCAAATCTTTTTCCTGATTTGGATTTTTCTTTGCCGTAACGAGAATTACTTCATTTATATGGGATGAACGGCTTCCCCGAAGTCTTTCTATCTGGTCAAAAAGAAGAGAAGTTTCCTGTGTGATAAAAAACCCTTTTTCTATTTCCTCATCGCGGCTCATATTTATGTCAAAATCCTGACGGATCAATTCTTTTAAAGGCAGCTTGATCAGTGTGTATCTGTTTGACATAAGGACACCTCCTTTTTCTTTTCGCAGTCTAAAATCCTGTTTGCGGTTTCTAAACGCCGTTTTTCAAACAGAGCGTTTCCTTCATCAAAACATGCACAGATATATTCATAGTCCTCTATGTAAGGGGAAAAGAAACCTGATAAAAGCCCCTGTTCAACAATACGGCAAATATTCTTTTTTATGGTTTCTTTTGTTCCGCTGATAAACTGGGTGTCGATCTCCTTTGAAATAACGGCGTGTCTTAATGGAATATCTGTTCTTTTCAGCCACATGGAAAGGGAGTATTTATTCTCGTCCTTATTATAATGGTAGGTACATTCTACGGAATAATTTTGATAATCACAGTTTTCCGTCAATTCAATTTCAATGGTATAGCCTTTATTTTTGTAAGCCCGCATATTCATTCCTCCCGATTCTGTTTTGGATATTTTGACGGCATTGCTCGTCAAAGCGCTTATCGCCGGCAATCCTTGATGCTGTCATGGAAAAATTCTGATTCTTTTTTCCATGCCATTCCGTCTCAAAATCCGACGGATAAATGATGCCTCCAAAGCGTGTATGGTCCGGTCTGCAAAAATCTGTTCTTAACATCATGTTTTTGATCCTCCCTGTGTGATGTCTGTTTCGTGGGTACAATAACTACTTCTCTTTTTTTCTCTTTCTCACTCCAAAACAGAACAAGTGTTCGAAGAAAGAGATTGACAAATGCGAACATATGTTCTATATTTATTGTTACAGGAAGAATATGGAAGTTTTTGAAAAAATCTTTTAAAAGAAAAAGGGGGGAATTGTTTTATGGAAGAACTGTTAAATGCATATTATGAAAATAATGCCCAAAAACTTCGGAAAATGGTGGATAAGATCTTAGCAAACTTTGGCGGGTTATGCCACAAGGATTATCAGGATTTTTATTCCATTGCAAATGAGGTTTTTACAAAGGCTTTATTTCAATATGATAAAAAGAGGCCTTTTGACGGATTTTTATATTCCTGTCTGTGCAATAAGATCAAGTCCGAAATAACGGCGAGAAACAGGCAAAAGAGAAAAGGAGCGGATAAAGACAATCCGGTCGATCTTATTTCAATGGATACGCCGGTTGACGCATATGATCTTTGCGTTATCGGAGATCTGATTCCGTCCGATTTCACAATAGAAGCCGCCCTGCCCAAAGAGCTTGGCGGTTTTGGGGACCAAAGAATAGAGGAATATCTCAGACACTTATCAAAAGTCCAAAGACAGATCCTTGAAATGAAAATGGATGATATGCCCGTTTCTGTGATAAGGGAGAAACTGGGCCTTACCGGAAAGCAATACGACAGGCACATGATGGCCATAAGAGCCTATGAGAATACCAGGTATTTATTCAGGGACGTGGACAGTGCGGGGAACTTTACAAAGGAGGAGACTACGGAGATGGAAGGTATTATGACGACAACATCAGAAAAAACTAAAAACACAAGCTATGCCGTTTCGGCGATCAGCAAAAAATTAAGCAGGCATCAGCTTAGGGATAACCATGTTTTACAGCGGAGCAGCGGTCAATGGAACAATTATTATAAGAGCGAGCTGATCGCAGATATTTTACAGGGAAAATCTCTGACACAGATCATAATTTCGGAAGAGATCAAGGACGGCATTACCATGTACTGGCTCATTGACGGCAAACAGCGCTGTACCAATATTGACAATTATTTACATGACGGATTTGCCATTTCCAAAAACGTCCAGCGCTATCAGATCGAATACCAGACCTTTAAGAAGGATAAAAACGGAAGGGATGTGCTCAATAAGGACGGCTTTCCCATACCGGAACAAAAGGTTTTTGATATACGAAACAAAAAGTTTTCCCAGCTTCCCGAAGAATTGAGGGACCAGTTTCTGGAATATCAGATTCCCGCCATGCTCAATTTAAATTGCAGCAAAAAGGAGATCGCTTATGATATAGCCCGTTTTAACCGCTGCAGGCCCATGACGGTTGCCCAGAACGGGTGGACGGGCTTAGATGAAGACTTTGCGCAGCTGGTGGACAATATTTTAAAAATGGAATTCTTCCAGGCGGACTCCGGGATCAGCGCATACAGGGAAAGCAATTTAAAATCCGGTATGATGCGCAGGATGATCGTGGAAAGCGTTATGGCCATCAACTACTTAGACAGCTACAACAAGGATTTCAGGAAAATGTGCGAATATTTATCAAAGGAAGCCAATGACGCCGTCTTTACCGATTTTTATTCTTTGATAGAGAGGCTTGGCAGTATTTCGGACAAGCGGATCGCCGATGTCTTCAATATAAAGGATTCTTTTTTGTGGTTCGCCTTATTTGACAGATTTACAAAGCTGGATATAGAGGATAAAAAATTTGTGGATTTTGTGCTCCGGTTTAAGGAAAAGCTGCATAGTAAAACGGTAAAGGGGGTCAGCTATGACCAGCTCGATGAAAGAAGCACAAAGGATAAAAGCATTGTGATCGGAAAACTGAACTGCCTGGAAACTCTTATGAAAAATTATTTTAAAATTGCTATATTTTCCATTCCATGCTAAAATTTCTAATGTCAGATCATGAAATTTTGTACGTACGGCTGTACGCTTTTATGAAAGGCTGTATATCTTATGTGAGACAGTAAGAAGTATGAAGCGGCAGTTTTGTATGCTTTTGTGAAAGGCGGTACATTTTATGGATAGAACATATGAAAACCGGTACGATGTCATTATCATCGGTGCGGGACCCGGCGGCATATTCTGCGCCTACGAACTCCTCGAGAAGAAGCCGGATCTAAAGGTATTGATGATTGAAAAGGGGAGGAGCATCGAGCAGAGAACCTGTCCTAAGAGAGTAACCAAGCAGTGTGTGGGCTGTAAGCCCTGTTCCATTACAACGGGCTTTGCAGGGGCAGGCGCTTTTTCCGACGGGAAATTATCCCTTTCCCCCGATGTGGGCGGGAATCTCCCAAAGATATTAGGATATGATAAGACCATAGAATTAATAGGAGAATCCGACAGCATTTATCTAAAATTCGGTGCGGATGCAAACGTATACGGAGTGGATAAGGAAAAGGAGATCAGAAAGATCCGTAAGAAGGCCATTAACGCCAACCTAAAGCTTGTGGAGTGCCCCATCCGGCATCTGGGAACAGAGGAAGGCTATAAGATATACAAGAAGCTTCAAAAGCATCTGGAGGATAAGGGCGCATCCCTTTTGTTCCAGACCATGGTGGAACAGATCCTGGTGGAGGACGGCAGAGCTGTGGGCGTTGTAACAGATAAAGGCGAGAGCTTTTATGCAAAGGAGATCGTCTCCGCAGTAGGCCGGGAAGGCGCCGACTGGTTTAAGGATAAGTGTGAGGAGATCGGGATCGAAACCACGCCGGGCACTGTAGATGTGGGCGTCAGGGTGGAAGTGCGGGATGAGGTCATGCAGTTTTTAAATGAAAACCTCTATGAGGCTAAGCTGATCTACCATACCCCTACCTTTGACGATAAGGTGCGTACCTTCTGTACCAACCCTTCAGGAGAGGTTGCCACGGAATATTATGAAAACGGCCTTGCGGTGGTAAACGGTCACGCTTATAAGTCCAAGGAGTACAAGACGGATAATACCAATTTTGCCATCCTTGTTTCCAAGAATTTTACAAAGCCTTTTAAAACGCCTATTGAATACGGGAAACAGATTGCCCAGCTTTCCAATATGCTCTGCGGCGGGAAGGTTTTGGTGCAGACCTTCGGCGATTTTAAGAGAGGCAGGAGGACCACGGAGGAAAGGTTATGCAGGAATAACCTGATCCCCACCTTAAAGGATGCGGTGCCGGGAGATTTATCCCTTGTATTTCCGCACCGTATTATGGTGGATATAGAAGAGATGTTAGAGGCCCTGGATAAGATCACACCGGGAATCGCGGCGGACGAGACCCTTTTGTATGGCGTAGAGGTTAAATTCTACAGTAACAGGGTTGTTGTAAACGAGGATTTTGAGACCAGCATTGCAGGGCTTCGTGCCATCGGGGACGGAGCAGGAGTTACCCGTGGCTTACAGCAGGCGTCGGCAAACGGTATCAGTGTTGCAAGGAGTATTTTAAAAGCATATGAGAAATAAAAAATTAATTATACCGGCATTGCTGCTTTTGGGACTTTTGTTGCTTTGCGCATGTGGAAAGAATGAAGAGGACAGCGTAAAACCGGACAAAAGCGATACGGTTACCCAGATCGTATTGACCACGGGATTTGAAAAGGATGAAGTGTTCAGGATCGGAAGCAGCTCCTGCCACATGAGTGAATTTATGGTTTACCTGACCAATATCCAGAACCGTTACGAGGCAGTATATGGAAGCCAGATATGGAGCGTTTCCAGCAATGGGATCTCCATGGAGAGCAGGATCAAGGATACGGTCGCAGCAAGGATCGCCCAGGTCAAGACCATGAACCTTTTGGCAGTCCAGTATCAGGTTACCTTGACGGATGAAGAAGAAAAGCTGGTTTCACAGGCTGCCGCGGAGTATTATCAGTCATTGAATGCTGATGAAATAAGGTCCATGAATGTGACGGAGGAACTGCTTTTACAAATGTATCGGGAATATGTTATTGCCCATAAGGTGTATGAGTATATTATCCGGGATATCAATCCGGAGATCAGTGACGACGAAGCCAGGAGCGTTACCGTGGACTGGATATTTATAAGATCCCAGGAGGAAGATGCGGAAAAGAAAGAACTGGCGGAGGAACTTAGAAGGAGGCTTTTGGAAGGCGAGGATTTTTATACGCTGGCGCTTTCCTACAGCGATGATAAAGCGGTTACCCATTCTTTTGGAAAAGGCGCGGTAGACAGCGCGGTAGAGGAATGTGCCTTTAATCTTGCCGTGGATGAAACGGGAGAGGTTATAAAGGGAGAAGAAGGATACTACATTATCCATTGCGTCAGCACGCTGGATCGGAAGGAAACGGATGCCAATAAAGAAAAGATCATTACCCGCAGAAAGAAAGAAGCCTTTAACGAGGTCTATGGAACCTTTGCGGAAAGCCAGATCCGTCAGATGAATGAGGAATTATGGGAAAATATTTTTATGGTCCATGAAGAACAGGTAACGACCAGCAGCTTTTTTGATATTTATGAAAAGTATTTTTCGGAATAGACTGCGATTTATAAAAATTTAAGAATTGGAAAAGCCTTATAAAATCAGGCTTTTTGACGAATTACTAGCACTCGGTTGAAATGAGTGCTAGTTTTTGCTTGACGAATGGCGAAAGGGGTTGTAAACTTCATATTATTGAGAGGTTTGATAAAAGAAAGGAACGTGATTTTATGTCTAACAAGCATGGAAACTTATCCATCAACAGCGATAACATTTTCCCGATCATTAAGAAATGGTTATATTCCGACCATGATATTTTTTACAGGGAGCTGGTTTCTAACGGCTGTGATGCCATTACCAAATTAAAGAAACTGGATATGATGGGAGAATATTCCCTGCCGGAAGGGTTTACGCCCAAGGTGGATATCAAAGTAAGTCCGGAGAACAAGACCATCAGTATTTCTGATAACGGCCTTGGCATGACGGCTGATGAAGTGGAAGAATATATCAATCAGATCGCATTTTCAGGCGCGACGGATTTTATTGAAAAGTATAAGGACAAGACAAATGAGGATCAGATCATCGGCCATTTCGGTCTGGGATTCTATTCAGCATTTATGGTAGCGGACGCCGTGCATATTGATACATTGTCCTATAAGGATGGAGCTAAAGCGGTACATTGGGAATGCGACGGCGGTACGGAATTTGATATGAAAGACGGGGATAGAACGGAAGTAGGTACGACCATTACCCTGTTTGTCAATGAAGACTGCCTGAAATTCTGTAATGAGTATGAGGCTAAAGAGGTCATTAAAAAGTACTGTTCTTTTATGCCTTATGAGATTTATGTGGGTAAGTTAAATACTACGGAGACAGAGATCGTCAAAGAGGAAGAGGTGCTTCCTTCCGACGAGGTAATTGAAAAAATCGAACCCGAGGTAAAAGAAGCTGCGGACGAAGAAGCAGATAAAGAAGGAGCCGAAAAGAAGGAACCGGAGAAAAAGGTCAAGATCAAAAAGCGTCCTGAATTGATGAACGATACCCATCCCCTTTGGACAAAGCATCCCAATGAATGCACAAGGGAGGAATATCTTGAGTTCTACCGCAAGGTATTCAGGGATTACAGGGAGCCTTTGTTCTGGATCCATTTAAATATGGATTATCCTTTTAACTTAAAGGGTATTCTCTATTTCCCCAAGATCAATATAGAGTACGAATCCATTGAGGGAACCATTAAGTTATATAATAATCAGGTATTTATAGCGGACAATATCAAGGAAGTCATTCCCGAATTCCTCATGCTTTTAAAGGGCGTCATCGACTGTCCCGATCTGCCCTTAAACGTTTCCAGGTCTGCTTTGCAGAACGACGGTTTTGTTAAGAAAATTTCAGATTATATCAGCAAAAAGGTTGCGGATAAGCTGGCGGGCATGTGCAAGACCGAGAAAGAAGAATATGAAAAATACTGGGATGATATCAGTCCCTTCATTAAATTCGGCTGCTTAAAGGATGATAAATTCTGCGAGAAGATGACCGACTATATCCTTTTCAAAAATCTGGACGGCAATTATATGACCCTGCCGGAATGCTTAGAGGTAAAACCCATTGATACCGATGGGGAAGAGAACGGAGAAAATGCCGTTGATGAAAACGGGGAGAAGGTTGAAGCCGAAATTGTGGATGCGGACGGCAATGCCGTAGAAGGAGAGTCGGAGGAAGAATCCGAAGAAGAGGAGAAGAAGGAAAAGGTTATTTACTATATAACGGATGAAAAACAGCAGAGCCAGTATATCAATATGTTTAAGCAGGCTAAAATGGATGCCGTGTATCTGACGGAAAACATCGACCAGCCCTTTGTCAACCAGCTGGAATCCAAAAATGAAGGAATCAAGTTTTCAAGGATCGATGCGGACTTAACGGACAGCTTTAAGGCAAAAACCTCCAAAAAGGCCCAGGAGGAGTTCGACGCCAAGGCGGAGGAAATTGCAAAGATCATGAAAAAGGCTTTGAAAAAAGAGAAGCTTTCTGTTAAAATTGAGAAATTAAAGAACAAGAAGATCTCATCCATGATTACTGTTTCCGAAGAGAGCCGCCGCATGCAGGATATGATGAAAATGTATGCTACGAGCGGAATGGATATGGGTATGTTCGGAAGCGAGGGAGAGACTCTTGTGTTAAATGCAAATCATCCTCTGGTTACCTATGTGATGGAGCATGGGGACGGGGAAAACACCAAGATGATCTGCGAGCAGCTGTATGATCTGGCAATGCTTCAGAATGCGCCTCTAGCACCGGAGGCAATGACCAAATTTATTGCAAGAAGCAATGATATCATGCTGCTTTTAACGAAGTAAAAGGTTTCTTTTAAGAAAAGGACTGTTCGGAAAAAGTTCTTTTAAGAAGCCGGTCGGGAGACAAAAGATGGCGGATACCGGTAATAAAAAGCTGAAATACGATCAGATCACGGAAGAGCTGCGTGGGATGATCCTATCGGGACAGATTCAGGCGGGGGAAAAACTCCCGTCTGAAAATGTGCTGTCCGAAAGGTATCAGGTCAGCAGGCATACTGTAAGGAAAGCCCTTGCTATTTTGGAGAATGCGGGTTATGTATATGCGCTCCATGGCAAGGGTACTTTTTGTTCCGAGCTGGCAATACATACAAAGACATCAAAAAATATTGCGGTGGTTACTACCTATCTGTCCGATTATATTTTTCCAAGGGTAATTCAGGGAATAGACAGCGTCCTGACAGATGAGGGCTACAGCATCATTCTGAAGAACACAAGGAATTCCCGCAGCCGGGAAGCCAGAATTTTGGAAGAGCTTCTGAAGAAGGATATAGACGGGATGATCATTGAACCCAGCAAAAGCGAGATCTACTGTAAGCATATGCATTTGTATGAAAAAATGGATGAGTTCCAGATCCCCTATGTTTTTATCCAGGGATGTTTTTCGCAGATGAAGGAAAAGCCGCATATCCTGATGGATGATCTTAAGGGAGGATATCTTATTACAAAATATCTGACGGATCTCGGACACAGAAATATCGTAGGAGTTTTTAAGGCGGATGATTCCCAGGGAAGAAACCGTTACAAGGGATATGTTAAGGCGCTACAGGAAGCGGGGATCCTTTATGACCCGGAGCGTATCATCTGGTTCTATACAGAGGACAGAGCCATCCAGCCTTATGAGCGTATCAGGGAAATGGCGTTATGCGGGAAAGAAATGGATGGGATCGTCTGCTATAATGACCAGATCGCTTTTGAGGTAATTCGCGCCCTGGCTGCGGAAGGACTTAAGGTGCCCGAGGATGTTTCGGTAACGGGATATGACAATTCCCAAATGGCGGCGGGGATGAAGCTTACCACCATCAGGCATCCCCAGGAAAAGCTGGGGGAAACGGCAGCAGAGCTTTTGCTTTCTTTGATAAAGAGCGGGGATAGGGGAGAGGGAAAACACATTTTAATGGAGCCGGAAATTGTAGAGGGAAGCTCCTGCATGGAGAGGAATAAAACAAAATGAAATATATATGGCTTTTTATAAAAACTTTATTGCGTATGGTATTAAAACCATTATCTTTTGTGCCGGCTGTCCTGGTCATGGCAATGATCTTTCATTTTTCATCCCAGGGAGGAGGGGACTCCTCGGCGCTCAGCTATAAGGTAAGCAAAGGGCTTGTTTATGTGGCGGACAAGGTGCTTGACAAGGAGCTTACGGCGGAACAGATCGAGGCGTATGCCCATAAGTATCATTATCATGTGCGGAAACTGGCTCATTTTACGGAATATTTTATTTTGGCCGTAACGGTAGCCTTTCCGTTGTATGTATATGGCATGCGGGGGATCTGGCTGGTTATTTTTGCCGGCGTCTTTTGTGTGGGATTTGCCTGCCTTGACGAGTATCATCAGTCGTTTGTAGCGGGCAGGAGTCCGTCCAAAAAGGATGTGTTCATAGACAGCTGCGGTGTGCTCTTAGGAATCCTTGTTACCAGGATCGTGGGATTTATCGGCAGAAAGACAATATTTGCACCGCTTGCAAAAAAAAGATAGATTATTTTTAATTAAGACAGGTTTCTTTGATTCCTGTCTATTACTTTTGGAAAAAGTGTGGTAAAATAAAACTGATTGACATATATGTCACAAACGGATACACAAATGGGAAGGTCAGGGGAGACATATGCAGAAGGAAAAATTGAGCAGGGAAGAATTTTTGGGCATGTTTCGGGAGGATGTTATCAGGTTATCCCGTTATATTACCTGGTTGGAAAAAAAGAGTGGAAATGATGTTTCCAAATATTATGAAGACGGGGATAAAATGAGGCATACATTGTCCTTTCCCGTATATGACAGCATTCTGTTATCCTTTTTAAACGACGCCAGCACAACTGTTTTTATGGAGCAGAATTATCATTACTTCTATACAAGGAACCGTATCATGGATTATGAAGACGAACTCAGGATGATCGAGACCGCGGATATCATGCATATGGAAGTGCTGCAGTGCATTTTATCCCGTTACATATTCGGCGGCATGACCAAAGCATATTTGTGGAAGGACGGCGTAGATCACAAGATCTTCCTCAATATACTAAAAAAGGCAAGGCAGATCGTAGAATTCTGGGACCAGCCCATTGTCGTTGAGGATGATGTCCTTTCAGAATTGGAAGAAATGGCCATGTATGAAAACGAGGAATTTTCCGGGGACGGATACGGGGAAGAAGCCGTAGAATATGAGGAAACGGGATACGGGGAGGAAGCCGTAGAATCTGCAGAGGCGGGATACGAAGAGGGAACCGTAGAATCTGCGGAAGCAGGATACGAAGAGGAAACCGTAGAATCTGCAGAGGCAGGATACGGGGAGGAAACCGTAGAATCTGCAGAAACAGAATATGGAGAGGAAACCGTAGAATCTGCAGAGGCAGGATACGGAGAGGAAACCGTAGAATCTGCAGAGGCGGGATACGAAGAGGAAACCGTAGAATATGCGGAAGCAGGATACGGGGAGGAAGCCGTAGAATCTGCAGAGGCGGGATACGAAGAGGAAACCGTAGAATCCGCAAACGCAGGATATGAAGAGGAAACCGTAGAATTTCAGGAAGCGGAATGCGAAGAAGAAAACACAGAAGAGGGATATAGAGAAGAGGCGGAAGTTCCCGGAGAAGAAGTAGAATCGGAAGCAGAATTCGGAGAAGAGACGGAAATCTTGACAGAGTCAGCAGAAGAAACCGTAGAAGCCGGATATGAAGAAAAAGCAGATACGGAAGAGATGGTTGACGATGAATGTGAAGGGGAAGAAGAGGAACAAGAGGAAGTATCAAGAGACGAGGATGAAAAGGAAATAGAATCTGCCGTGGAAATTGAAGAGCCGGAAGAACCGGCGGATACACAGGAAAACGAAGCAGAAGAAACCATGGATGAGGAGACGGACACCGCAGAAAAAGAAACGGAGTAAGATACTATGGGAGAAAAGTCAGCCAGAAAGAAAGCGTTTATTTTAAAAAAGGCAAGAGAGGTTTTTGCTGACAGAGGCTTTAAGGATGTGACCATGAAGGATATTGTGGAGGCCTGTCAGATCAGCAGAGGCGGTCTTTACTTATATTTTGACAGCACAAAGGAAATTTTTCTGGAAGTCTTAAATATGAAGGATGCTTCCGAAAGCGGAGAGGAAAATGTTTTTACCAAGGCAGTCAGTGAAAATGCACCCAGCTCGGATATTCTGGCGCTGTTTTTACAGGAGCAGAAAAAGGAATTGTGTAACCAGACGGACAGTCTGACTATGGCAACCTACGAGTTTTTCTTTGCAAACAAATTTCCCCAAAATGAAAACCCTTTAAAGGCGCAGTTTGATGCGGCTGTCCAGATCATTGAAAAACTGATCGCGGACGGTGTCAAAACAGGAGAATTTATTTGTGAGGATCCTAAAGGCGCGGCCCGCAATATCATGTATGCCCTGGAAGGATTGAGAGTTATGTCCCAGACGATGGGCATTACCGAAAAGAAAGTAAACAGGGAAATTCTCTATCTGATGAAGGAACTGTTAAAAGAAGTCTGATTGCCGAATCCCGATCAATGGATTTGGATGGTCGGAACGTAAATCCTATTTAACCCCTTTTTGTAAAATCTTATATGCAGATATGATCTGATCAGCAGCTTCCTTTGGAAGCTGTTTTTTGTCGAAGCATGCTTTCTGCGTCAAGTCGGTCAATTCGGATGCAGACATTTTTATTGCTGTATTTTCCATAGGGCCGGAAAGAAGCCGGTCGGTAAAGTTCCCTACGTCTTCGGGTAATTTCAGATTTTCCCGGGGATATTTCTTGCGCAGGATGCGGCAGTATTTCTGGTATGCATGGGCAATACAGATATCGTACTGTCCCCTTTTGTATGCCCGTCTTCTTTTTATGCATGCCATAAGGCTTTGCGCAGATTTTAAAAGTGCCGGCAATAGTAAAGCCAGAGCCAAAAGGGCAAGAAACAGGATAATTATCGGAGAATTCTGGAACTGCAGGGAAGAAAAAGGATTATTAAAATCCGTATTGGCCTCTTCGTTATTTGACGGTGCGGTATTGGCGTCAAAAAGCCCGGAAAGAGCCGACAGGAAATCGGAATAAGTGGTTTCCTCATCATCCTGGGAGGGCGGAGTGGCATCCACGGGGATCCAGCCGAAACCGTCTACAAACACCTCCACCCAGGCGTGGGCGTCGCCGTCGTTAATTTCCACTTCTACCACATTGCTGTTTCCCAAAATATTTTCTCCGGTAAAAAAGTCGTCATAAGCGTATTCCGTAGCCGAAGCACGGTCGGAAATGGCTGCCTGGCTGATAATATAGCCTTCTATATATCTGGCAGGAATGCCATAGGAACGGAATAAAAGAGCGGCGGCGGAAGCAAAATGAGCGCAGTAGCCCTCTTTCTGGGTATCCAGGAAATAGGTCACAAAATCCTCATCCCGGGGAGTTGTTCCGGGCGTCATGCTGTAGCTGTAATTGGCAGCCAAAAACTGGCGTATCAGGAAGATCTGTTCCGATAAATCCGAAGAAGAACCGATCGCACTGTGGTATTTCATAAGTGAGGGAAGCACCTCGTCGGGGACTTGCAGATAGTTTTCATATACTTCCCCGCTGTATGCATGAAATCCGGTATTGGCAGCCTGACTGCGGTAACTGTCAAATACGTCTGAATTTAATTTGTCCAAATCCGTCTGTGCCGGGGAATAGGGGATATATTCAATGGAAACGGAACGCCCGGGCACAAGGGAACCGTCCAGAATGCTTTCCAGGGTAACTGCGGAGTGTTCTACGGGTTCGGATGTATAATAGGGAAGATATAAATGATTGGGAGCGGCATCCACATTCTCCACGATCATGATCCCCGACATGGGGGGAACGGCTTCATCTTCCATCATAGCGGATAAAACGGTTGATTCCGTAAAGGCATTTTCGGAAATTGACCTTTCAGGAGAAGCACTGTAACGGTATCTGTTTAAGGTGGCCTTGCCGGGCTCCTGCCAGGAGGAACCGGTATATTCCATCCCTACGAAAGCCTTTAAGTAAAGAGTTTCATAGGCGTAGGGAACAAAGGTGGCAATTAAATCCGTCTGATAATCGGGGCGGACGCTGCTGACGCCGCCGAGCCGTCCGTTGCTGATGCCGCCGGTGGCTTCATAACGATTGAAGAAACCGGAAAAGCCGTTCTGGACAAATATTTTCACATATTGGTCTGCGGATTCCTTTAAAGGAGAGGAATTTAAAGCCGCCTGTTCGGAGCTTGGGATGGAAGCAATGCCAAAGGCCGAAAAAAACAAAGAAATGATCAGGGCAAAAGCGCAAAGCTGCGCCATGTTTCTGGCATTTGATTTATGAAAAACAAATTTCGTGGACTTTTGCTTGTAATTTCTGGTATACTGGGGCCTTTTTCCCGGATAGATAAACTGATAGTGACCGCTGTGCTTTAAGAAGTATGTGGCAAAGTAGGAAAAGAACAGAAGTCCCAGGGATAAAAAAGAGGGGTATCTGCCGATATAAATGCCGAGCTGCAGGGGCCAGAAGGTCAGATTGAATACGGTATGGAAATACATATCATTGAAAATGCCCACATTGATCAGAATGGCAAGGAATATTCCGATGAACACGACGGCAGCAGTTACTGTCAGATAACGGTCCGTGATGACCTCGGTGGATTCCCTTGTGAATAACATTAAAAAATGGGCGCTGTAGCTTTCGTTGACAATATTTAATAAAGCCTGGAAACCGCTGTTGACAAATAAACGGTAGCGGATCAGCATTGTTGAAAACAGTATGAACAATACGGGATAGCCGATGTTGAAGATCCATTTTCTGATATGCATCAGGGACAGCAGCATAGAGAAAAGGAAAATGACAGCCAGTACAAAAAGGTAGTTGTAGGCAATGTCAAATTCGGATAAAACGCCGCTGATACAGCCGAAAGAGGACGTAAAGATCAGCAGACCTTTAATAAGGCAGTGGAACAGGGATTCTTTGGAATCATGGACAGAATTTTCCCCTATTTCAAAGCCGCAGAAGGGGGCTGTGTTTTCGGAATGCGGTATTTTTTTTCTGAGACTAAAATTCAGCAGGGACATCGGCGACTCCTTTGTGGGTTACATGCAGTAAGGTACCTTTTTTCATGCCGGATTTTTCATAAATATCCAGTGCCAGATTTTCAGTGTCATAAGATGGCTCATAGAAGCATTCTGAGAATGCGTTTTCCAAATCCTCCCGGCAGCGAATGGTTGACATAACAAAATCCTCCCTGGCGGTGGAATAGGAGGCGAAGGTAAAGATTTCCCCCTCCTGTATCAGCTCTAAGGATAAAGACCAGGCTTCGTCCAAAGCATTGTCAAGTGCATTTAAAAGGAAATCATTTTCGCCGCAGCTTTCTTCGGAGGGCTGAAACAGCTCCAGCAAAAGAAAGAATTCGTTGGTCGAGGTGGATTCATTTTCCTTTACCATCAGTTTATCAATTTTACTGGACAGCTTCCAGTGGATCTTCTGCAGCCTGTCGCCGGGAAGGTATTCCCTGATATCCGTTACATTGGAAGAGATGTTTCCGGATTTTGCGGATTCCTCAAATTCGTCAAAGCCCTCGCTGTAAAGGGCTTCGTGGCGTTCCTCCCTTGGCTGTGTATGAGGGAAGACGCGGATCTGGGCCGTTAAGTCCAGTTTTCGGTCAAAGCGGAACAGATGCAGATAGTCATATCCCTGCAAAAGACTGACAGAAGCTTCATAGAGACCGCATTTTGTCAGGTTCACGGGAAAGACCAGTTCGTTGTCATGCAAAGCGCGAAGAGAAAGGACGTGCACGGATTCATCTTTTCCGTTATAAAATCCGGATCTTATGGAAAATGAAACCAGGGCTGAAGCAAAGGGGATCCGGGTGGGATTTTTTAATCGTAAGAACAAACCGGCTTTTTCTCCTTTTACGGTTGTCAAAGGCTTAAAGTCCAAAGAAGGATTTAAACGATAGAGACAGTATCTTGATAAAAAATAGGAAAAAAAGGGCAGACAGATTTCCAGTACGGCGAGAAGAAAGAAAAAGCTCTGCCGGTAAAATAAAGCCCAGAATACTGTAACTGAAAACAGTATGATATAGGATAGATAAGAAATAACGACCCTTCTCTTTTTCAATGGAAAACTCCTTCGGAAATGTACTTTTAGGAAAGCCTGGGAACAGGGACTGAGTCCAGGATCTGTTCAATGATATCCGCCGCATCAAAGCCGGAAGCTTTGGCCTTGGTAGAAAGTATCATCCTGTGGTTGCAGACGGCATACAAGATCTTGTGGATATCCCCGGGAGTGACAAAATCCCTGTCTTCAAAACAGGCCCTTGCTTTCGACATCTTTAAAATGGCAATGGAGCCCCTGGGGGACAGACCCTGTGAGAGCATGTCCGTCTGTCTGGTTTTTTCTGTTATGGAAACGATGTAATCGCAGATATCATCATTGGCAAAGACCTCTGAGGTCTTTTGCTGCAAAAGGCGCAGATCGGCAACGGATAAAATGGGACTTACGGAATCGATCTGCTCCATGGAATGACCCTTTAAGATTTCCGTGGCGGACTGATGGTCCGGATAGCCTAAGCTGAGTCTGACAAAGAAACGGTCCAACTGGGAATCGGGTAGCTTCTGGGTTCCGGATGCGCCTACCGGATTTTGTGTGGCAATGACAAAAAAGGGAGGCTCCAGATCGTAGGTGGTGCCGTCTACGCTGACCTTTCGTTCCTCCATAACCTCCAAAAGCGCCGACTGGGTTTTGGGGGAGGTACGGTTGATCTCGTCCGCCAGGAAAAGGTTGGTAAAAATGGCGCCCTTCCTGAAAGAGAAATCCCCGGATTTGTTATCATACATGGAAAAACCGAGAATATCGCTGGGAAGAACGTCGGGAGTAAACTGCATTCTCTTATAGGACATGCTAAGAGACCTGCTGAGAGCCACGGCGAGAGTGGTTTTGCCCACACCGGGAATATCCTCTAAAAGAATATGCCCCCCTGCAAGGAGCGTGCATAATACAGTGTCCAGTATGTCGTCTTTTCCCCGGATCACTTTTTTGATTTCTTCTTTTACGGTAGATAATGACTGGTTCATATTTTCCTCCGTGCTGTTTAAATGTTACCCGCATTTTTAAAGCGGGCGGATCATCCATATATTATTTTATATGGATTATACAGTAAAAGCAAATATTATTTTCGGAATATTATTTTTTAGATTATCATCAAATTAGGACTTTCTGGTTATTGAACCATTTTCCGTCCTGTGCTATAATAATACGACTATGCGAAAGGATAAGCAGGTAACTAAATGAAGGCATTTTTAATCTTAGAAGACGGCACCGTATTTGAGGGAATTCATATAGGTGCGGACAGAGAAATCATAAGCGAGATCGTTTTTAATACATCCATGGCGGGTTATCTGGAGGTGTTAACGGACCCTTCCTATGCGGGACAGGCAGTCTGCATGACCTATCCCCTGATCGGTAATTACGGCATATGCAGGGAGGACATGGAATCGAAGAAGATATGGCCCGATGCCTTTATTGTCAGAGAATTATCCAGGATCCCCAGCAATTTCCGGTGTGATGCGTCCATACAGGAAATACTGGCAGAATATGACGTTCCGGGAATCGCCGGAATCGATACAAGAGCTTTGACCAAAATCTTAAGGGAAAAGGGAACCATGAACGGCTGCATTACCACAAATGCGGATTACGTTATGGAAGAAATACAAAAACGTTTAAAGGCATATGACATGGGCAATGTGGTTGACATTGTTACCTGTCAGGAAAAATATACATTAAAGGGAACGAGGGAACTTTCCGAAAACGGACCTCTTTCCGGCTCTGCCAGATATACGGGGGAAAAGGAAAAGAGACCTTCCTTAGTAAAAGAACTGAACGGCAAAGGCAAAAGAGTCGCCCTTTTGGATCTGGGAGCGAAAGACAATATTGCCAGGTCCCTTGCGGCAAGAGGCTGCGATGTGACGGTTTACCCGGCAAGGACGGCTGCACAGGAGATCCTTTCCGACAAGCCGGACGGGATTATGCTCAGCAACGGACCGGGAGACCCCAAGGTATGTACAAAGGTCATAGAGAATGTGAAAAAGCTCTATGAGTCCGATACGCCTATTTTTGCAATCTGTTTAGGACACCAGCTTATGGCCCTTGCCACAGGCGCGGATACCTTTAAGATGAAATACGGACACAGGGGAGGCAATCATCCCGTAAAAGACCTTGCTACGGGAAGGGTCTACATATCTTCCCAGAACCACGGTTATGTGGTGGATATGGATAAGCTGGATGAAAGGGTAGCAAAGCCTGCCTTTATCAATGTCAACGACGGGACCTGTGAAGGTCTTGCTTATACAGGCAAAAATATTTTCACTGTGCAGTTCCATCCCGAAGCATGTCCGGGACCCCAGGATTCCGGATACCTGTTTGACAGATTCATACAGATGATGGAGGTGGAAAGAAATGCCTAAGAATCCTAATGTAAAAAAAGTACTGGTAATCGGTTCCGGCCCCATCGTGATCGGACAGGCGGCGGAGTTTGACTATGCGGGCACCCAGGCCTGCCGTTCCTTAAAGGAAGAGGGCGTGGAGGTCGTGCTCATCAATTCCAATCCGGCAACCATCATGACGGATAAAAATATTGCGGACAGGGTTTATATTGAGCCTTTGACCGTAAAAGTACTGGAACAGTTGATCGAAAAGGAAAAGCCCGACAGCATTCTGCCTACTCTGGGAGGTCAGGCAGGCCTGAATCTGGGCATGGAATTAGAAGAAAGCGGATTTTTAAAGGCCCATAACGTAACCCTTTTGGGGACCACTGCGGCAACCATCAAAAAGGCAGAGGACCGTCAGGAATTCAAAGACACCATGGAAAAGATCGGAGAGCCCTGTGCGGCATCCCTTGTGGTGGAAAATGTAGAGGACGGCGTTGCCTTTACCAATACCATCGGTTATCCCGTGGTGCTCCGCCCGGCATATACCCTGGGAGGCTCCGGCGGCGGTATCGCCCACAACCAGGTGGAGCTGGAGGAAATTCTGGAAAACGGTCTGCGTTTATCCCGTGTGGGACAGGTGCTGGTAGAGCGCTGCATTGCAGGCTGGAAGGAAATTGAATACGAAGTGATGCGGGATAGTGCAGGCAACTGTATTACCGTATGTAATATGGAAAATATCGACCCCGTAGGCGTCCATACCGGAGACAGCATCGTAGTGGCTCCGTCCCAGACCTTAGGGGATAAGGAATACCAGATGCTTCGTACCGCAGCCCTCAATATTATTGATGAATTGCAGATTACCGGCGGATGCAACGTGCAGTTTGCCCTGCATCCTACCAGTTTTGAATATTGCGTTATCGAGGTAAATCCCCGTGTAAGCCGTTCATCGGCATTAGCATCCAAGGCCACGGGATATCCCATTGCCAAAGTAGCGGCCAAGATTGCCTTAGGTTATACTCTGGATGAGATCAAAAACGCCATAACAGGGAAGACCTATGCCAGCTTTGAACCAACACTGGACTATTGTGTCGTAAAGCTGCCCAGGCTTCCTTTTGATAAATTCATTACGGCAAAGAGAACCCTGACCACACAGATGAAGGCTACGGGAGAAGTCATGAGTATCTGCAACAGCTTTGAAGGCGCCCTGATGAAGGCGCTGCGTTCCCTGGAGCAGCATGTGGATTCCCTGTTAAGCTATGATTTTTCCGAACTTTCAGAGGATGAATTATTAGAACGCTTAAACGTTGTGGACGACCAGAGGATCTTTGTCATTGCGGAGGCGATCCGGAAGGGCATCGATTATGATGTGATCCATGAGATTACCAAGGTGGACATCTGGTTTATTGATAAAATCGCCATTCTTGTGGAAATGGAACAGAAGCTTTCGGGCGGCCCCCTTACCGCAGAGCTGTTAAAAGAGGCAAAGAGGATCGAATTTCCCGACAATGTCATCGGACGGCTGACCGGGAAGGATGAAGTAGAGATCCGGCAGATGCGGTATGATAACGGCATTATTGCAGGCTTTAAAATGGTAGATACCTGTGCGGCCGAGTTTGCGGCGGCGACGCCTTATTACTATTCCGTGTTCGGAAGTGAAAACGAAGCGCAGGAGACCCGCCCCGAGAAGAAAGTATTGGTTTTGGGATCCGGGCCTATCCGTATCGGACAGGGCGTGGAATTCGATTATTGTTCCGTTCATGCCACATGGGCCTTTGCCAAAGCAGGTTACGAGACGATCATCGTCAATAACAATCCGGAAACGGTAAGTACGGATTTTGATATAGCGGATAAGCTTTATTTTGAACCGCTGACGCCCGAAGATGTGGAAAATATCGTAAGGCTTGAAAAGCCTGACGGGGCTGTGGTGCAGTTTGGCGGACAGACCGCCATTAAGCTGACGGAGAGCCTGATGAAAATGGGCGTGCCGATTCTCGGGACAAAGGCGGAGGATGTGGATGCTGCAGAGGACAGGGAACTCTTTGACAAGATCTTAGAGGAAACGGAGATCCCCAGGGCAGCAGGCGGAACCGTCTATACGGCGGAGGAAGCGAAGGAAGTTGCAAACAGGCTGGGGTATCCGGTACTTGTGCGCCCTTCCTATGTACTTGGCGGACAGGGCATGCAGATCGCTCTAAACGATGAAGAGATCGAGGAATTTATGGCGGTCATCAACCAGTATGCGCAGGAGCATCCCATTTTAGTAGACAAATACCTTATGGGCAAGGAGCTGGAAGTGGATGCGGTATGCGACGGGACGGATATTCTCATTCCGGGCATTATGGAGCATATCGAGAGGACCGGCGTTCATTCCGGAGACAGTATTTCCGTTTATCCGGCGCCGACCATCAGCCAAAAGGTACGGGAAACCATAGCGGAATATTCCCGAAGGCTGGCAAAAGCCCTTCATGTGGTAGGGCTGATCAATATTCAGTTTATTGCGGTAGGGGACGAGGTTTATGTTATCGAGGTAAACCCGCGTTCTTCCAGGACCGTTCCTTATATCAGCAAGGTAACAGGCATTCCCATTGTGGATCTGGCTACGGAAGTTATCATCGGCAAAAAAATACGGGATCTGGGTTATGAGCCGGGGCTCCAGCCTGATGCGGACTATTTTGCCATCAAGATGCCGGTATTTTCCTTTGAGAAGATCAGAGGGGCGGAAATCAGCTTAGGACCGGAAATGAAGTCTACGGGAGAATGTCTGGGAATCGCTAAGACCTTTGACGAGGCTTTATATAAGGCTTTCTTGGGCGCAGGAATCGATCTGCCAAGGCACAGACAGATTATTATTACCGTTAAGGATGCCGACAAAGGGGAAGCCATTGATATCGGTCGGCGTTTTGAAAAGTTAGGTTATACTATTTATGCCACACGTTCTACGGCAAACGCCTTAAAGGAATCCGGCGTGGCGGCCAGAAAGGTCAATAAGATCCATCAGGAATCTCCTACGGTCATGGACCTTTTGTTAGGACATAAGATCGATCTGGTCATTGATACGCCTACCCAGGGCAGGGATAAATCCAGGGACGGTTTTTTAATCAGAAGGACGGCAATTGAAACAGGGGTCAACTGCCTGACAAGCCTGGATACGGCAAGCGCATTGCTGACAAGTCTGGAGAACGGTAAAAAAGAAAAATTAAATCTTGTGGATATTGCTACCATTTAGGGGAAAAAAGGAGTAGTATATAGATACAACCGGGGAAAGCATAAAATATATCAGCGGGGGTTGGTTACATGCCAAATGGAAAGGATAGAAATAATTTTATAAAGCCCGTAGTCATGATAGGTGCGCTGACATTTATCGTTTGTTTTGCTGTGTGCGTTTTTCATATATATGATATCAGGCAGAGCATGGAAAAGGAGATCAACGAGCAGTTGCTGGTGCAGCTGGATATTGCCGGAGAGATCCTGACGGATGATATTGTAAATACGGAAAGCGTTGTGAGTGCGGTGGCGGCAGAGCTTGGGGAGAGCGGAAAGGGATCCTTAACGGAATATCAGATTTACAGGATCTTAAATAAATATAAAGCCATTGATGATTTCCAGGCTGTCGCTTATATCAAAGAAGACCATACCATTTATTTCGACGATGAATGGAAAAGGGATGCTTCCGATATGATCAGGGAGCCTTTATATGAGATTGAAGAAAAACAGATTTATCTGACCGATGACTTCTGGGGCGATAACAGGGATTATCTGTTATTGTTCTTAGTTCCGGTCATGAATAACGGGGAAAGAAACGGTTTTGTGGTAGGACTGAAGGAATGCAGCCGTATTTTAGACGGAGATGCTTTTTCTTATCTGAAAAAGGCAGGCGACCTTATTATTACAGATGAAAAGGGCACGATCTTAGACTGCAATTTTATAAATTTCAAGGATCAAAGTGAGAAATATGACACCATATATGATTACATGGAGAAAGTTTGGGGAGCGGATGCGGATAAGATCTCGGAATTAGACGGATTGATTTCCGACATCGAACAGAGGGACGGGACCGTACAGTGCAAAAATAAGAGCAGGGACAGATTCTTTTATTCTTTTTCTTCTCCTGAAGTTTTTCCAAAACTGCGCATTGTTTCCATGTATACGGAGAATATCTATACCGGAGTCGAGAATACGATCATTTTCGGAAGCATTGCCGCCTGTATGGTTATGATGGTATCCATGATCATCTTTTCAGTCATTGTGTTCAAGCATAATTCCTCTGCCAGCCAGCTGATCACGCAGCTTGCCTTTGAGGATGAAATAACGGGCGGGAAGAATCTGAATTTCTTTAAGGAATATGCGGCGGAGATGCTGGCGAAATATCCGGGCATTCCGTTTATGATTCACAGGTTTGATATTTCCAATTTCCGATATATCAATGAAGCCTACGGTCATGTAAGGGCGGACCAGCTATTAAAGATCATCATTGAAGAGGCCCGGGCAGTATTTTACAGTAAGGAGCTTTGCGTCCGTATGGATGCCGATCAGTTTGCTCTGCTTGCAAGGAACACACAGGATCTGGAGGAAAGATTTTTTACCTTTACGGATAAGGTAAATACCAGGGCGTTGGATATCGGTATCAGATACCCCGTCAAATTAAAGAGGGGCGTTTACCAGATCAAAAATAAAGAAACGGATATTTCCTTAATGATCGATAAGGCCAATATGGCCAGAAAGACCCTCATCGGGGAAGAAAAGGAGTGCGTAGCCGTATATTCAGACCTCTTAGCAAATGATATGAGAAAGGCTGACCGGATCGAATCGGAAATGGAGACGGCTCTTTTCAACAGGGAATTTAAGATGTATATCCAGCCCAAGTGGGATATTCTGGAGGATAAGCTTTATGGCGGAGAGGCGCTTGTCAGGTGGATGAAAGAGGACGGAAATATGATCTATCCTTCCGATTTTGTTCCTGTATTCGAAAAAAACGGATTCATCGAGCAGTTGGATTTATATATGCTGGAATCTGCCTGCAAGATGATCAGAGACCAGATAGACGAAGGGAAACCGGCTTATCCGATTTCCGTAAACCAGTCCAGAATGCTTTTAAACGACCCTATGTATATTAACAGGATCACGGAAATGTTGAACCGTTATCAGATTCCTAAGGGATATATCGAACTGGAGATTACGGAAACCGTATTTTTCACGGAACGGGAAAAGATGATCTCCATTCTGAATGAGCTCAAGGAAGTGGAAGTACAGCTTTCCATGGATGATTTCGGTTCAGGCTATTCTTCATTGAATATGTTAAAGGACTTCCCTTTTGACGTATTGAAGATTGACAAAGAGTTTTTCAGTGAATCCATTACTTCGGAATCCTCCAAGTGGATCCTGCGGATGATCATTGAAATGGCGGAAGGTCTGGGAATCCGGGTTATCTGTGAAGGTGTGGAGACCAAGGAGCAGGTGGAAATGCTGCGCAAGCTGGGCTGCCGCTATGTACAGGGATATTACTATTCCAAACCGATTCCGGCAGAGAATTATGTGGAATCATTTTGTGGGGAGATCGCATAGATTATGAAACAGAACTATCAGCTGCAATTAGAGCGGATCATAGATATGCCGGAAAATAAGGGAAAACGTCTTTTTCTGCATTGCTGCTGCGCTCCCTGCAGCAGTTATGTGCTGGAATATTTAAGCAGCAGCTTTGCCATTACGGTATTTTATTATAACCCCAATATTACGGAGACTGAGGAATACAGGAAACGTGCGGCGGAACAGAAACGTTTGGTAGATGCATTTAATGAATCCGGCAGGTGCGGCTATCCCATTACCTATGAAGAGGGGAAATATCAGCCCGAGCTGTTTTTGGAAGCTGTTAAAGGACATGAAGAAGACCCGGAAGGGGGAGAACGGTGCAGTATTTGTTTTGGACTTCGGTTAAAAGAGGCGGCGATTTTGGCAGCAAAGGGCGGATATGATTATTTTACCACCACCCTTACCATCAGCCCCTTAAAGGATGCGGAGAGGCTGAATAAGATCGGCGAGGCTGTGGGAAAGGCTGCGGGGGTGGCATTTTTGCCATCGGACTTTAAAAAGAAGAACGGATATAAGCGTTCCATAGAGCTTTCTAAGGAATTTGATTTATACAGACAAAATTATTGTGGCTGCATTTTCAGCCAAAATGAGGTGTAACATGAAAAAATTGCTGGATTTGATTTCAGAGGAAATGATGCAGGCCTTTGAGGCGGCGGGATATGACAGGGAGTTGGGAAAGGTAACCATATCCAACAGACCGGATCTTTGCGAATACCAGTGTAACGGCGCTATGGCCGGGGCGAAGACCTATCACAAGGCTCCTATCATGATCGCTTCGGATGTGGCGGGAAAATGTGAAGGCAGTGCGGTTTTTTCCAGCGTTGAAGCGGTAAATCCCGGATTTTTGAACCTGAAATTAAAAGGGGAATTTCTGGGAAATTATTTGCAGGAAATGGAACGGGAGGAGAAATTCGGCCTTCCGAAGCAGGAGAAGCCTTTAAAGATCGTTATAGACTACGGCGGGCCCAATGTGGCGAAGCCTCTTCATGTGGGGCATCTCCGTTCGGCGGTCATTGGAGAGAGTATTAAAAGGATCGCCCGTTATAACGGACATGAAGTGATCGGGGATATCCATTTAGGAGACTGGGGACTTCAAATGGGGCTGATCATTACGGAGTTAAGGGAAAGGAAACCGGAGCTCCCTTATTTTGATGATGATTTTACGGGAGAATATCCCAAAGAGGCGCCCTTTACCATTTCAGAGCTGGAAGAAATCTATCCTACGGCAAGCGCAAGATCCAAAGAGGATCCGGCTTATAAGGAAAAAGCCATGGACGCTACCTTTAAGCTGCAAAACGGCGTGAGAGGATACCGGGCTTTGTGGGACCATATCATTGCAGTTTCCGTGTCCGATCTAAAGAAAAACTATGAAAAGCTGAATGTGGAATTCGACCTGTGGAAGGGAGAATCCGACGTTCACGATCTGATCCCCGATATGGTGGAATATATGAAAAAAGAAGGCTACGCCCATGAATCCGAGGGAGCTTTGGTTGTGGATGTAAAGGAAGAGTCCGATACCAAGGAGATCCCTCCATGCATGATCTTAAAAAGCGACGGAGCCTCCCTTTACAATACGACGGATCTTGCCACCATCAGGGAAAGAATGGAAAAGATCGATCCTGACCGGATCATTTATGTAGTGGATAAAAGGCAGGAACTGTACTTTACCCAGGTGTTCCGTTGTGCCAGAAAAACCAAGCTGGTAAAACCTGACACTGGACTTACCTTCGTAGGATTTGGTACTATGAATGGGAAGGATGGCAAACCCTTTAAAACCCGTCAGGGCGGTGTCATGAGGCTGGAGGATCTGCTGAATGATATTAATGAGCAGATGTACAACAAAATGATCTCCAACCATGAGATTCCAGAGGAAGCGAGAAAAGAGGCAAAGGAGGTTGCAGCAATGGTTGCCCTTGCCGCCATTAAATACGGCGATCTGAGCAATCAGGCGGGCAAGGATTATATTTTTGATGTGGAGCGGTTTACCTCCTTTGAGGGAGATACCGGCCCCTATATCCTTTATACCATTGTGCGTATTAAATCTATTTTAAACAAATATGCCGCCTTGGGAAAGAAGATTCCGGATACGGGAATCAGAAAGCCGGAGGGAGAGGCAGAAAAAGAACTTATGATGTCTCTTTCGGGCTTTATTTCCATGATGCAGGCTGCATGGGAAGAAATGGCGCCCCATAAAGTGTGTGCCTATATTTATGATCTTGCCAATTCTTTTAATCATTTTTATCACGAGACCAAGATCTTACAGGAAGAGGATGAAGAAAAGCAGGCGGGATATATTGCGTTATTGAAACTGACAAAGGAAATCCTGGAAACGTGTATCGATGTTTTAGGATTTGCAGCACCGGAGCGGATGTGATGGAGTATGGAATTTATTAGAGTAAACGATCATATGATCAAGTGCCTGATCAGTGAAGAGGACATGGATCAGTATGATATATCAATTGAAGATTTCTTTTCAAGATCAGAGAATGCCATGGAATTTCTTCATGAAATCGTAAAACAGGCGGAGCTGGCAGTGGATTACAGACCGGAAGGACCTCTGACCTCTCTTCAGATTGCGCCAATCCCCGATAAGGGTATTGCGATATTTTTGACGGAAAAGCCCCAGATCGATCTAAAGACGATCTTACAAAGCCTGAAAAAGGGAGCGGGAATTGAGATCCCTGACGACATCATGGATAAGGTGGAAAAGAGCACACCAAAAGAGCAGGCGGAATTCTTCGGAAGATTTATGGAGAACGTACATAAAGAAGTGGAGAAGAATATGGCTCAGGGCAATTCCGTAGAGCCTAAGGCGGAAGGCGCAAAGGAGATCCAAAAGGGAAAAAACAGGGAAAAGGACCTGCGGCATTCTTTGCAGACACCGAGTAATTTAGAACGGAAGATTTTTGCCTTTGATAACGTAACGGATGTACTGCGCTATGCCGAGGTCGTGGAGATGCCCGGGGATGTGGGCAGCAGTCTTTATAAGGACTGCGATCACGGTACCTATTATATGATCGTAGAGAGACGGAATGTGTCTGTGGAGACTTTGGCAGGCGTTTATCTTACCGCCTATGAGTACGGGCATTTTGTTTCTGAAAAGGAAGAGCACATTCATTTTATCAAGGAACATTGCGAATGCGTGATCAAAAGGAATGCGATCCAGAAAATAAAATCCGGAAAGTAGTAAAGGGAGAGTGTTTTTGTGCATAATGAATTGACCCAAAAAGATATTGATAAAATGAAGGAAGAGATCGAGTACCGAAAGGTAACGGTCAGAAAGGAACTTTTAGAGCATGTAAAGGAAGCGCGTGCCCACGGGGACTTAAGCGAAAACTTTGAATATCATGCGGCAAAAAAAGAGAAGAATAAAAATGAAAGCCGTATCCGTTTTTTAGAGAGGATGATAAAAACGGCAGTGGTGGTTTCTGACGAGTCCGCAGAGGATGAGGTAGGGATCAACAATACGGTAACGGTAGAGTTTGCCGACGATCATTCGGAAGAGGTTTACCGCATTGTGACCACAGTAAGAGGAAATTCCTTAAAGGGCCTTATCAGCAATGAATCTCCCATGGGAAAGGCGCTGTTAGGGCATAAAGCGGGAGAGCGGGTTACCGTGACGGTCAACGATAAGGTCAGTTATGATGTCATCATTAAGAATATTGAGAATACGGAAGATGACGATGTGGAATTAAATAAGTTTTAGCAGGATAAGGGGCAGGTTTGAGAATCTGTTCCTTTGTTTGTTTTGTTGGATGATTTTCTTTTGTGCCGTACTTCGCGGGAAGAGTCAGACGATTTCATTTATGAAACCTTTATGTGTGGAGAGATAGTTTACATAATCTATACTCGAAGGCAGAGAGAAAAACCTGTCATCCGAAAAAGGTGTGGGACCAATGTCAGAAAGGGATGCGGCAAATGTAGAAAAGGGAGCAGACCTGGATTCGTCGCCGACACCGTCCGGTAAGCCGGTAAGGGACATAGGAGCAGGAGATACCATGGGTAAAGGGAGGAGATTCTTAGCCATAATGATAGGCTCGCAGTCAGGAAGAACGGCAGGGAAAAGGTTTACATAATTTTTAGAACAAATGAACGAACGAAGCTTTTCGGAAAAAAGCAGTTCCTGGATAAAAGGGCGTTTTTCTTCTTCTGTATATAGAAAATAACCCTCCAGGCGGTCATGAAGGAAAAAGGCATAAATGCAGCCGTTCTGGGAATACAGCTCTAAAAGCAGCGTGCCATAGTAAGCGGGAGTCCTTGTCAGATAGTAATCGTATTTGGCGGATAAGATTTTCGCGGCAAAATCCGAAAGAGCGGACAGTATTTGGTAAGAAGCCTCTCTTTCGATACGTTTTAAATGTATACAGGCATCAGAAAATTGACTTATGTAAACTTCTTTGTCTTTTAGAACTTCGGGAATGCCGTATTGGGGGCGCGCGTATACATAGGAAAAGTCGAAGGGCTTATAAATGGCAGGATCAGCGGGCATTAAAAAAACGAAAGGGCACCCATGCAGGGCTGCATAGTTAAAAGCTTTCTTCAAAAGAGTTGACATAAGTCCTCTATGGCGGTAGGAGTCTTTGGTTGCCACTCCTACGATATAGAAGGTCGGAACGTTTGTATTCCGGATGGTCATATCATAAGGCGTTAGGTGGACCATGGAAACGATTTGTCCCGTGGATAGATGACGGCAGACAAACGTTGTATTGGAAGGGGCTTTTTGTGCAAAATAGTAGTCCGTGAACGCCCTGCTGTCTTCGAAAAATACTTCTTCCCAGAGCGGACGGGTATCTAGTACCTTTTCGCCCTGCAAACATTCGATCCGGTATGGATCAGATCCTTTGTTTATTATCATGTCTGTAAAAAATTGCATAGGTACAGCCCGCCTTTTGCTATGGATTTTGTTTGGGGCATCCCTGGCAGGAGCCGCATTGTCCGGATATGACCTCTTCTTGTGTTATGTCAACCTGCATATCCATCAGGCTGGACGGCGTAGCCAGCATACAGACAGCCTGGGAGGAGATGCCTTCCCCCTGACCTGTAAAGCCTAAACCTTCTTCGGTAGTTGCTTTTACATTGACCTGGCTGGTTTCGATCCCCAGCGCATCCGCAATATTTTTTTGCATCTCATCAATATAAGGGCGCATTTTGGGAGCCTGGGCGATTATGGTGGCATCGATATTTTCAATAAGGAAGCAGTGCTCTTCTAAGAGACTGCCTACTTTTTGAAGGAGCTTTATGCTGGAAATGCCTTTATACTGCGGGTCGGTATCGGGAAAATGTTTCCCGATGTCGCCAAGGGCGGCGGCGCCTAAAAGGGCATCCATAACGGCATGAAGTAGCACATCCGCATCCGAGTGGCCAAGCAGCCCTTTTTCATAAGGGATGGTCACGCCTCCTATGATAAGTTCCCTGTTTTCTACTAATTTATGAACATCATATCCCATTCCTATCCGCATAATGTGAAATCCTCGTCTTTCTGTTTTATTCCTAATATATTATACCTTAAGAGGGGAGTTCCTAACAGGATTTTTTAAAAGATTTTGTAAGAAAAAACTTGACAAGCCTACCTGAATCATTATATACTAGCAAAGCGGGTTGCGAAAGCGGCTTTCAAAAATGGGATCTTAGCTCAGCTGGGAGAGCATCTGCCTTACAAGCAGAGGGTCGGCGATTCGAATCCGTCAACGCCCACTGGAAATTTTGTTCGAAAGTG
>DEUB01000042.1 GCA_002362385.1 Lachnospiraceae bacterium UBA3273
GCCAATAAAAATTATACACTAACCAGTAAATTACAGGTAAAATCAGGTCACTTTTATATTCGATTCGCCAAAGGCGCTTTTTAAACTCTCCAGAAGCCGGTCGTCCGCTTTCACGTTCTGGTTGGCCGGAAGGGGCTTCTGCTGCTTTTCCTTTTCGCAATATATCACTACCCTGTCATTGCCTTCGGATAAAGCCAGTATGGATGAAAGCACCCTCTCTTTCTGCACATACTCTTCTATGGAAGGAAATTTTATCCAGAGCTTCTTTGGCGCCTCGTCAAAGGTCATCATGGATTCAAAAATAACTTTGCCGTCCTTATCCTCTTCTATACTGGTACGTCCGGTAATAAATACCTTTTCCTCTTCCACAAGCTTTCCCGCATACTTTTCGTAATCTCTGGGAAATACCACGATCTCCACGCTTCCCGCCAGATCCTCCACAGTCAGGAACGCCATCATTTTGTCGTTTTTCGTATATTTGACGGTTTTTCCTGCAATGATGCCTCCTACCGTTACCTTAATACCGTCGTCTATCTTGGCATGTCCCAGCTCTTCGTCCAGCATAAACTCTGCCGTAGTGGCAGAGATTTGCCGTTTCCAGATGGTCTCATACTCTTCTAAAGGATGTCCGCTGATATAGAAACCGATAACCTCTTTTTCAAACCCTAAAAGGACTTCTTTTTTATATTCTCCAACATCGGGCATTTTGATGTCATAATCCGCTTTTTCCTCTTCGTTTGCAAAGTCAAAAAGGGACATCTGGCCCGCCATATTGTTTTTCTTATCCTTGATGATGCTGTCCATAATCTGGACGTATACGCTCATCTGCTGTTTTCTGGTGCCCGGCAGACTGTCAAAGGCTCCCGCCTTGATGAAATTCTCAACCAGCCTCTTATTGATATCCTCCTCTGCCAATCTGGTAATGAAATCTTTAAGGTTCTTATAAGGACCTCTTTCTTCCCTCTCCCTTACCAAAAGGTCGATGATATTGCGTCCTACGCCCTTAATGGCATTTAAGGCATACACAATTGCGCCGTCCTTTACGGAAAATCCCACCAGTCCCTCATTGACATCCGGCGGCAGGATCTTAATGCCCATGGAACGGCATACCATGATATAGGAAGAGACCTTTCCCGCATTATCAATGACGGAAGTCAGAAGAGCCGCCATAAATTCCACGGGATAATAGTATTTTAAATATGCGGTCTCATATGCCACTACCGCATAAGCCGCAGCATGGGATTTATTGAAAGCATATTTTGCAAAGTCCATCATATCGTTGTAGATCTGTTCCGCCACGTTTTCGGGAATTCCTTTGGAAACACAGCCCGGCACCCCTTCTTCTTTATTACCGTAAACAAAATTGGCGCGCTCTTTTTCCATAACGGCCTGTTTTTTCTTGCTCATGGCACGGCGGACAAGATCGCTTCTGCCCAGTGTATAGCCGCCCAGATCCCTTACGATCTGCATAACCTGCTCCTGATAAACAATACAGCCGTAGGTAGGTTCCAGTATAGGCTGCAGTTCCGGACAGGAATAGGTCACGCTGTCCTGGTTATTTTTGCCCTCGATATATTTGGGAATAAAATCCATAGGCCCGGGCCTGTAAAGGGAGATGCCCGCAATGACGTCCTCTAAGTTTTGGGGCTTTAACTCCTTCATAAAGCTTTTCATTCCCGCACTTTCCAGCTGGAACACCCCGTCGGTCCTGCCCGTTCCCAAGGAATCATAGACCGCCTTGTCGTCAAAGTCTATTTTATCTATGTCGATCTTTATCCCCCGGCTCATTTCCGCCAGCTTGCATGCATTCTGGATGACCGTCAGGGTACGCAGCCCCAGAAAGTCCATTTTGAGAAGTCCCAGTTCTTCAATGGTAGTCATAGTAAACTGGGTGGTAATGGAACCGTCGGAGCCTCTTGAAAGAGGGACGAATTCATCAGCCGGCTCCCTGCAGATCACCACCCCTGCCGCGTGCATGGAGGTATGTCTGGGAAGCCCCTCCAAGCGCTTACACATATCAAGCAGTTCTTTTACCTGCTCGTCCTTTTCATAAAGGCTGCGAAGCTCCGGATTGACCGAAAGCGCCCGGTCCAGGGTAATATTCAATTCATTGGGGATCATTTTGGCCAGGGTATCCGCAAAGGCGTAAGGCAGATCCATAACCCTTGCCACATCCCTGATGACGCCCTTTGCAGCCAGCGTACCGAAGGTAACGATCTGCACCACCTTATCGGCGCCATATTTTCTGCCCACATAATCGATGACCTCCTGCCTTCTTTCAAAGCAAAAGTCAATATCAATATCCGGCATGGATACACGCTCCGGATTTAAGAAACGCTCAAAGAGCAGATTATATTCAATAGGGTCGATATTGGTAATCTTTAAACAGTAGGAAACGATGCTGCCCGCCGCCGAACCGCGGCCCGGCCCCACCATAATATCATTCTGTCTTGCATAATTAATGAAGTCCCAGACAATGAGGAAATAATCCACATAGCCCATTTCCTGTATGACGGAAAGCTCATAGTCTAACCTTTCTCTCAAAGTTCCGTCGTCTTCCGGATAACGCTCCTCTAAGCCGTCGGAACACAGTTTATTCAGATAGCTCCATGAATCATAGCCTTCCGGCACTTCAAATCTGGGCAGCTTGGTCACGCCGAATTCGATCTCCACATTGCAGCGCTCTGCGATCCTGTGGGTATTTTCCAGAGCCTCCAAGGCATAGGGAAAGAGCTGCTTCATCTCGTCTTCGCTTTTGATGTAGTACTGCCCGCCCTCGTAACGCATCCTGTCCTCATCCGCCAGCTTCTTTCCTGTCTGGAGGCAGAGGAGGATGTCGTGGGGTTTTTCGTCCTCCGCATAGGTATAATGTACGTCATTGGTGGCAACTAAGGGGATATCCAGTTCCCTGCTCATGCCAAGAAGGGCCGTATTAACCGTTTTCTGCTGGGGAATGCCGTGATCCTGCAGCTCTAAAAAATAATTGCCCTTGCCGAAACACGCTTCATATTTTAAAGCGGCTTTTTTGGCTTCTTCCATCAGTCCTTTGGTAATATAGCGCTGGACCTCTCCCGCCAGACATGCGGACAGGGCTATAAGGCCCTCGTGATATTCCTGTAAGATTTCCATATCCACACGGGGTTTATAATAGTAGCCTTCCGTAAAGCCCTTGCTGACGATCTTCATCAGATTGGAATATCCCTGGTTGTTTTCCGCTAATAATACCAGATGGTAGTAGCGGTCGTCTCCCCCGGTCAGTTCCTTATCAAACCGCGAATTGGGAGCGACGTAAACCTCACAGCCCAAAATAGGCCTGATACCGATCTCTCTTGCCGCCTTGTAAAAGTCAATGACGCCGTACATTACGCCATGATCCGTAATGGCCACGCTGTCCATGCCAAGCTCCTTGACTCGTTTTACACACTCTTTAATTTTATTGGAACCGTCCAGAAGGGAATATTCCGTATGGACGTGAAGATGGGTAAATGCCATGTGTTTCTGTTCTCTCTTCCCAGCTTTTTTCTTAATTTTACCAAAAAAGAAATGCCTTTACCAGTGGGAGAGGCATTTCTTTTTAAAGGATATGGGGGAAAATACGTTTCGGTGTAAAGTCCGGGCCGGGGGATAAAAAACAATGATATTGCGTCGCCTCGCTTGCGCTTCGCAAAAAACGTAGCAGTGCTAGGCTCGAAAATACCTCGCCAAGCGCTGACGTTTTTTGAGAGGCTCCTTAATATCTTTGTTTTTATCCCCCGGCCCGGACTTTACACCGAAACGGCTCTTCCTTAGGGCTACGGGTATATTGATACCTTAAAGCTTCATCTCAGATTCTATTTTCTTTTTGGTCTGCTCGCTGAGGTAGTAACTGATCCGGTCGTATTGGGAATAGGTCAGGGTATTTCCCAGGTCCAGATAGTACATCAGGCATTTGTCGGCTTCATCCTCGTCTAAATAGTAAACACAGTCTGTCAGAACGTCAAAGGTCAGTTCTTTTTTGTCCATGGTCATGATCAGTTCTGCTAAGGTATCGCTTTCCATATAGTACATGACCGAGCGGAGTATTTCTCCGTTTATCGGGTCTATTTCTTTGTTTTTTATGGCCTGCGCCAGATATTGTCCCGTCAGTTGCTCGGAGCCGTATATGAAGATGTCTTCCAGTTCATCAGCCGTCAGGGTTACTCCTTGCTTACATAACTCCTTAAGTATCTCGCTGACGGTTTTATCATCCATATAGCAGAGGGCATCCCACATTTTTTCTTTATCTATATTTCCTTTTCGGATTTCCGGAAGGACGCTGTCCGCATATTCTTCCTCAGGGGAATAATAAAGCTTCTCAACTGCATCGTTATCCAATGTGGAATGGCTGATTTCCAGGTTTTTCAGTTTTGCGGCCTTTCCCACCATTTTAATGACGTTGCGCCCTTCTTTTAACGGTACTGAAACCGTATTGGAGTCTCCGGTTTCGTTGAGTACGGAGACGCTGTAATCCGGGGCAACATATACGATCTTGAATTTTCCTTCTTTGATATCAAAGGAAGACGATATCTCAATGTCAGTATCCTTTTTGGCATATATGATATAGAGGCTGTCGGAACCGTTAAGGCCCAATCCCCTGCATCTGACCCTGTCTCCGCCGGCATAGGAATAGGCGGCCCACAGGTCGTTTTTATCCACCCCTGCGATCATTTCATCGGAATCGTATGTCCAGTAGGACTCCCCTGATTTATCAATTTTGGCAACTCCGTTTAAAAAGTCGTCTTCATCCATTTTAAAAAGATCAAAGAAGGACCATTCGTCATCTTCCGTATCATAAACGGAATCTCCGCTTACATCTTCCCTGTCGGCAAATATGATGACATTTCCGCAGGCGCTCAAACCCATGAGAAGGGCCATGGCGCACAGGGAGCAAAATACTTTTAACATACTTTGTTTTTTATATTCTACAATTCCTTTTAAACGTTCTTTCAAAGCTTTTTTCTCCTCCAGTAATGTTGTTAAAAATTCCGTTTCTCCAAAATCCAGGTTCTTCTGGGCCGTATCCAAAAGAATATTTCCGTAAACCTTTTTTCCGTTTTCCGACAGATGCATTAAGATCTGCTCGTCACAGGAAAGCTCACAGTCCTCGGAAATAATTTTGGAAATCTTATAAAATACGGGATTAAACCAGTGGATACACAGTATCAGCTGCCAAAGCCATTTATACCATAAATCTTTCCTTTTTATATGAAGCAGCTCATGGTGCAGGACCAGAGCAACGTCCCCTACCGTTCTTTCCTGTATGGGTAAAACCACAAAGGGGTTTAATAAGCCCATGGTAACCGGTCCTGATACCTGCCTGCTTTCATATATGGATATATTTTTTCCCAAATGCAGCCTCAAAGCAACCACATTTGCGGTTATCATGGTGTTTCCGTCTATAACGGGCCGGCAGAAAGCCTTGGTATTTTTGATCAGCTTCCGGTAATGGGCCAGTTTTACCAAAAATGCGGTCAGTGCGCCAAACAGCCATAAAATTCCCAAAGCATATAGGATTCCCTTTTCAATTGTCCCAAGATCCTTTTGTTTTGCGGAGAAAACCTCTCTTCCCGGCTCTTTCAGGCTCTCCGATTCCGCCATGCCATCCGGGGCTTCAGGCGTCAGTCCTTTTTCCGTTTTGCTGTACTCTTCCCAAGCCGCCGCACTCTCCGACCCATCTGAAAATTCGGATTTATGGATCCGCCCTGCCGCTTGCCCGTCTTCCGCTTTTTCCGCCGCAATTTCATTTTCCCCTCCAAAAAAGGGATAGGAAACATGAAGGGGCGCGAATCCAAAGCCTGCGGGAAGCATCAGCCGCAGCGCCAGAATAAGCCAGATATAATAGTTCCACTTTTTGGAGAAATATTTTCGGGTTAAGGGATGGAGCAGTATTAAAATTCCTCCTATTACCGCTCCTGTTAACGATAATGATACGATATTCAAAAACAGCTTTTCCATAACCGCCTCCTATCTATCCTTTGCCGATTCCAATCCTTTATTGAAATAATCCCTAAGCTCTTCAATGTCTTCCCTGCTTAAATCCTCATTTTCCACCAGTGCGGCGGCAAGACTGCGGCTGCTCCCGCCAAAAAACTTGTTGACAAAGCTTTTCATCTCCGCATTCACATAATCGTTTCGTTTTACACAGGGGGCGTAATAATAAACCTCTTTTTTCTCCTGGCTGATAACACCCTTTTTCAAAAGCCTCTGGATCAGGGTCAGCACCGTCGTGCGTTCCCATTTTTTGTTCTCATTGAGAAAATTCCTGATCTCTCCCGCATTTAAAGGTCTGTCAGCCGACCAGAGCGCTTCCAGAATTTCCAGTTCCGCATTGCTGACTGTTGTATTCATATCCATTTTCTGTTCCCCGATCTTTTATTTTTAGAACCCGTCATACAGTGCCATAGCTGTATGATGATATGCTTCATTGTCTACTTATGTAGACAATTTAAGTCTACAGCTGTAGTCTTTGTTTGTCAATAGCGTAATATAGAAAAAGTAATATAGAAAAAGAACAAAAAAAGAGCCCGTAACCTGCGGATTTAAAATGCGGTTACGGGCCCACTCATTCTTTTATAAATATTTCTTTAACAGTTCAACCTTATCCAGTTTCTCCCATGGAAGGTCTAAATCATTACGTCCAAAATGTCCGTAGGCTGCGGTCTGTTTGTAAATAGGTCTGCGCAGATTAAGCATCTTGATGATGCCGGCAGGACGCAGGTCAAAATTCTCCCGCACGATGTCTACAAGCTTTTCGTCAGAAATTTTGCCCGTTCCAAAGGTATCTACCATAACGGAGGTAGGCTGTGCGACGCCGATCGCATAGGACAACTGAATTTCACACTTCTCTGCAATGCCTGCCGCCACAATATTCTTTGCAACATATCTTGCCGCATAAGCAGCAGAACGGTCAACCTTGGTGCAGTCCTTTCCGGAAAAAGCGCCGCCGCCGTGGCGTGCATATCCGCCGTAAGTATCTACGATGATCTTTCTTCCCGTAAGTCCCGCATCCCCGTGGGGTCCTCCAATGACGAAACGTCCTGTGGGATTAATATAATACTTGGTGTCGGCATCCAGCATATCCTTAGGCAGTACCGGATCAAAAACATATTTTTTAATATCTTCGTGGATCTGTTCCTGGGTAACGTTATCATCATGCTGGGTGGAAAGCACTACCGCTTCTAAACGGAGAGGCTTGCCGTTCTCATCATATTCCACAGAGACCTGGCTTTTTCCGTCCGGTCTCAGATAAGGCAGCGTGCCGTCCTTACGTACCTTCGTAAGCTGCAGAACCAGCTTATGGGCAAGGCTGATGGGGTAAGGCATCAGCTCTTCCGTCTCGTTGGTGGCATATCCGAACATCATGCCCTGGTCTCCCGCGCCGATGGCCTCGATTTCCTCATCAGACATCCGGTTTTCTTTTGCTTCCAAAGCCTTATCCACGCCCATGGCAATGTCGGCAGACTGCTTATCTAAAGCTACCATAACCGCACAGGTATTGGAATCAAAGCCGATCTCTCCTTTGTTGTAACCGATTTCATCCACAGTATTTCTTACAATTGCGGGAATATCTAACTGTGCCTTTGTAGTCAATTCCCCCGTGACCAGCACAAAACCCGTACAGCAGCAGGTCTCACATGCCACACGGCTCATGGGATCCTGTTCCATGCATGCATCCAGGATCGCATCGGAAACAGCATCGCAAACCTTGTCAGGATGCCCTTCCGTAACGGACTCTGAAGTAAATAAACGTTTTTCCATTGCTTTATCCTCCTTGTTTTCTTTTTTGAAAATAAACATTAAAAAATCCGCTTCGTTTCATAAGCGGACCGGTCAGACATAAAGATCCTCTTATTGTTCGAATTTTCGCTCAGGTTGGCACCTTCCTTTGTCTGTCGGGGTTGCCGTGGCTTCATAGATCCTTTGTATCTCCACCACTCTGAATAAGAGACTTCGCAATATTGAGTTTTTATATCTAAAAATACTATATAATATCGCCACATCGTCGTCAAGTATTCTGATAGAGGATTTTTAAAAAATTTCCGTGAAAAATAAATATTTTTATAATTAACAGTAGGCACCGTCCGAAAAAATATAGTAGAATAAAAAAAAGCCAAAAGGAGAATACCCTATTGAAACGAGTTTATGCCGGACAGCTTCGCCCCGGCATGATTGTGGGCGAGGACGTATACAGTTATTCCAACCAGTTGGTGATCTCCAAGGGTGTTATTCTTACCGATCCCATGATCACACGCCTGGAATTTTATTCTGTGCCATATGTAAAAATAACGGAGTCTGAAACCGTAACTCCTGATGACAGCCTGCCGCCCGTTAATACTTCCGGGGAAAACTCTGCCTATTCCGCCCTGATCCAGTCCAGTCCCGAATTCCAAAAATACAAGCAGGACTTTGACGAGACCCTGGATAGTTTTAAGGACAGCTTAAGCGACATTGTCCAAAAGGGAGCCGATATTGATACGGACAGCCTGTTGGACCAGGCGACCTCCCTGATCAAGGACACGTCCACCAGCTCCGGTTTCTTTCATATGCTCCACAATATGAGGCAGTATGACGACCTTACATTTGCCCATTGTATGAATGTTGCCCTAATCAGCAATATTCTTGCAGGATGGCTTGGAATGTCCGAAGAGGATATCAAAACGGCCACCTTATGCGGGCTGCTTCACGATATCGGAAAGCTTTCCATTCCCGACCATATCATCAAAAAACCGTCCCAGCTGACTAATGAGGAATATGAGATCGTAAAGACCCATACGATTGCGGGATACGACCTTTTAAAGGACAAGGATATCAACGTACATATTAAAAACGCCGCCCTGATGCACCACGAAAAATGCGACGGCACCGGCTATCCGCTGGGCATTGACGGAAGCAGGATCGATCCCTTTGCCAAAATCGTCGGTATTGCCGATGTTTACGAAGCCATGACGGCGGCAAGAGTCTACCGCGGTCCCCTTTGTCCTTTCCAGGTCATTGATATTTTTGAAAGAGAGGGGCTGCAAAAATACGAGGCCGCCTATATCCTGAAGTTTTTGGAAAATGTAGTTATGACCTATATGCACAACCGGGTACGCTTATCGGACGGCACCGAAGGGGATATTGTCTTTATCAATCACTCCCGCTTATCCCGGCCGATGATCAAATCCGGCGGCAGGTTTATCGACCTTACCAAAACCCCCGACATATATATTGAGCAGATCATTTGACCTTTCATAAAAAATAACTCCTTACGGATTTGAAATAGTATCTTTCTATCCATAAGGAGTTTTTCGTCTTTATATTCTAAAATACGGCCGTATTATGATACCTGCATTTTAAATTTGACCACTTCTTTTTCTTCTGTTACCTTTTCTATCTGTGCTCCCAGACTTTTTAGCTTCACATCAAAGTCCTCATAGCCTCTTTCGATATAGAAAATGTCATCTACCACGGAAAAGCCTTCCGCCGCAAGGGCAGCGATCACAAGAGCCGCTCCTGCACGTAAGTCCGGCGCACTGATGTGGGCGCCTGTATATTTGGGCACTCCGTTGATGATCGCCGTATTGCCTTCCACTTTGATGGAAGCGCCCATCCTGGTAAGCTCATCCACATACTTGAACCTGTTTTCGAATATGCTTTCCGTCACGATACTGCTTCCGTTGGAAAGAGCCAGGGTAACCGTGATCTGCGGCTGCATATCCGTGGGAAATCCGGGATAAGGAAGGGTCTTTACCTGTGTATGGGATAAAGGCTTGGAAGAAACAACCCTTACCGCATCGTCCGACTCTTCGATCTCACAGCCTATTTCCATTAATTTGGCGCTGATGGACTCCAAATGCTTGGGAATCACATTTTTGATCGTAACATCGCCCTTTGTGGCTGCCGCAGCCATCATAAACGTCCCCGCCTCAATCTGGTCGGGAATAACGGAATACTCCGTCTTATGCAGCTTCTCCACGCCTTTGATACGGATAACATCCGTACCGGCCCCTTTAATATTAGCGCCCATGCTGTTCAAAAAGTTCGCTAAGTCTACCACATGGGGTTCCTTTGCGGCATTTTCGATAATAGTCTGGCCTTCCGCAAGGGACGCCGCCATCATAATATTGATCGTAGCGCCTACGGAAACCACATCCAGATAAATATGGCTGCCCTTTAAATGATCCGCCTGGGCAACGATCAGTCCATGGGAGATCTTAACCTCAGCACCAAGGGCTTTGAAACCTTTGATGTGCTGGTCTATGGGACGGCTTCCGATATTACAGCCGCCGGGAAGCGCCACTTCCGCTCTTTTGTATTTTCCAAGCAAAGCTCCCAGTAAATAATAGGACGCCCGGATCTTCTTGATATAATCGTCTTCGATCACAACATCATGAATGGTGGAACCATTAACCCTGATGCTGTGTCTGTCAATCCTCTCTATTGTTGCCCCTACGCTTTTAATAGCCTGCAGCAATACATTTGTGTCCCTTACATCAGGTAAATTCTCTATAATAACTGTTTCATCTGTCATAATGGAAGCAGCCAGAATTGCAAGCGCCGCATTTTTGGCCCCGCCGATCTCGACTTCGCCCACCAGGGGATTCCCCCCCTTAATCGCATATTGCTCCATAATGCACCTCAAACAAAATATTTTACATCTATATTTTTCTATTATATACCACCAACGGCTTCATTGTAAACTTTCAATTTAAAAATCGTTAAATTTGTACAATCCCATCCGTTTTTTTACAATTAATTCAGGTAATCTAATGGATTGACCTGGGAGCCTCCGATCAAAATTTCAAAATGAAGATGAGGGCCGGTGCTCCTTCCGGTATTTCCGCTTAATGCGATCTTATCGCCCTGGTTTACCCGTTGTCCCACTTTAACAAGCACTTTGCTCAAATGTCCGTAGCGGGTCTGTCTTCCGTCCTCATGGTTGATATAGACCACATATCCGTATCCGCTTCCCCAGCCTGCCCTTGTAACAGTTCCTGAACAGGATGCGGCAACTGCGGTCCCGACCGGCGTTGCCCAGTCAATTCCCCTGTGGTAGGTGGACGCCCCTCTTGTAGGAGCGCTTCTGCGCCCGAATCTGGAAGAGATCCTGCCGCCGGAAATAGGCTTGATATAGGTAGGCGGAATCCTCGTACCCACTTCCACGATCTTGGGAACCGGAGAAATGGTAACCTCTTCTTTTAGTATCTCCGTGTCCGTTACGGAGGCATTCCTATAGGTCACGACCGCCGCAACATTTCTGTGTCCTGCCGAAGGCTGCTGGCGGACTACCGAGTCAGTGGTATACCATGCGTCATTGTATATATACTCCACAGGCGCATCATAGTCCTCTTCGTAATAGATTTCCTCCTGCCTGCCCACAGAAAGCTCAGGCTCGGGAATGGTAATGATCAGTTCATCCCCCGCGCGGATCGTAGAGTTTTCATCCTCCAGCGTCTCATTCATTTCGATAATACGGTCAAGGGGGATTTCCGTCTCCAGGGAAATTTCAGAAAGGGTATCCCCGGGCTGCACCTCATAGACGGTATTCTTCTCCTGGTCTTTCGTAAGAATTTCCTTTGCCGTGTTCACATCTGTCAGTTCTTCCGCACCCAGATAAGTTTCGATAATCTCGATCTCATCCTCGTAATACAGATCCACAAGCCCGTAATCAAAATCCTCAAAGCTCATCTGCAGGTTGGCTTCGGAAAGCTCATCCATTTCGTAGAATTCCTTTTCCACCCCTGCCTTTGGCAGCTCATAAGCCTCCTTTGCCCTCACATCGGAAGTTGTGATCCTGGTGGTTAAGACATTGATCTCCCGCTCAGGATCCAATACAAGCTCGATCTGGAATTCATTTTCCGGATCATATTTGCTAAGGGCCGCCTGCAGGATTTCTATAACGCCCTCCGCATTCTGGATATTTACTGTAAATTCATTGATCTTAACGGTATAGGCAAGACTTCTGTCGGTTATCTTGTCCTCCTGCAGGATCCGGCACATGTTTTCCACTACCGTTTCCCTGCTGTCGACTTTGCCCACGAGCAGCTCCCTGCCTTCCGTTTTTAAGTCAACATCCACAAAAACAAGGCTGTCCGCCTCCCGTGCCAGACCGGTACGCGCCTGCCTTAAATACTCCCAGGCTGTCTCTTCACTATCTACCAGCCCGGCTTCCTCTCCATTCAAAAAAACGGTATACATATTATTTCCCGTACTCTCGATTTTATGAAAGCCGGGGAATAAAAGCAGACATGCCAAAGATATAAATGCCACCGCCCTTAAATGTGCGATTCTTATTTCAAGATAATATTTTGTGAATTTTTTCATAGGTTTTTCCAATATTTGTACACCGGAATCTATCCGTTATTTTTCCTTCCGGTTTTTTTTCTGACGCTATAGCCAAATTTCCCGATCATTTTATCCAGGGTGTAATATTCTCCATGGGAATAGACAATGGGATCGGCCTTTCTTAAATGAAAGGTATTCTTTTCATCCATATAGGCATCGTCTACCGTAACTGCCTCTACTGTGGCTAAGAACATGACGTGGCTTCCCAGTTCTATAGACTGGGTAACCCGGCACTCTATATTGACCGGGCTTTCCCCGATAAGAGGAGCCCCTACCTTTTGTGCCGGAAGCTTTGTCAGCTTCATTTCCTTAAATTTATCTACATCCCTGCCGCTTTTTACCCCGCAGTAATCCGTGGCAAAAGCCAGCCTTTCGGTAGTAAGGTTGATAACGAACTCTCCCGTTTCCTTTATCATATGGTAGGAATATCTTTCCGGCCTTACGGAAATGGAAACCATGGCGGGATCCGAGCAGACAGTGCCCGTCCACCCGATCGTAAGCACATTGTCATTACCCGCCTTATCTCTTACAGTGACCAAAACTGCCGGGAGGGGGTACAGCATATTTCCCGGTTTAAACGACATTTTTCCCATAATACTTCTCCAAAATTAACGTTTTGCCGCAAGAATCAAAACAGCTGCAAAATCTGTGCAACCTGCATGCCCAGACTTGCCAGTGCAAGCAGCAGCGTAATGATCACAAGGGGCTTTAAACCGCTGTTTTTCTTCATTCCGCTTTCCAGATGATCGATTCTTTCTCCCAATTCCCTGGCCCTTCTTGTAGCTTCTTCCGATACCACCGCCTGTACATTGCGGTAAACGCGGACGTTCTCCTTATGCACATGTTCCTCCAGATGCTTCTGTCCTTCCTCCGAATTTAAGCGGAGTCCCACCAGAAGCTCTTTCATGGTTCTTATTGACTCCATCATTTCACTGTCATTGCCCGCTTTATCCTCTAAATCCCTGATGGCTATGAAAACAGCCTGATGGTTCTGCTGCATTTCTTCATTAATATTGCGCTCCATTTCGTCCAGCCTGCCGGACACGCGGTAAAATCCATCATCCGTTTTATATGCCGCATCCGAAATGCTGCCTTTTAAAGATTCCATGTCAGCCTTTACGGAATCCATACCTTCTTTTACAAGATCCGTACCGTCCTTCACAGAGTCCATATTGCCTCTTATGAAATCCAGGCCGTCCCTGACAGAAGTCATATCTGACCTGACAAAATCCACACTGTCTCTTACGGCTTCCATATCAGCTCTGACCGAATCTACACTGTCTCTTACAGGTCCTATATCAGTTCTGACCGAATCCACACTGTCCCTAACGGATTCCATATCAGTTCTGACCAAATCCACACTGTCCCTAACGGATTCCATATCAGTTCTGACCAAATCCACGCTGTCTTTTACAAGATCCGTGCCATCCTTCACGGCGTCCATATTGTCTCTTACAAAATCTACACTGCCCTTTAAGGATTCCATATCATTTTTTATGAAATCCACACTTTCTCTGACAAGATCCGAACTTTCCTTTATAGAATCTGTATCCTCTTTGACAGAATCCACGCTATATTTTACGGAATACATGTAATTCTTTACCGGTTCGATCTCTTCTTTTAAGCTTGTCCCGGTCTCGTCAATTTTATTACCCAGCAGCGCTTCTTTGCTTCCATAACCTTCGATCTGCTCGATACCGCACTGAATCAATTGCTGTACCTGTTCTGTCAGCTCTACATTTTTTAAATTCAGGCGGCGCATCTCCTGCATCATACGTTCATATTCTGCCGTACGCTCCTGCATTCTTTTCATGTCTCTGGCTTCCGCCTGACTGTTTGCTTTTATTATTTCCCCGGCATTAAACCTTTTTGCCAGTTTATCCATAAAATTATCCACAATGATCCCCTCCGTACCCTTCTCACGCGGTGTTTCATACGGTGTATATGTATCGTTTTTATTTTATCATGTATTATTTTCTTTTACAACCTCCCCCTTTTTGACATATACCCGCATCTTTTTTGTTAAAATTGCACAGTAAAATATTCAATTTCTTTATTTCATTGTTAATATTAACTATTTTTTCACTCCTTGTTCATAATTTATTCATATTTGTAGATTAATATAAATTTATAAACAACGAACGACGTAATGTTTATCATTACAGACATAGATAAATTTTTTCATAATAGCCCGGGTGCCGAAAGGTGCCTGGGCACTCCTCATTTTAGAGGGAGTTTGTATTAGAATTTTGTTGGCGTTGGAAGCAGGAAGGTAAATATATAAGGGCTGTACGAGGGGCTTTTTGTCGCAAAAATATATTTTTTCAGGAACTTAGTTTACACTCTTTAGAGTGCTTGCGCTCCGACAAAGGACGTAGCAGCACATAAGATTGCAAACTACGCAATCTAAGTGCTGACGCCTTTGTTAGGGTTCCTTCATTAAATATATTTTTGCGACAAAAAGCCCCTCGTACAGCCCTTATATATTTAACCACCCGCTCCCGGCACAAACAGAACTTTAATATAAGTGACAGGCAGCCTGAGGAATGGAAAAAATTCATCAGACCACGGCGCTCCGGGTCCCGGGCAAAGAAGTCTGTCCGTTTTCCGCCGCCTTTTCTTTTTCTTCTGCCGCCTGGTCCGCAAGCTTCTGCACTTCTTTATTTAAGGAAAGCATCTTGGAGTCCAGATTGGATACCATATTAGCGCATTCGATCAATTCCTTTTTGATATGCTCCGGAACGTTTCCCTCAAATTTGTAATGAATCTTATGCTCAAGGCTTGCCCAGAAATCCATTGCAACTGTCCGGATCTGGATCTCCACTTTTGTGTCTACGATCCTGTCAGATAAAAAAATCGGAATCGTGATCAGTAAATGGTAGCTCTTATAGCCGCTGGGCTTGGGATTCTGGATATAATCCTTTACGGAGATGACCCGAATATCATTTTGTTTGATCAGCATTTCTGCAATTCTGTAAATATCGGAAATAAAAGAGCAGATGACCCTGATGCCCGCAATATCATTTACATGCTCCACCATATTTGCGATCGTCGATTCATAATGGTTCTTTTTTAATTTTTTAACAATGCTCTGCGGAGTCTTGATCCGCGACTTGATATGTTCAATGGGATTGTATTGGTGCACGTGTTGAAATTCGTCGTTCAGGATCTCTAACTTGGTCCCCACTTCCTTTAAGGCCGAATTATATATTAAAACAACCTCTTCCCAACTTTGTATATCATTTTCTTTTTCAACCTTTAGTTCCAAAAGCCTCACCTCTGTTGCTGATTTTACAAGAACATTTTACCATATTTCTTCCGTTTATGCACAAATTTGACATAAATTTTACCGTTTTTTCATTTTTAGTTTGCTGTTGTCCGCATATTCAGGCTCTGCTATAATATCCCTAGCAAATATATCCGTGTTCTCGGGCACGCAGAAAGGAGCGCCTATGTTTCGTTTGTGGGGCAAGATCTGGAAAGACAACCACCTGTTAAAGGATACCGTATTTGAAGAAGACAGTACGGATACAAGGACCCATAAAATCTTCCGGGGGCTGGAAGAAATCTGCTATGAATTCGATTTGGGCAAGCCGATCTGGCTGGATAAAACCATCTCAGAATTCAAACGTCACGACAAGGCAAGATTTTCCCAGGATAATTTTATAGAAGAAATCCCCTTCGATTATCTGGAAATACAGATCATTGAAGAAGATTGATCTTCATCTTATGCATAAAACAATTGACACTTGAAATAATATGTTGTAACATCATTATATCAGAACATAGTTTTTAAAACTACATGATAAGTTTTCAAGGAGGTCATATTATGCATAATATATCGATTCGTGAACCCGGAAGTGCCATTACACATTTTATTGCCATGATACTCGCCATGGGAAGCGCCATTCCCTTATTGATCAAAGCAGCGGAGTTTGGCACCCTTTCCGTCATTGCCATGTTCGTTTTTATCGGCAGCATGGTTTTGCTGTATGGCGCCAGCGCAACTTATCATTCCATCAATGTTGCACCCAATATCATAAAGATTTTCAGGAAGATCGACCACATGATGATCTTCATCATGATCGCCGGTTCCTACACTCCCGTCTGCCTTTTGGTTCTGGATAAATATACCGGCAGCCGGATGCTGGCAGCAGTATGGGGCGTTGCCCTTTTGGGTATTTTGATCAAAGCGCTCTGGATTACCTGTCCCAAATGGTTTTCTTCCATTCTTTACATTGGAATGGGATGGATCTGTATCAGCGCCATCAAGCCCATTATCCATACCTTATCCCTGTCGGCATTTATGTGGCTTCTCGCCGGAGGCCTTCTGTATACCGTGGGAGGCGTGATCTACGCCTTAAAACTGAAGGTATTTAACGAAAAGCACGCCGGCTTCGGTTCTCATGAGATATTCCACCTGTTCATTATGGCGGGAAGCTTCTGCCACTTTATCTTCATGTATCAATATGTGATCTGATCATAATACCATACCGTTTTTCTTTAAGAGTTCCCTCGCTGTCTCAACGCTGTCCACACCTGTGGCGTTTTTGATAGGAGCGAACTCTTTTTCTCTGACTACTTCAAAAGGCAGGCAGCTTTCCAGTTCATGGATCATATCGAGCACCAGCTGCTCAAATTTATAGCCGTTTGGCTCCTGCGGCTTTATTTCATTCCCGTTTTCATCCAGACAATTGATTTTCTTCTCCACGATATGGAGACAGAGCTTGCGGGACATAATGCGCTCCAATGCGGATACGGAAAACAGATAATTTAAGATAACTCCAAAATTATAGGCATATTCGCCTTTTTCATTGCGTTCCTCCTTCATCTGTTCCGTCAGCTCATAATACTCCACAATAGAAGGTCTGCCATCCTCTAAGCACATAACGCCCACTTTTTCGTCTGGCGCCGCCTTACGCACTACTTTCGCCCCTACTTCCACAGCGCTGTCAATGGAAGCCCCTATAAAAACGGGATCCGCGATTTTCTGCAAAACATTATCCACTGCAAAAATGTTCAGCCATTCAATGCCGATCTCATGGATCTTATCGACCAGCCCGTTTCTGGCAAGCGAGACAAACCAGCCCCCGTTTCCGTTGGGGGAGGTTGAAATCTTGCTCTTTGTCTCCAAAAACACTTTTCCTTCAAAATCCACTGCAGGCGCCATTTCCTGTTTAAAAAACCATACCATGTCTTTCCGATATCCGAAAAAATCATGTTCCTTAAAAAACTCCGTCGTTCTCTCATGGTTTTTGTCACTGGTCATGATAAACAAAGGCACCCATGCGTCCGCCTTCTTTACCACATCCAAAAGGTTATTGATTAAGCATTCAAAAATGTATAAATCTTTTGTCAGGCCTATATTATAAACGCCCTTTGGCTCGTCGCTGCCAAGACGGGTTCCCATTCCGCCGGCTAAAAGCACGGCGCCAACCTTTTGCTTTTGTATGGCGGAAAGCCCCAGGTCTTCAAAACGGGACCTTTTCTTTTCAATCTCGTCTATTTCCATGGAAACAATGGGAGTGATTTTTCCTCTTTCCGTTCCGCTTTCCCTGTGGTTTAAATTTTTCACTACAGAAAAATCCGTCCCGTCTATCTGTTCAAGCAGTTCCTTTTGTCTCCCGTCGTCCAGTTCTCCATAATATTTTAACAAATGCGTCTGATCATAAACCGCTAATTTTTCTAAAGCCTGATTGTAATCCAATGCCCATTCTCCTTTCACTGCCGCCCGGATCATAATGGGGCGCCGCACATAATTCTGCAGATATCCTATATGCTTCTGACAATTTCTGCACTTCTTACCGTTTATACAGCCAGTATACCACAATCTTCCATATCTTTACCATATTCGAGAACAAAATGCTATTTTATTTATTATAAATCTAAAGACAGCTTTTCAAAAAAATCACTTTTCCCCAGATGTTCTTCCTTGTATTTCATCAGAAACGCTTTCATCTGGGGATGTTCCCCGCCTAAATCCAACAGCATTCCGTCAAAATTATCCGTCGTCAGACATCCCAGATCCGCAAAGAGGGAAATATATTCCATATCCTCCCCATGCTCTTCCTTTAACACCAGCCAGGTTTCCTCGCTTTCACAGCCCTTGGTATGGGAAAGCAGATAATCGGTCAATTCCCTTCGGTTATCATCTGCTAATTTCTTATCATATAAAAGTCTCAAAAACGCCACCCTGACTTTTCTCTTTCTCTTTTGTTCCAGAAAATACTCCAGATTGTTTTCCCTGCTGCCGTAATCCTCTTCCCCGCATAAAAGCAGCTTGGTATATCCTTCCGTATCGTCCCCGTGAAGGATCGTCAGCATCCTTGCATCCCACAAAGCAAGCCATTCCTCATCATCCGCCTTCGTGGTCTGGAACAGATAAGGAGCGTCTAAAACGCCGCAGGTGGAAGCCAACAGGGAGCCAAAGCCACGGCACACCTCTTCTTCCCTGGCATTCCCGTTCTCCTTCTCCGTAAGGCAGATGCGCTTTAGGGAACTGCACTCCATAAAAAGAGATTTCCCCAGCTCATATTCTTTCCGTGAAAGATAGATTTCCTCCAAATCCCTGCAGTGGGCAAACGCCCAGTCTCCGATCCTTTCAAGGGTCTTTGGCAGATAAATCCTGTATAAACCGGAAACATTGAAAAAAGCTTTCTTTTCAATAGCAGTTACCGGCAGGCCGTCTATGTCCGTGGGAATCACAAGCTCAATTTTATTTCCCTCATAGCCGGTAATGGTCACGCTTTTTTCTGAAATTGTATAATGATACAGGGCTCCAGCCTGTTCAAACCGTTTTTCTGTCATATAACATTACCCGCTTCATTATCCTACAACTTTAATTCCCTGATTTCCTGCGCCAGCTGTTCTGTTCTTTCGGACAGCATCAGCTGTTTGTTCTGCCTCTGGTAAGCCTCGCAGCCAAAAGTGGCAATGAATCTGGAAGAATCATTGTTGACCGTCAGTTCCGTTACCAGAATCAGCATTTCATTCCCACTTGAAAAAGCCTTTTCCACAAAGTCAAACAATGCCGAAAGCCTTCTCTGGCAAAGCTCCGTATCCTGTTTCATCCTGCTTACTTCTTCATCAAAACGGGATTTGATCAGGGCAAATACCTGGTCTGTAGAAGTCTGTTTACCCGTAACCGCTTCTTTCTTGCACCTTTCAAGAAAATGAAGGATTCTTTTATGCCTCTTTTTATCCGCCGGGGAAAGGGAACCGCCTTTTGCCAGATTCTGCATGATTTTTTCCCTTGCCTGTATCTGTTTATCCAGCATGGAAAGCCCGTCTTCCGCGTCCTTTACCGCCCTTAAGGGAGCCATCATATCCTGCAGATATGCTCCTGTTTCCATATTCTCCTTTATATCAGCAAGCATTTTATCCATAAGCATGCCAAGTAGGGAGAGCCGCTCGTCGAAGGGCGCTTCCTCTGCTTTTTTCACAATCGTCTCCGTTACCGTTCCGCCTAAAATCTCATCCACATGATAATCCTTTTTATATTTCTGGTAAAGGTCGTAATACGCCCCGAATTCCTTTACGATCTTATCATTGCGGATATACTGTCCTATAAGGGCTTCGGATACGGAAAGCTTTTCCTCCTCATAGAGATATAAAATCTGGGAAAGATCCTCCCATCCCCTTGCGGTCACATAAAGCCTGCCTTTAACCGTTGTCTCAATATGATAAAAATATTCTTTCTTCAGTTCCAGAAAGCTTACGATGGCTCCGTGAATACCCATTTCCCTGGCATAGGTCTTCCATGCGTCGTAATCCGCTTCTACCTCCAGCACCTTTAATCGGTCCATGGTAACCACATCGAACTCCCTGACGGATTTGTTATATTCCGGCGGATTACCGGCAGTAACAATGATCCAGCCTTCGGGAACCCTGTGCTTTCCAAAGGTTTTGTACTGCAAAAACTGCAGCATGGAGGGCGCAAGGGTCTCTGACACACAGTTAATCTCATCCAGAAACAGGATTCCCTCCTTGATGCCGCTGCCTTCCATAGCCTCGTATACGGAAGCAATGATTTCACTCATAGTATATTCCGAAACCTGAAATTTTTCTCCTTCGTATTCCTTCTTTGTAATATAAGGAAGTCCCAGGGCGGACTGCCTTGTATGATGGGTCATGGAGTAGGACACCAGCGCAATGGAAAGTTCCGACGCCACCTGCTCCATGATAGCTGTTTTACCGATGCCGGGCGCCCCCAGGAGAAAAATAGGCCTCTGTCTGACTACCGGTATTCGGTATTCGCCGAATTCATCCTTCTTCAAATATAATCTGACGGAATCCTTAATATAATCCTTCGCCTGTCTGATATTCATCTTCTTTCTCCTTTTCCTCAAATGCTTCTATTTCCGGTTCTCCAAGCACAACCTGAATCGCCCAGACCGGAACCCGGGGCTTTTTATCATCCTCATTCAGGAACACAAATATTGTATCATAATCCGGCATTCTGTCCGGATAAATCCCATAGCCGTCGGTAAAATAAATTAATCCCTTGAGATTTTCAAACTCTCCTTTTAAAATCTGCTCATCCACATAATCAAATACCGGGCGGAAATCCGTAGAACCGAAGCCCTTTAATTTTCCCGATGCAAGAAAGGCGTCAAAGTCCTCATCACAGGTAATTTTCGTATCCGACTGCACCTCCATATCGCACTGGATGATGTGCACGTTTACTTTGTGGAAAAAGCTTTCGCTCTGCTTTAAAATAGAATAGGTCTTCCGCAAAAACGCCTGCACCAGCGGGCCTCTGCAGGACGCGGAGGTGTCGATCGCAATGACAAACTCCTTGACCTTCTTCACGTCTTTATATTCCAAAGGCTCCACCAAAGGCATATTACCGTAGGTGGAAAGTCCGTAGGTATAATAGATATAGTCAAATTCCTCGTCGTTGACGGACATATCCTCCGAAAGCTGGGTAAAACGGCTCAAAATATCGCTGTAATCATATCGTTCCTTAGTAGCCTCCCCCAGATTGGCAGAAAGGCTTTCCGATTTGGATTTGTTTTTGGAAAAGCTCTTTAAATCCGCCTTGACCCGTTCGCTGATCCTTTGAAACTGCTCCTGCCCTATGGTCATTTCCTCTTTCACATTCCACGTCACATGCTCATCCACATGGCTTAAGGAGACCAGTTCCTTTCTTTCATCCGGCTTCAGGGAATTCTTTTGCAGATAGCGGTAAATGTGCTCCGCCGTAAAAGGAACCTTTTTCTTTTTTTCCACATCGCTTTGTCCCGTCTGGTTCCACGAAACCCGCCTTGCATACTCCTCGGCGCTCCCTTTGCCGTTCATGTGATCTTTAAGATTCCTGACAGCTTCCAAAAGTCTGTCATCCTTCTTCATGGCAGCGCTGTGTATGCCAAGCTCCAAAATGGTATTTTCCACCGCCAGGTCAACCGCCAAATCCCAGTTAGCTTTATCTAATTTCCCGTATTGGTAGCTGTGATAAAAAATGCAATGAAACAGCATATGAAGATACATCCTTACTGCAAATGCCGGTTCCCTTTCATAATGCTTTAAAAGCCACACCGGGTCATAATACAGTTTCACTCCGTCCGTAGCCGCACCGCCCATGCCGATCCGCTGCTCCCCGGTCAAAGCGGAAACCGCCACATCCAGAAAGCGCATGTTCACTACAATGCTGTCGGAGGCAAGCTTCATGATATGGGACGCAAGGCTTTTTATTTTATTCAGTTGTTTGGTTTCTTCTGTTGTTAAATTCAAATCTGACATATTTTGCCCGCTCTGCCTCGACTGTTTTCTTTACATTTATGTGGATAAATCACTAAAATATTCTTAACAATTATAGCTGTTTACTGGTACAAAGGCAATACATATGGTAATATCAGATCATTAGTTATAATCTTCTTATTTAGAATATAAATTTGAATACAATGAGGACTTCTTCATGAACCGACAACTCAATTCCAACCATTTAAAGTTAATCGCTATTTTTGCAATGACCATCGACCATATCGCAGATTTATTATATCCCGGTTTTCCAAACGATCCCGTTGCTATTATCCTGCATCTCATAGGCCGTTTGACCGCTCCTATTATGTGGTTTTTTATCTGCGAGGGATTTTATTATACAAGAAATTTAAAGAAATATTTACAAAGAATGTTTGTATTTGCGATCATCTCACATCTTGCCTATTGTTTTGCATTCGGAATCGATTATATTCCCTTTCGCAGCGGCGTCTTTAACCAGACAAGCGTGATCTGGCCCCTGTTCTTTGGCATTGTCGCATTATGGGTAGTAAACGGGGATAACAGACTGAAGGAATGGCAGAAATGGCTTTGTGTCATTGCAATTAATATCATTACTTTTCCTTCAGATTGGAGCTGTATCGCCGTTATGGCAATCGTGGCTATGTACGCTAACCGGGGAAATCTAAAAAAACAGATGTCGGGGATGATGTTCTGGGTTTTGGTATATGGCATTGTATCCTTCTTTTTTGTAAATAAGACCTATGCCCTTGTACAGTCGGGCGTTATTCTGGTTTATCCCTTTTTAAAACACTATAACGGCAAAAAGGGAAACGCCGGGTGGTTGAAATGGTTTTTCTATTTGTATTATCCCGCCCATTTAATAATTGTAGGTATTGTACGGCTGGCGGTTTATGGGGATATTTCATTGCTGTTTTAGCAAAGTTTCCAAATAATCGTCCGCTTCTTTTCTTGATCTGAAAATAACAATATTTTTATCCTTTTGATATTTTTTCAACAACTCATAGATCTGCGGCAGCTGGTCTTTGGAAAAATCCATGATCCACTGTCTGAATTCTTCATCAAATTCCGATTCCACCCAGGGCAGGTCCTCTCTCTTTTTCCCAATACGGGATCTTGCACCCGAAAGACAAACTTCTAAAGGATAATCCAGTAAAAATACCGTATCGCATTCTTTCAAACGGACCTCGAGTGTGCGCAGATAATTTCCGTCCATTATCCAGCTGTCATTGTTAAGGATTTCACGCATTCCCTTATCAAATTCTTCCCTGGAAACGTTTGTCCCGTCCGGCTTATGCCACAGCATATCCAGATAATAGAGCGGGAGTTTTGTCATATCCCTCAATTTTCTTGCAAAGGTGCTTTTTCCCGCACCGGGGCTTCCTATAATAATTATTTTTAGTATAGTTTCCATTTTTAAATTCTCTTTCTATCAACAAAGCAACATAATATATTACAAATCGTAAGCAATAACATAGCATAATTAACTTATCAATTCAACAACATTATGTTCATATATGACGGTATCACTATATGAAATCCTTATTTTCAGTAGAATTGTATATGTATATATGCTAAAATGAATAAAATTGTATCATTCAACAAAAATTTCAGTAATGACTTTCTCGGAGGTATGTATATGAACAGGCATAAAAAGATAACCGTATTGGTATGTGTATTTCTAACATCTTTGAGTATCGTTGCCTGCGGGAACGCAAACGAAGATGAATTTGCTGCAAATCAGCAGGAAAGCGATCTGCAGACAAATGAGAGTGCTGATTCGGATATAAAAGATGATGAAATCGCAAATGCGGAGAAAGCCTCATTAAATCAGCAGGAAAGCAATGAACAAGAGGTTGAAAATGCAGATTCGGAAATGACGGCAGAAGAAATATTGGATTTATTTATTGATGGTTCCATAAACGCAGCTTATTCCACAGATCCGACAGCGACATTTTATATCAGCGATTTAAAAATGGATTCTGATGAATGGGATTCATTTTCTCTCGGAGAGAAAGTCGATCTTGACAATGACGGAGAAAACGAACTCATTATTTGCGGTCCCTATGGCGGAAAATACCTTGATGCGCGTGATAACAAGGTATATGAATTTGCTGCGGGAGGCGGCACCGCTCTCGCGCTCTCTTATACCTATTATAATGGTTCTGTATGGATCATGTACAGCAACTCAATGAATGCAGGATATAAAGCTTACCATATGGAAAAATTTGAGGGAGCCGATAACTTAGTCGCAGAAATGAACTTCGGCGAGGAACTTGTCGACCCAAATAATTCAGAATCGGGAATGAAATATACATGGAACGGAACAGAAATTTCTTACGATGAATATACGGCATTATGCAGCAAAATTTTTGCTGCCGAAGTAAGTACAAACTGAAAGAAATACTTTAAGTTTCCCGGAAAAGATACAGCAAAAAAGATATTATAAAAAATTTGAATATTGTTTACTTTCAGGCAGCGATTTATCTTAACAGAAAATCAGCTGCCTTTTTCATTTTCAGAAACTGCCGACACAGCATGACATCCATTTTTTAACAGATCATAATACAATGTAAAATATCTCGCCGCTAAAATATTGACAGCGCCAAAAAATTGTATATAATGAGTATATACAATAATCAAATCTGTGAATCCGTGCACATATTCACAGACGATTCTATGCGCAAAGGAAAAGATTATGGATATTCTTATTTCAAACAGTTCAGGAGTCCCCCTCTATGAACAGATTGAGGAACAGATCAAAAGCCAGATCATGACAGGCGGACTGTCGGAAGGGGACGCCCTTCCCTCCATGAGGGTTCTGGCAAAGGAACTGAAAATCAGCATTATTACAACCAAACGTGCCTATGAGGACCTTGAAAGGGACGGATTTATTTATTCCGTAACGGGAAAGGGAAGCTTTGTAAAGGGAATCAACAGCGACATCATAAAGGAAAATATGATGTTTGAGATCCAGGAGCTTTTGGAAAACGCAGTTGATAAGGCCACCCTGGGAAAGATCACATTGGATGAGCTTCAGGAAATGCTACAGCTTTTATATGAAGAAAAGAACCCATAGGCATGTGATTGTCAGGCAAAGAAAGGGGTTGCCATGGAAGATATCGCAAATGTAATTGAATTAAAGGACGTGTCAAAGGACTACGGGGACTTTAAGTTAGACGACGTGAGTTTTTCCGTTCCGGAAGGCTCCGTATGCGGGTTCATCGGGCAGAACGGCGCCGGTAAGACCACCACGATCCAGATCATTCTCGACGCCATTAACAGAGACAGCGGAGAAGTATATGTATTTGGGAAAAGCATGGATAAAGACTCTGCTTTACTTCGGGAAAATATCGGGGTCGTATTTGATGAAATGGGCTTTCACGATTTTTTGAACGCCAGACAGATCAACACCATTATGAAAAATGTGTATAAAAACTGGAATCAGGAAAGATATTTTGAATATTTAAAGCTTTTTTCCCTTCCTACCAAAAAAGCCTGCGGCAGCTTTTCAAGAGGTATGCGAATGAAACTGCAGATTGCCACGGCTCTTTCCCATAACGCAAAGCTTTTGATCATGGATGAGCCTACCTCGGGCCTGGATCCTATCGTAAGAAATGAAATGCTTCAGATCTTCCGCGAATACGTAGTGGAAGAAGATCATACCATCCTGCTCTCCTCCCATATCACGGGAGATCTTGAAAAGCTGGCGGATGAGGTGGTATTTATCGACGGCGGAAAGATCGTCCTGAAGGGAAACAAGGATGAAATCCTTGAAAAACACGGTATTCTCCGGTGCAAAAAGGATGAATTAAAAAATATCAGCGAATCCCTGCTTGTATCGGCGGAAACCTCCAGCCTGGGAGCCGAGGTTTTGGTAAACGACAGAAAAGCCGCAGAAAAATTATACCCGGAAATGATCATTGAGCCGGCGGAGCTTGAACAGATCATGATTTACTATGTCAACAGGGCAAAAGGGCAAAAAACGTCGGAAAGGCAGGGAGACTTATGAAAGGATTGCTGATCAAAGACTTCTTCTGCCTGAAAAAACAGCTGATCAATTACGGATTTATCATTGCGGGAGTCATTGTCATTTCCGTTATGTTCGTCTTAAGCTATAACTTTGGAAATATCCATGCAGGTTTTACGGAAATGGTGGATTCAGGGCAGAATACCGGAGAAAGCATTACCATAATCGCAAGCAACGCCATGCTTTTATTTATGTTGATCCCCATTGCCTGTACGGGGGATATTACAAACCTGGTCATAGAGGATGAAAAAGCATCCTTTTATAAGGTCGCTTCCGCCCTGCCGGTTTCTGTTGGCAGGAGGGTGGTGTGCAGATTTATGGCAGGCTATTTATTTATTGTTCTGGGTGCGGCGGTGGACCTGATCCTGAGCGTTATTTTGTCATCCCTGACCGATGTCATTTCTTTGGAAAAATATTGCGGCGTCATCATAACCTTTGCATCCGTCATGATGGTGTATATCAGCCTCTTTATTCTGTTCACATATATTCTGGGAAAGGGAAAAACAACCTATGCGAATATCCTCCCCCTGTTAATCGGATTACTGGTATGTATATGCGTCAGCTTTAACAAGATCAAAGCATTCCTGACGGATACCGATGATAACGCTTTGATGGATCTGTATAACCGGACAACGGACTTTATGTTTCACAGATCCTATCTTCTTTTGACCGCTGCAATCATTATTTCCGGCGGCGCTTATTTTACGGCAGTATGCATTGCCAAAAGAAAGCGGGGTGTGGCATAATGGCAGGACTTTTATATAAGGACTTTGTGGGAATCAAGGGCAGACGGCTTTTATGGCTCCTTGCAGGATGCACTCTTATCTTTTTGATCTTAAGATTTCTATTCCCGGGAAATTCGAATGCGGTCATGTCAGGCATCATGACGGAAAACGAAGCGGGAGAATTGATACGCCTTACAGTCGGAGATTTTCGGGACTCTCTGCTGGTAATGCTGCCTATGCTTTTTATTGTTTGCGGTTTTTTTCTTCCATCCACATGGACAGCCGCCATCTGCAGGCATGATGAAAAGAATAAGACAAGGCAGTATACCCGGACGCTGCCTCTTGATAAAAATGCGTATATTGCGTCAAAATACCTATTTATCGGGATTGGCGTCTACCTTCTGTTTTCTCTGGACAACATATGGATCATCATATTTAACAGTGTGGCAGGAAATAACAACAGCACGGAGTGCCTCATGGTCCTTTCTCAGTTTTTGATGGGGTTTTGCGGACTTTCACTCGTTCTGGCTTCCATCGAGCTGCCCTTTTTCATAACTTTTGGCGTGAAAAAAGGAATGCTGGTAAAGACTGCCATTCTGGAGATTGCCGCCTTCTTTGTCATGGCATATCTGTTCTTTGGAAACCTGAAGATATTTGAAAATTTTAATATTTACACATTTATAAACTGGTGCGAAAACCATCTGGCAGCCATCACGTTTATTTCTATCCTGTCTCCGGTTGCAGAGCTTCTCATTTTCTGGCTCTCTTACCGGATAACCTGCAGGATCAATCGTAACAGGGAGGTGGAAAGCAATGGATAAAACACTGGAAAGCAAGAGGCTTTTTATCTACCTGGCTTTTGCATTCGGATTGACTTGGATAGTCTTTTTCCCCTACATTCTTATGGGAAATATCTGGATGAAAGACGGGGTTCTTTCCGGCATGGACCAGTTTGTATGCCTTGGAATGCTTATGCCCGCTTTAGCGGCGTTACTTACAAGATATGTTACCAAAGAGGGCTTTGCTGTTACAGGTAAGGACTCCCTGCTTTTAGGAATCTCCTTCCGGGACGGAAAATGGTTTTATTTTGTGCTGGCAATTGTTCTTCCGTGGATTTATTTTGAACTGGGTTATGTACTCACGCTTCTGCTTTCGCCGGGCGCTTTCGATACCGCCTATCCGGCAGTTTTGGAGATTGCAGACCGGGAGCGTGCCGTTATCTTTTTCCAGCCGCTGGCCATGATGGTTTCCGGCGTCATTACTTCCTTTGCCGCCTTTGGCGAAGAAGCCGGGTGGAGAGGATATATGATGCCCAAAATGATAAAGCTCTGGGGAATAAAAAAAGCGATCGTCATCGGCGGGATCATCTGGGGCATATGGCACTGGCCCTTGACCACTATAGGGCACAATTTCGGCCGCAGCTATTTCGGTTATCCTTTTACAGGCTTCGGGGCAATGTGTATCATGTGCATATTTATGGGCATTATTCTTACCTTTGTTACCTATAAATCAGGCTCCATATGGCCCGCCGCATTTCTCCATGCGGTCAATAATTCATCGCCGTCCATTCTCCGGTATTTTACCAATGAAAGTAAAATCACGGGATGGAAAGCAGACAGCGTGGCTTCCACTTTGATCCAGCTTCTGCCGATGATAGTCATCAGCGTTTTTATGTTTATGAAATTGTTGAAATGTGAAAAATTGAAACCAAAGGCCTGATAAAGTTAAAGCATTGTTTATAAAATAGTTATGGCAGAGGGACATAGAGGCTCCTCTGCCATATTGACAGCAATTTTCTTTCATCCATTTTTATTGTTCCGTCCTGGCTGAAAACAAAAAATATTCTTATAATCTGTACATACAGGTATCGTAATACTCCTTAAATCCATACTTTGCATACAGACCCTGTGCGTCTCTTGTCAGGGCGACGCCAAACTGCCCTTTCAGTTTTTCTTCACATTCCACAATATATGCAATCATCTTTTTCCCAAGCCCTATGCCTCTGTATTGTTCGTCCACAATGACGTCCTCCAGGCAATACAGGGTTGCGTAATCCGTAATGACCCTGGCAAAAGCAGCCAGGTTTCCATTATTCAAATCCACGATTCCGTAGCAGACTGAATTTTGAATGGACCTTTGTATCAGCTCCCGCAAACTCTTTCATATGCACGCACTCTCCTTATTTATTTTCCATAAGCTTCTTTCTCAGTTTCTCCGCCACGGCATCCGAACATTCCTTTTCCCCTTCCGGATATATAAAACCGAATCCGTCATTTTCATAACGTGGAAACACATGAAAGTGCGCATGACCGAAATCACAGAACCTGCCGCCGTTTTGCATGATGCTGTATCCATCCGTTCCATATAACTCACGTAATGCGTTCACAACTTTTTGAGCTGTTTGTATCACATCTAGTAACATTACCTCCGGTATTTTATCAATGGAAGCCTCATGCACTTTGGGAACAATTAATACATGTCCCTCGTGGATGGGTTCAATATCCAAAAAAGCGATGACATTTTCGCTTTCATATACAATCCGGGCTGATGCCTCTCTGTCTATGATCCTGCAAAATTCACACATGGCGGTTCTCCTTTCATTCCGGCTGCTATTTTTCGTTTAACCCGTCTTTCAGCGCTTTTTGTCCGGTTTAATCGGACTATTGCGTACATTATATCATATAGTCCGGTATCCATTAAAGAAAATCATTCCATAGTCTCCACAATATCCTTGATATTAAAAGTCAAAAATCTTACCGTGGATCCTGTATTTTTTAATTCTATTTTTCCCCGCGGTTGGCAAAATATTGAAAAATCCCCTTCCTTCTTATATAATAGGTTCAGGATTTGACATTGCGTGGAAAGTTCCTTATAAAGCTTTTTCATGATAATTCTTTCCTTTAGAAAAACAAGGCGGAAAATCAATGTCCGAAAAAATATTTGACGTATCAGTCGTCATTCCCGTATACAACATGGAAGCTTATCTGGACCGGTGTGTAAAAAGCGTTCTTGCCCAGACCCTTCAAAATATAGAGATCATCCTGGTAGATGACGGCGGAAGGGACCGTTCTGTTACCATGTGCGACGATTATGCCGCCGCTTATCCCGGAAAGATCCGTGTCCTTCACAAGGAAAACGGCGGACTGACTTCTGCCTGGAAGGCCGGAAGCAACCTTGCAAAGGGACGTTATATCGGCTATGTGGACAGCGACGATTTTATTCTCCCGGATATGTATGAGAGAATGTTTACCCGCATTGAAGAGGAAGATGCAGATATTGCCTGTTGCGGCCTGCACCATATTTATGAGGACGGCAATCATGAGGAATGGGACGACCAGATGGATTTCCCCACAGATGTATTTGAACCTGCTGCCTTAGAAAAAGAAATGTTTCCCGTACTCATTAACGACGGCAGTTTCATGGGCAGAAAGCTCCATCCCAACCGTGTAACCAAGTTAGTCAGGACTTCTCTTGTACAGAAAAACCTTCCTCTGTGCAGCGATGAGGTTTCTATCGGCGAAGATTTCCAGTTTTCCCTCTGCATGTTTTTAGACGCCAAAAAAGTAGTGGTTTTAAAGGATTATTTCCCTTACTATTATTACATGAACAACAGTTCCATGACTATGAAGTATGACAGTCATTATATGGAAAAAATCAAGATTTTAAATAAAAATCTGCTGCGGATCAGCAAAGAGAAGGGCGGCTATGATTTCAGCACACAGATCTGGAATGATTTTCTATGTCTGACCGTTCTTCACATAAAAGGCGGCATTTACAAAAAGAAAAAAGCCCCCTATAAAGAGCATAAAAGCGACATGAAATCAATCTGCCATGACCCGGACGTACTTCATGCCTTAAAGGTATATGATATGCCGCAGCTTACTATAGCGGAAAAGCTGTTTCTGTTTTTTATGAAGCATCATATGTATCTGGCTATTTTTCTTGCGGTACGAATTTATTTCCGTTAACAGAACATCCGTCCAGCTTAACCTGTGCTCTTTAGAGTATTGTTCACTGAAATAGGTAAAGGAAGCTCTTTGAAAATGAGTCAAAACACAAATGACAAGAAAAATATCATATCAGGAACTCATGCCGGGAATCCGGGGAAGGGACTGCCCCTCCCGGTAGTTTTTATTCTGCCCTGCATTTTGATCTTTATCCTCTATCTTCTGTTTAAGGATCATTACTTTGAAGGCTTTTCCCGGATGTCTGATCTGATCATCGACCAGGTTGCCATGGACGGCAGCAACAAAACCGGAGAATGGGAATTTTTCTGGGGACTGCTCTGGCTCGGGTGCTTTTGTATTTTAGGACTGTTTCTGGCCGGAAGAAGCCCCTTTGCCCCTAAGCGTAAGTCTCATACCCCCGTTTTATCGGCTTCACAGCCCTCATCCGCACGGGATCTGTCTTATTCATGGAATTTTTCTTATTCCTTTGAAGAGGTCCCTCTTTTATTAAAATGCGCTTTATGCTTTTTCCCCCCTGCCATACAACTGATATGCTATGGAAAAGTTTCCCTGTATCTCTGGCTTTTTTCCCTTATCTTTGCCCTTTTGATCATTATTTTAAAAAAGGACTGTGCAAAAGGGATTTCATTATTCCTCTTTCTTTACTTTGATGTCCACGTCATCAATCTGGTTTCGTCATTTTTTACCGGAAAATATCTTCACTCGGATTTATTGATATTCGGGGCCGCGGCCCTTATCTTTCTTTTTGCACTCCTGTTTTATTTTCATTTTTACGGGGTATTTGATAAGATTTTTTTTATAAGCCAGCTTCCCCTCCCCCTTTTATTGATCCTGTATCTGAAAAATTCCTACAGCTATCAAGGACAGATCCTGCATCTTTCCTTCCCCAAAGCGTATCTGATCTTTATAGCCGGCTTAATACTTGCCCTGTACGCAGGCTTTTTTCTTCAACATCATTTTTCTAACCTATCCGGTAAAGATCCGAAGCCTTTTGCCTTCGTTTCTTCGGCAGTTTCCGTTTTTTTATACGGTTCCTATATACCCCCGGCCTTAATCATCCCTACGGATATGCACCATTACGGCGAACAGATGCTTCCGTGGCAGCAGATCTTTGTTTTGGGAAATTCCCCTTACGAAGACTATTTTCCGGTATCGGGATTATTTCCTGTGTTAGCCGGCGGTATCAATCAATTATTTTTCCATGGGAAGGCCTCTTCCTACAGCGCCGCCTTTGTCATACTATTTGTTTTGTTTGCAGTACTCTCAGTTGTCATGATATCTTTTCATGTAAAAGGGGAATGGGCGCTTCTTTTTGCCTTTCTCTTCCATATGCCCGTTTACTGCCGGACGTGGGTCATCCTGCCTGTGCTGCTTCTGCTTTTGCATCCTGTTGTCCTTCGTAACAAAAGGCGCTTTTTGTATCTTTATGTTTTCTGCGGTTTTTTAAGCGGGCTTTACTATCCCCTGTTCGGCCTGGCGCTCATTGTTGCCGGAATGCCCTTTGCACTTTTCTGCCTGTTCTCCTTTTTTAAGGAGAGAGAAATAAAAGCAGAACTTTTGAAAAAATCATTTTACCCGGAAACGCTCATTCTTTTTCTCCCCATCATTTTATCCGTTCCCATGTTGATAAAAATGGCGTCCCATATCCTGACCTATTCCGGCCAGACCCTTCTCGCCGACGGATTGTCCTTAAGTTCCGTATCCGTTCCCGAATGGTTTATGCCTTATTTATCCTCCTTTGAAAAGATCAGATCCGGGACTTACTATGCCCTCCGCTTTTTAGGCCCTATGCTCCCTGTCTGGCTTTTTCTTCTACTGTTTTTGTCCTTTTACTACAAAAACAAGGATAAAAAGCCTTACCACCTGCCTGCTTTTCTGGGACTGTCCGCAGGGTTTCTCATCCTTCCCGTATGCTATACATACACTTTGGTCATTATGGATGAGACCTGGGTCAGCAGACTGTTTTCCCGCAGCAGCCACATTTACCTTTGGATATTAGGCATCTTTCTTCCCATCCTTATTATCCGATTCGGAAGACAGATCTTCCAAAAGGAAACATCTGCCGCAGTCTGTATCGCTTTTTCCTTGAGCATTCCTTTTCTTACCTTTTATCAAATGGGGGATTACCAGTTCCCTTCTTTAGACGGAACCACAAACGCGGACTGCGCATGTGTAGGGGAATACACGGCTAACCTCCTGCCCTTTTCCGTCTCTCCTTCGGCCCTTTCCGTTACCGAAGAGGATGCCGCCTGTTTTCCCTCCTTAGGATACGGATTTATGGAAAACAGCGTGAAGGAACGTCTTTATGAATATGGCGAAAACCTGAAAATCCTTCGCAATGCAGATAAGGATTTGAAGATCCTGGCACTGGATAAGCTGCAGATGTACTATTTTCTCTTAAATGAGAGCGCCCTCTATTCGGGAAAGGTTTCCCTTGCCAAGAGCAGGGGCGCGGCAGACGCGGTAATCGCCCTTATTGACGAACACACTGTTATCGGAAGCGACTTAAGCCCCTTAAATAATTACTACATTTACCGTGAATTATTGATAAGAGGCTACGCTTATGACAGCCGTACAGAGTTCTATCTTCCAAAAGCCCTTTATATTTCCATGTACGGAGAAGAAAGTTATGCCTCCGCAGACCTTTCCGATTCTCCCTGGGCGGCTCCCCTTTATATGAGTAAATGTCCTCTGTCTCTGGGACACAGCCTGGAAGATCTGAACGCTTCTGCCCTCATTACCTCTGACGGACCTTCAGAATTTCTTTATGCTGAAATCAATACGGACGCATTAAGGGCGCACTTTGGCAGCACACTGAACGAGGACACCATCATTACCATCAGCTGGGAAGGAAAAAGCTGCCTTCTGACCGATCTGGGAGACGGAACCTTACTGCTTCCCTTAGCTTCCAACAGCGACTGGGCAACAGGAAATTACAGCCGGGTATTTATCAGTTTATATGATGAAACCAGACCGGTCATGGAAATAGATGATAAGATTCCATTAAAGGAAGCAAGCGATTACTTACAATATTATTCTTTAAGGGACGCCCCACAGACAGTGAAGCGTGAATAATCCCTGACTGCTTTGCCTAAAATGATAACAGGAGGACAATAAAATGCCAAATACAACTACCCGAAAATCAGACCAAAACATCCGGAAACAGGGGGCCGATGCTGCCATTGAAGCTTTATCCGAACTGATTGGCGAGGCTCATTCGCCCTATCACTGCTGCCTGTATTGCCGTGACCGCTTAAAGGACTCCGGCTTTCAGGAATTAAAGCTGACCGAACCCTTTGCCGTAAAACCGGGGGGCAGGTATTATATCAACGTTTATGACAGCACCTGCATCGCATTTACCGTGGGAAAGGATGTCCTGCCCAAAAAGTCCGTTTCACGGCTTCGTATGCTGACCGCCCACACAGACTGGCCCACTTTTCTCATAAAGCCCGATCCTGAAATCTCCTCCGACAGATACGGCAAACTGAATACCGAGCCTTACGGCGGAGCTGTTTATGCCAGCTGGCTTGACCGTCCTTTGGGGATTGCAGGAAAGGTATGTCTAAAAGGAAAAGATCCCTTCCACCCCATCACAAAACTTGTTGATTCCAAAGGACCTGTGGCTGTCATTCCCGGCCTTGCCATTCATATGAACCAGAAGGTCAATGACGAATTGAAACTGAATCCCCAGCTTCATATGCTGCCCCTTCTTTTCCTCAATAAAGACGGGGAGAGCCACAAGGACTTCTTTCTTTCCTATCTGGGACAGTTAGCAGAGGCTTCCCCGGATAAGATACTGGACTATGAAATCTGCCTGTATAATGCCGATGATGGGGCTTATGCTGGTATCCATAAAGAACTGTTTTCTTCTCCACGCATTGACAACTGTTCCGGCGTTCATGCTGCTCTGGAGGCCATTTTAAAAGCAGACACTAAGGGAAATCAAATCTGCGTATCCGCTTTCTATCATAACGAGGAAATCGGCAGTTCCACCAAGCAGGGAGCCGACTCAGGACTGACCATGGGTATTCTGGAACGGCTCTTTGAAAATCTTGGCTTTGAAAAGGAAGGAATTTGCTGTACCATAAACGGCGGACTTTGCCTTTCTTTGGACGTTGCCCATGCAATGCATCCCGGCTATCCTGACAAAAATGATTTAACAAACCACCTATGCTTAGGAGACGGCGTTGCCCTGAAGCTTTCCGCAAGGCAGGCATATGCAACGGATTCTTACTATGTGAGCATCATACAATCCCTTTGCGATGAGCATAATATTCCCTACGCCAAATATGTGAACCGTTCGGATATCCGCGGCGGCTCCACCTTGGGAAGCATCAGCTCCGCAAAATTAAGCATCCCCTGCGTGGATGCAGGCGTCCCCCTCTTATCCATGCACTCTGCAAGAGAACTGATGGCTTGCAGGGACCAGGAGGCACTTTGCAGACTGGCAGAAGCCTTATTTGCGGAATAAGAGGAAAAAGGAACTGTTACCCACCGACAACAGTTCCTTTTTTACTTTCAATCCATTCTCTTATTTCTCATCAAATCAACGACTCGTACAGCTTTGTAATATCCTCCACGCTGGTCTCCTTAGGATTGCCCGGTCTGCAGGCGTCGTCATATGCGGACTGCGCTAAGAAAGGAATATCCTCTTTCTTTACGATCTCCTTTAGATCAGCGGGAATTCCCACATCTACGGAAAGCTGTTTAACAGCATCTATTGCCGCCTTACGGTATTCTTCCTGGCTCATGGAATCTACATTCTTAACGCCCATGGCCCTGGCAATTTCACGGTATTTCTCTCCGGTAGCTTCTGCATTATATTCCATAACCGTAGGCAGGATAATGGCATTTGCCACACCGTGGGGCGTATCGTATAAAGCTCCCAAAGGATGCGCCATGGAGTGAACGATACCAAGACCTACATTGGAAAAGCCCATGCCTGCAACATACTGTCCCAAAGCCATGCCTTCCCTTCCTTCCGGCGTATTATCGACTGCGCCTCTTAAGGAACGGGCAATGATCTCAATTGCTTTTAAGTGGAACATATCGGATAATTCCCATGCGCCTGCGGTAATATAGCCTTCAATGGCATGGGTCAGCGCGTCCATACCGGTAGCTGCTGTTAACCCTTTAGGCATGGAAGACATCATTTCCGAATCCACAAATGCCACTACAGGAATATCCTTAGGGTCTACGCATACCATTTTGCGGTTCTTTTCTACATCGGTAATAACATAGTTGATGGTAACCTCCGCCGCGGTCCCTGCCGTTGTAGGAACTGCAAAAATGGGAACACACTTGTTGGTGGTAGGCGCCACTCCCTCTAAGCTTCTCACATCCGCAAAGTCGGGATTATTGATAATGATGCCCACTGCTTTTGCGGTATCCATGGATGATCCTCCGCCAATGGCAATGATGTAATCCGCGCCGGATTTTTTATATGCCTCCACACCGGACTGCACGTTCTCAATGGTGGGATTGGGCTTAATATTGGAATAGAGCTCATAAGAAAGCCCTGCATCATCCAACACCTTCAATACCTTTGCCGTTACCCCGAATTTAACCAGGTCAGGGTCGGAACATACAAATGCTTTTGTAAAATTCCTTCCTTTGGCCTCGCCGGCTATTTCATTGATCGCCCCCGCTCCGTGATAGGATGTCTCGTTCAGTACAAATCTGTTTGCCATACCTTTCCTCCTTTTTCATTACATAGTACACATTGCTGCTTTGTTAAAAGCCTTTTACGGCTAACTTTATTATAGCCTGTTCTTCCGGTTTTTCCCATAAAAACTTTTCAACATTTTTCAGCTTTTACCTTTGTTATTCACTTTATACTGACCGGCCTGCATCAGCCATTTTTATCCCAGATGCTACCCCAGATATTCTACCGCCATCAACGCAGCAACCGCCCCGTCGGCTGCCGCCGTGGTCAGCTGTCTGACCGTTTTCGTCCGACAGTCTCCTGCCACAAATACTCCCGGAACCGTAGTCCTGCAGTCTTCTCCCGCCTGGATATATCCCTTTTCATCCATAGCCACCATTTCCTTTGCGACAGCGGTTTCCGGTTCCTGTCCTATGGCGATAAAAAGACCGTCTACCTTTAATGTTTTTTCTTCTCCGTCCTTATTTTTTATGCTGATGCTCTCAAGCTTTCCTTCTCCCATAAGTCCCGTTACAACCGAATTTAAAACAAAGCGGACATTCTCCCTTTTTTCAAGGGCATCCACAAGCTTCTGCTCTCCCCTGAAAGCATCCCTTCTGTGGATCAGATAGACCTCTTTGCAATAGTTGGACAAAAAGAGGGCGTCCTCCAAAGCCGTGCTTCCCCCTCCGTTGACCGCCACGACCTTATCCCTGTAAAACATACCGTCGCAGGTTGCGCAATAGGAAATCCCCGCTCCCGTCAGCTCCTGTTCTCCCGCAAGCCCCAAAAGACGATTTTTCGCTCCCGTGGCAAAGATCAACGCTCCGCATTCATAAGAGTTCTTTGATGTATTTACCACAAAAACAGGAGCATCGTTTCCGCTGCCTTCCTCATTTCCGTCGGACTGAGCCGCCTCCATATCGGAAATCTCCCTGTTACCGGATTTTTCCACGGAAACCACCTTTTCCATTTTGATCTGTGCGCCTAAATCCTTTGCCTGTTCATAAAGTCCCTTTGCAAATTCGAAGCCGGACATCTTTTTAATGCCGGGGTAATTTTCTACCTCGGGCGTATTGATGATCTGCCCTCCGTAGGTCTTCCCTTCCAATACCAGGACGCTTTTTCCCGCCCTGATCCCATAAATCGCCGCAGACAGCCCTGCCGGTCCTGCGCCGATGATGATCATATCGTACATAGACACCTCCTGATTAACATCTCCGCCGCAATTACCGGCGGATTTACTATAACATATGAAAATAAAGACTGATATGCTTCACTTTCCGGAATGATAACGAAACTGCTTTTCCATAGCCGCTACCACACCTTCCCTATGTCTTCTTTTTCCACTCCGTATTCCTCACAAAACACAGCCAGATCCTTTTCACTTCGGATCAGCATCACATCTGTAAATTTGCCCGTTGCTTTATCTAAAAAGCCGGCAACTTTTTCTCCCGTGCAGATGCTTACCCGCATTACCGGCTTTTGCGTCTCTTTATTATAACCCGGGGTTTTCTTTTTCCTACCAAACATATGATTTTACCGCTTTTCAAAAAACAATAAGTTTCTACCCCTTTATTATAACAGGGATATGGGCGCACGCAATACCCTTTTCTCCCGGCTAAAGATGATCCTGATACGACAAAAGCCGCCCGGGCCTCCCCAAACGGCTTATCCGATCCTATCTGTCATACTTTATAGACAGATACTATAAAAACTGCTTTAAATCACACATAAAATCTTCTTCCGCCTTGATCAGGCTTTTTGCAAGACCGACGCTTTCCTTAGAGGCCTGCTTGTATTTGTTGATGCTTTCCGCTATGGACTGAATGCCCATGTTGCAGCCGTCCATCATGATCTTTGCCACCTGATTGTTATCATCCTTTACGAACATCTTGACACCGGTAGTCATTCTTGCCATGGCGGCCGCCATGACCCCGGGTTCCTTCCCTGCCGCGCCGTTTTGTCCGAGCATCCCGTCCGCCTGCTTTTGCAGTTCCATATGTTTGTATTTATAATGGTCGATGACATGGGACAGCTTCCCGTCCATGCCGTAGCTGCCGATTCTGTTCATGCTGTCAATGGCCATTTTACATCCCGAATCTACCTCTTTCAAAAGACTGATCGTATCGCTCATTTTTTCTCCCTTTTCCTTTTTATTTTTCCGGCAATCGTGATACTTTCGAAACTAATATCTCAAGAGCTTTTTTACTCTTCAAGATTAGTATGGAAAAAGGGAGTAAAATTATACCTCCGGTCATTCTTTCATTTTCATGCTTTTTCTGACAGAAGTCAGGGCGACGCCTGCAAATCCTAGAACCATGGCGCTTCCCAAAAGCCAAAAATATCTTTTTCCCCAAATGCTGTTGCTTTTTACCCCGTCTACGTTGGCATACATCTTTCCATCGCAAAAATAGGCCTGCGTGACAAATCCTTTTATATATGGAGGATAGTTGGACTTTACATTGATCAGGTCATATTTTTGGTCATTATAAATCACCGTTACCTCCGTTTTCGTATGACCTTTATAGGAGCTTTCCCTGCATTCGGCCACGATCGCAGTTACTTCTTCATATGAATATTCCACACTTGTTTCCGAATATACCCGGACTGCTATGCAGCCAATCACGGAAAGAAGCGCCAATGCATATAAAATCCTGTTTGCAATTTTAAGCTTCGGATCCCATTTTCTCCATTTGTCTCCTTTTGTGGCGTCATGAGGCAGACTCCCCGACTGGCATTTGGGGCAAAAATCCCTGACCAGCATATTCCCGCAGAATGGACAGTATTTTATGCTGTCTTTGCTTAAAGGATCCTCTAATTTTCTGAATTCACGGATCAAATTCTCGTAATCCTCATAGGATTTTGATAAAACCAGTTCTTTATGTTCCTTTCTGCCTTCCCTGTTTTGTAAAATGCAATACAGCCTGCAAATCCTTCCCTTCTCTTCGATCAGCCTGACTAAAACGACCTGTCTTCCATAAGCCAGCATTCTTTTTTGCTCTAACAGTCCTTCTATCATCTGGTTCTTATCAATCAGCTCTATAAACCTTGACATATTCCGGCTGTTTTTCCAGTTCCCGACAGCAAGGTTTAAAGCGTTTCCCGAAATTATCTGTTTTTGCGCCATCCCACATCCCGCGGCATAATTCTGCATAGCCGCCGAACCATAGTCAAACACATACAGGCAGCCGCTTCCGTCCCTTGCAAAAGTAAGCTTCATAGACGAAACTCTGGCGGACATACGGGATGCAAAGAAGAAATATAAGGTGGGAACCGCAATGATCGCTATGGCGATCCCCCAACGCAGAAATTCAAGAACGGTTTTATTTTCCACATTTTCACGCACGACTATCTCCAGAACAGCCATCGCTATCACTGACAGTATAATCACGGCGATCCCCAAAAACTGAAAACCGATATCGCTTAATTCAAATAATCTTTTTATAGATCTGCCTTTTCTATACTTCCATATCTTATAATCCATTTTATCCGCTTTTCCCCTCATTATCCTTTCATCGATATCCCGGTTATTTTTCCCTGTTTTATCTATCCGCCTTATCTGTCCTCTATATCTTCCCATTTTACAGGCTTTGCAAAATAATACCCCTGGGAATGTGCGATCCCGATCTTTTCCATGATCCGCTGAATATTTTCATTTTCCACAAATTCGCCGACCACTTCTTTTCCCGTGCTTCTGCACCACTCATTGATCATCGTTACGAACTCACGGCAGTTTTCATCCTGGCAGACTACCTTGATGATCTCTCCGTCGATTTTTAAAATATCCGCGTTGATCTTGATAATATGTAGAAGATTGGAAAAGCCGCTTCCGAAGTCATCAATAGCGATCTTCGCCCCATGCTCATGGATCCTTTCCGCAAACTGCTCGATATACTGGTAATCCTTAACTTCTTCGCTTTCCACCAGTTCAAACACAAAATTCCCCGGATGAGACGCCTGCTTTAAATAATGGAAGATCATCTCGATCATATCCTCGTCATAAATATCCTGCACGTTTAAATTGATGGTCACTTTAACGTCCTCATGAAGAAACATTCCCATGACTTTTTTTACCATGATCACGGAAAGGGCTTCATAAAGGTCGTACTCCTTGGCAATTGACAAAAACTGTCCCGGATAATACAGATTTCCCTGAGCGTCCTTTATGCGGATCAGCGCCTCGTACATTTCTATCCTTCCCTTTCGGTTGTCATAGATTCCCTGAAAATAAGGAGCGATCCCATCCTGGACCAGAGCCTCCCTGACCACCTGAAGAATGTGCATTTCTTCCTTCATATCGGCTACTTCTTCCTGTATCTGGTTATAGATCACAAAAGAAGTTTTGCTCTTTGCGCCGTATTGAAGCGCCGTATCAGCCTTCTGCAGCGCATCCTCCTCCCTGATGACTACCGCACATTCATAGGAAAGCTTAAAATCCCTGCAGGCGATCCCGTTAAGGAAATCATATGCCGTCCTTATGCACTCCACAAAATCCCCGCGATCGGTTAAAGACTCTCCCGCTGCAATCAAAAGTCCGTTTTCCCCGTAGCTGTAAAAATACAGTTTATCCGCATAAAGCCTCTCTTTTTCCTTTAATGCCTTTTTCAATTTTTCATAAATATCTTTTAATTCCGACCAGAAAGCCTCCTGACCCAGAAACAACCGGAGCATCCTTTCGTTTTTTAAGGAAAATACCGCAATCTTATCCAGATGATGGCTGTCTTTGTCATAAATGTATTTTGCCTGGTTATCCATACCTAACACATCCTGATAGAACATTGCCTGCTTCATCTTATCCCGCTGTAAGCTCAGCTGTTCGCTCAACTGCCTGTTTCCCGTCATCAGAAGATAGTTAATGATCTGCATATTTTCATGCTGCAGTCCGGAAACATCCTTTAAACCCTTTTCCTTTAATAAAAGGCGTGCGTCAGGGTTTTCCGATATTCCCGCAAGGATAAGGCTGGAATTTCCATAAAGGTTTTTCCCGTTTATGTTGCCGATTTCCCCAGCCATCATGGCCCCGCTTATATTTGTCGTATAAAACTGTCCTATTTCCCATGTGGCGCAGTCATGAAGCATCCACATCCTGGAAAGGCAGTCGTAGGCAAACAGGGTCTCCACCGGCTCCTCCCCTAATTTTTCGTATGCGGCGCTTAACTGGTCCACGATTTTCTGGGGAGCAAAATACCCCAGGCCGAAGCGCATCCCTTCGGAAATCTCGCTGAAAAGATTGATACGATCCCTGTTTTCCGATTTCCATGGGTCCGGCAGCGTAGCGGCAGGCTCATAAACCAGATTATAGGCGATCTGCGTCTCTTCCTGCACCAGGGGAAAAATACCTGCCAGAGAAGGATCCTTTTGAAGCTCCTCTTCTCCGAGCATTTCCTGATACCATCCGGCCCCGTCAACACCTTCTATTTCATCCACAAAATGTTCGTGAACCTTTGTGATCTCATAGCTTCTGCCCACACTTTCCGCACCGCAGATAACACTTTCATAGATGGACAGCTGCGGCGATACCAGCATGACCGCCGCCATTTTCGTCACGGACGCCTCTGTCTGCCCTATTACATACGCTTTTTCTCCCGCCTCGCTGTAAGCGCCGTCCGCCACATAGGCAACGCCGCCTATCATATGAAGCCCTTTGTTCATCCGGTCCATGTGCTCCACAAATTTTGCCGTCTTATAATAAGATAAGGGGAAAAAAGTCAGCATCAGACCTCTGTCTCCTTTTACAAGCCCTTCGGATACTTCCCTGCTTAAAGCTTCCCCCTCTTTTTCTACTCCCTTTCCCTGTTCACAGCTAAACATGCCGATCCTGATCTCACATTTCTCGAATAGGGTAAGGGAGATCAGGCATGCGCCTTGTAATATCTTTCCTTCACAGATCACATGGGATGTGCTGCATCCGATCATCACGGCACTTGGTAAGATCCCCTTTAGCTCCGCCGTCAGTTGTTCCATCATATCGGCAGTATGAATATTGCTGTGGATCCGCAAAAGCACCTGCCTGCTCCGGTCCAGCTCGATCCCGTCTAAAAAATCGTTAAACTTTTCCAATGTTTCAAATAAGTGATTATAAGTTTTCATGCTCTTCTCTCCTTATTCAAAATATATAGGGCTTTTCTACCATTTTAACAGTTGAAGGAACAAAATTCAACGGCAGAAAGATATATAAAACAGACGGAAACAGTATTTTTCCCACTGTATTCCGTCTGTTTTTCATACCCTCTGCCCTTATCCTTTTTATCAATCGCCACGCCTTAATAGATAATCCTGATCTTCTCCTCAAGATCCGGACTATACCTGATCTGCTTGATGTTAAAATAGTTATTGTCATCGTAATAAGAACCTATCTGGCCGTTTTTTATATCCTCCAGAAAAATATCCTTGTATTTCATTATAAGCTTGACCGGCTTTAAATACAGGGAAATATGAATTCCCACTTCTTTTACATATGTTTCCCCATCCTCGGTCTCACCGTAGAGATCTCTCTGGTACAGGCGTGGTTTTTCAAAGTCGTCATTGTATTCCACGTCCATTTCCACCCTGCCTGCAGGCAGGGAATTATCGGAAACCATCTCCGGCCTTCTTTCTCCGTCGCCGTTATAGTAATTGATAAAGCAGGTATCCGCCTTTTCATATTCATACAGCTGGCAGCTCAAGGTCGTTTCCCTGACCGTCCCCATCTGCCTGTCTCCCGCATAGGAAAGTCCGCTGAATTCAACAAAGCTTACCCCTGCTCCCAATCCGCAGAACAGGATCCCGCCAAAGAAACAACCGGCCAAGATTATCCATTTTTTAAACATTTACCTCTCCTCCTTCCGGCTTTTCATCCTTTGTAATTTTCCACCTCGTTAAAATGAAACAGCCTGCTACTAACGAACCTGCAGAAACTGAAGCCCCCAAAGCGCACAGGGTAAAACCTGCCGTGGGATATCCCTGGGTCAGCATAACAAGGAATAATCCCACAAAAAATACAAATACTGCCGTAAAGAAAATCCCGATTATTCCGGCGCCGATACAGAAGGCATTCCACATAATGAGCATACACCACAGGGCAATATAAAAGCATTTGCCCGCCAGCCATATCATTCCCTTAAAGCATTCCTTTACAAATTCTTTGATGCCACTGAAAAATCCCCTTATCAGTCTGCCGATTCCTCCAAAGAACCCTTTCTGTTTTCTTTCTGTTGAAACCGTCCCGCTGCCTGCCGGATTACCTGCACCTGTCAAAGCGCCTGTGCTATCTGGACTGCCTGCACTTTCTGAAGCTTCTCCTGCTGCATTCTCATTTTGATCTCTTTTAAAGGGCTTCTGACAGAGGTTCACTAATGCAGTCAGGAACTTTTTGATTCCCGAAGCAATTTTTTTACAGCCTGCAGCCATTTTTCCGTATATTTTATCAGCCTGGCCTTTGATTTTCCCAAAAAACTTTTTATAATCAACGCTCTTTGCCTTTTGGTCCTCTAAAGCATTAATTTTTACATGATAGGATTCCAATATTTCCTTGCTGAGTTCTTCAACGGGTCCCATCTCTTTTACGGCATCTTCCTCAGACATCCCCTGGCTCATCTTCATATCAATATGCTGGGTGTATTCTTCCACGAAATACTGCTGCTCCTGATCATCCAGAATACTGATGCTGCGCTTCAATTGTGTTATAAATTCTTCTTTGTTCATACTTCTACTCCTCTAAAAAATTCATTTACCTTTGCCTGAAATGCATCCCAGTCCTTATACAGTGCATTGCTGTACAATACTCCTTTTGCGGTCAGATGATAATATTTCCTGGGAGGTCCTTCACTGGACTCTACCAGATAGGTTTCAAAATACTGTTCATTGGTCAGTCTGCGAAGAAGGGGATAGATCGTGCCCTCATTGACATCAATGACCTTTGAGACCTCCTCCACCAGTTCATAACCGTACATGTCTTTATTTTTGACGGATTCCAGAACGATCAGTTCCAGTACGCCTTTTTTAAATTGCGCGTTCAACGGATTCCCTCCCTTCTGGAATTATATTATACCTACTACTTGGTATTGTCAAGTACCTTGCATAAAATAAATGAAGAGCCTACAGCTTATCCGCCATAGACTCTGACATTATCAACGGATTACTAAGCTCTTTCCTTCTGCAAAACCTCCAAAAACCGCTCCCCGTACTTCAGGTACTTCACTTCCCCGACTCCAATAACGGCAAGCATCTCCTCTTTCGTCCCGGGAAGCTTGGCACACATATCCACCAATGTTTTGTCGGAAAAGACAATATAAGGCGGCATATGCTCTTCCCTGGCGATCTCTAAACGGAGCTGACGCAGCTTTTCAAATAAGCCGGGGCTTCCGCTCTTTACCCTTGCCCCCGCTTTTGATGGCTTTTGTTCAATATTGATCGAAACCTTGGGCACCTTCATGGTCAAATGCTCCCCGCCCCATATATAGTCTTCCGCCGCACCGGTCAGCTTCAGTATGGGATATTGGTCTTTTGTGGTACAGGCAATATTCGAAATGATCATCTGATGAATGATCTGCTTCAGATAATCCTTATTCGCTCCCTTTTCTTTCCCATAGCTGTCTAAGCGGTCAAAGTGATAGGAGAGAAGTTTTGCATTTTTTTCTCCCCGCAATATGCCCACGATCATGTTAATGCCGAAACGCTGTCGGGTCTCCATGATGCAGTTGATTACATGGAGACATTCTTTGGTAACATCCTTTTCTTCAAATTCCCTAAGGCAATTGGAACAGTTTCCGCAGCCATCCTTCGCCTCTTCGCCAAAATACCGCAGAATATACCCCCGCAGACAATCCTTTGACATGCAGTAATCCGTCATCTGCCGTAGCTTCAGGGCGTCCCGCTCCCGCAGGGCATAAGCCTCCCTTTCGTCTATTTCCGCCCTTACTTCTTTACTGTCGATCAAAAACTGGTTGACGACCACATCCTGGGGAGAATAGAGAAGAATACAGTCAGCATTTTCTCCGTCCCGTCCGGCCCTTCCCGCCTCCTGATAATAGTTTTCCATGCTCTGGGGCATATTATAATGAATGACAAAGCGGACATTTGATTTGTCTATCCCCATTCCGAAAGCATTGGTGGCAACGATCAAAGGCCTGTTATCAAAAATAAAATCATCCTGGTTTTTCTTTCGTTCCTCATTATTCATTCCCGCATGATATTTTGCCACGGAATATCCATATTTCACGAGAAGTTCAAAGACCGCATCCACATTTTTGCGGGTAGCGCAGTAAATGATACCGCTTTCCCCGGCGTGTCTTCTCAGGTAATTAAGAAGCTCTGCATCCTTTTTTCCGGATTCCTTTACCTCAAAATACAGATTCTTCCTGTCAAAACCGGTAACCAGCACCTTGGGACTTACCAGGCCTAAAACATTTATGATATCTTCCTTTACCTTTTCCGTCGCTGTGGCAGTAAAAGCGCTGATAACGGGGCGGCGCGGCAGACAACGGACAAGCTTCAGAATATTCAAATAACTGGGCCTGAAATCCTGCCCCCACTGGGAAATACAATGGGCTTCATCCACTGTTACCATGGAAATATCCGTGTGCACGGCAAAATCACGGAACAGGGAAGATTCCAGCCGTTCCGGCGCCACGTAAATGATCTTATATTGTCCGCATCTGGCATTATAAAGAGCCTTTGAGATTTGACTTTCCGTTAGAGAACTGTTGATATATGCCGCATGAACGCCGGCTTCGTTTAATGCCCTGACCTGATCCTTCATAAGGGAGATCAGAGGAGAGATCACTATGGTAATGCCGGGAAGCATCAGGGCGGGAATCTGGTAGCAGACAGATTTACCCGCTCCGGTAGGCATGATGCCCAGCACATCCTTTCCCGCCAATATGCCCCGGATTAACACCTCCTGGCCCTCCCTGAAGGAATCATAGCCGAAGTATTTCTTTAATATCTGAACAGGCTGCATTAAAGCTTTTCCTCCCATTCCTTTTCCTTAAATCCAATGAGCACAAAATCATCGCCCACAAGCAACGGCCTTTTTACCAGCATGCCGTCCGAGGCAAGAAGGCGGTACTGCTCCTCCTCGCTCATGCCGGGAAGCTTGTCCTTAAGCTGCATTTCTTTATACAGCAGACCGCTTGTATTAAAAAACTTCTTTAATGGCTGTCCGCTGAGCTTATGCCATTTTTTAAGTTCCTCACAGCCGGGATTTTCTTCCTTTATATGACGGTCATCATAAGCGATCTTCTTTTCATCCAGCCATTTTTTTGCCTTCTGGCAGGTAGTGCATTTGGGATATTGTATAAATAACATATTTTTTCTCCTCTTTATCTATAATTTTCCCGCTTCGGGTCCAAAACCCTCGGAAACTGTTTCTCGGAAAATAATTCCATCATGGCGTCAAAGCCTTCCTCCAGTTTAAATTCGATCTCTTCCTTATACATGGGAATTGCCCAGAGGAAATTAATTTTAGTCCCGTCCTTACAGATCAGGTTATCTACACCGGGGTAAGCAGGCCCTAAGGGAATCGGCGGGAGAAAGAAAAATCCACTCATCTTTGTCCCCTCTCCCAAAGGCGCATATTCCGGCCCGTTCGGAAGAGTATGCCCCGTTCCCAGCCAGGTATGATATACATGGGGAAACCTTGCCAGAAACTTTATCCAGTAAATGGGCCAGTAATATTCCTGTCCGATTTGGGAAGGATCTTCCCCTACCTGCCCCAGTTCCCAGTCTCCCGGCAGATACATTAACAGCTCCGCCCTGTTATACTCCTTCGGGTTCCGGCTCCCGTCCGGGAGATCCATGGGCAGATCGCTCATGCCGCTGGTCCAAAGCACATAATAATCCCGTTCCCCTTCCGGCGGTATCACATTTACATCAATATGCACAATATCGGAAACTATTTCATGATAAACATAAGGCTCTTTTTCTTTGCATGGATATATCTTATCGATATGGGCCTGAATTTCATCCAGATATACGCCAGCCTGAGCCGGCGGCGTCCACTCCCTGCGTTCCTCATCTCCATAGCTGATAACATCCACCTTTGTTCCGTCTTTAGAGACCTTCTTTTTACGGTTAAAAATAAATCCCATTGATTCCATCCTTTCTCTTTGTATGATTTCCCCGATATCAATTTTCTTTTATTCTTGCAAGCATCCCGGGCGTTATCTCTCCTGCCGCCTGCTGCGTTGAATAAATCCCACAAAATCCCCGGCAGGAAGGGGTCTGGAAAAATAATAGCCCTGAACATAATTTATTCCCAGATCTTTCATCGTATCGTACTGCTCTTTGGTTTCGATTCCTTCCGCCACGATCTTTAAACGCATTCCATGGATCATATGCATCGCCGCGTCCATGACATATTTTGCCTTACCGTTTTCAAAATAAGCAGAGATCATGCTTCGGTCAAATTTTACAATGTTAACGGGCATTTCCACAATATAATTTAAATTAGACTGCCCTGTCCCGAAATCATCCAGGGAAAATGTGATCCCGTAATCCATAAGCTTTCTGATGTTCTCCAAAAAAATTTTCTTGGAGCTGACAGAAGCAGACTCGGTAATTTCCAGATTTACCCAGGAGGGATCGATTTCATATTGTTCCATGATCCTGATAAAACTCTCAGCCAGATGCTCGTAGGTACACTGTACGGCAGAAAGATTAACCTCTATATAATGCAGTCCAAGCTGTTTGGGATGATTTTCCTGTAAAAAACCGCACACCTTTTCAAATACGATCTCTCCCAGCCGGATGATCATCCCGTTCTTTTCGGCCACATTGATAAAAGTATTTGGCAGCACGATCTGATCTGACGCATCTTTAATCCTCATCAAAGCTTCTGCTGAAGTAAAACGCTGTTCCCCGGTGGCAAAAATCGGCTGATAATAAACCTCCACCCTGTCATTGTCTATTGCATTTACCAACAGCTGTTCCGTCTTCCTTTCATCGTACATGCGCCCTGCAAGAGTCTTATCAAGAACCACTGTATTATCCTCCGCAAAGTCCCTGCTGTTCTGCCTCGCATATCTTAAAAGATATGAAATATCCTCCGGTTTATTTACCACATAAGCATCCGGCAGAAACATCCAGGAAGGATTCACAAAAATATCTCCTTCTTCTCCCCAGCCGAATTCAAACCGGTTCTTTAACATTTCCCGGCACTTTTCCGCCTTTTCCCTGTCCCGGAATAGAATAATGACTTCATCCTCTGCATTTTTAAAAGCATAAGTCTCCGGAATACTAAGAATAAAAATGATAACCTCCATCTTGACCTGCTGTTCCACTTCCGCAGTCATATTGCTGACACGGGAACGTGAAAAAATAAGGGACAACAGAGAAAACTCCGCTCTCTTCCCATAAAGCTCGGCCGTATACTGCTGCAGGGTGTTCTGATTATACAGTCCCGTCTGCCGGTCCAGATTGGTTTCCGGATTTTCCAGCAATAAATAAATGATCATGACCGCAACAGCGCCTACATAACCCACAATAAGCAGTTCTTTAAACAGAAACTGGATAAACGCCGCTGACATCCAGAGGGCGATCCAGATATGTACCGCTTCCCGCCTTCTGGGATTCATCTCCTTTTTGTGCCGTTCCATCAAAACCACTGTCGCCGCAAAAAAGAACAGTGTAAAAGCATAAGTAGCAAGGGCGCTAGGGCCTGAAGTATACATGACATCTTCATTTAGACAGGTTTTATCAATCGGCAGAATAAATATCAGCACAATGCCGGCTGCCGCCACAATGCAGTAAGCTCCGGTTACTTTCCGATAGCGGGAGCTTTCTTTATAAATGTCCACACAGACATACAGCACACCGCTCAATGCTACCAGCACCAGAGTGGAAATATATAGTTTACATGAGAAATCAACCAGCCAGAGCGGCAGGCTGTCCATATGGGTAAGAGCTGCCAGAGAAAGAATATCCGTAACCAGCCCTGTCATGATAATACAAAACATTCTCAAAAATACTTTTTCTGTATTCAGTCGGATTTTTTTCTGTCGGCCGTAAAAGTACAAAATAACCAGCATCAGAACAATCCCGCAGCATTGTACTTTAATATTCATTGTTGCTCCCTCTTAATTCTGATTTTGCCAAATTACCTCTTCCCGATTGGCACAGACAGAATATGCCGCATTGAAGGACTGGTAATTTATAGGTGTTATTTTACTATAGAAATCCCTGCAAAACAAGGCAATTTGCCCTCTTTTGATTTTTTGCCTTGTATTTTTGGTCACGTCATGGCATAATTACATTCATATACGAAAAAGAGACATATGTAATGTAGAAAGGACGTAAAAATGGAAAAAAAGAGAGGTGCATTTTCCAATAAGCTGGGGTTCGTTCTTGCGGCTGCCGGCTCTGCAGTAGGCTTGGGAAATCTTTGGAGGTTCCCCTATCTGGCCGCAAAATACGGAGGCGGTATTTTTATACTGATCTATCTGATCCTCGCCGTTACCCTTGGCTTTACTCTGATGATCACAGAGATTGCCCTTGGAAGAAACACAAGATTGAGCGCTGTAGGCGCCTTCAAAAAACTGGATAAACGTTTTGGCTTTGTGGGCTATCTTGCCTGTGCGGTCCCGTTTATCATTACTCCCTACTATTGCGTCATAGGCGGCTGGGTCATCAAATATCTGATAACCTTTATCAGCGGAAACGTGACTGCCGCTGCAGGCGATGAATATTTTACCGGATTCATTACGGAACCCGTACAGCCGGTAGTCTGGTTTGCGGTTTTTGTTCTCCTTACCTCTCTGGTAGTTATTATCGGCGTGGAAAAGGGAATTGAAAAGGCCAGCTGCATCCTTATGCCTATTTTGGTCATCCTGACCATCGGTATTGCCGTATTTTGCATTACCCGGCCCGGGGCATTGGAAGGCGTAAAATATTATCTGCTTCCTGACCTTAATCATTTTTCTCCCACAACGGTTTTGGCGGCAATGGGGCAGTTATTCTACTCTATGTCCCTGGCTATGGGAATTATGATCACTTACGGTTCCTATATGAAAAAAGATGTCAGTCTGGAAAAATCCGTACGCCAGATCGAGATATTTGACACGGCAATCGCTTTTTTTGCCGGTCTGATGATCGTACCTTCCGTATTCGTTTTCTCCGGCGGAAACGAAGAAGCGCTGAGCAAGGGACCATCCTTAATGTTCATTACCCTTCCCAAGGTATTTGACAGCATGAAGCTGGGCGGTTTTATCGGAGCGGTATTTTTTATCCTGGTTCTGTTCGCTGCGCTGACCTCCGCCATTTCATTAATGGAAACCAACGTATCTATTTTGGATGACAAGCTGAAATGGGGCCGTAAGAAGACAACGATCATCGTAACCGTCTACGTTCTGATCGTAGGCGCAATCGTATCCTTAGGCTTTGGCGTCTTAGATTTTATCCAGATTATCGGAATGGGACTTTTGGATTTCTTTGATTTCCTCAGCAACAGCGTGCTCATGCCTATTGTAGCGATACTGACCTGCATCAGCATCGGATATTTTATTAAACCTCAGGTCATTTATGATGAGATAGAAACAAACGGTCCTTTTAAGATGAAAAAATTTTATACCGTTATGTTGAAATGGATCGCCCCCATCTGTCTGGTTTTAATATTAGCCTTTGCTATTTCAGAAGCCATGGGATGGATCAAAGTATGATTCAGAATCTCCCCAAAAGGATAGTTTTCCTTTTTGGGGAGATTTTCTTTTTTATGACGCTTTCTTTATTTTCATTCATTTTGGCTTCCGTTTTTTATTCTTAGGGGCACCCTTGTTTCCGATACACAGATCGTAGCTTTCCCCTATCATCCTGTGGATCTCCTCATCGGGAATCGTACCGTCCAAAATAATGGAATTCCAGTGTTCTTTATTCATGTGGTAGGCGGGAAGCACGGATCCATAAGTGCTTCTCCAAAAATCCCTCCATTCCGGGTCGCATTTCACATTGACCCAGATATGCTCATTTCTTTCATAGATCCATGCAAAAATACGTTTATTGGACTTTATGCGCATACACGTCCAGTTTGCATCATGGAAAGGATAATCCTCATAGGTATCCTTAAATTTCATGCAGAAATCAACTGCCTGTTTTCTTGTAGTCATTGAAAACGCCATATTTCCTGCTCCTTTGCTCTTTTCAAAATTTTCTATTCTCCTTTAACAGAGGCAAATGGGCTGCCCTTTATAACATATCTCCACAAAAAATCCTTTGCCTCTTCTGCATAATCCACATTGATCCGTTTAGTCTTAAGAATATCCTCCGGCGCAACCGGCTCTGCATCCTCCAGATACAGAATATCCCCGCACAGATCCATTCCGTACTGATCCTTAGTAATCCCCATTGCCTGACAAAGCTTTCCCGGACCGCTGCAGAGATTGCGGAGCTTATCCGTGCCTCTCCTTTTTTTCATCAGCTCTATACCCTCTACAGGCTCTATGGCGCGCAAAAGCACAGACTCCGGCTCTTTACTGCGCCCGGTCACAATATTCATGCAGTAATACATGCCATATATGAAATAAACGTATGCATAGCCGCCTTCCCCAAACTGTATTTTCGTCCTCTCAGTGCACAAGTTGGGATAGGAGTGGGCCGCTTTATCTATGGCTCCGTTATAAGCCTCCAGTTCCACGATCCTTCCCTTGGTAACGCCTTCCTCGGTCCGGTGCACCAGTATTTTTCCCAGCAGTTTTTCCGACGCCTCTAAAACGCCGCAGGTATAAAAGCTTCTGTCCAGTTTCATTTTTACGTTTCCTCATTTATTATATCGGCCTTTTACAAGCCTTTTAATCCCGGGGAACATCATCTACCGTATAATAGATTGAAAAATCCCCTTCTCCGTCGGCCCATTGGGTAAACCCGATCTCATCCTTTAAATCTTTTTTCAATATGATCATACTGTTTATGCCCACGCTTTTGCTTACCTCATGGGGATGTTCTTTTTCAAATTCCGGATCATGGGACGTATATCCGAGGCTTATACAATACACATCTTCATCAGTAGTCACGATAAACTCCTTTTCATAAAAAGATGTGATCATGCCCTTTTCTACGCCTCCGCTGCATTGATATTCCTCAGATCTCCCTTCATAAAATTCCATCAGTTCATCGATCCATTCATCCAGATCTTCAACATGCTCCACCGTATTATCGGACATAAGGCCCTTTAAAGCATTCGCATCCTCTTCATCAAGCGCTGCCAGTACCTTTTCGAACATCTCCTCACAATCATTTTTATAGCGTTCATCGTCCCGCCTGGGATCAGTATTTTTGCATCCGCAAAGACAAACGCACAGAACAACGATCCCTAATACGATCTTTACACTTTTCATAAGCTTTCCATCCTTATTCATTCAACAATTCGATTTTGACTGATTATTAATTTCTCTTAACTCTTCCACCAATCTCCTCAAGGCCCCTTCAAATGCCAGATCATCCTCCCTGCTCCGTTTGGACGGCCCTTTTAAATGGTTTTTAGCGGATGCACGCCTTGCTTTTTTGGATAAATGCCGTTCCATTAAAAGTCTGTCCATATTTTCATCGGTATATCTCCTGCCGGACTGGTGTATGGCGTAAGCTCCTTTCCCAAGGGCCATGGCAGCGACTCCATAGTCCTGGGTTACCACAATGTCCCCTTTTTTACAAAGGTTTATCAACGCAAAATCCACCGCATCTGCTCCGGCGCCTATGGTCCTTACCGTGCTGTAATCGGATTGGAGAATATGGTTGGTGTCACACAATAGGATAACGGGGATTTGATACTCCTTGGCTGTCTTTTCTGTTATTTTTACTACCGGACAGGCGTCGGCGTCAATGAGAATCTGCATTTAAAAACCTGCTTTCTTTAAAAAATAGCGGAGTTTCCTCCGCCATTTTTTAATGTTTTGTTGCTTTATGCACAGCTAATGTTTTACCTGCTTTGCTCTTAGCACTTTTACTTGATGTGTTAGAAGCAAGGGTTCTACCTGCTTTACCAACTCTGCCACCATGATGTATTGCCATACCGTTTCCCTCCTTTGCAATTTATTAACAACTCTTGCAAAAGATTATCTTCTCTGTTATATTTAAATTGCTTATTTTTTAAATGTTGAAAGATAATCTTTTGACATCAGAACCAGATATCTTATCTGGTTCTATTTATGTAAAGAATAAATTCTGCTACAACATATTTATACTACTGCTTTTTTGCGTTTTATATATTCTTCATATGTCCTTTCTGGCAGTCGCAAATCATCTTCATACATCTTATCCCACAGTTTTGATGCTGAATCATGAGTAATAATCTTCAGTTCTTCTGCTTTTGCTAATACATCTGCCGTAGTCCATAGAACGATTCCATAACTGTCTACATATGCACTGACATCCTTTAAATTGTTACTTGCCAAGCAAGCAGTCTCCTCTTTTGCATAAAGCACCATGCTTATAGCCGCTGACTCTCCCTGACCCATATTTTTCTTTAATTCTTCATATCTTATTCCCATATCAGAAAAGGGATCGATATCTCTAATATATACATTTCCCGCACCATGTACTTTTTCTTTTTTATTATTCAGCCGAATAAGTGGAGTTTGCAAACGCTCCCTTGTTCTAATGCTATAGCCCAGTTCTTCCATCACGGCTTGTGGAACTACTATATCCATTCCCAATTTTTCAAAAAGTCTTGTCACAATTCCAAATTGACCCCTCCATAAGAAACTTGACAAAAAATCTGTATCGGAAATTACAATTGCACTTTTATCAGACGTATCATTTACTTCTTTACCCTGGCTAGTCATATATAAGCGCCTCCTTAACCATTTCGTTCCAGCGCTCATCACAAAATCCTTCAAGAGCAAATTGCTTATAAAGACTATCTGAAATCCGTTCCTCTTTATGTGCCCGCTCAAGGAGCTGGCTATATTGTCCATATGACTTTTCCATTTCTTCTTCAGGAGATTTCATATATAAGGACATATCTATTCCCGTATCCTTAACATTATCTAAAATATTTGCATTTATTAATTCATGATAACGAAGGTCGTTGATTTTCTCTTCCTGATGCAACCTATATACAATCGCCTGAAAACTCATACGAAAAAACTGACTTAACCTTACAATATGTTCTAATGTCCACTCTTTCACTCCATATTTTTCAATGAACCATTCTAATGCATCGCAAGGAAGCAAAAAATAAGATGCGAAACGATCTGCCTCCTTTTCAGAATCCGTTTTACTTCCCTTTTTGCAAATAACTCCTTGTCCTCTACACTCAATTTCCATATGATACAACTCATGCGCAACAGTAAACCGCTGTCTCCCCAAAGACATCATGGAATTTACGGCAATTATTTTAGAAGCTCCATCAATAATGCACATTCCACTGATATTGTCCGTCATGGGCAATCTGATAAAGGTATAACGTTCTTGTGCCATCAATAATCCAATCACATCTATCGGTTCTGTACTCCCATAACCATTTATTCTTCTCTGTTTGACAGCTTCCGTCTGTAATTGCAAATCATCTTTCATTACAATATCACTCACTCTCTAAACTAGCCTTAATCCGTCTCAAATTCAGTGCAATCCTCTGTACCTTTGAAACTACCTCAATATCATCCAATGTTAAATCTTTTGCCCGATAAGCTACTGCAAGCGGCTGGTATTCCTGTTCCTCCAAAACTGCATTTACTTCACAGCCAAACAGCCTGCATGCCTTTTCAAGCGATGCCATTCCAAGGCTTCTTTCTCCAACTTCAAATTTTGCAATCAAAGAGCGGTCTACCTGAAGAAATTGTGCAATCTGCTCTTGAGTAAAATCATTTTGCCTTCTGATTTCTTTAAAACGCCTTCCGGCATTTACCAGCATTTCATTTCTCTCTTTGTCTGCCATATGAATTTCCTCCGATTTTCTAATCATCTTTTGTTATCTTAATATACAACGGAATTGTCACATTGTCAACTGATTTATTTTCATAAAAAGTGACAACTTGAGACAATACTTTGTGCTTTTAATAAATTACGGAAAAATTGTAAAACTGTTTATTTTGTAAAATAAGTATTAGCCATCATTGCAAATGCACAAACGCCGCCGATCGCATAAAGGCCGTTTATAATCAGGCAGACCTTCATTACGTTATTCTGCACCTTTGCCTTGACATAGGAAAGAAGCGTAAACACGCCGCTAAAGATCATAAATGCAGCGTAGCAGGAGATCATGATCTCAGCGACAGGCGATTTAAGCGCCCAATCAAAAGACCTTAAAGGCAAAATAGTCCACGGTACAATAAGCATAAGAGCATTAACAGCAGTTAAAATTTTATTTTTCATAAACATTATCTCCTTTCAGCCTGCCCGAATCGGATGCAGGAAACAGTCAAACATATAATTGTAACAGCAAAGGCGACAGGTATCCACGGTATTAATTCTACCTGCGCCGTATTGAGATTTGCCGCAAGTTTTCCATATTCCGAAGTGATGACAAAAAACGGATATGACATGGGATAGGCAAACCAAATTTTTGTATTGATCATCAATACAGACGGCACGATGGATGCCAGGCCTATACCGATGGAAAAAATCGGAGTCTGAATGCACACAGACAGCATCCAGAAAAATGCAATCATGGGGATAGCGGCCAGAAAAAGCATAGCAGCTTCTTTCCCGACAAACACCGGCGACAGGAAAAAATAATAAGCCTGGGTTTTGGAACAAATAACAGCGCTGATATAGTACATACCCGTCATCATCAAAATTTGTGCTGCCGCCAATGAAAGCAATACAAAAAACTTTGCAAGACAGAGCTTCGCTGTGTTAATTGGCAGCGCCAGCATTTTCAGAATTCCTTTGTTCGTCCTTTCCGTCTGGCTTAGAAGAACCGTTCCCACTACCATGCTTGCGGGAAACATAAACCACGACATTCCCATAAAGCCTTGAATAAAGAAATTATTTTCCGGAGAAATGCCCTCCGCCTGCATTTTGAAATTCATATGTGCATTTAAAATGGACGGTATCCACAGGACAACTGTTGCCACGAGCAGAATGAAAAGTATCTTCGAGCGTTTTATTTTCTTAAATTCAATGCCGGTAAGCGATAAAAAATTCATGCAAAGGACCTCCTTATCTTTATCAATAACAGCTCTGCCAGGCCGAAAACAAAAGTCTCCGCCGCTGCCGCATAAATATAGCGCGTTACCTGTGCCAAATCAGTACCTGTAAACATCTGAAAGGGCGTCGCAAAGGGAAAGAGCGAAAGCGCAAAGTTATCCGTCGGCAGCATTGTTGCAGTAAAAACGCAGACCACGCCGATACCAAGGGATATCCACATATTTTTACAGGCTTCCGAAATAAGCATTGATAAAACGAGACAGGGCAGCATCAGCAAGAACGCATACCCAAAGTTCCTGCCCAATTCCTCCCAAAAACCGTTCCTAGCCTCAAACCAATAGTATGCACAAAAAGCGGTTGCCCCCGCTTCTATAGCAAGTATCAGAAGGCTCATAAGGATCGTCAAAATAACTTTACCTGAGAAAATGGAAATTTCCCGAACAGGAAGCGACTTCATTTTCTGCATGGCATGATCGGCATATTCCGTGTGATATAAAAGACATGCTCCCGTTACCACAAGTAGCACATTCAACATCGCCATCATCTGCCAATTGGCGCTAAGCAGGATCTGCAGGGGACTTCCCTGTTTTGTCTGATATATTTCTGAACGGACTGCCATATTGACAACGGGAACGGCTCCGGCCAAAATACCACCGCCTATGAACGCCTGCAAAAAGCCGGTCCGCCTTATTTTTTTGCATTCCAGAAAAACACTCATCCTAAAGCACCTCTTTTCCGGTTATCAGCGTCAATCATTGCAAGAAAAGTATCTTCCAGATTATCCGTAGGATAACCCTGTAGATCCGCATTCATTTTCAGCTCATCGAGAGTTCCTTCAAACAACAAATGCCCCCGGTTCAGGATACCGATATGATCGGCCATCAATTCTATTTCAGACAAAAGATGGGACGATACTAAAACAGTACAGCCAAATTTTTCCGGCAGTGAACGGATAAGCGTTCTGATCTCGTGAATGCCTACAGGGTCAAGACCGTTTGTAGGCTCATCCAGAATCAGGATCGGCGGCTTCCCTATCAATGCGCCGGCAAGACCTAATCTCTGTTTCATTCCGAGGGAATAATTTTTAGCAAGCCTCTTTTTAAACTGTGTCAGCCCCACAATTTCAAGCGCTTCTGCTACCGAAGATCCAGGAAGCCCCAATATCCTGCGGATAATTTCAAGATTTTCCTCGCCGCTTAGATTTCCATAAAAAGCAGGGGCCTCGATAAACGAGCCTATTTCTTTTAAAATCTCCACCCTGTTTTCAGGGTATTTCTTCCCGTCAATGGTAAATGAGCCGCTCGTAGGCCTGGTAAGTCCCAGGAACATTTTCATGGTGGTGGACTTTCCCGCGCCGTTGGGACCGAGGAAGCCATAGACAACACCTTTGGGAATATGCAGGCTGACGCCTGAAACCGCAGTAAAATCAGCATAAGATTTTGTTAAATTTTTAGTTTCAATGACATTCATTGTACTTTGCTCCTTTCTCATCATTGTAAATACATTGTACGTTCCCAACCTTATGCTGACCTTCTCCTGTCCTTACATTTACCTTACATTTTTGCACAAAATATAAAAATAAATATTTTCATGGTATACTGGAAAATACAAAGGAGGGCTTCCTATGAACTCTGATTATTTAAAACAAAAACGCATTTTGCTTGTGGATGATGAACCGGAGCTTTTAGATATGGTGGCATCTATTTTAAATGAAGACGGATTTCAAAATATTAAGACAGCAAAAACGATTGCAGAAGCAGTTGCTGTTTCAAAGGAATATGCTCCTGAATTTGCAATTCTGGATGTGATGCTTCCCGACGGCAGCGGCTTTGACCTTATGAAACAGCTTAAAAGTACCTTTGATTATCCCGTGCTCTTTTTAACGGCACGTGGAGAGGATGACGATAAGTTCCGCGGCTTCAGTCTCGGAGCAGACGACTATATGGTAAAGCCGTTCTTACCAAAAGAACTTCTGTTCCGTATTAATGCCATTCTTCGAAGAAGCTACAAAGATGAGAATCCCCTTGTAAAATTGCCGGGCAGTGAAATCGACTTTGACCGTGCAGAGGTAATTAAAAACGGAAAACATATTCCGCTTACGGCAAAAGAACACAGCATTCTTGCTGCTTTATACCGGAATGCAGGGCGGATCGTTACCATCGACGCCCTGTGCGAGGCCGCCTGGGGCGATAATCCTTTTGGTTATGAGAATTCACTGATGGCGCATATCCGCCGAATCAGAGAAAAGATTGAAACGGATCCGTCCTCTCCCGTTGCTTTGATAACGATCAAGGGACTCGGCTATAAACTCATAGTGGAGGGAAAGTAATATGAAAAGCGTACTGAAACTGATACGGCGTTTTGTCGGTATCATGCTCTTATCTTCAGCTCTGCTTATTATTTTAAATTTTATCCTATTATTTATAATTACCGTGAGACAAGCAACAAATTCACAGCCCTGGCAGACTGCTAAAGAAGTTGCAGATAACTTATTTCAGAATGATAATGAATACATTTTGCCGGAGAATTTAGCGCTTGAATTGAAAAAAACTGATACATGGGCCATTTTTATTGACAATACGACGATGAACGTAGTATGGCATACAGATGATCTGCCCGAAACTATACCTATGTCATATTCCATTTCGGATATTGCACGGCTGACCCGCGGTTATATAGACGGGTATCCCACATTTACAGGAGAAGCAGAGAACGGGCTGGTCGTATTAGGCTATCCCAAAGACAGCTTTTGGAAACATATGTGGCCAAGCTGGGATTACCATTTGATCGCCAATTTACCCAAAACTTTTCTTACTGTTCTTGCAATTAATGTTACGCTGATCTTTATGATCTATGCAGCTGCTAACTCCAGGCTTTTGAAATCGGTAAAACCGATCGTAAGCGGGATACAGTCTCTGCCTGCAGAAGAAGACGTTCACATAAAAGAAAAGGGACTGCTGTCAGAGCTTGCAGCCAATATTAATAAAACCTCGGAGATCCTTCAGTCCCAACGCAGGCAGCTCCGCAAAAAGGAGACTGCAAGGGCTAATTGGATCGCAGGAGTATCCCATGACATACGCACGCCGCTGTCTATGGTAATGGGTTACGCAAGCCAGTTAGAAAGTGATGATCGTTTACCGAAAGATGACCGCAAAAAAGCTTCGGTTATTGTAAGTAAAAGCCGGCAAATGAAAAATCTGATCAACGACCTGAATCTTGCGTCCAAATTGGAATATAACATGCAGCCCATAAATCCTGCAAGGCAAAATCTCGTCGCCGTTGTCCGTCAGGTAGTGGTGGATTTTATCAATACGGATATTGATGATAAGCATCCCATTGAATGGGAAACTGATGAGGATCTAAAGGTTTGCTTTGCAGATATTGACGAAGACCTGATGAAAAGAGCAGTAAGTAATCTGATTCAAAATTGTATCAACCATAATGAACAGGGATGCCATATCTTTGTACGTGTTATGACCGGAGAAGATACCTGTATGATAGTCGTTGAAGATGACGGCAGGGGGGCTACAGACGAACAGATTGAAAAACTGAATCGTTCTCCTCATTATATGATCTGCGATGAGAATACATCAGAGCAGCGCCACGGTTTAGGGCTGCTCATTGTTAAGCAGATCGTGACGGCACACGGTGGTGTAACCGAAATCGGCCACAGCTCATATGGCGGTTTTTCTGTGACACTTATATTACCCATGCAGGAATAAGAGGCCCTTTATTTCCAGTCAATGGATCCGCTAAAGACTACCTTATTCCTGCCTTTTGCAATCTTTCCGACTTCATAGCATTCATAATATTTTTGTACTGTATCTACAACCTTTTTCTCCTCTTCCCTTTCCACCACAATCATGAACCCCACGCCGCAGTTAAAAGTGGACAGCATTTCTTCCTGCCCGATATTTCCTTTATTTCGGATATAGGAAAAAACAGGAAGGGGCTTTATTTTTGTCAAATCAATTTCCGCGCTTAAGCCGTCAGGCATTATCCTGCTTAAATTTCCTTCTATCCCGCCGCCTGTAATATGGGCCATCCCGTGAACATACGGACAGCCGAATAAATTTTTGACAGCTTTGTAATAAGGGGTGTGCGGTTTCATAATTTGCTCTATAAATGTTTCTCCCTGGATTTTATCAAGCTTTATCTGCGGCATTTTATCCATAAGCATCCGCACAAGGGAGTAACCGTTTGTGTGAAGCCCATTAGAAGCAACTGCTAACACCACATCTCCTTCCCTGACCCGCGAACCGTCAATAATATTTTCCCTCCCCACGATTCCTGCAACACTTGATGTGAGGATATAGACGCCTTTCTCAATCACTTGCGGCTGAATGGAAGTCTCGCCGCCTACCAGATCACATTCATTTTCCCTGCACGCTTCTGAAATTCCTTTTACAAAAGATTTTATTGTTTCTTTTTCCGCATTGCCGCACACAATAGTGTCCAATACTGCTAAAGGTCTCGCGCCCATAACAACAATATCATTGACCAGATGGTTTATCATATCATGGCAGATGGACTCACTATAGCCGTATTCCATGGCTAACTTTTGTTTTGATCCCGGTTCTTCCGCCTTCAAAACAAGAACCGGGTTTTTGATTTCCGGAAAATGAATATCATACAGGGATGCGAATGGGCCAAATCCATTTAAGACACGCTCATTTTCCGTCTTTAAGTAAACCGCCATTTCCCTTTTCATGGCGTCGGTATAAGAAATGTCCACACCTGCCTTACTATACGAAAAACTTTCATTTTTCTTTTCTTCTCCATTTAAAATTTCATCCACGCTGACCCGCAAAAGCTTTGCCAGTTCCACAAGCATTTCCACATTGGGCAGGGTTCCGTTTTCCCACTTGGAGACAGCCTGAAAGGAAACCTTTAATTTTTCCGCCACATCCGCCTGGGTCAATCCCAAAGCCTTTCTTCTATGTGAAATGAACTTTGCAATCTTCTGATTATCCAATAAAAAGCACCAACCTTTCCTGTTCTTATTGTATAAAACAGGAAACATTGATGCAATAACCGGATATTTGAAGATATAAAAAAATTTCTACCAGGAGTTGAATGATATGTTTTATCCCAAACAACAGAAATAACGGAAAGGAAAGGATTCGAACCTTCGGTACACTTGCGCGTACGGCGCATTAGCAATGCGCTGCCTTAGACCATCTCGGCCACCTTTCCATAATGGATGGGGCAGGACTCGAACCTGCGTTGTTTCTTATGTCAGGGTTTTACAGACCCCTGCCCTCGCCACTAGGCATACCCATCCTTATTGTTTTAGGGGGACTTCCCGGCATTTCCGGTTAAAGAATGCCGGTGTCCCTTTAATCTTACGCGCCTATTTGTGTAGACGCCGCAATATTTATAACAAGAATATCATCTACCTGTACCTGAAAAATTACCGCCAATACTACCAGATTATCTACGGAGGGCAAGGCCGTACCCTGCTGCCATTTGTAGATTGCCTGGGGTGTGGAGAAGCCAAAAATATTCTGGATATCTTTCACGGATAATCCTTTTTCTTTCCTTAACTGTGTGATATTCTGTCCTGTTTTAACCATGTCAATGGTGGGAATTTGTATCATTTTTATGTCCTCCTGTTCTGGCAGACTGACGGTAAATAAGCTTCCCTTCTGGAGGTTTTAGCTTTTCTCTTCCCCCGACGTGCCTTAATCGCACAATTGCTTCGCAATCATGCGATTATAGGGCTTCGCCCTATAAGCTATATTTGCAAACCGTCTGATGGTAAGCAAGCTTCCCCTCAGACGCTTTACAAATATAGCTTGCACGTCTCAGTTTGCCTTAAAGTTATAAATCGGTTTCATGATGTCTATGACAGTTACGGATTCTTTGATGACGTCTATGATGTCTTCTAAAGATTTGTATGCCATAGGCGCTTCGTCTAATGTTGCTTCATTTACGGAAGTAGTATAGATTCCTTCCATTTCGCGTTTATAATCGTCCATATCCAAATTTTCCTTTGCTTTTTTTCTGGACATGATCCTTCCTGCCCCGTGGGGTGCGGAATAGTTCCATTCGGGATTGCCTTTACCCACGGCTAATACACTTCCGTCTCTCATATTAATAGGAATCAATACTTTCTCCCCTTCGTGGGCGGCAATGGCGCCTTTTCTTAAAATCATTTCTTCCGTATCAATATAATTATGAATGGTATGAAAGGAATCCGCGCCGCTCATACCCGTTCTATCCAATAACACCTCCGCTATTTTTTCACGGTTTCTTCTGGCAAAGGTCTGGCAGATTTCCACATCAAAAAGATAATCTTCCAAATAGCTTCCATACAAAAAGCATAAATCCTCCGGCATGGTTGCCTCCCTCTTATTCCAGGAGATCGCCTCTAAAGCTGCCTGTATTTCTTTTCTTCTGCCGGCCGCTTTATATTCACGGATAATGGCGTCCCTTTCCTGAAAGTAAGTTTCCTTTCCTTTATTTAAATCAATTGCTAACTGCTGATAGATTTCCGCAACCTGCTTTCCAAGATTCCTGCTCCCGCTGTGTATCACAAGATAATTGGTTCCGTCCTCTGCCCGGTCAACCTCTATAAAGTGGTTTCCTCCGCCTAATGTACCCAGGCTTCTTTCTAACCTTTTCGTATCTCTAAGGCTTCTATAGCAGCGAAGAGCAGTCAGATCAAATCTTTCCTGTCTGCCTTCCCACACATTCATACCGGAAGGCACAAAATGTGCGGCTTCATCCAGCTTTTCAAAATCAATATCGCCTTTCCCCAAGGTTACCGTATACATCCCGCATCCGATATCCACTCCTACAATATTGGGAACGGCTTTATCCGTAACCGTCATGGTAGTTCCGATGGTGCAGCCTTTTCCCGCATGGACGTCGGGCATGATCCTTATCCTGCTTCCTTCTGTAAATTCATAATCGCACATCCGTCTGATCTGCTCTATAGCTTCATCTTCCACTACCTTCGCATAGCAGACAGCAGTATTCACTTTTCCTTTAATCTCCAACATCTTCTTTTCCCCGTCTTTCTCTTTTCATTTCCTTAGTATTGCTTTTCTTTAACTCACTTTTTTAAGCTGCGTTTCCATTATAAGATATTCCGTCATTTACGTATTTTAGCATAATAAAACCGCCTATCTCTCATATAAGATAAGCGGTTCCTAAAATCCATGAAGTCTATGAATCATCCGACATCACACAATTCTGCATCTTTGCCTTATCTTACATGAGCGCATAAAAGTTAAGCTCTGATCTTTCCTCAGTGCCTGATAACTTCTTTCTTCCAGATAATCAAATCGAAAAATTGTGTTCATCGTTATTATTTCCTTTCCGGGTCAGCCTTAGACCGCTTTTTTATCTAATCCCTAATATAACACAAGAAATTTGTTCTGTCATTATACCTGCGCTATAATTTTTCATTTTTTTGCATCAAGGTTAGATATATGCCCCGCTTTTAATTCCGTTTCTGGACACTCAATCTTTAATCCTCCGCAATGACGATCATATAATCTTCCTTTTCATATACAGTCTGCTCTGATTTTAAAGGATTTGTTACGATCTCTGTAGCGCCGTCCCTTATCTTCTTATAACCTATGGCAATATGCCCCTTTCTGGCAGCGCTTTCCGTTACAGTATAAAAATCAACGGGAACTCCTGTTTTTACATATTCGGAAGCAGGCTTCATATAGATCTCCGAGCCTTCCTCATCCAAAATATCCTCAAAAAGCGCCGTCAATTCCCTGTTTTCGGCAATCTGGGTCATTAAAAGATTTATAATATTGGAGCCGATGACAAAATCCTCTACCCTGGCCTGGGTTGCAAGGCGCTGGTTATTGCTCTTTCTCATTTCACTGGTAATGGTAAACTTTTTCCCCGTTTTACCGGAAATATCCCGAAGGAAGATCAATTGCAGCAGAGTCTGGGAATCGGATGCCTCCGCATCCAGCCCATCATCGCTTAAAACCAGTATATCGTCCACATCCGACGATAATAATTCCTCCAAAAGCCTGCGGTCCGTTCCCGATCCCATAACCTGCTCGATCACAATGTTTTTATAAGCTGCTTTATCCAACTCCAGCTCGTTGGGGTAGACAATGGTAACCTCAGAACCCGGCTCCACATAACAGTCATATTCCCGCAGGATGCGTTCAATCATACTGTTACACCCCAAAATCAGCAGACTTTCCCTGTTTGCGGTTTTCTTTGCCCCGGAATTATTGATCAGTTCCTCCTGTATGGGCATCTCATTCAAATCCAGCTCAAAGGAACCGTCATCATCCTCCAGCAGAATGATCAGGTCTCCTTTCTCAAGCACCGTATCCATGGGCGGATTCAGATGGGGACCGTCGTCTTTTCGGATGCCGAATACAACCGCTTTAGGAAACAGGTTCAGGGTCTCATGGAGCATCTTTCCGTATAGCTCGGGAACCTCTTCAAAATACAGTTCATCCCCGTCATAGTCAAAAAGCTCCACCAGCACATTGGACAATCCCGGCTGTCTGCAGGTATGGGCAATAATACGGGAAATAGCGTCATTGGCATGAATAATCTCCGCCCTGCCTTCTCCTGCGATCCTCGCCGCCTCCACATTCTGCTCGTTTTCAATGGCCGCAGTCATAAACAGATCTTTTACCAATAATTCCTTATCCTTTAAATATGCAGAAACGGATAAGATGATTTTAATGACCTCCGCGTCCTCATAAACATTGATTATAACAGAACGGCTTCTTTCCACAGCGCATCTTTCCAGAATATGCGCTTCCGATAAAGAACCGCTCCGGCAGATCACACGGGAAGTTTTAAAATCGGATATGCGGGATGCGATAGCTTCCTCCATCTCTTCCTTCTCCTGTGTACCCACCACTACAATGCACTGATTTTTGTGATTAGAGTTAGCTTCAATTAACTCATTTAACAACGTATAGATATTGTCATTAAACCCTATGATAACCGTATGCCTTTCTTCCAGTACAATGGACTTTCCCTTGCGCAGTTCCTTCAGCCTGCTTTCAAAACCGGTGGTAATGATACCGATTAAAATACTGGTTACAAACAGCCCGCATAGAGTTACCACAGACATTATGATCACATAAGGTATGCTGTCCAAAGTATCCGCCGTCAAGGTTCCTGCATCCAGAACATGCATGGCGCTTGACCAGATCTGGCTTCCCAGACTGCCGTCCGCACCAAAAACAACTGCCGCAATTCCCGCAAGCCCTACCACGATCATAGTAATTCCAAATAGCAGGCCAATCAGTGCGATGGTTCCTTTGGACATAATATTGTCAAAATGATATTGTATTTTTTCTCCAAAGGTCCGCTTCTTCATATCTGCTTTCTCCTCATTATCATCTGTAATCCATATACCAACAAACCTATTATAATATACTTTCCTGCAAAATAACAGCTTGTTCTATATACATTTCCGGCCTTTCATAGCTTAAATTCCCATTTTTTTTACTTACATAAGCCATTTGGACACAACTAAATTTCAGCCCCAAGCCAACGCTTTTTAGTATTGATTTTATTTACACTCTCTGTTATTCTGAGAGTAGAATAATCTTATTAGAAAAGAAATGTTATGAGGGTGGGAAATTATGATGAAAAGCGGAGAAAACAAAGGGTTTTCACTTGTAGAATTAATTATTGTCATCGCCATTATGGCAGTACTTGTCGGTGTTTTGACCCCGATCATGATCAAATATGTAGAAAAAGCAAACGTCACTTCCGACCAGCAGATGCTCGACGCCATCTATCAGGCCTCCGTTTATGCCATGGCAGACCCTGAGATTGCATCAGATTCTGCATCCAAAACCTTTATCGACAGTCTGACAACACCCCAGACCCTGGAAAGCATTCCTGCCGGCTCCAAATTATACGACGAGATTTTAGATACCATCGGCTGGACCGATTTAAACCAGAGCACCTATGAGGCACGTTTACGCTCTGCCCATGCCTCCGGCTGCGAAATTTATCTGGCGTATCAGGGCGGCGTAAAAAATCCTATCGCCATGTGGATTACCACAACCGATCAGACCGGCAAAAAAGATACCAGCAATACGTCAAATACTGTTGCCGGTATCGGAGACTGCATCAGCATTCAGTAAGAAAAGGCATTTTTCCTGCAATACGGATTAAATATGCAAAATCTGTCTATGCTTTCTCACTTTGTTGCTTTTCTTTATTCAGTTCATAATAGAATATGTATTGCTGCATAACGCCCTGACAGCCCTCATACCGTCTTTTAGGAAATCCTTTTTTATAGTGCATTTCCAGAGCCTGATTAATATGGGTATCTACGGGAAAGGCCTGTAAATGATGGAGCGCAAAAAGACAGATACAATCCGCCACCTTTTCCCCTACTCCAAAAAGCTTCAGCAATTCTTCCTTTGCCCTTTCGTAAGGCAGCCGTCGTATATATTCCAAATCCGTTTCCCCGGACACGACGCTCTTTGCCGCACGCACTACGTATTTGCTCCGGTATCCCAAATTGCACGCCTTCAAAGCGTCTTCCTCTAAATCCGCCAGTGCTTCCGGCTTCGGGAAGGCGTAATATACTTCTCCTTTGGAAGTTATTTTCTCTTCCCCGTAACGATCGCAAATATTCTGAATACAGCGGCGTATCCTGACAATATTATTCTGCTGGGAGATCAGGAAAGAAACTATCATTTCCCACAAATCCTGTCGTAAGATCCTGATTCCCTTTCCAAAATCTGCAGCAGAAATCAAATAAGTATCATCCGGATTGATTTTTTTGATATAAGCCGGATAGTTCTCTTCCAGATCAAAATAATCCTTCCAGAAATTTTCAAATTCTTCTTCGTCACAATGGAATATGCATTCTTTTTCGTGCTGTTCAAGCTCCAGATAGTTTGCACCGGCAATAAGGGTGTATTTACCGGAGCTTTGCCGATTCATGCGGAAGCATTGGCCGGAAGCGCTGATTTGATTCAGATTAAAGTTCTCGATTGTTTTTCGGATCATCGTTTGTAATATGCCTTTTTGATTTATTTTAGCATTTTATGAAGGCCCTTTTCAATGGAAGTCTTTTCTATTTTTCCATACGCCTGCCAAAATATCTTTTAGGACCAGTAAAGCATCTAATTCGCTGTATCCGTATTCTTCTTTCAATTCATTTAACATACTGCTCAGTCTTTTGGCATAATTGACAGTGTTTACTTCATTTTTGTATTTCAATAAAATCGGATATTTTTTACCCCAGACATTTGTCCAATTGATCTTTTCCTGTTTTTCGTCGCTGATCCTTTCTATGAATTGTTCAACTTCTTTCTCGTCAATGTCAAATTCAATCAGTTCGTCCAGGGATACATTGTATAATACCGCCATTCTTTTGGACTGACGGATATCGGGGAGCGTCTCGTCCGTTTCCCACTTAGAGATCGTCTGCCTGCTTACCCCCAGTTTCTCCGCGACCTCTTCCTGGGACAGGCCGCAACTTTTTCTGGCATGAAATAAACTGTTCCCTAATCTCATTAAAACCACCTCGCTTTATTTTATACCCAAAGTATACGGTCCTGCATCTAAAAAATCCATCCATTTATTTTTACAATTATGCACGTTTTCTTAACGAAAACGATCAGCAGTATCTTTCTGCATTTCTATTTTACTTTTCCTCCATGAAATAAACATTCGTATATTTTGCGCGTTCTGTAAAATATTTCTTCATAACCCTGGAACCAGAAAAAATCTCCTTCCACCCTGCAATGATAGTGATATTCTCCTTCTGTGTATATGCAGGGCCCCCGGTAAGGCATTTCTTCCGTCACATTTAACAATGCTTTTTTCAAAAAATCTCCGCTGAATCCTTCTCCTATTACTCTTCCCGAATAGTTCATACACCAGACAGGAATATTCTTTATCCATATTCCTTCTTCTCCCGAAAAATTTTCTCCTCCCAGATACGTATCATAATAAAGATATTCTCCTTCCTGATATTTCAGGTCATGGGATGCCGGTCTGGCAGGCTCTGTTTCTCTTCCTTTGCCGGCATATGTTTTCTGTTTTCCGCGGATCAAAAACGGTATAATAGAATCTTTGTCGGTTTCCGATCGTTGCTCATACATGAAACCGCATCCATCCTGCCCTTTTACTATATGATCTATGGTCACTCCATAAATTTCACTTAGCTTGAGCAAACCGGACAATTCCGGAACTGCCTGTCCGTTCTCCCATTTTCCTACGGTCTGCCTGGCAATTCCAAGCTTATAAGCCAGATCCTCCTGGGAATAACCGTTCTTTTTTCTTAATGTACAAAGATTTTCATGCAATGCCATGACGTATGCCTCCTGCTCTTCAATATACTGATTTCTAAAATACATTATAAAGAAAATGCAGGAACTTTCTACCGCCAAAGAATTGCAAAAATGTAATCACACAACTGCATTTTACTGTTAATCCTGATATTTATCTAATATCTTTGCCAGTTCTGTCCTTAACTGTTCCCTCACTTCCACCGGCTTAATAACTTCCAATGCCTGCCCAAAGCTAAGCAGATAGTAAAACAGCCATTCTCCTCTGGGGAAAGTAATTTCCGCCAGAAAGCTTCCGTCCTCAAGCTCCTCATAGTCTTCAAATTCATCATATACCCGGAAGGCGGCTTCTTTTGCAATCTTTAATTTCAATTGGACTTTATCCGTTTCATAATTGCCATGTTCTTTCTTTAATACTGCTTCCCCGCATGTCCTTTGGAAAATTTCTTCTGTCAGTTCAAGTCTGCGGATCCGTTTCAGCTTAAAAAATCTCTCTTCCTCATGCTTTCTGCACCAGGCGTACAAATACCATGCCTCGCCTTTAAAGCAGAGCCTCAAAGGTTCTGCTTCCCTCTCCGACGTCTGCCCTTTAGCGTTGGCATAGGAAAAACGAATGACCCTTTTTTCAATGACTGCCCTTTTTATATCGTTAAAGAGTGTTTCCTCCCGTTTCCTATCAGACCATATTCCAAAATCCACTTCGATCCAATCATAGCCGGATTCTCCTAACAGACTTCCCAACTTTGACAAGGCTGTCGTTTTTTCTTCCGGTTTTACCGCATCTAACGCTTTTAAGGCGGACAAAATTTCCGCCTTTTCCCCCTCTGTAATAACCGCCTTATTTAAAGTAAAGCCCGGCAGCAGGGACACCCCGCCGCCTTTTCCTTTACTCATATAAATGGGGATTCCCGCGCCGGAAAGCGTCTCAATATCCCTGTATATAGTTCTTGCGGATACTTCAAATCGCTCTGCTAACTCCCTTGCAGTAACTTTTTCTTTCTCCAAAAGAATATAGACGATCTCGAAAAGCCTGTTGATCTGCATTTAACTCTCTCTTTTCTTTATGGGATGACGTATAACGGTTTTGCATCGTTCAGGCGCCACTCTCCTCGGATCGGAGAGATAGATCTCATGATGGCGCCTTTCATCCGTGATATCCTTATCATAACCGTTTTTTTCTAAAAAGTCATCCATCAAAGCGATAGTTGCCGGCTCGTCGTCGTAAGATCCTATATGCATGACCTGCAGGCACAAGCCTTCTTGAATTGTCAAAAATTCCGCCTTGGAATAATCTGCATTTTTCTTCCGCTCCACTTCCTTTACTGCCCAATCAAAATCCTTTTTCGAAACAAAATCAGGGAGCCTGATCGCAGAGATCCACTGAAATTTTTCCTTGTGGCTGTAATCGATCTCATTTTCTCCCTCCGACCACCAGAAGCCCTCCAAAGGAGGCACAACATAATCAAAATAACCTTCTATCTTATAACCTGTTTTGGGACTCATTTTGATGGTAAAGGCAACGGCATAAAGTATGCCTATTGCCTGCTTATAAGCTCCATTTTCCTCATTGGGGTTTCCCTCCCCCCTTACTGCGATATAGTTCATGGGAGGGATCTCAACGATCTGCGGTTTTTTCCCCGGCAAATAAAACTCTTTGTATTCCTTTTTGTAATCAAAAGCCATTTGAATGCTCCTTTCTTTATTCTTGCAGACAGTGCCTATAGGGCACAAGTACCCATAGGGCATAAATACCCCCAAGGCGACTGCCGCTTTGCTTATGAAAAGATTATAATATCCATAATATGACACCTGTTCGTCATATTATGGGTAATTTTTTACAGCATCCCACTTTTTAAAGTCCAAACAGCTTGCTCATTATCCTTTCAATCATCAAATTCAGACCGTTGCTCTGCTTATTCGCACTTATTATTCCCTTCAGCCCGTTACTGCCGGGATCAATATCCCCATATTTCATACGCCGTATATTCATGGTCAAAATGATACCCCAGCTTCTTAGCAAGCATGACAGATTCCTTGTTTTGTGCATCCCAGCTGGGATAAAGTCCTTTCTCCAAGCATCTTAAGATCAAAGCCGCTCCGCTGATAAGGGCAAGGCCCCGCCTCCTGTATTCCTGCTTTGTATCGATTTGTATTTCAATTCCTTCTCTGTAGCTTGAATAAGAAGAGGCTCCCGCAACGAGACAGCCGTCTTTTAAAATAACCACGCCCAGGCCCTTTTTCTCATATTCTCCGTAATCTTCATATTGGGATACCCAGTCCCCGCACCATTCCTGCTCTTTGCACCATAAAAACACCTCTCTATCAAGGGGCTTCATCACATATTCGCCGGACAGACCCTTTACGATCTCTTCAAGTTTTTTCCTTTGATCTTCTTTTAAAAATATTTTCGGCTCCTTTTTTATGGCATACCGGATAACCTTTTTAGCTTTCTCCCCATAGTAGGCTTCTATCAATGCCGCCCACTCTTCATTAGGAGGAATCATGATCATAAAATCCTTTTCGCAGCCTTCCGGTTTATATGCCGCAAGCGCCCTGTCCGGTTTTCCTGCCAAAAAACAGAAGTCTCCCAGAATGGCTGCAGCAGATTCCGGATCTTGCGGATCATTTGCATAAATTTTTCCCATAACCTTTTCCAGACAGGACCAGATTATGGTTTCTTCCAAGCCTTCAAATAAGGCTTTTGCAGTTTGAGGGTTTTCCATAACAGATATCATAATTTCCTTCTTCTCCTTTAAATTACCAATTTAATAACAGCGTTGTAAAGCTGCAAGCAAATCCCATAATACTAGCCGGTATCATCACGACTTTTTCTTTTTTGCTCTTTAAAATTTTACCACACTCATTGAATTACTTCTATTATCATTTCCGAAATAGCTTTCCCCGGCGGTACAATAGGCAGCACGTTTGCTTCCCCTGGAATCACAAACTCAATTACCGTTGGGATTTTTCTATTCTGCTTTGCCTTTTCCAATGCAGTTTTTATATCGCAGACATCTAAAACCCTGATCCCTTCAGCGCCGTAGCTTTCCGCTAATTTTACAAAATCCGGCGTATATTCCGGACATTCTCTGTCAGGCCGGTTCTCAGCCACCGAATTAGCGCAGGAAAAAAATCCGCAGCTTCTCCGGTAGCGCATACATGTAGCCGAATACCTTTTATTATAAAACATCTCCTGCCACTGGCGCACATTCCCCAGCCACCCGTTGTTTAAAACACAGACAACGATTGGCAGTTCATAGACAACAGCCGTTGCCAGCTCCTGAATGTTCATCTGTATTCCTCCGTCCCCTGATATGGCTATCACCGGTTTACCCGGGTTTCCCAGACATGCTCCGATGGCGGCAGGCAGACCAAATCCCATTGTCCCCATTCCACCTGAAGTCAGCAGTCTTTTATGCTCATTCAGTTCGAGAAACTGCGTAGCCCAAAGCTGATTCTGTCCTACATCCGTAGTAATGAACGCCTCCTCAAACAATTCATTGACCGCTTCCATGATCCTTTGAGGCGTTACTCCCTGATAATTCATGGAAACAGGGTATTGCTCCTTCCAGCCATTTATTTCTTCCAGCCACTTTTCTGTTTTTAAAGAAACAGCCTTTTTTAGTAAAGCATTGATAACCTCTTTTGCATCTGCCACAATGGAAACATCCGCAGTCACATTCCGGGAAATAACATCTACATCTACATCAGCATGAATAATAACGGCATCCGGGGCAAACTCCTGTAGCTTTCCCGTTATGCGGTCATTGAATCTCGTCCCTATGGCAAACAAAACGTCGCACCGGCTTACTGCCAGGTTAGCTCCACAGCTTCCATGTATTCCCAGATTCCCCACATACGATCTGTGTGTTGTGGGAATCGCTCCTTTCCCCATGATGGTGGTAACTACAGGAATACCCGTCAGTTCCGAAAGCCGCGTCATTTCTTTTCCCGCACAGGCAATATTAACCCCGCCTCCTATTAAAAAAAGCGGCCTTTCTGCCTTATTCAAAATATCCAGCGCTTTTTCCATCTCCTCCGAACATCCCCCTGAACCTACGGAAATATTTCTATCATCTGCCGTATCACACACAGACGGATAGGTATCATTTCCATATTCTTTCTGGATATCCTTTGGCAGGTCTACGACTACTACTCCGGGACGGCCGCTTTTTGCGATCCGAAAGGCCCGTTTTATAATTTCGGCCAAGTCCTCCCTTCTTTCAACTCTTACTACATATTTAGAAATGCTCTTTGTCACATCCACAATGTCAACCTCTTGAAATGTCTGCTTTCCCAAGAGATTTGTAGGTACCTGGCCCGTAAAACACACCAGCGGAACGCTGTCATAATTAGCCGTGGCTATTCCCGTAACCAGATTTGCCGCCCCCGGTCCGCTTGTTACAAGACAAACCCCTATCCGCCCTGTTGAGCGGGCATATCCGTCCGCCGCATGGACCAGCCCCTGTTCGTGGCGGGGCAAAATGATCTCTATGTCCTTTTCTCCGTATAAAGCGTCAAACAGATCGATAGCCTGCCCTCCCGGATAAGCAAATAAAATATCCACCTTTTCTTCTTTTAATGCCTTTACAAATAATTCTGCACCTGTGATATCCATTATTTTTCCTCCATGTAGCAAGCAATTTGTTTTCGGTTCCTTTCATCCCATAAATAGATCCTAAAAATTTTTAGAAAGTTATTCTTTAGTTTGTTTATTAATGCGTGTACTTGCTTGCATAATATCTATTTTATATGGCACTACCTGATCTTATTTTCACAGATAGTACCATTTATTTTCGAATCTATATCTATAAATGTTGAATTCCCTTGCAAAAAACCCTGACGCTTTGGCGGATAAATTCTTCCTGCTCTACCGCAGACAAGCTCTTATCAAAAGACGCTTTTAAAAAAGTATAGCCAAATGTGGATGTAAAAACGGTCATCGCCAGGCATTCAAAATCCAGATGGAGAAGTTTTCCCTTTTCCTCCATTTTCTCAAAATATTCAATGAGAGCCGTTAAAAAAGTCTTGGGCACTTTCAAGATCATAGATGACGTATCCTCGTAAAGCTGAGGTGCACGCAAGCCAATGGAAAGATTTACAAAATCCGGGGTAATCCTCTTCATATACTCCGTCATAAACATTTCCAGATCCTGCTCTAACTCCCATTTCACATTTTTAAAAATGTCCGGCGTAATATTTGCCCTCCATTTCTCCTGGGAAACCCCGTTTAATACGATATCCTTTTTATCTTTGAATTTGCGAAACAAGGTGCACTCATTGACCCCTGCCGCTCTGGCAATATCTTTTGTGGTCGTGGCCACATATCCTTTGTCACGGATCAATGACATTGCGGCATCTACTATTTTCTGACTTGTCTCATCCATCTTTTTTCCACCGTTCCTCAATCTCATGCAAGTGCTTGCTATCATTTTACTGCCTGGAATAAAAAAATGCAAGAGATAATATCTGCTCTATCAATTTTAAAATTCATTCACATACTTCTGTACCAGCTCATACAGCTTTCCGATATGAAGTCCGTCCACAAAAGAGTGGTGGGCCTGAACAGAGAACGGCAGCAGGATTTTCCCATCCTTTTCATAAAACCTTCCCCAGTCAAAGAGAGGGGTGGCGTTGTCTTTTTTCCCTGAATTGGTATGGGAAATATGGGTATAAGAAACCCAGGGCATGGGAGAAAACTGAAATACGTCATTTCCCAAAGGCCCTGTAAAATATTCCTTCTGCTTCTCTGCCGTCTTTAGCGCTAAGGAAACATATTCTTCCATGGAATCACACATGGGCACGTTTACTACCTTAAATAATTCCGTTTCTTTGTTCAGATAGGTAAAAGCAGTATCAATGCGGTCAAACAAAACCACCTTCCCGTCTAAAAACCTGTACCTGAATTCCTCGATCTCATTGGCGCATTTGGATACGGCATAGATCATGGCCATGGTAAAGGAATAATTCTTTTCTTTTACTTTGGGTAAAAAATTAGTAATATCCAATTCAAAGGTAACGCAAAAGGCAGGTTCCACGCTGTTCCTGAATACCATGCAATGCATGGTGCGTTTCCATGTTTTTTCATCTATTTCTGTATAATGATTGTTCATTGCCATTTTCTCCTTAAATGATTTAAAATTTCTTCAACATTCCCACCGACACTTTTTCAAATCTACATGAGAAACGTCTTTCATGGAAATACCTTCTTTTTGCAGCAATTCTCCCTGCTCATGCCAGCCGGGAACCAACCGTCCCGCATGGTTGACTACCCTGTGGCAGGGATATTCCCCGTAATATTCCGCCATGCTTAAGACTTTCCCCACCAGCCTGGCATTTTTGTCCCTTCCGATAAGCCTGGCAATCTGCCCGTATGTAGCCACACAGCCTTTGGGAATTTCCTCTACTACGGAAAGGATTTCATAGATCAAAGCTTCCTGTAAAACAGCAGACATATGAACACTCCTTTTCTACTACTCCTCTACCGTCACATAAATCTGCGCCTCGCGGGATTCATGGTTGGAACCTGTTGCCATAACAGAAACCTGAAACGTCCCCGGCTGAGAACCTGCATATACCGCCTGCTTATCCTCTGTTATTTTTGCATCGGTCTGCTCTCTTGTGTCTTCTGAAATCCCAAGTATCTTTACTTCTTTGGCTTTTTCAATTTTTACCAGTTCTTCAATAGATAAAGTTTCTCCGACCCGGCATGTTACATTTTCATAAGGTGTGATCTGAGGATTTGCGTCCATATATCGTTTTAATCCGAACAACAAATAAACGACTGTTAATAACGCAATTACTACTATAATCATAATAATTGCAATGTTACGGCCCATCTTATTTTCTCTTACATTTTCTTCCATATGTGATTTCCTCTTTCTTCTCTCTGATCTTTCTCATAATTATATTCTACATGAGCGAATAATACCAGCAACTAATATTTTCTTAAATTTCCCGACCAATAAACAATAAATTTTTTCTGATAAAACTATTGACTCCCACGTACCGTGATACTGTATTCTTTGATTAGAAGAGATTTTTTATTCCCATAGGAGGTTCCATGAAAACTATCAGTCAAGTTGCAAAATTAGCAGGCATCAGTACACGTGCCTTACAATACTATGATGAGATCGGATTATTAAAGCCAAGCAGCCTGACCCGGTCCGGCTATCGCTTATATGATGATGAGGCTTTGCAGAAGCTCCAACAAATATTATTTTTTAAAGAACTGGGCTTTTCCTTAAAAGAAATCAGCGAAATTATGCAAAAACCGGACTTTGACAGGATTTCGGCTTTTAAAAAACAAAAAGAACTGCTTTTATTAAAACGCAATCGGGTAAATAGGCTGATCGAGCTTCTTACCCGTTTAGAGAAAGGAGAAATGTGCATGAGTTTCAAGGAATTTGATCTGTCCGATTATATCAATGCATTGGAAACATTTAAAAACAGCAATACTGATGATATTGTTAAATATTGGGGAAGTGTGGAGAATTTTGAATTATTCATTCAGAAAGCAAAGGATAACGAATCTCAAATTGCCAGGCGCGCCATCAAGCAGTTCGGCAGCATAGAAGAGTATACCGAAGCAATAAAGTATAATCTTTCGCATTTTTCCGAACTTATGGATAAAGAGCAGGAAAAGGCTCCTGAAGCCGCAAAGCAGATCAATGATTTATACAGGAAACTGACGGCTGACCTGAAAAGAGAAGTCTCTTCTTCGGAAACGCAGGACATTGTCAGAAAAATCCTTGCGCTTATGGCAGAAAATGTAACTGTCGATTTTTTTGCCTCGAATTATTCGGAAATGATTATGAATATTTATTCCGACAATGATTACGTCAGGGCTATAGCTGATACAAAGTATGGGAATGGGGCGGCGGATTATATTGCGGGGGCGTTTGGGTGTTATTATAATAGACAAAACAGTGAAAATGGCCAATAATACATTTATAAATGTCACATACTAAGCGGAGAACCATATAAAATCAATATTTTTATGGTTCTTCGCCATACATCTCCACAAAATCCGCCTCTTCTTGGGCTATTTTACCATTAATCTGCTTTAACTGCTCATTTAAATCTTTTCGTTTTAATACATTTAATGTTCCTAAATTGCTATATTGGTTGTATATTTCACTCTTTTTATACTGCATTTCCCGAAGTTCCTGCCGTTTAATCTCTTTTTCGTCAAGAATCCTTTTTATTTCGCTCCGTATGCTGTCAGAATCCTTATAACCTTCTAGCTTTTCAAACAATTTATACATCTGGCTTATTGTCATCTTCCATGGTTTATGATTATACAGATCACAAGCATTTTGATACTCTTTCTCTCTTTCCTCAAGTGCCAGTTTTAAATTAGTATTAAATTGCTCTATTCTATCATTTAACTCATCATCAATCCGTTTTCCCACTTCTGCATCGCACTGCTGTGCTTCTATTTTACGGTTCTCCAATGCAGCAAAGATTTCCTCTTTAACGCCATTAAGCAAAGCTAACTCTTTATCTTTAGAAAAGCGGAAGGCCTTGCTTAAGAGTTTATCTGTTTTAAAGAAGTTTTGTTCTTGTTCCAATTGCTGCGTGCGACATTCCAATTCCGTTTCATAAGCAACCGGCATTTGTAGCGCCTGCATGATTTTTCCCTTTTGACTCTCACTAATGGGACTTTCTTTCAATATATTATTACATTTTTCTATCACATCTTCTTCAACACTTTTTGCATGTTCTGTCTTATCGACATTTTCATAAAGTGCCAGCCGTATATTTTTAAACTCTTCCGTATTTGTGACTTTATGCACTGCTCTACTTTGTCCCCAATAAGCCGATGCACATTCGGCATCAATATTCAGAGCCTCATCAAAATGTTCAAATGCCTTGTCCCATTCGCCATCTTCTAAAGCCATATCTCCCCTCTTTAATAAAGCCACCAAATTTGAACCGGATTCATTAGGGGTCTTGTCTTCTTTTTCTGCAACGGCTGTTTTATCTTCAAGAACCTTCTTTATTCCTCTGGTTAAGTCCTGAATAAAACCAATTTTAGACATATCCTGAGCCTGATAATAGGACAAAGCATCCGGTAAATCATATGGGTCCATATCCCTATATACCGGAATAATCAATCTATTTTTCTGATTCTGCATAATGGACAAATATCTTGACCACTCATTTTTGACCCATACAGCATTAAAATATTCGGGTTTGGTCCCAACTACCAACATGACCTTGGCAGAATTCAATGCGGCAAAAATGTATGGCTCATACTGTTGACCCAATTTGCTTTCCAGAGTGATTCTGGAAAAAAACACTTTAAATCCCTCTTCTGATAATTCATAATATATATCCTGTGCAAGTGCGCTGTCTATGGTCCTTGAACCACTTTCATCACTTTCCTTGTAACAAATAAATACATCAAAATCATCTTCCTTTTGAGAAATCTCTAAAATTCCTTTTTGTACTTTATCAATATAGCCAGCTTCTCTTTCATAAATTTCTCTCTGTATAACATCCGCACGCTTTAAGGCTTCAAGATAATCGGCATCCTCCAAAATAGACTTATACTGAGTTCTATGGCATGTTGCAATTTTAGTATGCGTCACGGGATCATCCACATATTCGATCCCATAGCGGCACAATACCAGTGACCAGTATATTTCCGCATCGTCACTTTCGCGCTCTAAAACCTTCTCATACATTTCCATAGCCTTATCGAAATCAAACAATTGGCGAAAATGATTTGCTCTGTTTAAAAGATTAACGATCTGGTCATTTTCAGCTTTTGGTAAAGTTTGTTCCGTTCCGCAATATTCACATTTACAAACCAACTGTCCTTCCGTTATTTCCAGACTCCCGCCGCACATTTTACAATTAAAAACAGACATGACGTTTTCTCCTCCGTATTTATCAGTTATTTATTAAGCTTGCACAATCTATTACGCTCAGTCAGTGCTGCGCTGGTTCTTTTACATAAACCTTTTACTCCTTCAGCATCATTATCAATAACAGCTTTCTGTAATTCCGACATTAATGCCATAAGATCATTTTCGATATCCTCTAATGCCTCTCCGCTTACAGGATCACTATATCGAAATTCATCCGCCAAGTTTACCAGGGCCTTAACCGCCTCTTTATCTTCACACTGTTCCGGCAGGGAATCTATCTGCGAACGAAGCATTTGCATACAACCAGTATCTGCTTGCAATTTTACGTCTTGCCGTTCAATTTCATCGCGTATCGCATTTGTCGAAATAAGTCCGAGTACCGCAGCCGCTAAAGCAACCACATAGAGAATAATCACAAGCCATAATGGAACAATCGCAGCAAGAACCATAAAAATGACACTTAAAAAAATCTGAATGACCAAATAGGCAATTCCAATCCGTGCAATAGGAAAACCATAAAATTTACTTCTTACACTCTTTCCCCCACCAAAAGCAATTTTAAAAACATAAATCTGAATAGCCATAGCTATTATAGAAAAAACATAAGATATCCAGAATACTCCGTTCATTTTAAGCGGCGCTGCAAATACTATAACAGAAAAGGCGATAAAGATAATCGCAATTGCAGCTAAATACCTTTTTTGATTTTTAGTCATTGGTTATCCCCCCTTTTCTTTCCGCAGTTATCACAAAACGCCCCTGTTAACCCTGTTTTTCCGCAACTGCAATTCCAAACCTCTAATCCTGCTTCCGGTTTTTGAGCCCCGCAATTTGCGCAAAAATTTCCTCGGTTTCCTTTGGCTCCACATGTGCAGTCCCACTTATCAGGAGCGGCCATTCTAACCGGACGTTTCTTACCGCAGTTGGGACAAAAATTTCCGGCTATTCCTTTATTCCCACACTCACAATCCCATGTACCTGAAATTGTGTTACCCATGGTTTGCCCTATCTGACCTGCTGTATTTGCCAAAGGTTCCATAGCTTCTTTTGTCATTCCGATGACACTGCCCATTGCGCCCAAGCCTACTCCTAAACCGGCAATATTACCTAATGCTCCTCCTCCGTCAGAACCTCCTAAGCCATTTTTCATAGCTTCCAGTCCGACCTGTCTGGAAGTTTCCTGCTGATATGTAAAACCTTTTATTTCCATTTCCATAGCTTCTGCTTCCGCCTTCATACGATATGCGTCCGCTTCTGCCTGCTTTTGAATCCTAAGTGCCTCTGCCTCTCCCTGCGCCCCAATAATTTTCATTCTCGCTTCTGTCTGGGCTTCAACCGCCTTTCTCTCTGCCGCGGCTTCCGCTTCTTTTTGCCGGATCTGCTCCTGCCGGACTAAAAGATACTGCTCTGCATATTGATCTTTCAGTCTTTTAAAATTAGGATCATCATCAGGCGTAATAACACGGCTGACAAAAAATTCCGGCATTTCAAGACCATAAGCTTCCAGATATTCATTCAATTTTAAGCGCAGGGCGGCCGATAATTCCATGAGCCTTTCATCTATTTCCAGAATATTAATTCCGCTTTCTTTAATAGACTGTGCTAAAAAGCTTTTGACCTGGGTCATAATCATTGCCCGGAAATATCCCTGCCCATCTGAAATGATCTGGCTCTGTTTTAAGCTTCCCGACGTTCCTACTAATTTTATTAAAAGCTTTCTTGAATTCACAACATGAAGATTGAATTCTCCACAAGCTCCAATCTCAATGTGAAGCCCCGAAGCAGGGTCAAACATTCGGACCTTTGAATCCGTCCCCCATTTAACACCCATAATAGTTGCCAAATTAATATAATAAACCTCGGAATGAAAAGTGCCTTCTGTATCAGTAGGAAGTTTATACATTTTTTCCAACATAGGCAATTGCTGTGTTTCCAGCGTATACCGGCCGGCACCAAACAAATCTAATGCCTGTCCGTCGCGGAAAAAGATAGCTTCCTGACTTTCATGTACAATCAGCTGGGAACCCAGATTAAAATCTTCAATGGGATGCTTCCATACAATTGTATCTTCATCTCCCTCATATTTTATGATACTTGCAAGTCCATCCCTTTTAATTTTCTCGCTCATCATGCGTTCCTGCACTCTATTTACATGATCGCAAACCGGACAGACATATGTATCCACACTCTTTCCTGCTATTAACCGGACACCGCATTGACCGCATGAAAACTCTTCATAACGTGATTGTTCTATCAGTGTATTAATCGGTTCATGACACACGGGGCACTTTGCCCTCTCTCCCTGTGCCTGGTCAAATACGACTGTATTGCCGCAATGCGGACAATCCCTGCTGATTAATTTATCAGTCCTCACATTGATAGTATATCCGCAGGTACAATCTATCTTCTTTCTTGCAAAAAAACCGGTTCTTCCTTCCGCAAAATTACCACATTGCGGGCATTCGATTACAAATTTACTCATAGCAGACTCCTTCATTTGTTCTTTAATCTTTTTAGATTGACATCATTTGTATCTGAAATGTTTATTATGCATTTTTTAGATAGTCTTCCACTTCATTAATAGCTCTGGCTTTTTTATTTCCATAAAATTTCTCTACTTCAACTGTTCTTGCAAGTTTTTCAACAAATTCTTTATGTTTTTCATTGGCCATAAGCGCACCGATTTCCTTTACTGCTTCATATATTTCTTTCGCATTAGAAAATTGCTCTGCTTCTGCAGCAAGTTTTTCCAATTCCGGTCTCCAACCAGCCACATATCGGTCGCACAAACTAACATATTTTTGTGCTTCGGGATAATCCCCAAGTTTGATAAATATTTCCTGTGCCTGAACATAATCTATATACTTTTCTGCATTCTCATATGTTTCTACCGCATCATCAAAAAATTTCTTTAAATCCACATTCCAGATTTGATCTGCATAATCAGATGCTTCCTTATAATCTCCATAGTCAATAAATTCATTCCTCAGTCTAAAATAGTCTTCTATGGTATGTATTTCCTGATACTCCTTCTTTAAGCTCTCATACCGTGTACTTTTCACTAATTCCGATGAAGCCCTAATCATTTCATCCAATTTGTTTTTCATATCGTCATCAGCAAAACGATATGCTTTTTGTATCAATTTGTCATCCATCGAAATATATAAACTGGAATAAAGCTTATCTTCTGTAGATATCTTGTACAACGCCATAAATTTGTACAGATATACCTGGGGATTTTCCGGATCCTGATTAAGAACATTTTCGCAGAATTCATCGGCCTTCTCAAATTCCCCATCTTCCAAAAACATAACAATTCTTTTTAATAAAGGCATTGTATTCGTGCTTGTTTGTTCACTTATCTGATTTTGGGTATCCTCTGCTAAACTTATCTTTTGAATCCCTCTGACCAGATCCTGGATAAATCCTAATTTACCCATATCCTGAGCCTGAAATCCTTTAAATTCATCCGGCATATCATAAGCATCTATATCCTTGTAACAGGGAATTAAATATTTTTTCTTATCCCGCAGCATCATTTTCAGAAAGCGTGACCATTCATTCTTAACCCAGACCGCATGAAAATATTCATATTTAGTTCCCAATGAAAGCATTATATTAGCAGAACTCAAAGCAGAAAAGATGTAAGGTTCATATTGCTGCCCCAATTTGTCTTCCAATGAAATTCTGGCAAAAAATACTTTATACCCTTTTTCCGTCAATGCATCATATATTTCCTGTCCTAAAACACTATCTATTGTTCTGTTTCCCTTTTCATCAGTTTCTTTATAACAAATAAAAATATCATACGGCTTTTCATTTTTACTGATAGCCAGAATATCATCCATAATTCCATCAATTCTTCTCGCCTCGTCACGATAAACCTTTTGTGCAACTACATCCGAATATTCCATTGCAAGATTAAAGTTTTCATCCTGCGATATTTTCTGAAATGAAGCCCTGTGACATGTAGGGATTTTATTCCCTGTTAGGGGATCATCTACATATTCAATTCCGTAATTACATAAGCATAATCCCCAATACGCCTCTGCATCTTCCGGAAATTCTACAATTAGATTTTCATATAAAGAAGCAGCCTTATCAAATTCGCCGGCCATTCTTAAACGGTTAGCTCTATTAAATAAATTAGCTGCTTTTTCACTTTCTGAAGTAGAAATTGTCTGCCTGCTCCCACAATATTCACATTCTACTACCGGCGAGTTATCAACAATCGTTAAATCTCCGCCACACATTTTACATCTGCAAAGTGCCATTTATTCTGTCCCTCTTATCTCTCGGTTATCTCCGTATTTTTTAGCGCAAAGTCAAGAAATAGTGAAATAATCTCGTTTCTTGTCCTTCCGGATTCCTTTGCAACAAAGTCTATATCCTGCAGCATATCCTTGGGTATTCTCGCTGATACTACTACCGATTCTTCCTTATATCTTTTTGCTTCAATTTTTAATATTTTATTATCCATTTTCCCTCTTGTATACTATTGTAATACAAATGTAATTCACTTTCAAGAACACATTATTCAAAAAAGCACTAATGTCAGTAACATTTAGATAAATTCTATCATAAAATGGCTGTATACTCTATACATTTTTTGTGATTATGTAACCTCATATGTGTAATGCAAATAAATCTATCATTTGATGTTTACTCATAGCTGCCAGCAGTAAATTCAAACTTAATAATGTTTTTTCTTTTGCCTTTTCCCCACAAGACTATCCGGATTTACTCCTTACTATTCTTTTATACGCACTACCTTCGCTATCAGCACTGCACGCAAGAAAAAAGACCATATTGCCCTTCCCTTTTTTAACGGCCCCCCGCATCTTGAACAAATATGGTCTAATTTCTTCATTTTTTCCTGCTCCCGTTAGAGCAACATAAAACGGTCCTCTTTCAAGTTCTGCTTTAGCTTCAAAATAATATTTAACCATTTTTCATGCTTGCGCTCTTTTCTCACATCTTCTGTCACAAAGCATTCCTTCATTTCAAACCCTTTCTGCCCGCCAAAAACTTCTACAATCTCTTTTTCCGTATAATCATTAAAAAATCGCCCGTCCGTAAAGCGTTCTCCGCTTCCCAATTTAAAAGAAGCATATATTATTCCATCTTTCTTCAACGCTTTACACAACTTCTCAATAACAACCGGCATCTCCTCTTTAGCAACATGCAAGAGCGAAGCGCATGCCCAGATCCCATCAAATTCATTTTCATATGTAATTTCTTCTATTCTCCGGCATTTTACCTGCTGCCCTATATACTCACTGGCAAGCTTACATATTTCTTCAGATGCATCAATGGCTTCGATCGGATAGCCGTCTTCCATAAACCGCTTACTATCCCTGCCGCTTCCGCACCCGACATCCAGAATTTTTCCGTTTGGTTTCACATACTGCTTGAATTTTTCATAACAATAACTCATATCAGCATCTTTTGTCGCAGCACAAAATTCCTCCGCATGATTATTGTAATATTCTATTGTTTTATTCTGCTCGTTCATCACATAACACCCAATTTGAAAATCCACTGTTTTTTGCCGACTGATAAACCGGAAGAACTATCTCTGACAATCTATCTGTAAATTCTTCCTTCTTTAATCCCGGTCTGTATAATTTTTGTTGAATATCGTGATTATTCAAGTGCTCCTTTGCGCACTTATCAAACTCTTCATGCAGCCTGTCATTCTTCCATAGCATTGAGTAGGAAAAATACTCCATCATACAAAACAAAGAAAAATATTTCTCCCAATCAGGAAGATGGTTGCTCTTTTTACTGTTAATGCTTCTTGTTGTAGGATGAAGATTCCAAAATTCATCATGGGCAACATAGGACCAAGGTACAAAATGATCAATAGACATATCTTTCTTTGTCAGTTCTATATTTGCATAAATCTCATGAACAGGCTGCAATTCTACCAGCATTCCCCAATATTTTTTTACCTTGTCCAATTTGCGTTCCCGAGGCGGATACAACTTGTCCGCAATTCCCGGTACGCTGGGGTTTCTTTTCTGAAGATAAATAATCATATGATACTGCAGCCAGCCTTTGATGATTTCCTGATTTTTCACAATATAATCCATCCATTTGGGTTGTATTGTAATAACCGTATTCATTCCGTCATAAAGCCTGAAATAGTAAATCAGGCTCTTCTCCTGATTGATTCTGGAAATCAAATCCTTTTTGGATACCTCCCAGCTTTTCCCCTTTAGGTCTTCCAAAAAAGGGGCCTGCAACCTGTAAGGTACATTTTCAATCAATATTCTTTTTATCCGTCTGACCTCTTTATCTGTACAGGTATGTAAAAAATCAAGAAGGACTTCTTTCTTTTCCGAAGGTTTCATCCCGCTTATGTTCTGCACGCACTTAACAGCTATTTCCAGATTATCTTTGGGTCCTAAGTTCAAATGATATTCTGAAACCATATACCATGCATCGGCAATCATTTCATCCACTAATTCTTCATATGTAAAGTGATCTTTTCCGTTTATAATTTGATTGACTATCGCCTGGAACCAGAATAATTTATAGCATTCGCTTTTATTGTCGAAAAGACGGCTGAGGTGTTGGATATCCAGGTTGTCGGAGAGGGGAAGATACATAACAAAAATCCTTTCTAAATGCTAAATGATATTATATTATTAACCTAAACTTCAAATAATAATTTTCATACCCCATAATATTCTACTTTCAATATTGCATTGTATCTTATTCTAATTTCTTTATCTTTCTCCAAAATAATTAATGAATCATA
>DEUB01000067.1 GCA_002362385.1 Lachnospiraceae bacterium UBA3273
TTTATCATATCATGGCGTATGTGATTTCCGGTTTTTTCGCAGGACTGGCGGCAATCGCTTACTCGGCTGTATTTTTCACGGTACAGCCCGGAACGGGGGCCGGATTCGAGCTGGAAGCCATCGGCGGCGCGATTATTGGCGGTGTATCCGCAAGCGGCGGTGTGGGAAGCGTTGTGGGCTCCCTGATTGGCGTGTTTGTCATCTGTGTGCTTAAGACCGGACTTCCGTACATCGGACTTCAGGCCAACTGGCAGCAGATAATCACGGGCCTTGTGCTTATCAGCGCGGTTCTGATTGATATTATGAAAAAGAAGAAGGAAAAGGACTGATAAGGCCCAAAAGACAGCGATATGAAACTGCATATGCAGTTACATATAAATTATTTTATTATCCAAATAAAGGAGGAAAAAAATGAAAAAGAAAGTATTAAGCGTTTTGCTCTCAACAGCTATGGTTGCATCCCTTTTAGTAGGATGCGGCGATAACGGCTCCGCACCGGCGGATCAGCCCGCAGCAGATGCAGGGGACGAGGGAACTGAGGCACCTGCGGATAATGAAGGGGATGAAGCAGGAGAAGAGGCAAAGGAGATCACAGGAGAGATCACAGTCTTAACCAACAGGACGGATCTCATCGATACAGACTTTGCTGATTACAAGGCTGAATTTGAAGCAAAATATCCCGGAACAACCGTAAACTTTGAGGGTATTACCGATTATGAAGGCGACGTTGCCATCCGTATGCAGACATCCGATTACGGCGACGTACTGATGATCCCCAACACCATTAAGAGCACACAGTTTTCATCTTACTTTGAGCCTCTCGGAACAGTAGAGGAATTAAGCGAGAAGTATGACGCGGCATTCTTAAATGCAAAACAGTCTGAAGGCGTTGTTTACGGACTTCCTTCTATCGGAAATGCACAGGGTATCTGCTACAACAAGGAAGTATTCGCAAATGCAGGCATTACGGAAATGCCCAAGACTCCCGAAGAATTTTTAGAGGATCTTCAGAAGATCAAAGATAAGGGAGAATGTGAAAACCCTTATTACACCAACTTTAAAGACGGCTGGACACTGACACAGTGGCAGGATCATGCATGGGGTACCTGTACAGCGGATCCCGATTACCACAACAACGGTATCGTAAACGAGGAAGCTCCTTTCTCCGAAGGCAAATCCAATTATATCGTACATAAATTGATGTTTGATATCGTTGCTCAGGGCCTCTGCGAAGCTGACCCTACCACAACAAACTGGGAAAACTCCAAGGGTATGCTTGCACGTGGCGAGATCGGTTGTATGGTACTTGGTTCCTGGGCTATCTCCCAGATGCAGGATGCTGCTAAGACAGAAGGACTTGACCCTTCCATCATCGGTTATATGCCTTTCCCTGTAACGGTTAACGGCAAACAGTATGCAACGGCAGGCGCTGACTACTGCTACGCCATCAACATCAACAGCGAGAACAAAGATACGGCAAGAGCGTGGATCGATTACATGATCGACGAATCCGGATTTGCATTAAATCAGGGCGCTATTTCAATCGTAAAAGACGATCCCATGCCTGATACGCTGGCAGATTTTTCCGACATTGAGTTGATCATCGACAATCCTGCAACTCCTGAAAACGAAGGCAAATTTGATGTGTTGAGCCAGGAGTCCGAGATCAATCTGTATGCTGAGCCTGAGAAGCAGAGGCTGTTAGAGGCTGCTATGGGAAGCACCAACGAGACCTTCGACGACATTATGAATGACTGGAACGCAAGATGGAAAGAGGCGCTTGATAACTACACGCCCGAATAAGAAGTGTCCGGACTGACAGAGTATAGTGAGTGATTACAAAGGCTGCATATTTCTATAAGTGTGCAGCCTTTGTTGAAAGGAGGATATGATGGATAACGTGGCTGTTAAAAAGAAAAAAAGAAGTTTTTCGGACGTTATGTCTTTGAGAAAAACAAAACAGTACATCACTGCATTTTGGTTCCTGCTGATCCCGTTGATCTTATTGATCTTATTTACATATCTGCCTCTTGTGGATATGGTTCGTTATTCCCTTTACAAATGGGACGGTTTCGGAAAGATGAAGTTTATCGGCGTTGACAATTATGTTGAGATGTTTACAAAGCCGGAATATTTCAGAATGTTTAAGACCAGCCTTTACTACCTGATCGGCAGCTTTATACAGATAGGACTTGCGCTGGTGTTTGCCGCTCTTTTGATGGACAGCAAAAAAACAAAATTTACAAACTTTTTTAAGGGAGCGATTTTCTTCCCATATTTGGTAAACGGCGTAGCGGTTGGTTTGATCTTCCTTTATTTTTACCAGCCGGGCGGAACGCTGGATACCCTGCTTACCTCCCTGGGATTTTCCCAGGAAACCCTTCCTTTGTGGATGAAGACGGTGGGACTGAACAATGTCTGCCTTGCTATCGTTTCCCTTTGGAGATACCTGGGACAGAACATGGTCATGTTTGCCGGTTCCATGCAGTCCATTGACAGCGATCTGTATGAAGCGGCAGCTCTTGACGGCGCGAACCAGGCGCAGATATTCAGATATATCATTCTGCCGAATATCAAGACCGTTATCAGCATTAATATGATCCTTGCCGTAAAGGGAGCTATCAGCGTATTTGAGATACCGTTTATCATGACGGACGGCGCAAACGGAACGGCGACCTTTGTAACAAAGACCTTAGAGGTTGCATTTACCAGCAGAAAGATCGGTATGGCTTCAGCCATGGGCGTTGTTTTGTTGGTCCTGATCATGATCATAACCTTTATCCAAAAGAGATTCTTTGAGAAGGAGGGCTGAGAAATGGCGAAAGAAACAAAAACAAAAGTTCCTCAAAATAAAAAACATTATTCGGCAGAGCATATAGTCGCTGCATTTTTCAAATATCTGCTTTTGGTCATTTCGGCAGTTGCCGCCATCCTGCCCATGGTAGTCGTGCTTTTCGGGGCATTTAAGACAACGGCGGAATTTTCCAGTACATCGCCTTTGACCCTGCCGCAGAACTGGTTGAACTTTGAAAACTTTAAGACGGCTTTTGTCAAAGGAAATATGGTATTGGGCTTCTTCAATACCGTTATCGTTGTGGGAATCTCCGTGTTCCTGACTATCGTGTTCGGCACCATGACGGCCTATGTTATTGACCGGTTCAAATTTAAATTCAGCAGGATCGTGAATACGGCTTTCCTCATTGCATCCCTGATCCCCAGCATTACCATGCAGATGAGCGTGTTCCAGATCATTTCCAAGATGGGACTGTTCAACCACAGGGCGGCGCTGATCATTTTATTTGCAGGTACGGATATTATTTCCATTTACATCTTTGTGCAGTTTTTACAGAATATATCCACATCCCTGGATGAATCGGCGATCATAGACGGGGCGTCTTACTTTACGATCTATACAAGGATCCTGCTTCCGCTCATGAAGCCCGCGATCGTTACCGTACTGATCATCAAAGGAATCGGTTTCTACAATGAATTTTATACCGCTTTTCTTTACAACCCTAATCCTAAGCTTGCAGTTGTTTCCACGGCGTTGTTTAAATTCAAAGGACCTTTCGGGGCGCAGTGGGAGATCATCTGTGCGGGCGTTATCATTACCATTATCCCGGCCCTTATCATTTTCCTGCTGCTGCAGAAACAGATTTACAGCGGTTTGACAAACGGCGCGGTAAAGGGATAAGGAAATATTTATCAATAAAGGAGACAGAGCATGAAACATGTAGAAATTATTTCCGGGGGAAGCCTGCCTAATATTCCGTGGCAGGAAAAGCCGGAGCAGGTAGGAAAGATCCCTATCTGGAGATATACGGAAAATCCGGTCATTGACAGAAATCCCCTGCCGGGCGTTGCCAGGATCTTTAACAGTGCGGTGCTGCCTTATGAAGACGGATTCATCGGCGTTTTCCGCGGGGAACAGATCAACGGCATTCCCTATATTTATCTGGGAAGAAGTAAGGACGGCATCCATTGGGATTACGAGCCGGATAAGATCAGGTTTGTAGACGAGAATGGGAAGGATTTTGCGCCGGTATATGCTTATGACCCCCGCCTTGTTGAAATTGAAGGCGTTTACTATATCATCTGGTGCGGCGATTTCTACGGCGCGTCCATCGGGATGGCAAAGACCACGGATTTTAAGACATTTACGAGGATTGAGAATCCCTTTATCCCCTTTAACAGGAATGCGGTTCTCTTTCCGAGAAAGATCAACGGCAATTTTGCCCTTTTATCAAGACCAAGCGACAGCGGACACACGCCTTTCGGGGATGTGTTCCTAAGCGAAAGCCCGGATATGACCTACTGGGGAAAACACAGGCATGTTATGGGCAAGGGTTCTGAATGGTGGGAATCCGTAAAGGTAGGGAGCGGGGCAGCTCCTATTGAGACCTCGGAAGGATGGCTTTTGTTCTATCACGGCGTAAGCGGCACCTGCAACGGATTTGTTTATTCCATGGGAGGAGCGATCTTGGATATCGACAATCCTTCTATTGTGAAATACCGCTGCGAGACCTTCCTTTTAACACCTGAGGAATGGTATGAGGAGCGTGGGTTTGTGCCCAACGTCATCTTCCCCTGTGCGGCCCTTACGGATAAGGATACCGGCAGAGTGGCGGTTTATTACGGCGCTGCGGACAGCTATGTGGGCCTTGCTTTTACCTATATGGATGAGATCGTGGATTATATCAAAAATAACAGTGTGGTAACGGAAGCCGATACGGAAATCGGCATTCGTTAGATGGAGGCAGTTATGCTGACAGAGGAAATAAGAAGCCAGCTAAAAGAAGGGATCCTTCCCTTCTGGAAGGGGCTTAAGGATGAAGAATTCGGAGGCTTTTTCGGTTTTGTGGGACACGATTTAAAGGTTGATAAAAAGTACGACAAGGGCGTGATTTTGCACAGCCGGATACTCTGGTTCTTTTCAAATTGTTATCTTGTTTTAAAAAATAAGGATGACCTCGCTTATGCGGATCATGCTTATGCTTACATAAAAGAGCGCTGCATCGATAAGGAAAACGGAGGCGTTTACTGGTCCACGACCTATGACGGAAAGCCCTCGGATACCACAAAGCATACTTACAACCAGGCTTTTGCCATTTATGCCCTGTCATCTTACTATGATGCTTCAAAAAATGAAGAGGCGCTTTTGCTGGCAAGGGAGCTTTTTGAACTGGTAGAGGGACGGTGTAAGGATGCCTATGGATATCTGGAAGCCTTTGACCGGCAGTTTCGGCCCGTGGATAACAGCAAGCTTTCGGAAAACGGGGTTTTAGCGGATAAGACCATGAATACGTTACTGCATGTATTTGAAGCGTACACAGAGTTGTACCGTGTGGGAAAAGATGAAAAGGCAGCGGCGCAGATGCGGTGGATGCTGGACATTTTTGCAGATAAGGTGTTCAATCGGGAAAAGAAACGCCTGGATGTATTTTTTGACAGCCGGATGAACAGCCTCATCGATCTGCAGTCCTACGGACATGATATCGAAGCGGCGTGGCTTATTGACAGGGGTTTGGCAGTCTTAAATGATGCGGCCTATGATAAAAAGCTGATCCCTGTTACAAGGATGCTGACGGAAACCGTTTATAAACGTGCTTATGAAGATGGCTGCGTTTTAAACGAGTGTGAAAACGGCGTTGTAAACAAAGAAAGGATCTGGTGGGTACAGGCGGAATCCATGGTAGGATTTTTGAACGGCTATGCCGAGTGCCCGGAAAAGACCGAATATATGGAAGCGGTCAAGAAGATCTGGGACTATATAAAACAATATGTCATTGATAAACGGGAAAACAGCGAATGGTTCTGGGCCCTTGATGAAAACGAAAAACCTGTTACAGCAAGGGAAATAGCGGGACCCTGGAAATGTCCCTATCACAATGGCCGTATGTGCCTTGAATTGATCAGGAGGAACGAAGTTGTTAAGTGAAAGATATTTTGTGGAAAAAGAAAAATATGAAAGGCTGATCGCAAGAAAGAATGTAAAAAGTGATTTTTACAACGGGATTTATGACAGATATGAATATCCGGTTTTGACGAGAGACCATATTCCCCTTACGTGGAAGTACGATCTGAATCCGGAGACCAATCCCTATTTTATGGAAAGGCTGGGCGTCAATGCGGCATTTAATGCGGGCGCCATTTATCTGGACGGAAAGTATTACATCGTTGCCAGGATCGAAGGAAACGACAGAAAGTCTTTCTTTGGCGTGGCGGTCAGCGATAACGGTGTGGACGGCTTCCGCTTTATGGATTATCCTGTTTTGCTTGAGGATACCTGCCCGGAGGAGACCAACGTATATGACATGCGCCTGACAAAGCATGAGGACGGATATATTTACGGCGTGTTCTGTTCGGAAAGCAAGGATACCTCCACGGGAGATCTGTCTGCAGCGGTTGCGGCTGCGGGAATTGTCAGGACTAAGGATATGGTCAATTGGGAGCGCCTTCCCAATTTAAAGACCTTGCGTTCTCCCCAGCAGAGGAATGTGGTGCTGCATCCGGAATTTGTAAAGGGAAAATATGCCTTTTATACCCGTCCCATGGATGATTTTATCGATACCGGCTCCGGCGGCGGCATAGGATTCGGCCTTTGCGACGATATTACCAATGCGGTAATCGACGAAGAGATCATTACCAGCAAGAGAAAATACCATACCATTACCGAGGCGAAGAACGGGGCGGGTGCGACGCCCATCAAAACGGATAAGGGATTTATCCATATTGCCCACGGGGTAAGGAATACGGCAGCAGGCCTCCGCTATGTGATCTATGCCTTTGCCACGGACTTAAATGACCCCACAAAGGTCATTGCGGAGCCATCGGGATTTTTGATTGCTCCCCTGGGGGAGGAGAGAGTGGGCGATGTGAGCAACGTGGTATTTACCAACGGCGCCATTGTCAACGACAGGGAAGAAGTATTTATTTATTATGCTTCCTGTGATACCAGACTCCATGTGGCGACAACGACGGTGGATAAATTAAAGGACTATGTGTTCAATACGCCAGAGGATCCTCTCCGTTCGGTTCTCTGTGTGCAGCAGAGATGCGATTTTATTAAGAAGAATCTGGAGTATCTGGAATCTTTGAAATAGCTTTCCTCCCTTTTACATACATGTGAACCCCCTCTTTTTTATCCATGTGCAACGGAATGGGCGCCGTCTGTCTTTTTATGCCGGACGGCGCTCTGTGAGGGCGGTATGACGGGAAAACGCAGGCCTTTTTGGCTGTTGCGTATTTTTTTGCGAAAAAACTGTAAAAAAATGCAATAAAATGCCCTGAAAAGTGCAGAAATTTTGGAACGGGAAACGGTTTGAGCCGAAAACAGAAGGAGGCAGTGGAAGATGGATTATAGAAGAGAATACGAAAAATGGCTTACAGATGATTACTTTGACGCACAGACAAAAGAAGAACTGAAAGGTATTGCAGGAGACGAAAAGGAAATTGAGGACAGGTTTTACAGGGAACTGGAATTTGGCACAGGAGGCCTCAGGGGCGTTATCGGAGCCGGCACCAACCGCATGAATATCTATACGGTCAGGAAAGCCACCCAGAGACTTGCAAATTATATTATAAGCCAGAAAGGCGAGGAAAAGGGTGTGGCAATTGCCTATGATTCCCGTATCATGTCCCCGGAATTTGCCGGGGAGGCTGCCCTCTGCCTCAATGCAAACGGCATCAGGACTTATTTGTTTTCTTCTTTAAGGCCCACGCCGGAGCTTTCTTTCGCGGTCAGGGAACTTAAATGTATTGCGGGAATTGTCATTACGGCAAGTCATAATCCCAGGGAATATAACGGCTATAAGGTATATTGGGAAGACGGCGCCCAGATCACGCCGCCCCATGACAAAAACATTTTAAGCGAAGTGGCGAAGGTAAAGGACTACGGCGCCGTAAAAACCATGACGGAGGAGGCTGCAAAAAAAGCCGGCTTATTTAACATGATCGGAGAAGAGTTAGATGCCGCTTATATGGAGAAATTAAAAGAACAGTCCATCCATCCCGAAATGATCAGACAGGCGGCAAAGGATATTAAAATTGTTTATACGCCCTTACACGGCGCAGGCAACCTGCCCGTCCGGAACGCATTAAAGGAACTGGGCTTCGAGCAGGTATACGTGGTGCCCGAGCAGGAAAAACCCGACGGGACCTTCCCCACGGTAGCCTATCCTAACCCGGAAGACGCCAAGGCCTTTGAACTGGCATTAAAGCTGGCAAAAGAAAAGGATGCGGATATCGTCCTTGCCACGGATCCTGACGCAGATCGTCTGGGCGTTTACGCAAAGGACAAAGAAACCGGGGAATACGTTTCCTTTACAGGAAATATGTCCGGCATGTTGATCGCAGAATATATCCTGCGCGAAAGAAAAAAAGCGGGGACCCTTCCTGCTAATGCCGCTTTGGTAAAGACCATTGTTACCACCAATATGGCGGATGCGCTGGCGGCGGAATATGATGTGAAACTGGTTGAAGTGCTGACGGGCTTCAAATATATCGGAGAGCAGATCAAGTTTTTTGAGCGGGATAAAAGCTACCGGTATGTTTTCGGATTAGAGGAAAGCTACGGGTGTCTGGCGGGAACCTACGCCAGGGATAAGGACGCCTGCGTTGCCGTCATGATGCTCTGTGAGGCGGCGGCATTTTACAAATGCCACAATATGACCCTGTGGGATGCCATGACGAGACTTTATGAAAAATACGGATACTACCGGGAAACCCTTTCCACAATGACCTTAAAAGGCGTTGAAGGTGCAGAGAAGATCAAAAAGATCATGAATGACTTAAGAAACAGCGCGCCGGAAAAATTGGGAGACTTTAAGGTAAAAGCCGTCAGGGACTATGAAAAAGGGATCCGTTTTGTTTCCGGCGGGGAAGAAGAAAAACTGAGCCTGCCCAAATCCAACGTCTTATATTTTGAACTGGAAAATGACGGATGGTGCTGTGCAAGACCTTCCGGAACAGAGCCGAAGATCAAATTCTATATGGGCGTAAAAGGAACTTCTTTAGAACACTCAAAGAAACTGGCAGAAAAACTTCAGGCAACCCTGCTAGGATTAGTCGAATAAGGAGGGGAAGAAAACATGGACATTTTATTTTTGGAACCTATATTCAAGGAAATGGTCTGGGGAGGCAGCTGCCTGAAAAATTTCGGTTTTGACATACCCTCGGGCAAAACCGGCGAGTGCTGGGCTGTTTCCGCCCATCCCCACGGGGACTGTGCGATCAGAAACGGAATCTACAAGGGATGGCATTTAAGCCGCCTGTGGGAAGAGCACAGGGAGCTTTTTGGAAATATGCAGGGGGACAGATTTCCCCTCCTTGTAAAGATCATCGATGCCAAGGAGGACTTAAGCATCCAGGTCCATCCTGACGATGCCTATGCAAGGGAACATGAAAACGGCTCCCTTGGCAAGACCGAATGCTGGTACGTGCTGGACTGCGACGAAGACGCTACCATTATCATCGGCCACCGTGCAAAGGATAAAGAGGAAATGAAACAGATGATAGAGCAAAAACGGTGGACGGAATTTCTGCGGGAGATCCCTGTTAAAAAAGGCGATTTCTTCCAGATCGAGCCGGGCACCCTTCACGCCATAAAAGGGGGCACCCTCATACTGGAGACCCAGCAGAACAGCGACATTACATACCGTGTCTACGACTACGACCGGATGAACGAAGGAAGCCCGCGCCCTCTTCATTTGAAACAAAGCCTGGACGTTTTAAAGGCTCCATACATTCTGCATACCCGTAATAATATAGAAAGCCCGCTGAAGGCCCCCGGCATTACCTGCCTTGAGAGCTGCAGCTGTTACACCGTCTGGAAAATAGACGTATCCGGCAAAACCGAATTTGAGGCCTTATCCCCTTTCATGATCCTCTCCGTAGTGGAAGGCTTCGGCGAAATAAACAATATCCTCATAAGAAAAGGCGACCACTTCATCCTGCCTTCCGATTACGGCGCAGTAACCCTTGCCGGCAAAATGAAGCTCATCGCCTCAACACCATAAAAAACTACATCCAGCCGATTTGCCGCCCTGAAGGTTATTCCTATCAAAGCCATGCACACCCTTCAGGGCGTTCTTTCTACCACTTCTGCCTATACCTGCTAGGCGTCATCGACTCATATTTCACGAAAACTTTGGTAAAATAATTAACATCAGGAATTCCGCAGTCGGCAGCAATGGAACTTACGGAAGCCCCGCTGAAGCGAAGCAGCTTTTTTGCTTCATTGATACGCCTGCTGTTCAAATAACTCCCGATCGTAGTGCCGGTGGCCTTTTTAAACTCCCTGGACAGATAAAATTTGCTCAGATAAAACCGGGAAGAAAGCATATCCAGGCTGATGTCCTCTTTGAAATTCTCATCCAGAAATTTTTGTACCGCCAGGATCTTCTCATAGAGGTTATCCCCCTTTCCGCGATGAATGGGCAAAGATTCCAAATAGCATGCGGTAACAATGTCCGTAAGATTTTTATGGCAGATCTGTTCATAACAGGGACCCTTTGCGGACTGTTGTTCAAAAATGTTGTTTAAGGCGCCGATAAAAGCGGTGGCGTCTCCGGGATGAAAAATAAAAAGGCCGTCCTGCTCGCTGTAATGACGGTATATATGGGCGGCGTCATTTCCGTAAAAATGCACCCAGAACAACTCCCAGGAGTCCTCCTTGCTGCTTTCGTGGGAGTACTCCTCCAGGCAGTCGATAAAAACACAATCCCCGGTGGATAAGGGATGCTCCCTGTCCCGGTAGGTCAGCACGCCGCTGCCTTTCATGACAAAAAAGAACAGCAGAGAAGCAAGATTATCCCTGCGGCTGATATGAGGTTCAATGCTTTGGAGCGTTCCGGTTTCCTGAACGTATAAATAGTGGGCTTTGGCATAAGCCGACGGCGTTGCGATAATGCGGTTGGAATGGCGTGTGTTCATAAAAGCCTCCTAAATGCAGTATGGACGGGTATGAAAATTATCATACGTTGTATCCGGGTTGACTGATATAGCAATATTTTACTATTTGTAGGCAAAATTGTCCATTGCTTTCGGATCTTCAAAAGGCGTAGATTAATAAGAGGTTTTTAGAATGATTTGGTTTGGAAAAACCGGAGAGGAATCAGGATATGAATAAGACGGATAAAATTTATGTGGCAGGCCATAGAGGACTGGTAGGAAGCGCAATCGTCAGAAACCTTAAGTCCAAAGGCTACAACAATATCGTGGGCAGGACCCATAAAGAACTGGAACTGACGGACCAGCAGGCCGTCCGGGCTTTTTTTGAGGAGGAGAGGCCGGATGTGGTAGTGCTAGCCGCAGCTAAAGTCGGCGGTATCAACGCCAATAACACAACCCCTGCGGAATTTATTTATGACAACATGCAGGTACAGTGCAATGTGATCCACTGCTGTCATCAATACGGGGTAAAGAAACTTTTGTTTTTGGGAAGCACCTGTATCTATCCCAAGATGGCGCCTCAGCCCATACCGGAGGATGCGTTGCTTACGGGACCTTTGGAAACTACCAATGAAGCCTATGCAGTTGCCAAGATCGCCGGAATGGAGATGTGCAAATTTTACAAACGGCAGTACGGGGATGACTTTATCAGCTGTATGCCCACAAATCTGTACGGCCCCCACGACAATTACGACTTAAACGGCTCTCATGTGCTTCCTGCCATGATCAGGAAATTCCATGAGGCCAAGCTTAACCACGCTCCTTCTGTTGAACTTTGGGGAACAGGAACGCCCCTGCGGGAGTTTTTGTATGTGGATGACATGGCGGACGCCTGCGTCTTCCTTTTGGAAAATTATAACGGCGAACAGCATGTGAATATCGGCACGGGCAAGGAGATTACCATAAAGGAGCTGGCGGAAATGGTAAAGAAAACCGTGGGCTTTGAGGGAGAGATCATATGGAATGACAGTATGCCCGACGGAACCCCCAGAAAGCTTACGGATGTGACCAAGCTTCATTCGCTTGGATGGAGACATAAGGTGGAACTGGAAGAAGGGATCCGGATGGCCTATGACTGGTTTAGGGAAAATGTGGACCATGCCCGCATGAATGGAAGATAAGACAGAGGAGAAAGAACAAAAATGAACAAATTCGGTGTGATCATGGCAGGCGGCGGCGGAACGCGGTTGTGGCCTTTGAGCAGAAAAGAAAGACCCAAACAGTTGTTGAACTTAAGCGGAAAGGATCTGATGATCAATGAGACTTTAGACCGTTTGTCAAAGAACATTCCGCGGGAAAATATGTTTATTGTTACCAACGCGGTCCAGGCGGAGCTGATGAAAAAGGAAACAAAGGGCCGTATGCAGGATGATCATGTACTGGTGGAGCCTGCAGCGAGGAATACGGCTGCCTGCATCGGCTATGCGGCTATGGAGATCGTGAAGAAATACGGGGACGGTATTATGTGCATCCTCCCTTCCGACCATTTTATCAAAAACGAAAAGGAGTTTTCCGCCATTATCAATGCGGCTGTCATAGCTGCGGAAAAGACGGATGCCTTAGTTACCATCGGCATCAAACCGTCGTTTCCTGCCACAGGCTATGGCTATATCCGCGTAAAGCCGGGAAGTGAGACTGCTGTGGGAGATGAAAATGAGAAAAACTATTCCATAGTGGAAGAGTTTGTTGAAAAACCGGATTTAGAAACAGCGGAAAAATACGTAAAAGAGGGATGCTATTCCTGGAACAGCGGCATGTTCATCTGGAAGGCTTCCACCATCCTTTCTTATATGAGCAGACTGCTTCCGGATGTATATGCCTGCCTTGAAAAAATAGGAAATGCCATGAATACTCCCGATGAGCGGAAGGTCATTGAAGAGGTATATCCGGTAATTCCCAAGATTTCCATCGATTACGGCATTATGGAACGGGCAGATCATGTTCTGGTCATTTCGGGAGAATTCGGATGGAATGATATCGGCAGCCTGGATATGTTAAGCATTATGAAGGACGCGGATGAGAATGGAAATACGGCTTATGGGGAACAGCTGTTGATCGATACAAAGGACTGTATTGTTTATGGGACGGACAAGCTCATAGCCACAGTGGGGATTTCGGACCTGATCGTGGTCCAGACAGAGGATGCGGTCTTAGTCTGTCATAAGGACAAGTCCCAAGATGTAAAGACTATTGTGGAAGCATTAAAGGAACAGGAGAAAGAACATTACCTGTAGTAAGGAAGATAAATGAAATGTTTTGTTTTAGCGGGAGGCAGCGGCGATGCACTGTGGCCGCTGTCCCGTAAAAATTACCCCAAACAATTTATATATATCAGGGAAGGCAGATCGCTGTTTCAGGAGACGATAGCGAGGAATCTGCCTTTTTGTGACGATTTCTATATTATTACCAACAAAAAATACCGCTACATTGTGGAAGGGCAGATGCAGGCTTTCCAGGGTCTGTCATATCAGTGCTTTCTGGAGGAAAAAGGGCGTCAGACGGCTCCTGCCGTTGCCATTGCCTCTATGTGCGTGGAACCGGAGGAAACGGTGCTGGTGGTCTCTACGGACCATCTGATCGGAGAAGGAGATTATAACGGCACGATACTGGCGGCGAAGGAGCTTCTTTCGGATGACAATATCGTGGCGGTGGGATGCGACGCCTCCCAAATGGAAAATGAAGAAGCCTTAAAAGGACACGGGGCATTCATTTGTGAAGGAAACAGGGTGAAAAAATTTATTGCAAGATGCAGGGAGCCATTGGCAAAAGAGGGAGAAGTGCTTTTGGACAGCGGTATATTCATGATGAAGGCCGGTACTTTTTTAAAGGCGGTCAGGGAAAATGCCCCGGAGCTGTACGAAAAGTGTCTTTATGGCACAAACCGGGTAAGAATAGCCGGAAAAGCCCTTTTAATCACAAAAAAGTGGCTCGAGACCATCCCTTCTTTAAGCGTAGGGGAAGGAATTTTTGAAAAATGGGCGGGAAAGCATCTTTATGTTGTCAAAGGAGATTTCAGATGGTCCAGACTGTTAAACCTGGAAAGCTTTGACGGGCTTGAAGTTCCGTCCCTGCAGGGAGATTCCATTACAAGCGGGTGCAGGAACGTAACCGTTTTGAATGAGGATAAGTCCAGGCTTGTGGTAGTCAACGACTGTGAGGATCTGGTAGTAGTGAGCACAAAGGACGCCGCTTACATTTCCCGCAGGGGAGAGAGCCATAATATCAGACAGATCATAGAGGACCATTATGAAGAACAGAAGGAGATCTTTGACGAAGGGGATATTTATTATACCTCCTGGGGAATTAAGGAAATGCTGAACCGTAGCCGGGGGTATATGGTCAGAAAGGTTACGATCTTCCCCGGATGCGCCATTTCCATGCACAAGCATGAGAAGCGCAACGAGCACTGGTCCGTTGTCAGCGGAACCGCCACCATTACCATGAACGGGGAGACAAAAGAATACGGCAGCAATGACAGCATTTTTGTGCCCGTGGGAACTTTCCACAAAATTTCCAACTGGACCGCCAAGGATCTGGTGGTCATAGAGGTGTGCGTAGGAACCAGCGCCGGATACAAAACCGGGGACATGGTAAGGGCCGTGGATGATTTTGTGAAGTTAGGACCGGCATACAAGGATTATTTATGGGGCGGAAAGAGGCTCTATGAAAATTACGGAAAGATAAACAGGGACAACAGGGAGAATATCATAGCCGAAAGCTGGGAGGTATCCGCACACAGCGCAGGCCCTTCCAGGATCGTGGACGGAAATGATAAGGGCAGGCTGTTCCCCGATTATCTGGAAAAGATCGGGAAAGACGCCCTGGGATGGAAATGCCAGCCCTTTGACCGTTTCCCGCTGTTGATCAAATTTATCGATGCGAAGCAGGCATTAAGCGTTCAGGTCCATCCTGATGACGAATATGCCATGAGCGTAGAAGGAGAATACGGCAAAAACGAAATGTGGTATGTGATGGATGCTGCGCCGGATGCGGGGCTTTATGTGGGATTTTCCGAGGACCTGACAAAAGAGGAGTGCAGAAGGCGCATTGAAGAGGGAACGCTGACGGAGGTTTTAAAGCGGATCCCCGTGAAAAAGGGAGACGTCATTTTTGTAAAAGCAGGAACCGTTCACGCCATTTTAGAGGGACTCCTGATTTTGGAGATACAGCAGAGTTCCAATGCCACCTACAGGCTTTATGACTATGACAGGGTGGACAAAAACGGCAACAAAAGGCAGCTTCATTTAGAAAAGGCACTGGATAATCTGGATTATCATACCTATGAATGCTCTTTGGAACCGGAAGGGGCAAAGGAACAGGGAAAGGGATATACAAAGCAGCTTTTGGGAGAATGCAAATATTTTTCCGCTATCCTTTATGAAGTGGAGGATGAGGCAGAGCTTTCATTGGATGACGCATCTTTCAGCGCGATCGTGTTTTTGGAAGGAATTGGGACCATAGAGACGGAAAACAGGCAGAGCCGGTTTAGCGCCGGGGACAGCTTTTTTGTGCCTGCCGGGAAAAAGGTTTTAAGGATAAAAGGAAGAGGGAAATTTGTACTAAGCAGGATCTAATGGACAAATGTCCATAAAAATGTTATATTATATTCAATAACCGCGCAATTTGTTATTAAGATCGTAAAAATCAGAAAAGAGGCAGAATATCAAGTATGATAAACGAAATGGCAAAGCGCGTCGAGTTAGAGAGATATGCCACAAAGGCTTTGTCGGATTTAGGGGTTCCGACACATCTGAAGGGCTATCATTACATCAGGGAATCCGTTTTGATTTCCCAAACCGATATGGAGGCTTTGAACAGTATCACAAAGCTTTTGTATCCTGAAGTTGCAAGAATATACAAAACATCAATACAGAAAGTCGAAAGAGCAATACGAAATGCTATTTTGGTGTCGTGGACACGAGGGAATCCTGCGACAATAGAGAAACTTTTCGGGTATTCGGATGCAACCGGAAAAGTAAGACCTACCAATAGCGAGTACATCGCCAGACTTACGGACAAAATATGTCTGGAATACAAGGCGGTCAGTATGGCTTCATGAGGTGCACCTAAAATTCTTAATCGCCGAGGTTTCGCGCGGTTATCCTCGGGGAATTTTGCACTAATATAGACAAAAACATTTACAAAAAATGCCGTTTTAGGGTTTGATGCCTTAAAACGGTATTTTTCTTTTCGAGAATCTAAAAGGGGCAGAAATGCGACATCTGTCGAAAATATGCGACCGACAATGATAGACATTTTTAAGTGCAAATGGTACTTTAATTACAGAACCGTGCAATTTGCTACATAATAATCTGAAAAAAACGCAGAAAAGGGGAAAGAATTGTAATGAGTGAATTGATTAAGCGCGTGGAGCTGGAGAGATATGTAACAAAAATTATGTTGGATCTGGGAGTTCCTGCACATCTGAAAGGTTATCATTACGTCAGAGAAGCTATTTTGATTTCCGAAGCCGATATGGAAGCGGTCAGCAGCGTGACAAAGCTTTTGTATCCGGAAATTGCAAGAATATACAAGACAACGCCTCAAAAGGTAGAAAGAGCGATCAGAAATGCCATTGAGGTGTCATGGGTAAGAGGAAATTGTGCGACAATGGAGGAACTTTTCGGATATTCTCATGATTCCGGAAAGGGAAGACCTACTAACAGCGAATATATTGCCAGAATTGCGGATAAGATTCGGCTGGATCATAAAGCGGTCAACATTGCTTCATAAAGAGAAATGGAAAGATGAAAAAATACCCGGTAGCCTGGCACGGTTGGTTACGGGTATTTTTATTTTGTAAAAAGAAAATATCATTTTTCGGTTACCCTTGAATATTCATCTTCAATTCTCTATAATAAGGGATGGAAAGCAGCGGTATAATAGCAGTAAGATCAAAGTGCAGCTGTTTAACTTATGGAGGCAGAAATGGCAAATAAAGAGATTAAAATCGGAGACTATACAATTTGTGAGAACAGCCGTCCCTATATGATCGCGGAAATCGGCATCAATCATAACGGGGATATGGATATCGCAAAGAAACTGATCGATGCGGCAAATGCTACGGGCTGGAACAATGTGAAATTTCAGAAAAGAACGCCGGAAATAGCTGTGCCGGAAGCACAGAAAAATGTTATGCGTGAAACACCGTGGGGCACCATGACCTATCTGGAATACAAATACCGCGTGGAATTTGAAAAAGAGCAGTACGATGTGATCGACGCCTATTGCAGGGATAAAGGAATGACGTGGAGCGCATCTCCATGGGATATGCCAAGTCTTGAATTTTTGTTAAATTATGATATTCCCTATATCAAGGTGGCCAGCGCCTCGAACGGCAGGGATGAAATGATCGCTGAAGCGGCAAGATCGGGAAAGCCCGTTATTCTTTCTACCGGAATGACCACGATGGAAGAGATCGACCATGCGGTGGAGGTACTGGAAAAAAACGGGAAGGGAGATTATATACTCCTTCATACAAACAGCGCATATCCTGCGCCGGTTAAGGATTTAAACCTGCGTATGATCGAAACCCTACGCAAGAGATTTGACTGCCTGGTGGGCTACAGCGGACATGAAAGCAATATGGAACCTACCATTGCGGCGGCAGTTTTGGGGGCGTGCGTTATAGAGCGCCATGTGACCCTGTCCCATGAGATGTGGGGCAGCGACCAGAAAGCCAGTCTGGAGGTTCACGCCATGGATATGCTTAATAAGCGCATTCAAACAGTTTGCGACGCTTTAGGGACCGGGGAAAAATATATGTCTGAAAGCGAAGCGGCCCAGAGAAAAAAACTGAGGACCACATAATTATAAAAGTAAATAAAGAACTGCCGGCAGGCAGTATTCTTAAAATCCAAAACCATAATTTCAAAATTCAGATCAATCCGCCGGTGTAATGTTGCACCGGCGGAATCCTAAATTTCATTTCAGGGATTTTATCTCCCCGGAAAAGTTCAATTTAAAAACTAAAAATTCCCTTACTTCGCCCCCTTCTGGGAAATAAGCACGACAACGGTCTGTAAAAGGATCTTAATATCCAGTCCCAGGGACCAGTTATCAATATAGTGCAGATCCAATTTCAGCACTTCTTCAAAATTGGTAATATTGCTCCTGCCGCTGACCTGCCAAAGACCTGTTAATCCGGGCTTGATGCTTAAACGGCGGCGGTATTTCAGATTGTACTGTGCATATTCGTCGGGAGTGGGCGGCCTTGTGCCAACCAGGCTCATCTGTCCCGCAAGAATATTGAAAAACTGCGGAAGCTCATCCAGACTGCTCTTTCTAAGGAAACGGCCTGCCTTTGTGATGCGGGGATCGTTGGTAACCTTAAACATGGGACCGTTCATTTCATTGCGGGCTTTCAGGTCGTTCTTTCTTTGGTCCGCATCCTCATACATGGAACGAAATTTATATAAATAAAACTCGCGGCCGTTTAATCCGATACGTTTTTGTTTATAAAAAACGGGACCCGGAGAATCCAGTTTAATGAAAACGGCAATAAAAGGAAGAAGGATGAGTGTAATGACAATACCGATTATGGAACCGGCAATATCCAGAATGCGCTTGATCATCAGCCTGTGAAAATCAAAATCCGATAAGCGGTAGGTCAAAACGGTCAGCCCCGCAAAGGTTTCCGAGGTTTTGCGGGAGATTAAGTGGTCAAAAGGATCGATATTTACATGGACAGTGATGCCGGCAAGCTCAAACTGTTCAATAATGGCGCCCAGATCTTTATTGCTGTATTCGGGCAGATAAATAAATACTTCATCCAACACCAGTTTGTTAAGGTGTTCAAAAAGGTTTTCGCTTCCTGCAATAACGGGAATATGGTCATATTCCTTCCCTTCCTCATCTTTATCCATAACGGCAAGGGCCGTGATCTGGTGGGACCACTCCGTCTCGGACTTCAGCTTCTGAAGAAGGGACGATGCATAGCCGCTTTCCGTAATGACCAGCATTTTATAGCTGCTTATGCTGCGCATATAGATCTTGGTAAAAAACTGCTTGGCTAAGAGATGGAAAAGGTAGGTCAGGATCAGGTTATAGATCAGGAAATAAATAAAAGCCAGCCTGGAGAAATCCTGGGCCTTTTGGGTTAGGAACAAGAAAACGCCCAGTCCACAGCCCAAAGAGGCATCATATTTTAAGACAAAGAAAAATTCCGCCAGATATCCCCGGCTGATAAACCCGGAATTCCAGTTTAAAAGCACATAGGATAACAGACACAGGATAACGGCAAAAAACAGGATCAGCAGATAATACTGGGTGGCGCGCACCACGTCGGCTAAGATACCGCGGGTCAGGATCGCCAGTCCGTAAGACAGGCAGATGCCCAAAAGGTCCGTAAAAAACAGTGTGTAGTTTTGTATGATAGTCTGTTTCTGGTTTGTAGGTGTCATTTTTCATAATCCTTTTTCCATGGGGTACAAACAGTATACCATATAATATACAAAAATGGAAAATTGAGTTATAATGAAATAGTTGTAAAAATACGGGATGGGTCGTGCGGAATGGAAATTTGTGAAATTTTCGGAGTCAGGACAGGAGCCTTTTCCATGACGGAAGCGCTGGACTGGGTCTGCAATAAACTGGATGAGCTGAAAGGCGGTTATATTACCTTTGCCAATACCCATGCCATCGTAATGGCAAGTGAAGAGAAGAAGTACTGTAAGGTTCAGAACGAGGCGGCCGTAGTTTTTGCCGACGGAGCGCCGGTGGCGGATTATCAGAAAAGGCATGGATATTCCGGGGCCTGCAGGGTAGCGGGGCCGGACTTTATGGAAGAAATTTTTAAGCGGTCTGTAAAAGAAGGATACAGACACTATTTTTACGGCAGCAGTAAGGCGACCCTTTCCAAACTGGAAAGCCGCCTGAAAGAGCGGTTTCCCGGTATCGAGATCGTGGGAATGTATTCCCCGCCTTTTGAGAAGGACCTGAAAAAGGATTACAGGGAAGATATAGAAAGAATCAACGCTGCGAGGCCTGATTTTATCTGGGTGGGCTTAGGAGCGCCCAAGCAGGAGTTGTGGATGTACAGGCAAAAGGGAAAAGTCTGCGGCCTTATGTTAGGAGTGGGAGCGGGCTTTGACTTCCATGCAGGAGTGGTAAAGCGGGCGCCTTTATGGATGCAGCGGTGCAAAATGGAATGGTTTTACCGCTTTTTGCAGGAGCCGGGGAGGCTGGGTAAAAGATACTTAAAGACTAATCTGAGGTTTATCAGCTTGTGTATGGAAGAAAAAAGGATTCGAAGATGGCGCAATCATAAATCGGAAACAGGCGGTATGCCAAAAAGATTAGACAAAAAATGAAATTATAATAAGGAATTTCTATGGAAAAAATTGATTTTGTCATTACGTGGGTGGACGGAAGCGACGAAAAGTGGATTGCAAAAAAAAGGGAATATGAAAGGCATCAGGCTGAAACAGAACAGGCGGGGGACGTGCGCTACAGGGAATGGGGACTGTTACCTTATTTATTCCGGGGGATCGAACGATATGCTCCCTGGGTAAATCATGTTTTTCTCGTAACGGACGGCCAGATACCCGAATGGCTGAACACGGATCATCCCAAAGTAAGCGTGGTATATCATGACCGGTTCATTCCCCATGAATATCTGCCCACCTTTAATTCCCATACCATAGAATTAAATCTTCACAGGATTCCGGGGCTTTCGGAGCAGTTTGTATATTTTAACGATGACTGTTTTTTGACGGGAAAGTGCAGGCCGGAGGATTTTTTTAAGAACGGAAAGCCTGTGGATGAAGCGGCGTTAAACGGAATCAACGGAACGGATCAAGAATTTGCAGAAATACAATTTCACAATATGGCGCTTATGAACAGCCACTATTCGGTAAAAGACTGTAAAAAAAATCTGCGAGAGTGGTTAAAACCGTCCTATGGCAGGAATCTGTTCAGAACCCTGTTACTGCTGCCCTTTCAGAGGCTTCAGGGGATTTATAACCCTCATGGCCCCATGTCCGTTTTAAAACAGACCTGTGTAGAGCTTTGGGAAAGGGATGGGGCCGTATTGGATAAAACGTGCAGATGCAGATTTCGTAAGGGCGAGAACGTTTCGGCATATATATATCGTTATGAACAGCTTTTAAGCGGCCAATTTGCTGCGCATAAATCCTTCAATAAATATTGTTCCGTGACGGAAGCGGCGGAGGAAATAGAGAAAAACATAAGAAAATATAAGATGGTATGCATCAATGACGCGGAGCTTTCAGAGGAACGGTTTTTACAAAAAAGAGAAGAAATACAGGAAGTCATGGAAAAGGCCCTTCCTTTAAGATCGGCTTTTGAAAAGGAGGAACCGGCATAAAATGGCGGGTAAAATAAATACGGGGATTCCGGTCCTGACAGTGGTAATTCCGGCGTATAACGTGGAAAATTATATAGGACGTACCGTAAAGTCCTTGGTGGAAAGCAAAAGAGGCTGTGAAATAGAAGTTCTTATCATCGATGACGGTTCCACGGATTCCACAGGGAAAATGGCAGAGGGATTTGCTTTAAAATACCCTTATATACGGGTAATTCATCAGGAAAACGGCGGACACGGGGCTGCGATCAATACGGGAATCAGGGAAGCGGCAGGGAAATATTTTAAGCTGCTGGACGGGGACGACTGGGTGGACCCGGAAGGCTTTTCCCGGATGATCGATCTGTTAAAGCGGGCAGAGGAAGATCTGATCCTGTGTGATTACAGGGAAGTATATATAAAAGAGAAAAAAAGGCGGAGGGTATCTTACGGGTTCCCTTCCGGGAAAACCTTGTCCATGGACGAGCTTAAGGCGGATTATCTCATATCCATGCACAGCCACATTTTTAAAACGGAAATATTAAAAGGGCTGCCAAGAGGAATAGATGTGCACAGCTTTTATGTGGATATGGAATATGTTTTATACCCGCTGCCGTTTATACAGAACTTCCGCTATGAAAAAATAAGTGTGTATGAATACAGGCTGGACAGAATCGGCCAGAGCGTCAGTGCGGAAGGCTTCAGAAAGCATTATAAAGAAGATGCCGGCGTTTTGGATTCGCTGATAGGATATTACCATGAATATAAGGATGCGGATGATCATTCGGCCGCACTTTGCTTTTATATGCCCCGCAGGATTTTTGATATGTTCTACCGCCATATACTGAAAAGCATATGGTATCTGGATGAGAGTAAAGTACCTGTTGCAGAATACCTGCGGGAATTTGACAGGGCATTTAAAAATTCGGCTCCGGATCTGTATGATTTTAACAAAAACGAAAATACAGGCAGAAAACCTTTATCCGATATGCAGCTTTGTCTGCTGCGGGCTACGGGCTTCCGCATATGGCGGCTTGTACGTTTCAAGAAAGTGATTTGTGAAGTATGGAAAAGGAAAAAGTAACATATTTAAGCAAAAAGAATTTAATTTTCCTGCTTGCGCTGGGACTTTATCTGTTATCCCTGGCCATCGAATATACGGAGCTTAGCCATGGGTACGGGAAAGAAATACAAATGATCCGGTATATTTCTTATGGCTTATGTATGATAAAGATTTTGCAGGAAGCGGTATACAGAAAAAGGGAAACACTTTTTTTCGCCGTCATTTTGTTATTCGCCGGTTTCGAGTCTATGATCAGCGGGAAAAGAGGAATGTTCTTTCTGTTGTTCTTCCTTCTGGCAAGCTATGGAGTAAATCTGAAGCGGGCTTTTAAAGTGCAGATCGCGGTGCAGGGCGCATGCCTGCTCACTGTCTGGCTGCTGTGTCTCATGGGCATTTTTGATAATCTGGAGTTCTACAGGCATGGAGCTGTCAGCTACAGTATGGGATTCAGCTATGTAGGATTTTCAGGAGCGCTTTTTATTGCAATGGAAGCGTCATGGCTGTTTTTAAAGGATAAAAAAATAACCTTGGCGGAAACGGCGTTCTTTTTAGCAATGTGGATCGTCATTTTCCACTTTACGGATACCCGCGCGGTAACGATGCTGGGAATTTTCATGACCATAGCCTGTTATCTGGCGAAATTCTGGAAAAAGTCCATTAAGAACAAGCTCTTCAAATGGCTCTGTATTTTATATTACCCGCTGCTCACGCTATGTATTTGGGGATTGCAGTACTTTTACAACCTGCATGCTAATATGGGTATTATGAGAAAATTGAATGAGGGCTTAAGCGGCCGACTGGAGCTGAATAAGCATGCCATTGAAACATACGGTCTTAAGCTTTTGGGGGATAATATTACATGGATTACCAATATGGATAACCGCGTCAGAAATACCTATAATTATGTGGATTCCACATATTTTAAAGTGCTGTTTGACTTTGGGCTCATCATCGGTATTTTATTTCTTGTTTCCCATATTTACATCATGTATTATATGTGGAAAAATGATCGGTTAGCGGGCTGCATGATTATGTGTGTTTTTTCCGTACTGGCTTTTATGACGCCGATTACGGGGCTGAATACAAATCCCCTCTTACTCTTGGCAGGAGGCATTTTCCATGGGAAAACAAAAATCCGTCAGACTTAACTATTTGATGAACTGCATCCTGACCGGCTCGGCCATGATCTTTCCCCTGCTCAGCTACCCTTATGTATCAAGGATCCTGCAGCCGGAGGGTATGGGAAAGGTAGCCTTTGCCAACTCCGTGGTAGCCTATTTTGCCATGGGGGCAATGATGGGGATCCCTACTTACGGCATCCGGGCGTGCGCCAGGGTCCGCGACCATAAGGAGCAGCTTTCCCGGACGGTATGGGAGCTTTTTTGCATCAATATGATCATGACAGCTCTTGTTTATTTGATCTTTGGAGTTTCCATTTTTCTGGTCCCCAGATTTGCGGAGGATAAAGCGCTCCTCGCACTGATGAGCGTCAGCATACTTTTTCAGCTCCTGGGTGTGGAATGGCTGTTTAAAGCTTTGGAGGAATATACTTATATTACCGTTCGTTCCCTTTTATTTAAGATCCTGGCCCTTGTTCTGATGTTTTTAATGGTCAGGGAAAAGGATGACTATATCATATACGGCGTGCTGACCCTTTTAGCAGGCATGGGCAGTAATGTCTGCAACGCTTTCCGTATGCGGCGGTATGTGGAGCCTTTCCGGAAAACAGTTTCCCTGCCGCTTTCGGAGGATTTGGAGAATGCAGGAAAAGGGATGCAGATAAAGGGGGAAGGGATACTTGACCGGACCGGATACTTTGTGCGTCATGCGTGGGAGAAGCATATAAAGGCCGTTGGCGTTTTTTTTGCCATGACGGCTGCAACCACCATATATACCAATCTGGATGTGGTCATGCTAAATTTTATGAGCGGGGACATTGAAACGGGGTATTATGGCACGGCGGTTAAGATCAAAGGCGTTCTGGTAAGCTTTGTGACGGCTTTGGGCAGCGTCCTTCTGCCCAGGATGTCCTACTATGCGGAAAGGAAAATGAAGGAGGAATTTCGCAGGATAATCCGAAAGGCCTTTGTATTCGTAGGCTTTGTATCCGTTCCTCTTTGCGTTTTCTTTATCTTCTTTGCAAGATACAGTATATTGATCATTTCGGGGGAGGCTTTCCTGCCGGCTGTGGGCGCCATGCAGATCATTATGCCGACTCTGATTCTGATCGGCTTCAGCAATATATGCGGCATCCAGATCCTGGTTCCTTTAGGACTGGAAAAGCATGTGCTTTATTCGGAGATCGCAGGGGCCGTTACGGATATCGTCATGAATTTGTGGCTGATTCCCGTCATGGGAGCAAAAGGAGCGGCGGTGGGCACGTTAATTGCGGAAGCGGTTGTTTTACTTTATCAGATTTGTGTTATGATAAGGATGGATATAAAATCTGCCCTGGCAGATAAAAAATAGAACGAAAGATTGTAAGGAGAATTATGATGGCACAGGAAAAAATAAAACCTTATGAAGGAATCGATATCTGGCATATGATCTGCCATGTGGCAAAAAGCTGGTGGAAAATGCTTATCGCCATGGCGGTATTTGCCGTTCTTCTGGGGGGCTTAAGCTATTATAGAAACGCAAAAGGACTTAAGGCTGCCGCAGAGGCAAAGGAAGCGGCGGATGAAAAGAAAGAGGAGAGCCTTTCCCGGATCCTGACAATGGATGAAGAGGAAATATTGGAGCAGTCCGGTCTGAGCCAAAAGGCGGCGGATGAGGTGTTATATTATGCCAATAAGTATTACTACAATAAGAAGCAATACGAGAGGCAGAATAATTACTTAAAGGAATCTGTCCTGATGCAGATGGACCCCAATAATGTCTGGACCACTACTCTTTATTATGATCTGTCGGTATCGGGAAGCGCAGGAGAAGAAAGGCCTTCTGATGCGGCATTTGCGGCAAGCTATATTGCAAAAATATCCAATGAGGCGGTTTATGACGAGATCGCAAAGGAACTGGGAGCGGATATTGACAGCGGTTATTTTGCGGAAGTGATCACGGGAAGCTGCTTAGACCGGCTTTCCGATGTGGAGGATGTAACCGTGATTTCCACAGACAGCGAGGATATGAAGATCGTTATCCGTTATACGGACAGGGCTGGATGTGAAAAAATTGCCGGGATCATAAAAGAAAAAATTTCCGCGTCCAATGGGGCGGTAACCGGGGAAGTGGGTCCCCATACCATCGCCCTTGTGGGAGAACAGACGGAACAGCGCTCGGACGGGGAACTTTTGAATCAGCAGAGAAACCAGATTTCGGCGCTGGGAAATCTTTCAGACAATGTGATCAATGCGAGAACAAATATTGAAACCTCGGAGGAAGGGGTATTTAATCAGCTGGTAGAATACTATGAAGCCAGAGACGCAGAAAAGATCACGGCGATTAAAAGCATAGAGGCGGAGGAAGAGGAAGGAAATGTGCCGGCCTCTTCTGAAGATGTTTCGGAGGGAGCGGCTGCCGATGGGGAGAATGCCGTGAAACCCAAAGTCAGCAAAAAGTATGTGGCATTAGGCTTGTTTTTGGGAATTTTTGTGATCGGGGCATGGGAAGCCTGCAGATACTTTTTCTCAAGGACGTTGAAGCAGGGCAAGGATCTGGAAGAGGGTTATGGCCTCAGTACCTATGACAAAGAGGATAAGGCGGTTATTTCCATGGTCCTTCAGAACAAATGCAAAAAGAACGGATGGAATAAGCTTTATGCGGTTTCCAGCCTTGGCAGGGATGTTTTGGAGGAAGCCGTAAACGGATTGAAGCCGGAAGGGGTAAAGCTTGTGGAAAGCAAGGAAAGTCCCTTAAAGGATGAAGATGAGCTTAAGATACTTTTAGAATCGGACGGCGTTATTCTTTCGGAAAAATTGAACGCGTCCTCCCATAAAGAGATAGCAAGGCTCCTAGAGCTTTGCAGGGAACTGGAAAAACCCGTGATCTGTGCACTGGTAGCGGGAAAATAAAAGATTGGAGGACTTTTGTTATGTCCAATAAACTCATAAAAGAAAGCGGCGGGCCTCAAAAAAAGAGCAGCAGCTATGAGGTATTTACAGCCATAATCGAATTTACCCTGGCCGTGATCGGCGTTGCTTTCTGTCTTTTTGTGCCGTTATATCTGAAGGACGGCTATCACAGTGTAGGGACTGTCAAATATGATATGTACCGTTACATTGTTTTGTGGGGCCTGGGAGTGGTCATTCTCATAACGCTGGGATGGCTTATGTCTTTAAAGGAGCTTAAAGTGCCAAAGCTTAACGATACGGATTGGTGTGTAGTGGCATTTTTGGCGCTTTCGGTAATTGCGGCATTTGCCGGAGGAAACTTTGAGGACTGCGTCTGGGGCTATAACGGATGGGACATGGGACTTTTATCCATGCTGAGCTTTGGCTTGATCTATTTTTACTATTCCCGTTTTGGAAAAGGCAATAAAGTAGTCCTGACGGTCTTATTCTTTTCGGCGTTCATTGCTTTCTGTCTGGGGATTTTACACCGCCTGATGATCGATCCTATTGGCGTATATTCGCTGGGAAAGGTCGATGAGCTGGCGGATACCTATAAAAACCAGTTCTTATCCACCCTCGGTCAGGCAACGTGGTACAGCAGCTTTGTATGTACGGTTCTGCCCTTAGGGATCGGCATATTCTGGAGCGCAAGGAAAAGGTGGCTGAGAATTGTCAGCGGTATTTTCAGTCTGGCGGGCTTTTGCACCATGGTAACCCAGAACAGTGACAGCGCCTATGCGGCACTGTTAGGCTTTATGGCGGTTTTTTTATGGTTTTCCCTGCCTGATGTAAAAAGAATGGAACGTTTCGCGGAAATCCTTCTTTTGTTTGTGCTTGCCACCCGCATCATGAACCTTTTGTTCCTCGTACACCCGAATGAGATATTGATTCTGGATAAGCTGAGCAGTTTTCTGGTTTTCCATGAGTGGATGTGGGGAATGTTAGTGCTGGCGGTACTGTTCTGGGGATTGTTTTTCTGGCTTTCTTGGAAACAGAAATATGCCCCTAAGGCGGCGTTGATTGTCCGCCGGGTTTTATTTGCGTTTCTTGCTTTTGTCATACTCGCAGCGGCAGGTCATGTCATATTAAGCGCCAAAGGGCGTCTGCCGGAAAGCATTACGCAGTATACTTCCCGGATACCGTATCTGATATGGGGAGACGGCTGGGGGAACGGAAGGGGAAAAACCTGGTCCTTCAGCATTCAGATGTATAAGGATATGGATGTTTTCCATAAGCTTTTTGGCGTGGGGCCGGACGGATATGCCCCTTATGCATACAGCCTGTATCAGGACAGACTGGCGCAGATGTGGGGAGACCGGACCCTTACCAATGCCCATAACGAGTGGATGAATGCCCTGATCAATTATGGATTGATCGGAACCGCCGCTTATGTGGGAATCTTTTTTACCAGCATTAAGAATTTTGCAAAAAAGCAGGAAAACATGCCTGTTATGGCAGGATTTATCGCATGTATCGTATCTTATATGAGCCATAACTTTTTCTGCTATCAGCAGATCTGCTGTACGCCATTTCTGTTTCTGATCATAGGTGCGGGAATGTATCTGATAAGAAGACGACAGGAAGAACTTTCTGCTTCCTGATTTTGAGTGATAAAAAATGCCGGCGTGGGAATTTATCCTACAGCCGGTATTTTTTTGTGAATAACCAATAAGTCTGTTCTGTTGTTTAAGAAGTCCAGTTCTTCCCCATTCCGGTAAGTGAAGAGGGTATATTGGTCCAGACGGTTAAAAACAACGGAGAGTTTTTTCGTATAAAGCCCCGAATCCTGTGTAAATTCTTCAATGGCCAGGCTGGCCCTGTATTTCTTTAATAGTTCATAGGAAGTGACCAGACCGATGCCGCTTCCCCCATCGGCTTTATGGGTAGTATAGTTTTTCAACCCGAGACTGACCAGCACCTCTTTGGGGAAGGGAACGCCGCTGTCAAATATGCTGATGGTATAAAAGTCTTCGATCATATCCACACTCAACAAAACATGTCTATGATCCCCGTATTTGGTGGCGATCAGAGCGTTCTCCAACAGATCCGCCAGCAGGGTATTCAAGTCGTTTTCAGAAATATTTTCGTTTACCAAAGCTTTCATATCACAGGAAAAGGCAGTTTCAAAAATAATATTCATTTCATGGGCTTTTTGCTTCATATATTTTAAAATACTGTCTACGGAAGAACAGCCTGTTTCCGGAATGCCGCGGCACCGATCGTCCTGGGTGCGGAGAATACTTTTGCGGTGCAGTGAAAGCTGCTCTAAGTCGCTTAACAGCCGCATCCCTTTCTCGGAAGAGGCGGGAACAAGGGAAGAGGAATCCCTGATAAATTCTTTTACGGAAAGCAGCATGGCGGGGATCAGCTTGTTATCGCTGTGGATGATTTTTGAAAGTTCTTTGTTTTCCTCCTCCAGCTTTTTAATATAGGATTCTTTTTCCGACAGGGTGTCATTTAATTTTGCAATATCCTTTTCCTTAAGCCTTTCCAGATAGGTTTTGGTAATATTGTTTTTCCAGGATATGTAGATGAAGATCGCCATAAGGAAAATGAGGAGGAAAGGGAAAAGATAAATTAGGTTGTTACTGCTGGTTCTAACTACTACAAAGGCAAAAAGGAGCGTAAGGCTGATAATCATAAGAGAAAAGCTGTTCAATTTATTTGTAATGAAGGGCGTTCCTTTTTGAAAGCGTTTTGGACGAAAAAGAAGAGGCGTAAATGCTATCTGTATAAATGCGATAAAAGTCTGAAAAAGCAGATGGCTGTAGGAATCGCTGGTCAAATGAAATATGAGGACTAAAATTGTGCTGGAAATTATAGTGAATAAAGAAAAGATAAAATAACTGATTCCGAAAGAAATAATAGTTGTTGTAATAGCTGCTTCAGGGGTGGTTTTTACTATGTGCAGCAAAAAGAAAAAGGATATTAAGATTAGAGTTAAATCTGTGGCTTGAGGGAAAATTGAATCAAATAATACAGTACCTAAAGATAAGCAGGGTATTCCTAATATCAAATATACATAGTGATTTTGAGGGCGGGAAATATTCAACAGTTTACCGTAAATATAAAAACTGCAGATAATAATTGCAAAGTATTTTATAAAAGATAACATTTCTACCTCCATATCTAAAAAGGAAAAGATAACACACATATTTATTGTAGTGACTGTCACAAATGATAACAATATACTGCCAGTTTGAGACAATACACAATAAAAAGTCACAATAAATGTATACAGATATCTAATATAGAATTTTTCATACTTTTCTTATTCTTAAAAAAAAGAATAAGGGGGGAGAAAAATGTGGCAGGAAATTTGGAAAATATTCATTAATACTATCAATGGAAGATAAAAACGCTTCTATTGCCAACATCATATCAATAACAGATGAAAACACCAATATAAAAGCATATAGCCCGACAGAAAGTTTTATAAATTGTTGGAATATATGCTTTTATATTTTTGCTTTATCTAATGTAAAAAAGAACCATTATAAATGCTTTACCACATCATGCAGTCTGATTATCTACAGATGATTTTTGATCTTATTTGCGTAATAATGGATAAATTCCGTTAAAGTCGGCACTCCCTTGTCAGAATTGATACGGGCAGTGTAGTATTTGAGCAGATCGTCAATATCCGTAGTCCTCCATGCTTTATTAATGGCATTCTGCATAGCCCGCTCTACGCTGGAATCCGTCTTCTTATACTGTTTTGCCAGAGTTTCGCAGATGTTGTGGGGCTGTCCCTGTAAGATCAGTAAAATGGCTTCGGATAAATATTTGTAGCCGATGACCTTAGGACTTATGCCTACATTATCCAGTTCCAGTGAAATCAGCCGCATAAGCTGTTTATTGGAGGGAGCGGAGGAACCTTCCTGTTTTGCGGGATCCGGCGCGTAACGGGAGCCTTGGATGGCCTGCTTCATCATACACAGAAAATCCACGGCGCGCTTTTCCGAATAGTCCTCCTGATGTTTTGACATAATAAAATCCGCTCCTGTTTTCCTTGCAAAATTGTAGGTAGTGGAGCTGGAGTTATTGGTTGTGACCAGAATATAAGGCTTGAAGGGGATAGAAACGGATTTAAGCTCCTGAAGAAATACCAGGCCGTTCCCCTGTCCCTCATTTAGCTCAAGATCCAGAATAACGGCGTCAGGCACCCCTTCTTTTAGCAATTCGATGGCGCGGTAGGAGTTGTTGGTAACTCCGATAAGTGTCACATCGCTTTTGGTATCTATATATTCGGCAAAATTTCTGCAGGTATCAGGGTCGTCTTCGATCAAAAGGATGCTCAATTCCTGTTCCATATAAAATTCCCTCCTCCGGATTCTAACATTATACAACATTTTCCAACAAAAACCAACAAATATGAAGGCCAAAAAGCAATGAATAATGAGAGAAAATACGAGTATTATGGAGAATAAAGAGATAAAAGAAACAGGAATCGGCAGCGATAAGGTATTAAGGAGTGGTAATATGAAAAAAGGACAAAAAAACGGACAGGAAATGCTTGTAAAGCGAATTGAGTATTTGTGTGTGGAAAAAGGTATATCCCAATATAAGCTTGCCTTAAAATCAACTGTGCCTGTGACTACCCTCGACAATATCATGAAAAGAAGAACGGTTAACCCGGGCCTTTTTACCGTCGTCAAATTGTGCAACGGTCTGGGAATAACGCTGGCGGAGTTTTTTGACTGCGACGAATTTCATTCTATTGAAGCGGATGTTGAATAAAAGCAGTAAATGCACCGAATTTGACAATTTCATATAAATCTGCTAAGATATATGCATAAAAAGGTACTGCCGATAGACGGCTAGTCCGAATTTATATTAGCAAAAATGGCCGCTAAGTTTTTCCAGAACATGGGCGGCTATTTTTGTGGTTTATTACTATCCTTGCTTCCTATCGCATATCCGAGTCCGAAGGCTGTCAGACATAAACTGATGACTGCCATCAGATCTTCCATTGTCAACATTTGCAAAGCCCTCCTTTCCCAGATTCCTGTAAACAGGTTTCTATGTAATCAGAGGGTCACAGTCCCTCCGCAGAAAGACTAGCCGCCTACCGTTATTATGGCAGTACCCGTACGGATATCTTATCAGAAAGTGTCGGATGCTACAAGATGGTTTTCGGCTCTTGACAAATTTTTCCCTTTAATGATAGACTAAGTGTGCTAGTTCGGATAGTACACAAGAAAAGTTCTGGAAAATAAAGGAAAATTCAACATTTAAAACATTTCTTTTTTTACAAATTCCCACTATTTTCTATTGCATTCGTTTACATAATGTACTAAACTAATTCCGTAATATGCAAATATATATCAAATGACAAGGTGGTGCTGCATAGTGAAAAGAGTAACAAGGCTTTTGGCGGTTTTCATGATATTTGCAATTCTTTTGGGAATGATGCCCCAAAAGGCTTATGCAAAAGAGGTATCAGGAAACGGGGTGGAACCGGTAACGGATCTGCAGGAAACTGAAGACGAAAAGACAGAGGAAAATACGGAAGAGACTTTTGGAGAAGAAGGAAAGCTGGACTTCTTATATATAGAAAGCAACTATATTGAAGCTCCGGGCAGCCAGGCGGTATTGGTTGGATTCGGAGACGAGGATACCCGCCTTTTGAGCGGTACATTAACGGTAGAGAATTATGAGACAAAAGAACAGCATGTTTATTCAAGTGAAGAAACACTGGAAAATACCGTTTTGTTTGAAATCCCCTATCTGGAAAAGGATGCGGGAATTTATGAAGTAAAAAGCATAAGCGTTAAGACAGAAGACGGCAGTCAGGCTTCCATCGGGATAGCCGATACGGGTATGGCTGATGTACTTTTCGGCGTGGACCGGGAAGTGCCTGAATTGGAAGAGGGAGCTATGATGCCGGAGAGTGCGGATTTTAATATGTCCGATGTGCAGCTGCAGGTTGCAGCCTTAGACGGGGATGGCAGCAGGGTCTCCAGAATGGCGGCAGATGAGATCGGAGAAGCACTTGCAAACGGCGATAAAGGCAGGCTGAGAGCCGAGGACAACGGAGAGATCGTTGTGGTCATCGATCCCGGGCATGACGCTACCCACGCAGGCGCAAGAGCCAACGGTTTAAAGGAAGAAGCGCTCACTCTGAAAATTGCCCAGTACTGTAAGGCTGAGCTGGAGGAATATTCGGGAGTCAGGGTCTATCTGACGCGGACAGGCACAGGATGTCCTTATCCGGGAACCGGTTCGGTAGACTGTAACGCCAACAGGGTAGCGGCTGCGGCCCGTGTGGGAGCTGATTATTTTGTGAGTATCCATTTGAATTCAGCAACTTCTTCGGCAAGGGGTTCGGAGATTTATTATCCCAATGCCAACTACAATTCATCCATAGGAGTTGACGGCGCCAATCTGGCAAGGCACATTTCCAGACAGCTTGGGGCGTTGGGATTGAATCAGAGAAGCATCTTTATACGGAATTCCGGCGACAATACAAAGTATCCAGACGGTTCTTTGGCGGATTACTATGGCGTGATCAGACGTTCCAAAGAGGCGGGCATTACGGCCGTTATTGTGGAGCATGCATTCCTGACAAACGCATCCGATGCGGCGTTTCTCTCCAACGAAGGGAATCTGCAGCGTTTGGGAGTAGCGGACGCTACGGGAATTGCAAATTATCTGGGACTGACCAAGGGACCGGCTGTTGACAGGGCACAGGTGGAAGCCTATGTGACCAGGCTGTACCGGCTGTGTCTGGGCAGGGAACCGGAACCTTCGGGCCTTCAGGACTGGACGGACAAGATGTGCAGCGGCAGGGTCACGGGTGCGGAAGCTGCGAGAGGATTTTTCTTCAGCGATGAATTCCAGCTCATGAATCTCGGCCATGAAGAGTACATTGAACGCTTATATAACGTTATGATGAACAGGGGTTCCGATTACGAAGGAAAAATGAACTGGTTATACAAGTTAAACAACGGTGTGGGACGCATGGGCGTGTTTAAAGGCTTTGCGGATTCTGCCGAGTTTGATATGATCTGTAATTCTTACGGGATCAAAAGAGGAACGGTAGCCGTGAGCGAAGGCCGTGACAGAAATCCGGGACTGACTACGTTTGTATCCAGGATGTATACGAAAGCCCTGGGAAGGGATTATGACGTTAACGGTTTAAATGACTGGTGCAACAGGATCTGCGATAATAAGTGGACGATCATGGATATGGCCACCACGGGCTTCTTTGAGTCTCCCGAATATCTGGCTATGCACCATACCAATCAGGAATACGTGAAGGTGCTTTACCGGACGTTCTTTGACAGGGAATATGACCAGGACGGTTATTTATACTGGCTGCGAAAGTTAAATGCAGGCGAAAGCAGAAAAGAAGTGCTCAGAGGTTTTGCGGATTCCAGGGAGTTTGCGGAATTAATGAGGTCCTACGGACTGTAATCCGGGAAGTTAAGAGATCGTATTGAAAAACATGAGAGAATATAATAAAAAAGTAAATGCTAAAATGTTTTTAAGCTTTCTTGCAATTGCTTTTGCATTGGGAGCAGGAAGCAATGTGGCCATGGCTGGCGTGCCGGAACAGAAAGCGGCGGTTTCTGAAAACGATCCGGATACAGAGAACCATAAGGAAACAGGAATAAGCCTTAAGGAAACGGGAATAAGCCTTAAAGAAACAGAAACTCCCGGGGAGACTGAAGCCGGACAAAAGATCGGAAAAGAAGGAGAAGATCCGCTTGAGACTTATAACGGCATTCCTACGGAGTGGCTTCCTGAAAATGAAGAATATGTTTATGATCCTGAGTCGGGGAATTACCTGACTCAGGATGCTTTTTATAAGGCTGCCACCAAGAAAGGGATACAGGGAGATTTTAACGGGGCTTCCTATAAGGCCTCTTATGATTCCAGACATACGCTGATCAATATTAACGTGACGGATTTCATGGGAGACGGGCATCATCCTCTGGATAAGCGTTTTGATTACAGGGGCCGCACTTACTGGTTTCGGGATGATAAATCCCCGCTGATACAGGATGTCAATGCAAAGGGCGGGACTATCAGCATAGTGATCCTGGTGCCTTTGATAAAAAATAAGGAGATCCTGGTGGATCCTACGGCTCTTTCAAACCGGGACAAGAACGGAGAATCCCCTTATTATGCGCCCAATATACGCGGGGAAGGAAGGCACTATTACGAGGCAATGTTTGCCTGGATGGCGGAAAACTGGTGCCTGGAAAGTTGTCATGTGGATAATTTCATTTTGGGAAATGAGGTCAATATGCCCAATCAATGGAATTTTACCGGGACGGCGGACCCCCAGTACAATGCGGAATTATATGCGGAAGAATACCTGATGCTGTATAATGCCGTGCGGGCCAAAACCTCCGCATGCAGGGTCAGCGTTTCCGTGGACCACAGCTGGCAGCACGATAATATGGGAACGGGAATAGGGGTCAGGGATTTTCTGGAGAGGTTTCACGCCTGCTTAGGGGCAAGGCAGGGGAATGTGGACTGGACGGTGTCCTGTCATTTATATCCCGCCCTTCTTTATGAGCCGGATATCTGGGCGGAAAAAGGGCATGTCATAGCCCTTAAATTAAATCCAAAGAACAGCGCTGCCCAGTTTGTGGACGGATATAATTTAAGTGTCATGACGGATTACATCAGGGATAACTTCGGCCCCCATCACAGGGTCATGCTGACGGAGCAGGGATTTTCCGACGTGTTCGGACAGGAAGTCCAGGCGGCCTCCCTGGCGTTATCTTATTATGCGGCCAAATATGACCCCATGGTGGACTGTTTTATCATACATGAGGAAAACGAGAAGCCGGGACAGAATTTTTATATTGCCGGTAAGCTGGCCCAGACCGTGTACGAAAAGGCGGATTCCGATCCGGTATGGGTTGAGGCGCATACCCTTCCGGTAATAGGCGCAGGATCTTACGGACAGCTGGTGCCTTACTATGGAAGGAACATGAACAGGGCGGGTCTGGAAGGGTATGTAGACAGACTTTATCAATTGTGCCTTAACAGAAAGCCGGAACCGGCGGGACAGGCGGATTGGATAGACAGGCTTTACAGAGGAAGGGCCACAGGGGCCCAGGCTGCTTTCGGGTTTTTCTTCAGCGATGAATTCAAGCTGTGGAATACAACTGATGAGGAGTACGTGGAATTATTGTATAACGTTATGATGGGACGCGCTTCTGATGCCGCCGGAAAAGCGGACTGGGTATATAAGCTTCATAACGGAGTGGGAAGGGAAGGCGTTTTCAGGGGATTTGCACAGTCCCGGGAATTTGAAATGATCTGTGCGTCCTATGGGATTGAACAGGGAACCGTTTCCGTTTCCGAAGCGCGGGATAAAAATTTCGGGCTTACCACCTTTATAGCCAGGCTTTATACAAGAGCTTTGGGGAGGACCTATGAGACGGCAGGGCTGAACGACTGGTGCGGCCGGATCCTCACGGGCTCATGGACCGTTTATGATGTGTCTACAAAAGGCTTTTTCCATTCTACGGAATTTTATAACAGGAACTTAAGTGACGATCAATATGTGAAGGTGCTTTACCGGACCTTTTTGGACCGCGAATATGACAGGGCGGGATATGATTATTGGATGAACAGACTGGCGGCCGGGGCTTCCAGGGACGAGGTGCTGGCAGGATTTTCCAATTCCCGTGAATTTGCGGAATTGATGAAAAGTTACGGCTTATAGATCGTTTTTATTTGATAAGGGTCTTGACTTCCATGGGGCGGATATATGATAATTATTAAAATGACGCTGGGAGGAAAGGTGCAATTATGAAGATTAAGACAAAGCAACTATCAAAAAGAGTATTTGCCCTGTTTCTTGCCATAACGCTTATGGCGGGCACGGGAGTAACTGCATTTGCGAAAGAGCAGACAGGCACAGATGCCTTGATGTCGGAAACGGAAGGGACCGTTTCTGAAAACGATGAAAAGAATGCGGCAGTTACTGATGAGGACGAAAAAGAGACGGATTCCGAAGAGAAAGATAAGGAAGAAAAGGTAAAAGACGAAGAAGAGGGATTCAAACCGGGGAAAGAAGGCGAAGACCCGCTGGAAACCTATAACGGAATTCTCACGGAATGGCTTGAGGACGACGGGGAATATGTATATTCCGAGGAAGCCGGCAGCTATGTGACAGAGGATGCCTTCGCAAAAACATCCACCAAAAAGGGAGTCCAGGGAGATTTTAACGGAGCGGATTATATAGGCAGCTACGGCGGACAGCATACTCTGCTTAATCTCCGAGTAACGGACTTTATGGGCGACGGTTCGATCCCCACAGATAAAAAATTTATTTATAACGACCGCATTTACTATTTCAGGGATACCTTTTCCACACTGATTAGAAGCGCCAACGCAAAGGGTGCTACGGTCAGCATGACTATTTTGGTTCCCTATCAATCCAATAAAGAGATCCTGATAGATTCCACAGCTTTGGCCAACAGGGGAAATAATACCAAAAATTCCCCATATTATGCTCCAAATGTCAGGGGAGAGGGCAGGCACTATTACGAAGCGCTGTTTGCCTGGATGGCTGAAAACTGGTGTAAGGCGGACTGCCATGTGGATAACTTTATTCTGGGCAATGAAGTAAATATGCCCAATTCATGGTGTTTTAGCGGCAGCTCGGATGCGCAGTATAACGTCGATCTGTATGCGGACGCATATATGATCCTCTATAACGCTATCCGTTCCAAAACATCTGTGTCAAGGGTCAGCGTTTCTTTAGACCACAGCTGGCAGCACAATGATGAAGGCAGGGGGATTGCCACCAAGGACTATTTAGATCGGTTCAATGCCGCAATCTCAGCAAGACAGGCCAATGTGGACTGGAGTATTTCCTACCATCTATATCCAACCATTTTATCCCAGCCGGATATCTGGGTGGAGCTTGCCCATATGCCTGACGCTCCGGAGATCGACTTAAATCCCAAGAGAGCGGACGCCCAGTTTGTGGACGGTAATAATTTAAGCATTATGACCGATTATGTAAAAAATACTTTTGGACCCCAGCACAGGATCCTGTTGACGGAACAGGGCTTTTCCCAGTATATGGGGACCGATATCCAGGCGGCGAGTCTGGCGTATTCCTATTATGCGGCAAAATATGATCCCATGGTGGATTGCTTTATCATCAATCAGGCCAACGAAGGCGGAAAACTAAACTTCTCCATCGGGGGCGTACTGGCAGGAGATGTATTCGCAAGGCTGGATTCCGATCCGGCATGGGTGGAGTCCCAGACCCTGCCCGTCATAGGAGTAAGCTCTTATTCGGAGATCGTGCCGGGGTACGGAAGAGTGGTAAACAGGGCGCAGGTAGAAGCTTTTGTTACCAGGCTTTATGAAATGTGCCTGAAAAGACAGCCTGACGAGTCAGGTCTTGCAGATTGGACCAACAAATTATGTAACGGCCAGATCTCAGGGGCGGAAGCGGCGCGGGGATTTTTCCTAAGCGATGAGATCAAGCTTTGGAATCTGACAAATGAAGAGTATGTGGAATTATTATATAATGTCATGATGGGCCGTGCTTCCGATGCCGGCGGAAAAGCCGACTGGGTATATAAGCTGAATAACGGCGTAGGAAGAGAAGGCGTATACAGAGGCTTTGCGGAATCGACAGAATTCGGTAACATCTGTAATGATTACGGTATCATCAGAGGAAGCATCAAGGTTGACGGACTGGAAGGAAGGGATAAAAACCCCGGACTGACCACCTTTGTGGCAAGGCTTTATACCAAGGCTTTAGGCAGAGAATACGAGGTTGACGGCTTAAACGACTGGTGCAACCGGATTACCAGCGGACAATGGTCCATCAATGATGTTTCCACAACGGGATTTTTCACTTCCCCGGAATTTTTGGCAAAGAATTTGAGCAATGACGAATATGTGAAGGTTCTTTACCGTACATTCTTTGACAGGGAATATGACCAGGCGGGATATGACGACTGGATGAACAGGCTGGCAAAGGGAACAAGCAGGAATGAGGTTATGTTAGGCTTTGCCAATTCCAGAGAGTTTGCAGAATTGAAAGCATCCTTTGGATTGCGGTGATAAAAGCAGTTTAATGCTGTGATAAAGAATATGAAATAACGAAAGGGTACTTCTGCATGATTTTCCTCTTTTTGGAAAAACTTACAGGGTACCCTTTCTTTTTAAAATCCGGGATAAATCTAGGATGAATACCAAGAAATATTTACTTTAGGAAGTAATAATGTTAAAATGAAAGCTATGAAAAAGTTTATTAAAGATAAAATTCTGGATATACCGCTTAATAGAATCATCATACTGACGCTTATGGATATCTGCGGCATGTTTGCGGCGGGGATATTGTCGTTATATATCAGGTATGATTTTAAATTTATGGACATCCCCAGGCTGTTTATCAATACGGTCATGGAGGCGTTCCCTGTTAATGTGATCATTACCATTCTGATATACTGGCTGTTCCGGCTTTATAAGAGCGTCTGGAGATATGCCAGCGATTCGGAGCTTTTTAATATACTGGTAGCTGTATTTATCTGTGCCCTGATGCAGCCGGTCATTTTTCTGGTCATGGGCAGGAGGATGCCTTACAGCTATCCTTTTTTCTATGGCTTTTTTATGCTGCTTTTTTCTGCAGGCACCCGCTTTTCCTACCGTATCCTGCGCGTGCTGCAGCACAGGCGGATACACCGGATGCAGAAGGAGCAGGATATCAACTGTATGATCGTAGGCGCCGGAGCTTCCGGGAATACCATTATCAAGGAAATACAGACCAGCAGCTATCTGAGGATGAACCCGGTCTGCGTCATAGACGACAACCCCATCTGCCACGGCAAGTATTTGAGGGGGGTTCCCATCGTGGGGGACAGGAATACCATACCGGATAACGTGGAAAAATTTAATGTCAGCGAGATCATCATCGCCCTTCCTTCCGCCAAGAAGTCCCAGGTCAAGGGGATTTTGGAAATCTGTAAGGATACCGGCTGCAAAATGCGGATCCTGCCGGGCGTGTACCAGCTCATTAACGGGGATGTGAACGTTTCCAAGCTCAGGGAAGTGGATATTGAAGACCTTTTGGGCAGGGAGCCTATTGAGGTCAATATTGATGAGATTTTAGGTTATGTGGAAAATAAAACGGTCCTGGTCACGGGAGGCGGCGGCTCCATCGGAAGCGAGATCTGCAGACAGGTGGCGGCCCACAATCCCCGGAAACTAATAATTGTGGATATTTATGAGAATACTACTTATGAGGTACAGCAGGAGCTTGGCCGCAAATATCCCAAACTGGATTTTACGGTGCTGATTGCTTCCGTGCGCAACACCCACCGGATGAACAGCATTATGAAGGAATACAGGCCGGACATTGTCTATCATGCGGCGGCCCACAAGCATGTGCCGCTCATGGAGGAAAGCCCCAATGAGGCCATCAAAAATAATGTTTTCGGCACTTTAAAGACTGCTGTGGCGGCAGATAAGTACGGCGTTAAGAAGTTTGTCATGATCTCTACGGATAAGGCGGTAAACCCTACCAATGTTATGGGAGCCTCTAAAAGGATCTGCGAAATGATCATCCAGACCATGGACAAGCATTCGGAAACGGATTTTGTGGCGGTGCGCTTTGGAAATGTTTTAGGCAGCAACGGCAGCGTGATCCCCCTGTTCAAAAAGCAGATTGAAGCGGGGGGGCCGGTTACGGTCACACATCCGGATATCATACGCTATTTTATGACCATTCCCGAGGCGGTCTCTCTCGTGCTGCAGGCGGGGGCCTACGCAAAGGGCGGGGAAATCTTTGTGCTGGATATGGGAGAACCGGTCAAGATCTTAGACCTTGCCAAAAACCTGATCAAGCTTTCGGGGTACAAGGTGGATGAGGATATCAAGATCGAATTTACGGGCCTTCGTCCCGGCGAGAAGATGTATGAGGAGCTTTTGATGGATGAAGAGGGGCTGACGGCCACGGCAAATAAGATGATCCACATCGGAAAGCCCATTGAATTTGATGAGGAAGAGTTTGCAAAAGGTCTTACGGAGCTTGAAGAGGCGTCTTTAAAAGACTCTCCCGATATCAAGGAGGTTGTCAGCAGGATCGTGCCTACTTATACCATTGACCACAGCGAAGAGACGCAGGAATAAGGAAGCCGTAAACTTCAGAAAAAAGGATGAACAGGAGGAAAACATGTATCAGAAATGGAAACGCTTTGTAGATTTTATGCTCTCACTTATGGGATTGATCGTGCTTTCTCCTCTTTTTTTGATTCTGGCTGTTATGATCAAAGCGGAATCGAAGGGTCCGGTGTTTTTTAAACAGAAGCGGGTGGGAATCCACAAAAAACATTTCATGATCTTAAAATTCCGGACCATGCGGACGGATACCCCAAAGGATATGCCGACCCATCTTCTCAAAAATCCGGAACAGTATATTACGAAGATGGGGAAATTTTTACGTAAGACAAGCCTTGACGAGCTGCCCCAGCTTATTAATATCTTAAAAGGGGATATGGCGGTGGTAGGCCCGAGGCCGGCTCTCTACAACCAGTACGACCTGATCGAAGAACGGGACAAATACGGTGCAAACGACATCAGGCCGGGACTTACGGGCTGGGCGCAGATCAACGGCAGGGATGAGCTGGAAATTCCCGTAAAAGCCAGACTTGACGGGGAATATAAAGAAAAGATGGGATTTTTCATGGATCTGCGCTGCTTTTTCGGAACCTTTTTAAGCGTGCTGAAAAGTGAAGGCGTTGTAGAAGGCGGTACGGGAGCGATGAAAAGGTGAAGAAAATACTGATAACCGGTAAAAACAGTTATATAGGGACAAACGTGGAGCGGTATCTTGCGGAAAGGTCATACCAGGTGGACACTGTTGATATGAGAGGGAATGCCTGGAGGGAATATGACTTTTCGTCATATGATGCCGTATTTCATGTGGCAGGGATCGCCCATGCGGATGTGGAAAAGGTCTCGGAAGAGGAAAAGAAGCGCTATTATGATGTAAACTGCCGTCTGGCCGTGGAAACGGCGAAGAAGGCAAAAAAGCAGGGCGTGGGGCTGTTCCTTTATATGAGCAGCATTATCGTATACGGCGAAAGCGGAGGCATAGGGGAGAAACGGGTCATCACAAAGGATACGCCTCTTGCGCCCGCAAATTTTTACGGGGACAGCAAGGTAAAAGCGGAGGAAGGCTTAAAGCCCCTTGCAGATGGGGATTTTAAGGTTGCGATCCTGCGGCCTCCCATGATTTACGGGGAGGGATGTAAAGGGAATTACCGCACTCTGGAGAAAATTGCAAAAGTCATGCCCTTTTTTCCCGCCATAGAAAACGAAAGAAGCGTTTTATCCATAGAAAACCTGGCAAAAGCCGTAAGGCAGATCATAGAAGAGCCTGAAAGCGGTATTTATTTTCCACAGGATGATGAGTACGGGTATACGTCCGGGATGGTACAGGACATTGCGGCGGGACGGGGAAAGAAGGTGCGTCTGACTAAGCTTTTCAATCCCCTTGTGAAGGGTATGGGCAGAACAAAGGGGAAGTATGGAAAGCTTGTAAACAAGGCTTTCGGGAATCTTTGCTATGATAAGGAATTGAAGGTGGAAAAATGGAACCCTTAGTGACCGTTGTCACTGTGGCATTTAACAGTGAAAAGACCATTGAAAAGACCATAAAATCCGTTTTGGGCCAGACCTATCCCAGGATCGAATATCTGATCATAGACGGCAGGAGCAGCGACAAAACGGTGGAGCTTTGTAAGAGATATGAAAAGCAGGCCCTTGAAAGAGGGTACTTATACAGGATCGTATCGGAAAAGGATAAGGGGATTTATGACGCCATGAATAAGGGGATCGCCATGGCTAAGGGGGAAATACTGGGCTTTATCAACAGCGACGACTGGTATGAAAAAGACGCGGTGTCTCTTTCCGTAAAGACCATGCTTAAGAAGGGCTGCGATATTACCTTTGGGGATATTGCCATACATAAGGCCGACGGCAGCCGTATCATAAAAAAAGCGGCCCTTTCCCGCTATGAGACGTCCAGACATTGGAACCACCCTACCATGTTTGTGAAAACGTCGGTTTACAGGGAGTTTCCCTTTAGGCAGAAGGGGATCCACGATGATTACGGAGTCTACCTTGCCATGAAGAAGGCGGGAAAAAAGGTGGAGGTCATCCACAGGGTCCTTGCCGACTTCAGTATGGGCGGGGCAAGCAATAAAAGAAGTCTCAGGCTGTCCGTAAAGCGTATTAAGGACCGGTACGGGTGTTATCGGGATAACGGTTATGGCAGATGGTATATCATAGAATGTATTTTGATGGAAGCTGGAAAATTTATCTTTGGATAGCAAGCGTTATTTATTAAATTGATATGATAATTTTCTGCACGAAACCTGTGGCGGGATTTTGATTGAACGGCAGGGATAAAGGGAAAGAAAGGAATAGTAAAAAAATGAGGATCGGAATCGACTTATCCTTTATCCGTCCCGACCACAAGAACGGCGGAACGGAAGCAGCTGTTAAAAATTTAATAAAAGGCCTTGAAGAGCAGAGGGCCGCAGGAAAGACGGAGGATGAATTTCTTTATTTTATTCACAGGGATATTTACAGGGATTATCATAAAATTTTTCCCGGCATTACCTGCAGGGTCTACGATATAAAAGGACCTCATGCTTTCAGGACTATATGGTTTCAAACCTTTTGCCTGCCGGGCCTTACGGAAAAGGAAAAGCTGGATCTGTTGTATTTTCCCACTTTTCAGACGGGACTCAATAACAGGTGGAGCCTGCCTCTTGTGGTAAATCCCAACGATATTCAGTATAAATTTTATCCGGAATATTTCAGCGCATTAAAAAGATGCTATTTTGGGATCTTCTACAAAAATGCTTTGAGGAAGGCGGATAAAATAGTGGTCATTTCCCGTTATGTGGGAGGCACTTATAAGAAGTATTTCAGGAAATGTGTAAGAGGGAAGCTCTCGCTGATCTATGAGCCTATTGATTTTAAGGAAATAGAAGAAGAGGAAGCGGATGCCCTGAAAGGCTTTGAGGGGGAGTTCGTTCTCTGTGTTAATTCCCTGGCAAAGCACAAAAACCTTATTACTCTTGTACGGGCTTTTCATATGCTGATTAAGAATCCGGATATTTCCCCTTCCCTTAAGCTGGTCATTGCAGGGGCGGCCTGGAACGGAGCCAATGAAATTTCGGATTATATAGAGGAAAATCATTTGAAAGACAGAGTGATCCTGACAGGTTACCTGACGGAGGGACAGCTTCGATATTTATATCATCATGCAAAGGTGTTTGTAACGCCTTCCCTCTATGAAGGCTTCGGCATGACACCCATAGAGGCCATGGCGGCGGGATGTCCCGTTATTTCCTCAAAGGAGACTTCCCTTTACGAAGTGACCATGGGAAAGGCTTTTTATTACGAACCGGCAAGGGATGCCGGGGCATTATATAAGGCAATGCTTAAAATGACCGTCGGAAGCCGGGATTTGAGAAAGGATATGGAAAAAATCCTGGAAGAAAATAAAAGAGCGGTTCTTAGCTACGACAAGAAAAGAATTGCAGGACAGTATCTGAAGCTGTTTCATGAGACTGCAGAGAGGAAAGGGCAGGAAGAGAATGGCCGAGGATACGGAAAAGGCAAAAAACAGATGAAGAGCGAGGCGGATGCCCCGGATGGGCGGGATACGGAAGTTTACGGAAGGCTCTTTGACCTGGTTTCGGAGGAGACGGAAAAACACGGCCGTCCTCTGAAATGTGCCCGGGAGAGTTTTGAAGCCTCCATAGGTTGTGCGCCGAAGGAAATGGACCTTGACCCGTTTCTGGAGCTTGAAGGAAAGCGCTTTGCAGATGCGCTCTGGCTGGGCTTTTTCCAGAAGCTCCCGGAAAAGCAAAAGGCGGAAAGCTTTGAGAAAAGGAACAGACGTGAGATATTAAAGGCGGCGGCGAAAGAAGGGGCCTTTGCCGTCAGGGACATAAAGCCGGTAAACAGTCCTTACGGGGATATAAGGCCGGGCATAAAGGGGCGAATCCTTAAGGGGGTCTCCGGCGTTAAAAATTCTATTTTTTTAAGGCAGCTGGCTAAAAGGATGCCGGCGGGGATGCAGAACGGGATTCGGAAGCTATTTTGTTGAACGGAGAAGCTATGAAAAAGGTATATATTGATATTTCCATGGTGCTCGTAGGAACAAATTTTACGGGAATTCCCAGAGTCGTCATGGAACTGACCAAACAACTTTATCACGATCCGGCACTTGAACTCATTTTTTTAGAGTACCATCAGAAGAAAGATGATTTTGAGATCATTGACGCGAAAGGCTTTGCCGCTTTCTGCAGGGAAAAGAAGGGCAGCCGCAAGAGACTTAGGACCGGAGCGCACATTCCGCTTTTGGGAATGGAAAAAGATTCCGTATTTTTTGATGTGGATGCCGTATGGAAGACCAGGGTAAGGCGCAGCTATCTGTATCCGGGGTTAAAGGCGGCGGGGGTAAAGATCGTTCCTTTTGTACATGATATTATAGGCGTGACCCATCCGCAGTTCTGCCCTTTAGACGATATGCTTAATTTTCTGGATTTTGCAGGAGCAGCTATTCAATATGCGGATGAGATCGTGGTCACTTCCCGCGCTACCAAAAGCGCCATAGAGGATTTGTGCGGCAAACTGGATATAACCTGTCCGTCCGTAAAAATTGTTCCTTTGGGGGGAGATTTTAAAAAGCCTTCCGAGAAGGACGCGGCGGGGCGTATAAGCAAAAAGGCGGCAGGAGGCAGGCCGGCAGGACAAAGCATGGTTTCCGAGGAAATCGTGGAAATAGCAAAGTCAGGCCCTTACCTTTTGATGGTGGGGACTATCGATCCAAGGAAGAACCACAAGCTGCTCCTTGCGGCCTATGACCGGGGATTAAAAAAGCTCGGTATGCATTTGGTCATTGCGGGACATAAGGGCTGGGATGTGGATGATTTTATAAAGAGAATGGAAGGGCATGAGGATTTCGGAAAAGGTATCTGGCACGTAAACGGGGCTTCCGATGAAGAGATCGACTATTTGTATGCCCATTGCTATGCCCTGGCTTTTCCAAGCTATATTGAAGGCTACGGACTGCCCATTATAGAATCCATGGTAAGAGGCGTGCCGGTCATTGCGGCGGACACGCCCATCAATATGGAGGTGGGAGGGGAATATGCCCTGTATTTTTCACAGGATAAGCCGGAAGAGCTGGCAGAGGCAGTTTCCGGGCTTTTGGAAAAGCCGTCGGAATACGAAAGCATAAAGGATAAGCTAAAAAGCTTTGCGCCGCCTACCTGGGAGGAAACGGCAAAAGGGATCAGCGGGATTTTGCTAAAAGAAAAATAGCTTGAGGGGCGGATGGACATAGAACGGTACAAAGCCGGATTTTTAGTATATGTTTGTCTGGTCTGTGGAGACAAGAATGAAAATAGCATTTATCAATCAAAGATACGGCATGGAAGTTGCCGGGGGAAGTGAAAGCTATACAAGGGCCATGGCCGAAAAGCTGTCTGAATATCTGAAGGACACAGGCTCTGTAGAGGTGTTGACCAGCAAGGCCCTTTCCTATACCACATGGGAAGATCATTATGAAAAAGACGTGGAAGAGATCGGCGGCGTGACGGTCAGGAGATTTTCCGCAAAACATAAGAGAAGCCGTGTGCTTCAGCGGGGCGCAGGAATTTTGATGCGGCGTTTCCATATGCATTTTAAGCGGCTGGAGGAATTACGCCTGAAAGCGAGGGGACCCTATGTGCCGGGACTGGTTTCTTATATAAAAGAGCATAAGGATGAATACGACGCTTTTGTTTTTGTGACCTATCTTTATTATCCCGCTTATTTCGGAGCGAGGGAGGTTTATGACAAGGCATGGTTCATTCCCACGGCCCATGACGAAGAACCTATTTATATGAACATATATAAGGAGCTGTTTACAAGGGTAAGGGGGATCGTCTATCTGACCGGGGAGGAAAAGGCGTTTACGGAAAGGCTTTTTGGCAATCAAAGGGTGTCAAACAGAGTGCTGGGAATGGGAATTTCCGTAAAGGAAGATGCAGACGGGGAGCGTTTCCGGAGCAAGTACGGCATAGAAGGGGAATACCTGGTCTTTGCCGGAAGGATAGAGAAGAATAAGGGCTGCGGGGAACTGGTGGACTATTTCATCCGCTATCAGGAGGATGCCTGCGGAAAAGGGCGCCGTGAAGAAGGGGAAGCGGAACATACTGCAATGGAGAAAAAAGGCGGAAAAGGCCTGACCCTGGTGCTTATGGGAAAGAACTCTATGGAACTGCCGGAGAGAGAGGATATCCGTTATGTGGGATTTGTTTCCGACGGGGATAAATACGACGGGATGAAGGGGGCAAAAGTCATCTGCCTTCCGTCCCGGTACGAGAGCTTTTCCATTTCCCTGTTAGAGGGAATGGCATACGGGAATCCGGCCCTTGTAAACGGAAATTGTGAGGTTTTAAAAGGACATATGGAAAGAAGCGGCGGCGGCTTTTCCTATACCGGTTATGAGGAATTCAAAGAAGGGCTTACAAAGCTTCTTGAGCCTTTCGTAAATGAGGATACAGGGAAGAGGGCGGCCGCTTACGTCAGGGAAGAGTACGGATGGGACCGGATTATAGGCCGGTTTTGTGAAATGTTTAGTGGAGGAAAGACGGATGCAGGAAATTAATGTGGATAAGATCATGGAGGAGATCCGGGAAGAGATCCGGGAAAAGGGCATGGAAAATAATGGTCCCGAGTTTGCGGATGTGAATCTTTCGGAGGATTTTCTAAAGCTGCCTGAAAAATATGATAAAGACATGATGCACAGGGAGCTGGTAAATTTAAACGGCATATGGGATACTTCTTTAGAGGAGCTTACAAGCGGCAATCCCGTGAAGCGGGTGGTCAAAAAGGCCATACAGAAGGCCGTGCGCATGGTCGTAAGTTCCCATGTGGTAAGGCAGACGGCCTTTAACGCATCCGTTGTGGACAGTATCAATATGTTGAACTGTCTTGCAAAAGAAAATGAGGCCTTAAGGGAAGAAGTTGAAGGATTGAAAGAACAGATTGGACAGTTAAGGAAAGAAAACGGGTATGAAAATAATTAATATGATCCCCATTTTGGCGTTCGGGGATGCGGTGGGAAACGATGCGCTTGCAGTCCATCATTGTTTAAAGAAAGCCGGATATGACAGTATTGTGGCGGCAGATTATGTGGATGAAAGGCTGGGAAGGGATATTGCGGTCAGCACAGAGGATCTGTCCTTTGTAGAACCGGAGGATATCGTGATCTATCATTTATCCACAGGGCATAGATTGAACAGCCGTTTCGGGGCGCTTAATTGCAGAAAGATCGTTAAATATCATAATATTACCCCTCCTGATTTCTTTTTCGGTTATAACAAGGAAACGGTAAAAGCCTGTATTGCAGGCTACAAGGAAGCGGCGTTTCTTTCGGACAAACCGGAATTTGCCTTTGCGGATTCGTCTTATAATAAGGCTGAACTGAGAAAATTAGGATTCGGATGCGACATAGAGGTGCTGCCCATCCTGATCCCTTTTGAGGACTATGAGAAGGAACCGGACGTGGAAGTTCTGAAGGAAATGGATGACGGGTGCACCAACATTATTTTTACAGGCCGGGTGGTGCCCAACAAAAGGCAGGAGGATATTATTGCGGCTTTCCACATCTACCAGAAATATTACAATCCCAAATCCAGGCTGATCCTGATAGGCAACCATGAGTTGATTCCCGCTTATTATGAAAGCCTTAAGGAATATGTAAAAGTTCTGGGGACAAAAAATGTGGTTTTTGCCGGACATATAAAATTTTCCGCTATTTTGGCGTATTATAAAAGCGCAGACCTGTTTTTGTGCATGAGCGACCATGAGGGCTTCTGCGTTCCTTTACTGGAGGCCATGTTTTTTGACGTGCCCGTTGTGGCAAAGGACACGTCGGCCGTGGGGGAGACCCTGGGCGGAAGCGGTATTTTGCTGCCGGATGCAGACCCTTTAGCGGCAGCAGGCGTTATGAACCGGCTTTTAACGGACGAGGCCTTAAGGGAAAAGGTGCTTTTAAACCAGAGAGAGCGCCTTCTGGATTTTGACAACGGCAGGATAGAAAAGCAGCTTTTGGCGCGGATCGGCAGCCTGACGGGCAGCGGGAGGTAGGAGAATGAAAAAAATCGGATTTGTGATCCCCTGGTACGGGGATAAAATACCGGGAGGAGCGGAAGCGGATCTTCGGGGGCTTGCCAAACAAATGGTAAAGCGCGGCGTGGAAGCGGAAATTCTGACTACCTGTGTAAAAGAATTTTCCGCCGACTGGGGAACGGATTATTATAAACCGGGAACCTATGAGGAAGGCGGCCTTAAGGTAAAAAGGTTCCCTGTCAGGAAAAGAAATAAGGCGGCCTTCGATACGGTAAATTACAAGCTGCTAAACGGACAGAAGCGCTTGAGCGGAGAAGATGAAAAGACCTATATCAATGAAATGGTCAACAGTCCGGACCTGTACCAATATATCAGGGAGCATAAGGACGAATACAGCGTTTTCGCTTTTATCCCTTATATGTTCGGGACAACCTATTTCGGAATGCAGGAATGTCCGGAAAAGGCGGTCATGATTCCCTGCTTTCATGATGAAAGCTATGCCTATTTAAGGTGTTTTGGAAGGGTTTTCCCTAAAGCGGCGGGAATGGCGTTTCATGCAGCGCCGGAAAGAAGGCTTGCCGAAAAGCTGTACGACCTTAAAAATGTAAAGCTGTTAAATGCAGGCTCCGGTATGGATGTGGACCTGACCTTTGACAAAGAGCGGTTTCGAAAAAAATATGAAATACAAGACCCTTTTATCCTTTATGCGGGAAGAAAGGATGCGGGAAAGAATGTGGATATGCTTCTTACCTATTTTTGGGAGTATAAAAAAAGGCACAAAAACGGAAAGAACTCCAACCTGAAGCTGGTTCTTTTGGGCGGAGGGAATATAACCGTCCCGGCCGGGATAAAGAAGGATATTCTGGATCCGGGCTTTGTGCCGGTGCAGGATAAGTATGATGCCTGCGGGGCGGCGGCATTCCTCTGTCAGCCCAGCAGGAATGAAAGCTTTTCCCTGGTCATTATGGAGAGCTGGCTTTGCGGCCGGCCGGTGCTGGTATTTGAGGACTGCGCGGTAACAAAAAACTTCGTGCAGGAAAGCAACGGCGGACTCTATTTTAAAAATTATGCCGAGTTTGAGAAAACGACGGATTATCTGTTAGAGCATGAAGAAATTTCGGAGCAGATGGGAATAAACGGAAGGGATTATGTAAAAGAAAATTTTGCATGGGATACCGTTGTCCGGAAATATCTGGATTTTTTCAGGGAAATTGCCGGCGAAGACGGAAATGGAATGTAAGGCGGAGGCCGGAGCGGGAACATGAAGAAGAAAAAAGTAGCCATTGTCAATCAGAGATACGGACTTGAGGTAAACGGGGGGTCCGAATATCATACCAGAATACTGGCGGAGCATCTTTTGAAGAAATATGATGTAGAGGTCCTGACCACATGCGCAAGGGATTACGATACCTGGGATAATTTTTATGAGGAAGGCGTGGAGGAAATAAACGGCGTTTTTGTCAGAAGGTTCAAAACCGCTAAAAGCCGGGACCTTAAAAAATTCAAATGGCTGGATAGAATGAGAAAATACCTGCCCTTTTTCAGCGTAAAGATGGAACAAAAATGGATCGAGGAACAGGGGCCCTTTTGCCCTGCCTGCATTCAGTATATTGAGGAGCATGAGGCGGAATACGATGTGTTCATTTTCGTTACCTATTTGTATTATCTGACGGCTGTGGGCCTTAAAAAGACGGCTGATAAAAGTATCCTGATCCCCACGGCCCACGACGAGCCTTTTTTGAAGATGAAGCTTTATAAAGAACTGTTCAGCCTGCCCAAGGGATATTTTTTCAATGCCGAAGAGGAAAAAAAGCTGGTGTATGAAACCTTTGGGACGGATAGAATTCCCAGCGAGATCGGAGGAATCGGCATAGAGGTTCCGGATAAGACGGACGGAGAAAGTTTTAAGAAAAGGCACGGGCTTTCCGGGTACATTCTTTATGTGGGCAGGATAGACCACGGGAAAAACTGCAGGCAGATGTTTGAATATTTTGCCAGATATAAGGAAAGGAAAAAAAGCGATCTGAAGCTTGTCCTTATGGGGAAGGAAATGATCGAGGTACCAAAAAGAGAGGACATCCTTTCCCTTGGGTTTGTCAGCGAAGAGGAAAAATACGACGGGATGAGCGGCGCGCAGCTTTTAGTGCTCCCCTCCCGGTATGAAAGCCTGTCTATCGTGGTCTTGGATTCCATGAAGTTAGAGGTCCCGGTGGTAGTCAATAAAGAATGTCCGGTATTAAAGGAGCATTGCAGGAAGAGCGGGGGCGGGCTTTATTACGGAAATTATGAAGAGTTTGAAAGGGCTGTGGATTTCTTGCTGACCCATGAAGGGGAAAGAGAGGAAATGGGGAAAAACGGCAGGAAATATGTGGAGGCTAATTATCAGTGGGATGTGATACTCGGCAAATTAGACAGCCTGATCGACAGGTGCATTGTAATATAGGATCAGTGTAAAAAGAGTGTGTGCGGATTGGAGAACGAGCGGATGGAAGAGAGAGAGGAAAAGAAAGATCTGGGACCGGATACGGGAGAAAAAATGGAAAATCCGGGAGCGGATGAAACAATAGACATAGAAAGCATTATGGATGAGATCAGGGCAGAGATAAAGCGGAAGGGCTACAAAGAGAAAGAGGTGCGTTTTGAGGACATCAATATTTCCTATGCGGACGATCTGAATGTGGACGATCTGGAATTTTCCATGGATGTTTATAAAAAACAGCTCCTTTTGCTGAACATCCAAAAGAGCGTGAATACCAATAAACCCCTGTATGCGGATTCCCGTGCGGGAAAGCTGGAGATCTTTTTCAAAAAAGCCTTCAGAAAATGCGCCCGCTTTTATGTGGAACCTCTTGTGAGCGGACAGAACGAATATAATGAAACAAACGCCATGCTTTTGTGCCAGCTTTATGCGGCAATGAAGAGGGTAGAGGAATTGGAGACCAAGGTAGACCGGCTGGAAAATATGGTGGAGCAGTTAAGCGGCAGGCCGGCGGAAACGGATAATGAGGGGGCCCGGCAGTAAGGAGCCATATAGAAGGACAAACCGGCGGAATACACGGACTGCCTGATTGCGGAGGAAAAGATGAGGATTTTACAGCTTATGCCCACCCTTGCCTATGGAGACGCGGTGGGAAACGATGCTTTGGCAATACACAGGATTTTAAATAACAGAGGTTACGAAACGAAAATTTATGCGGAGATCATTGATAAAAGGATTCCGCGGGAAATTGCGGACCCTGTATGCAGGATGGAAACGGATGGGGACGACGTTATTATTTACCACATGTCTACCGGGTCCGGGCTGAACGCCGGATTTGCAAAGATGAAGGGCAGGAAGGTCATGATCTATCATAATATCACGCCTTCCCGTTTTTTTAAGGGATATAATCCGGCTCTGGAAAAATTGTGCAGGGACGGAAGGTATGCCCTGCAGTATCTGTCTGACGAGGTGGATTACGCCCTGGCGGATTCCGAGTACAATGCCGGGGAGCTTAGGGCCCTTAAGTATAAATGCCCCGTGGATGTAATGCCCATTCTCCTTTCCTTTGAGGATTACCAAAGGGAAGCTTATGCCGGAGCAGTGAAGGAATACCGGGATGGAAAAACGAATGTTATTTTTACCGGGAGGATCGCGCCCAATAAAAAGCAGGAGGACGTGATCAATGCCTTTTACCATTATCAAAAATATTACAACGAGGAATCCCGCCTGATCCTTTTGGGCTCTTATTTCAATATGGAAGCCTATTATGAGCGGCTAAAGGACTATGCAGAGCGGCTTCCTGTAAAAAATGTTGTTTTTACGGGGCATGTCAGCTTTGAAGAAATGCTTTGCTGTTACCGGGCGGCGGATCTGTTTTTGTGCATGAGCGAGCATGAGGGCTTCTGTGTGCCTTTAGTGGAAGCCATGTATTTCCGTATTCCCATTGTGGCATATGACAGCAGCGCCATCGGGTATACCTTAGGAGGCAGCGGCATTCTGCTTAAGGATAAAAATCCCCTGGAAGCGGCAGGGGTCATGGACAGGATCCTAAAGGACGAAGCTTTAAGAAAACAGATCCTTGCAGGGCAGGATAAGCGTTTGCAGGATTTTGGGAAAGAGCGCACGGAGCGGCTGTTTATGGAAAAGATCGAGGGATTTTTGAGGAATGAAGGGTTATTGAAAGATAGATGATTATTGGAGAATAAAGGTTTATTGAATGAATGAAAGGTTTTGAATCATGAAGGATAAGATTTGTTTTGTGGTACAAAGATACGGGTTGGAAGTAAACGGCGGGGCGGAGCTGCACTGCAGAGAGATCGCAGAGCATATGGGGGAGCAGTTCCATGTCACGGTCCTTACTTCCAGGGCAGTGGATTATATGACATGGGAGGATCGGTATGACGCCGGAGAAGAATGTATAAACGGAGTAAGGGTCTTAAGATTTTCCGTAGAGCATCCCAGGGATAACGCCAGATTTAATAAACTGAACGGCAGGCTTATGGGCGGAAGAAGGATTGACGAAGCGGAGTGGGTAAAGGAGCAGGGCCCTTTTGTGCCGGAGCTTACAGCCTATATCAGGGAGCATAAGGACGAGTACCGTTGCTTCATTTTTTTTACTTACCTGTATTATCCCACCGTGGAAGGCATTAAGGAGGTAAAGGAAAAAGCGATCCTTGTGCCGGACGCTCACGATGAAGTTTTTTTGAGGATGAAAACATATAAAAATCTGTTCCGTATGCCGAAAGGCTTCTTTTTCAATACGGAAGAAGAAAGAGAGCTGGTGTTTAAAAAATTTCATCTGAAAAATGTTCCCTGTTTTGTGGGAGGGATCGGCATTGAAGTGCCGAAGAAGGCTGACGGCGGCAGATTTAAGGAGAAATACGGACTTTCCCAATATATTCTGTATGCCGGAAGGATCGATGTGGGAAAGAACTGCCATAAGCTGTTTGCCTGTTTTGATCTGTATAAAAAAAGAAATCCGGGGGATTTAAAGCTGGTACTTATGGGAAAGGAGATCATCAATGTCCCGCAGAGGGAAGATATTGTTTCTTTGGGATTTGTCAGTGAAGAAGATAAATACGACGGTATGGCGGGAGCAAAGCTTATGGTCATGCCCTCACGGTATGAGAGCCTTTCCATTGTGGTGCTGGAATCCATGGAATTAGGCGTGCCCGTCCTGATCAACGGAGATTGCGACGTCTTAAAAGGACATTGCAAAAAGAGCAACGGAGGCTTGTATTATACGGGATACTATGAATTTGAAGGGGCATTGAATTATATGCTGACCCATGAGAAAGAGCGGATCTTAATGGGAAAAAACGGAAAAAAATACGTAAATGACAATTATTGCTGGGAAAAAGTGACGGAAAATCTTAAAAATTTAATAAATATCACTAAATAGCAGATATTTCCTTTGCAAATCAACTAGATATAGGGTATAGTTGTTGTGTATAGTGTAAAAATCGTCCAAGGATGAAGGAGGAGTTTATGAAGAAAATACGTATGACGGGATTTTTGCTTGCAGCCGTGCTTTTGCTACAGAGTCCTCTGACCGTACTGGCTTCCCAGGTAAGCGGCAACGACTTAGGGCTTATGGAAGAAACAAAGGCCGGCAGCCTTAGTGAAAACGATCTGGATGATTATGACAGGGCATGTGAAGAGGTAAGGGAGTCCCTTAAGGAAATCCTTGATGACAAGCCTGTATATGTATTGCTCTATAACACGGATAAATACGGATTGAAAACGGAACCGGAAAAGAACGCGCCCGAAGCGGGAAGCGTCGGCAGCGGGGCGCAGCTTGAAATAAACGACGTGGCTTTTGATGAAGAACTGGGCGTTTTATATCTGGTAACCGCCTATGTAAACGGAAGCCCCGTTAAGGGGTATGTGGAAGGCGCTTATATCGTTACCAATGACGCGGAGTTCAACCAATGGCAAAACGAAGAACTTGTAAAGGTAACCGGTGCGGTCTATCATTCGGAGATGTCCAATCTGGAAGCCATCTATGTGAATTTCCCAAGCGGTTACTGGGAGCCTTTGGCCGCTTTGAGTCAGAGCCACCCCAATTGGATCTTTGTTCCCTTCCATACGGGTTTGGAGTGGTCCGGGGTAGTAGCGGCACAGAGGGAGGGGGTAAGGAGCCTTGTCTACAGGACCGTGGATGATTCGTGGAAATCCAAGGATCCCGGGGATTATGACCCGGCTACGGGACAATATGTGCCAAAGAGCGGGGCAAACTGGTTCCGGGCTTCGGAAACGGGAGTCAGCTATTGCTTAAATCCTCTCAATTATTTAAATGAAAACAATATTTTTGCATTCGAACAGCTTACCTATAACCAGAGCATCCACAATTCATCGGGAGTTGCGGCTATCATAGCCAATTCATGGATGAGCGGGCGCGCTTTGGAGGACGGCTCGGGCGGGCTTTATCAGGATGTGTTTGTGGAAGTCGGAAGCCGGACGGGGGTAAGCCCCTATCATCTTGCCAGCCGTGTTCTCCAGGAACAGGGCACCAGGGGAGATTCAGGACTGATCTCCGGCGCATACGGCGCATACAATTACTTTAATGTAAAAGCCAGCGGCGCAACGGATGCGGAGATACTTGCCAACGGCATAGCCTATGCCCAGAGTCAGGGCTGGGTTACCAGATATGCGTCCATTTTAGGCGGCGCCCAGGTGGTGGGCAGCAATTATATTTCCAAGGGGCAGGACAGCCTGTATCTGCAGAAATTTGACGTGGACGCTTCCCATTACGGCCTGTATGCACACCAGTACATGCAGAATATTCAAGCTCCCATGACGGAAAGCGTTTCCGTAAGAAGGGCTTATTCCAATGCGGGGGCTCTTGACAATAATTATGTATTTAAGATTCCGGTATACCTGAATATGCCTGGCGGAGGCACCGGCGGAGGCGGCAACGTGACCCCGGGGCCGGGAGGCTATCCCGTATCGGAAGAATTCATAACCCAGCTTTATAAAAGCATCCTGGGGAGAAATCCGGATTCGGACGGGCTGGAATACTGGAAAAACAAAATGAGCACCGGCTCTACGGCTGCGGATCTTGTTATGGGTTTTTTTGACAGCCAGGAGATGAAAGACCGTAAATTGACAAACGAACAGTATCTGGAGTATGCCTATACTGCGATCTTAGGAAGAGCGCCTGAGCCGTCAGGCAAGGCTTATTGGCTCGGGGAACTTGAGGAAGGCGTTACCAGAAACTGTATCCTCGCAGGTTTTGTGGAATCCGCAGAGTTTACCAATCTGTGCAATTACTTCGGCATCAGGAAGGGTTCCATTACGAATCTGCTTCCAGCGGACAAAAACCGCGGGCAGACAAAATTTGTAGTCAGGCTGTACCGGAACATTTTCAACAGGGAAGCCGACGAGTGGGGCTTGAACGACTGGACATACAGGCTTCAGAACGGCCTTTCTGCATGCGATATTTTAGAGGGCTTTATCTACAGCGAAGAGTTTAGGATCAATGATTTTACCAATGAGCAGTATGTGGAGATCCTTTATAGGACCCTTTTGGGCAGAAAATCGGACGCTGCGGGCAAAGCGGACTGGGTAGCGCGCTTAAACAGCGGCCAGAGCAGAAGCCAGATCCTTGCAGGCTTTGCTTATTCGCCCGAGTTCAATGCGCTGTGTCAGGAATATGGGGTTAAGGTAGGTACTTTAAAACGATGAAAAGATCAAAGTGTTTCAGACAAATAGCGGTGGCAATTTTAATTGCCACCCTTTTGTGCGATAAGGGAATCATATATATCAATGCGGCGGGACTCGGTTCCATGGTACCCGCGGGAAGTGTTTCTTCAAATGATATGCAAAATGAATACGGTCCGGAGAACGGCCGGAAAACAGAGGGCACGGACCTTACGGCAGACGCCGGGGGCGAGGAAACGACGGATGGTCTGGAAGAGGGGGTGGATTATGCCTCCGGGGAAGTCATTCTGGTTTTGGAGGACGGAGGTTATGCCGCTCTTGCCATGGAAGGCATAGATGAAGAGGTTTCCGGGGATGATGAAACACAGTTCGTCGTTGTGGATTTAGAGGAAGATGTGAGCGTGGAGGAAGCAGTGGATTACTATTCCGGGCTTCCGGGCATAGCTTACGCCCAGCCCAACTATATCTATGAATTTGAGGATGATAAGCTGTGGGAGGAAGCGGTCAACGATCCCCGGTATGCCGAGCAATGGTATCTGGATTATTTAAATATGGAAGAGGCGTGGCGCCTTATGGATTCCGTGCCCTGCAGTCCGGTAAAGGTAGCCGTCATAGACAGCGGCATCGACCTGTACCACGAGGATTTAAATGCCAATGTGGACCCGGCTTCCTGCGTCAATTCCGTTACGACCGCTTACCCTAAGATCGATAATGATTATTCCGCAAACGGCCACGGGACCCATATAGCAGGGATCGTAGGCGCCGTTACGGGAAACGGGCAGGGCGTTGCGGGCGTTGCGGGCAATTATGCAAAAATTTCGGCCATCCAGTGCCATGACGGAAATAAGATGCTTTCCTCTTATGTGGTAAACGCCATTCAATATGCCGTTATGACGGATGCGGACATTATAAATTTAAGCATGGGCACCAGCCAGTCAGATCCTCTTTTGGAAAATGCCATGCAAAAGGCCTATGATGCGGGAATTCTCATTGTTTGCTCCGCCGGAAACGACGGAACGGACAGGACCCACTATCCGTCTGCGTACAGCTCGGGGATCGGCGTGATCGCCACGGGAAAAAACGGGCAGAAGCGCAGCGATGCAAATTATGGGACGGATAATTTCATTTCCGCCCCCGGCGATCAGATATTAAACACTCTTCCAAACGGGCGTTACGGATATCTGGGAGGTTCATCCATGAGCGCAGGGGTGGTTTCAGGGGTTGCGGCGGCCATGCTTTCCGTAAATCCTTCCCTGTCTGTAGAAGAAGTGAAACAGATACTGGCGGAAACGGCTGTGGACACGTATTCTCCCGGATTTGACGCTTATTCGGGCTGGGGGATCGTTTCGGCGGACAAGGCCGTAAAAACGGCCATCGAGATGCGTTACGGCCAAGTGCCTCCGGAACCGGAGGAGCCGGAAGAACCGGAGATACAGGATAAACTGCCGGATTCGCCGGAAAGCTTTGTGAGAAGGCTTTACCGTTACTGCCTTGGCAGGGAGGCTGACGAGGACGGGCTTATGGATTGGACGAACAGGCTCTCTTCCGGCAGGGAAAACGGCGGAGAAGTGGCGGCAGGGTTTTTATTCAGCTCTGAATTCAAGGCCTTTAACCTAAGCAACGAACAATATGTAGAGGTTTTATACAGATTGTTTTTGGCCCGTAAGCCTGACGAGGGCGGGAAGGCCGACTGGGTTGCGAAGCTTAATAACGGCATGTCCAGGGAATATGTCATGAACGGCTTCAGCGCATCCCCCGAATTTCAGATGATCTGCGAGGGCTGCGGCATTCATCCGGGGACCGTGCCCCTTACCCAGATGCGGGACCAAAATGAGCAGGCGACGGCGTTTATCGTAAGAATGTATGAAAAGGCTTTGGGCAGATCCTTTGATGAAGAGGGCCTGAACGACTGGTGCCAAAGGCTGCTTGGCGGCAGCTGGACGCCTTACCGGATAGCGACGGAGGGATTTTTTCATTCTCCGGAGTTTCTGATGAAAAATACCACTGACGAAGAATTTGTAAAGATTTTGTACAGGACGTTTTTAAACAGGGAATATGACGAAGCCGGACTTGCCTACTGGCTTAACAGGTTAAGCCGGGGAGAGAGCAGGGACAGAGTGATAGCGGGCTTTTCCGATTCCCGGGAATTTGCCGATTTTATGGCAAAATATGGACTGGCACGTTAAAAAGGAGTATAATAGTTGCGGTAATTGCTTTGGAAGAGGGGATGTACGATGAAGAAAAGATATATAGCGGGTATTTTGGCGGCGTTCATAGCTGCCGGGGCTCTTTTAACGCCGGTTTCCGTAAATGCCGGGGAATTCGCTTTTACGGCTGAAGGTTTTAATACGGAAGACTTTGATGTAAGCGGCTTTGACCTGAACGGTTTTGATCCGGACAGCCTTGATACGGATGGGATTAAAACGGGAGAGGGAGTCGTTGACAGATCCTATGAGGACGAAAACAGACCCCCTGAGGAGAGAAAAGCCGGACAGGAAGCGGATGTATCCGCAAACGTTTTATCCGAAAATGACCTTTCCTTACAGGAAGAAAGCGTTTTTTCCTACAGCGGGGCTTTGGAGGCGCCCAAGCCTTCCAAGACTTCCATAACCAATGCGGTCTATTATGTTTACGGAAAACGGGACTATCCTCTTCTCGATGTAAGACCCAACACTGCTCCCCCCTATTCTTTGGGGCAGGTATCGGCAGCGCACAGGCAGAAGGCTTTGGACAGCGTAAACCTTATGAGGATGATAGGAGGACTGCCCAGAGTATATATTCATGATTTTTACAATGAGCTGACCCAGTATGGCGCAGTGGTTCTTGCGGCAAATGATTCCCTTACCCATACCCCTCCAAGGCCTGCAGGGATGGATGATACCTTTTACGAAAACGGATATGCGGCTACCAGCCAGAGCAATATCGCTTACGGCTGGGTATCGGGCATGGATTCTTATTTCAATATGCCAAGATTTACATTGGGTTACATGGATGATTCGGGCGCTAACAACGTGCCGGTGGTAGGTCACAGACGGTGGATCTTAAATCCCCCTATGCTGTATACGGGATTCGGATTTGCCTTAAACGGCAGGAACGCGGCTTACTCGGCCATGTATGCTTTTAACAGAAACGGGACAACGCCGGATTACGACTTTATCTCATGGCCGGCATCGGGCAATTTTCCTTCCGAGTTCGGAAACATGGAGATGCCCTGGCATGTGACCTTAAATCCTGCCAAATTTGATATTTCCAGGATGAACACGGGCAATGTAGAGGTTACCGTAACGGCGCCGGACGGCAGAAAACAGACGATCAACGCTTCAAATACGGCGGGAAATGTGGGAGATAAGAATCAGGCCTATTTTAACATTGATAAAGAGGGCTACGGTATTGCCAACGCCATCATATTCAGGCCGGGAACGGGCGTATTCGGTGGCGATGATTTAAGGGGCATTTACAATGTAACGGTCAGCGGTCTGTATACAAGGAACGGGGCGCCGGCAAAGGTTTCCTACAATATTGATTTTTTCAGCGCCACTTACTATATGGGCGGCAGTGATAATGAAGCTGTTAATGATAAAGGGATCAACGGGTTTATCGAAAGACTCTACACCCTCTGCTTTGGCAGGGAAGCTGATGACGACGGCTTTATTTACTGGAGGAATGCACTGATAGATAAGTCCAAATCGGGAGCTGTGGTGGCTCACGGATTCTTCTTAAGCGACGAGATGAAGCTCCGGAATTTGAGCGATGATGCTTTTGTGGAGCTTTTGTACCGGGTTATGATGGACAGGGCTTCCGATCCTTCAGGCAAGGCGTATTGGCTGGAGCGTCTTTCGGGAGGCGTATCCAGAGAGGGCGTTTTTAAAGGCTTTGCCGAGTCGGCGGAGTTTACCAATATCTGCGCTTCCTACGGAATAGACAGAGGATCCGCTCCGGTAAGTCAGGGAAGAGACAGAAATACGGGGCTTACCATGTTTGTATCCAGGCTTTATACAAAGGCTTTGGGACGGCCTTATGACATAAGCGGATTAAACGACTGGTGCAGCAGGATCCTTAACGGTTCCTGGAGCCTTACGGATGCGGCAACTACGGGATTTTTCCATTCCCCGGAGTTTTTAAATAAAAAGTTAAGCAACGAAGAGTACGTGAAGGTCCTGTACCGCACCTTTTTGGGAAGGGAATACGATAAACCGGGACTTAATGACTGGGTAAACCAATTGAATTCCGGACAGAAATCCAGGGATGAGGTTTTAAGAGGCTTTTCAGGCTCCAGGGAATTTGCCGATATCATGAGGCAGTACGGATTATAGGATAGGGAAGTTTTACAATGAAGAAAAAAGTGATTTTGCTGCTTTCGGCATTTCTGCTGACAGCGGCTATGACGGTTCAAAATACAGATGCGGCCGCGGTTTCCGAAAACGGGTTTACGCCACAGGAAGCAGGGCAGGAAGAAACAGAAGGAGCAGATGAGGCAAAGGGAGCGGATCAAGCGCTCAGCCCGTATGTGGAGTGCCTCGACGGGGCTTTATATAATATCTTTGATCCCGTGATGGGGGAGGAAAGCGCATCCCGTATCAGATACCTGTTTTTAGGGGACAGCACTGTCTGCGGCTATAAGGATGGCAGCGGAAATGATATCTACTCTTATGTGCATTTTTTTCAGCAGAGGCGCAGCGCCGATGTGACAAACGCATCCATCGGAGGAGCCGCTTATTCAAGCCGCTGGGGGTATAATATCAACTATGAGCTGGATCAGGTCGATATTTCCGCCTATGACGTGGCGTTTTTTCAGTTCGGAGTCAATGATTTCGCCAGGGCGTATCCTTTGGGAAGAGTGGATTCCACAAATACTTACGAGGTATGCGGCGCCATGAATACGGCCATAAAGAGACTGCGGGATAAGGGCGTTACGTGCTATTGCATTCTGCCGTTTTATTACAGGTCCCAGTTTGACCCTATTAAAAATGAAAACGGACAGACCTTTGAACAATATCTGGATGCCATAAAAAAGGTATGTGAAAGAAATCAGGTTACCATGATAGATTTTAATACGGCCTTTGGAATAGACGGCAGTAATTTCTGGGACTACTATATCGATAACGTGCACCCGGGAGGAGTCCTCCAGCAGCGTGCGGGAATATATCTGGACGAGTATATGAAGGTTTATGACGATGTTACCCAGATAGAAGCCTTTGTGGACAGGCTGTACAATCTCTGTCTAAAAAGACAGCCTGACGAAACGGGAATGCGCGATTGGAGGGAGGCCCTTATAAACAGGGATAAGTCCGGAGCCGAGGTCGCTCATGGATTTTTCTTCAGCGATGAAATGAAAAACCGCGGTTTAAGCGACGAGGAATTTGTAGAGTTGTTATACCGGGTCATGATGGACCGGGAATATGACGAAAGCGGCAGGGAATACTGGGTAGGCCGTCTTTTAGCGGGCGTATCCAGAGAGGGCGTTTATAAAGGCTTTGCCGAGTCGGCGGAATTTACGGAAATTTGCGGCGCTTACGGTATTGAACGGGGCAGCGTGACTGTCAGTGAGAACAGGGATATCAATACGGGGCTTACCATGTTTGTTTCCAGGCTGTATACAAAAGCTCTGGGAAGAGATTACGACGTGGCCGGGTTGAACGACTGGTGCGGACGGATCTTAAATAATACATGGAGCGTTACGGATGTGTCCACGAAGGGTTTCTTTGAATCCCCGGAGTTTTTAAACAAGGAACTGGACGATGAGGAATATGTCAAGGTACTTTACGAAACCTTCCTCGGAAGGGAATATGATGAATGGGGCCTTTCGGACTGGACGGATAAGCTGAAAAAGGGAGAAATGTCCAGGGATGAGGTCTTGCGGGGATTTTCCTATTCTGCGGAATTTGCCGCCATCATGAAGGAGTATGGCTTGTAAGAGAAAAACAGATTATCAAAATGAATGGAGGAATGTTGAAATGAGAAAAAGAATTGTTTCCTGTTTCCTGGCGGCGTTATTGCTGGGAACAACCGTTACCACGCCGGTCATGGCGGCGACGCAGCCGACCAACGATGAAGAAATGGTTGCGGCTAACAGAGAAGACGTGCAGTTAGGGGAGCCTTATGTAGATGAAGCCCTGAATACGGTGCCGGCAGCAGAGGATCCCGTAGAGGAATCGATGGAAGAGTCCGACGGCGTTTCGGAAAACAGCCTTTCGGAAAACGATATAACCATGGAAGAAGAGATCATCTATTCCTACAGCGGGGACAAAACCCTTGCCAAGCCCAGTAAATTTACAATAGCCAGCCAGTACAGGAATCTGTACAGCTACGGACTGAATTATTCTTTCTATCAGACAACGCCTTCTGTTACAAGGCCTTATGCCGCAGGAACGTTGTCAACGATCCACTTACAGAAGGCGATGGAAAGCGTCAATATGATGCGTATGATCGCAGGACTTCCTTCTGTGAATTATAATCCCACCTATACGTCTCAGGCCCAGCAGGGGGCGGTAATTCTGGCGGCAAACAATTCTTTGGACAACTATCCTTCCCAGCCCTCCGGCATGGATAACAATTTTTATGTGTCGGGAAGGACGGCCACCCAGAAGAGCAATATTGCCAGTGGTTCTTTCCAGAACTGGAGAAGTCTCGCATGGTTTACCCAGAACTTTATGGAAGATAAGGCGCCGGGAAACCTTGCCAATGTGGGACACAGGAGATGGATATTAAATCCCAGGATGGGTTCCACGGGCTTTGGATATGCCACGAATAAAAGCAACATGGCTTATGCCGTTATGTATGTAGACGATAGAGGAGTCCTGCCGCCGGACTATGATTTCATCTCATGGCCCTCATCAGGAAACTTCCCCCAGGAATTCTGCCAGGGAGATACGCCCTGGTCGGTTACCTTAAATCCGGACAAGTTTGACGTCAGCAGCATGACTCTAAATAATGTAAAGGTTTCCGTGGCTTTACCGGATGGCAGAGTTCAGAAATTTACGGCAGCGGATAACGCAACAGACCGTTTTGATATTACAAAGCCTTATTTTAATATTAATTTTGAAGGAGCAGGAGAAAGCAATGCCATTATCTTTAAGCCCGGCACCGCAACCTGCGGAGCAGGAAACCTTTCCGGCATTTATAATGTGACCATTACCGGTATAAAGGATAAAAAGGGACGATCGGCCACTATTTCCTATAATGTGGAATTCTTTAATGCGGCTGGGTATCTGGGAGGAACCGATGACCAGGCTACAAGCGATACTCAGGTTACCTCTTTTGTAACCAGATTATACACCCTCTGTTTTGGAAGGCAGCCTGATGAAAGCGGCATGCTTGATTGGAAGAACTCTTTGGTAACGAGAAAAAGAAGCGGTGCTGCCGTGGCTTACGGATTTTTCTTCAGCCCCGAATTAAAGAACCGCAATTTAAGCGACAGGGAATTTGTGGATCTGTGTTACAAAGTCATGCTGGACCGTAATGCGGATCCGAACGGAAGCGCTTACTGGCTTGACTGCATGAAGAACGGCGTTACAAGAGAAGGTATCTTTAAGGGATTTGCAGAATCCAAGGAATTTAACGATCTGTGTAACTCCTACGGGATCACAAGGGGAGAAGTAAAGGTAACACAGGGAAGGGACCGTAATCCCGGTCTGACAGCATTTATTACGCGTATGTATACAAAGGCATTGGGAAGAGGATACGACATAGGCGGTTTAAATGACTGGTGTAACCGTATCCTGGACAAAAAATGGAGCGTTACGGATGCAGCCACTACGGGCTTTTTCCATTCCCGGGAATTTTTGAATAAAAACCTAAGCAATGCAGAGTATATTATGGTGCTTTATAGGACGTTCTTAGGCAGGGAATACGATATACAGGGATTCTATGACTGGCTTAATAAACTGGATTCCGGCAAAATGACAAGGGATCAGGTTTTGCAGGGATTTTCAAATTCGCCGGAATTCCGTAATATAATGAAAGAATATGGTTTGTAAAATATGAAATTGTTGAAAGAAATCTGGGATTATCGTACAATGATCTCCAGTCTGGTAAAAAGAGATTTGAGAGGCCGCTATAAAGGATCCGTACTCGGATTTTTATGGACCTTTTTAAACCCCCTTTTGCAGCTTATCGTATATACCTTTGTATTTTCGGTCATTATGCGGGCAGGAATTGAAGATTATTATCTGTTTCTGTTTGTGGCGCTGGTTCCGTGGACCTTTTTCAGCACTTCCGTAGGAGGCGGCGCCGGCTGTATTATCAGCCAGCAGAGTCTGGTAAATAAAATATATTTCCCGAGAGAGGTACTCCCTATTTCTTATGTTTTAAGCCAGCTGATCAATATGCTTCTGTCTTTTATTGTTGTGGCGGCGGTTTTGCTGGTATCGGGAAAAGGTATAAACCTTGCCGTATGGTGGTATCTTCCCATCATTATATTACAGGAAACGCTGTTAGCCTTCGGACTGACTCTTTTGGTGGCCGGTATAACGGTCTATTTCAGGGATCTGCAGTTTTTGATGAATATTATTTTAATGGCATGGCAGTTTTTGAGTCCGGTCATGTACTCTGTGGATATGGTGCCTGAAGAGTTTCGGGGGATATTTAACTTAAACCCCATGACTCCCATAATCGTGGCTTATAGGGATGTTCTATATTATAAACAGGCGCCCCATTTGAGTACCTTTATATTGGGTACTGTTATGGGCCTTGCCGTGCTTATTATCGGCTGGGTTTCATTTGGCAGGCTGAAAAAACATTTTGCGGAGGTTCTGTGATGAAGGAAGGAAACGCCATTGAAGTGAGGGATATAACAAAAACCTTTAAGGTATATTTGGACCGGAGCAATAATGTAAAGGATTTTATGATTCATAGAAACAGAAGACGTTATGAAAAACGGCAGGTACTTAAGGGAATCAGTTTTGAGGTTAAAAGGGGAGAAGCGGTGGGCCTGATCGGCCATAACGGGTGTGGAAAGAGTACTACCTTAAAGCTTCTGACCAAGATCATGTATCCTGACAGCGGAAAAATCGAGATGAAAGGCCGGGTTTCCAGTCTGATCGAGCTTGGGGCAGGCTTTCACCCCGACATGAGCGGCAGGGAAAATATTTATATCAATGCATCCATTTTCGGACTTCCCAAAAAGGAAATAGATCAGAGAGTAGATGATATCATTGCCTTTTCGGAATTGGAGGAGTATATAGATAATCCCGTAAGGACCTATTCGTCGGGTATGTATATGAGGCTGGCTTTTGCGGTGGCTATCAACGTGGATGCCGATATTCTGCTGATAGATGAAATACTGGCGGTAGGAGACATTGCGTTTCAGGCAAAATGCTTTAATAAGTTAAAGGAAATTAAGGCGGAGGGTACGACTATCGTTATTGTTTCCCATTCCCTGGGGCAAATCGAGCAGATATGTGAAAGAAGTATCTGGATTCATGACGGGAAGATCAGGGAAGAAGGACATCCCAGAGTCGTGGATCCCAAATATATGGCTTATATGAGTCAAAGAGGAATAGAGAAAGAAAAGAAAGCAGAAGATAAGAGAGAGAAGGAAAAAATAACGGGAGAAGGCGAAGGAAAAGAAACCCTGACAGACCAAGGCGGAAAAGAGGTATCGGAAAAGCAGGAGACGACAGGGGAAAAGGAGGATCCCAAACGTTTTGGAAGCAGGGAAGTCGTCATGGATAGGGTGTTGATTCTGGATTCAGACGGCAAAGAGAAGGAAAGCTTTCGTAATGATGAGCCGGTTTGTATCCGCATTCACTATACAGCTTCCAGGAAAATAGAGGATGCAGTTCTTGGAGTCGCCATTTATCGAAGCGATCAATTATATATTTACGGAACGAATACCCTCATTGATTTTTCTGAAGCCGTTACCCTTGAAAATAAGGGAATTGTAGAGTTAAAGATAGATCATATGCCGTTAAATGCGGGAAGCTATTCGGTGGATCTGGCGATTCATCGTCCCGACGGGTTTAATTATGATTTCTGGCAGGAATGCTGTACCATAGATATTATGAACGAAAAAAGTGAAGTAGGCGTTATCAGCCTGCCCCATACCTGGAATATAAAATAGGAAAGGCGGACTATGGAACGAATTAAAAAAATACCGGTAATAGGGTATATATGCAGTGTTATAGCGGCGCTTGTCAAGCTGCCCAAATACTTGAACCTGCTGCATAAGACGGTGGTAAATGTAGAAAGTTTTGAGCAGGATATTCTGGATTTAAAACAGTGGAATCATGACAGGATGCAGGAAATTGCCAGACTGCAGCAGTGGAATGACGACAGGATGCAGGAAATTGCCAGACTGCAGCAGTGGAATGACGACAGGATGCAGGAAATTGTAGCGTTACAGCAGTGGAATGGCGACAGAATGCAGGAAATTGCAGCGTTACAGCAGTGGAATGAAGAGCGGATACAGGAAATAAAAAGATTACAGGAGCTGCAGGTCGATACCGCATATATTAAAAAACTGAATTATTTATGCAGCAGCCATCCCACGGTCTGGGGAGACGAGGAGAGGCTGCATATTTCGGAATTGGCGGTGGTGGATGTATGTTTTTTCAATACCAATTCCGGGGGTATTACCGTTGGAGACTATACGTTTGCGGGATCCGGTGTAAGCATTCTGGCGGGAAGCCATGACGAAAGGCTTACAGGTCTTTTGCGGCGGGATGCAGAACTGAAAGAGGGGTGCGATATCCTGATCGGCAGCGGGGTATGGCTTGCTTCCGGCAGTATTATTTTAGGACCTGCGATTATTGAAGATCATGCCGTGATCGCAGCAGGAGCGGTGGTGGCTCCGGGTACCCATGTCCCGGCCGGTGCGATTTACGGAGGAGTTCCCGCAAAAGAGATCGGAAGGATAGATTTATCGGAAAAAGAGGGTACGGCGTCCCCGGCATTCCAACAGGCATTGCAGAGGGAAAAAGGAGTGCTGTTTAAAAGGGGATGGACGCAGAAAGAAGTAAGGCGCTATGACGGCATAGCATATATGGGGCATATGCTGCTCAAAAATAATGCGGAAATTCTGGTGCAGAAAAAGAAGACAGAATTTTTCTGTTTTCTTGAGGGTAGTGAGGAGCGCACACTGATCATAGAAGGAGAACATTACACGAAACGTCAATATCTGCTTACAAAGAATGAAAACGAGATTTTTATAGAATTGGAAGACAGTTGGAACGGCAGGGATGTTTGCAGCATCCGATTTTTTATATCAGAGGAGGAGACAAAATTATTTGTTTCACATATGGCTCCTGCTTGATTGCGTGATAAGATACCACATAAAGAAAAGACAAAAATAATGAAAGTTTATTTAGGAGGAAAGCGATGATAGAAATAGATCCGGGAATTATAGATTCTGACGAACTGATGAGAAGGGTAAAAACCAGCGCTATGAAAAAACAGATTCCGGAGAAGTTTTTTGGACTTGGATCGGAGGATGCCTGCGATTATTCGGAGCAGATCCTTGCCAATATTACCGGATGTCTTGAGAAGCTTAAAACCTCTTATGCCATTGTGGAAAGACCTATTGTCTCAAACCGTCCGGTCATCGGAGGGCTGATTGTTTTTATCAAGAAGATTTATCGCAAAATGACAAGGTGGATTTTTTCATCCTATTACCAGCAGCAGACCCAGATCAACGAGACCATTATGCAGACCTTGTCCGGAATGCTTGAACTGCAGGAATATATGGTAACCACATATCAGAAGGAAAGCGGGGAAAAGAAGTAATGCAGATTAATCAATTTCATTCGGGAACAACGGTAGGCGATGCCATAACAAATATGATGCTTGCGTTACGGGAACTGCTTATCAGCAAAGGGTATGAGTCCGAAATCTATGCAGAATACATAGATGAAAGGCTATCAGACCGGATAAGGCCTATTCAGGAATATAAAGGGAGCAGGGAGAATCTTCTGTTTATCCATCATTCCATGGGCATGAACTGTTTTGATAAGATCGTTGGACTTCCTGATAAAAAAGCGCTGATCTATCATAATATAACGCCCGAGCATTTTTTTGAAGATGAAGGGACAAAAAAGGCTATCAGGAAGGGGCTGTGGCAGGCTAAGGAATACCGGAAGTATGTGGATTACAGCATTGCTGATTCCAATTACAACAGGAAAGAGCTTTTGGGTATGGGATATGAAGACGTGGACGTTATGCCCATACAGATTGCTTTAGACCGTTTTGACCATGTTACTTCAAAGGCTTCTGTCCTGGAAGGCCATGAAAAATATAAAAACATTATTTTTGTGGGCAGGGTGGTGCCCAATAAGTGCCAGTCGGATATCATCAGGGCTTTTACCGTTTATAATGTATATTATAATACGAACAGCAGGCTTTTTATTGTGGGCGATGACGGCATGGATTCCTATGTAAAGGAATTAAAAGATATCTGCAGGGATTACGGAATAGAAGATAAAGTCTTTTTTACCGGCAAGGTAAGCGAAGAAGAGCTGAAGGCTTATTATGAGATGGCGGATCTGTTTTTGTGCATGAGCGAGCATGAAGGATTCGGAGTGCCCTTGCTTGAGGCTATGAGAATGGGCGTGCCGGTCATAGGATACCGTTCTTCCGCCGTGCCGGAAACCATGAACGGGGCTGGCGTTTTAGTTAATGAAAAGAACTATGCCTATATAGGGGCGCTGTGTAACGAGCTGTTGACGGACCTTGGTCTGTATCAAAAAATCGTGGAACGGCAGAAGGTACGGATCAGGCGGCTGGAAGAGATGAATACGGAAAAGATTTTTTCTAAGATCCTCGATAATATTTTTACAGGGAAGAGAAAAAGAAACATACAGCTACAGGGGCCTTTTGAATCGTCCTACAGTCTGGCCATCGTTAACCGCAGGCTGATGGAGGCCATAGACGATATTGACAAGGACGATAATATATCTATTTACTGTACGGAGGGACCGGGAGACTATCTTCCCAAAGAGGAGGATCTTTCGGATAAGCCTCATGCCCGCAAGCTTTGGGAAAATTCAAAGGAGGTTACGTATCCCGATATTACCATAAGGAATATGTATCCCCCGAGGGTGTCGGATGTGACGGGCGGCCTTAATTTTCAGTCATTCGGCTGGGAAGAAAGCTCCATTCCGGATAATTATATCCAGAATTTTAACAAGTATTTGAGTGGGATTGGGACAACGACGGATTATGTTACCGATATATTGATAGAAAACGGCATAAAAATACCCGTCAAAACAATGGGAAATGGGGTGCAGCTGGTTCCCGGCTATGAGCAGTTAGACCCCTATCCGTTGAAGACAGGGAAGGGAACGAAATTTCTGCATATCAGCTCTGCTTTTCCGAGAAAGGGTGTTGATGTGCTTCTAGAAGGATATTTTGACGCATTTACAAAGGATGACGATGTGTGTCTTGTATTAAAGACCTTTTCCAATCCTCATAACAATGTGGAAGAGATTCTGAAGGATTTAAGAAGCCGTTATCCGGAGGCGCCGGAGGTTGAATGGATAAACTGTGATCTGCCGGATAAAGACTTAAACAGATTGTATAAAGCGGTGGACTGCTATGTGCAGACGGCGAGGGGAGAGGGCTTTGGCCTTCCGGTTGCGGAAGCCATGCTGGCAAAGCTTCCGGTCATCGTCAGTGCAAACAGCGGTATGGCTGATTTCTGCAATGAGGAAAACGCTTTATTGGTAGGATTTGAACAGGTGCCTGCCAATACCCATGTTACAAAGAACGGCAAAGGCAAGATTTCCATGTGGTTTGAGCCAAAGAAAGAGGAGCTTATTTCCCAGCTTAGAAAATTTGCATTTGAGCGTGAAACGCTTTCCCTGGATGAAAAAATACAAAAAGCTTATGAACTGATCAGCACCAGGTTTACGTGGGAGGCTGTTGCCGGGCGCTGGCTGGATTTTATAGAAGAGGTCAAGGAAAAGCAGATAAGGCCAAGGGTTTCCATGGTTACCACCTGGAACAGTAAGTGCGGGGTTGCCGAATATACCAAAATGGAAGTAGAGGCGACAATGCAGAATGTAGAGTATCGGATATATCCTGACTATGCGTCACGTCTGTTATCCAGGGACGAGCCCTTTGTGGCAAAGAGGCTTTGGGGCAACGTCTTTGAAGGGGATATGAACGAGCTTGTAAGGCGCCTTTTAAGCGATTCGTCGGAGTTTGTCCATTTTCAGTTTAATTACGGATTTTATAAGGTGGACGAGCTGGGAGACGCCATTGAGCGATTAAGCGGGGAAAAGAAAATCGTAATAACCTTTCATAAAACAGAGGATGCCAAGGTTGGAAATGAGACAGCCAGCTTAAAGCCTGTGGCAGATAAGCTTAACCTGTGCGCGGCACTAATTGTCCATCAGGAGACGGACAAAAAATTGCTGTGCAGCTATGGCGTGAAGGAGGAAAAGATCCATGTCATCAATCACGGACAGATCGTCTATCCGGGAATAAGCGTCAAATTTGCAAAGAAACAGCAGGGAATAGCCGACGGCCCCGTAATCGGCAGCTACGGCTTTCTCCTGGCCCATAAGGGGATCAAAGAGGTAATACAGGCGGTAGGGATTTTGAAGGAAGAATTCCCCCATATATTATATACGCCTGTCTGCGCCCTTTATGAAGGGAATACGTCTACGGGATACTATAGGGAGTGCGTGGCAGAGGTAGAGCGTCTTAATCTGCAGGAAAATGTCAGGTTTATTACTGATTTCCTGCCGAATGAAGAGTCCATGGCCCATCTTCAGGCCTGCGACGTGCTGGTAATGCCGTATAAGCCTACGATGGAATCCGCAAGCGGGGCCATCAGGTTCTGTATGGCGGTAAACAGGCCTATTATCACGACGAAACAGCCTATTTTTGATGAATTTAAGGAAAGTACTTATCAGATAGAGGCGGCAGAAAAAGAATTGATCGCAGATGCGGTAAAGGCTTTGCTTAAGGATAAAGATAAGGCTGACGAATATGCGGAAGCTACGGCAAGGTATGTGAAGGAAACCTCCTGGTACGCCACGGCGGATAAATTGTATGAATTATATCGAAGTCTGATGTAATGTAGGGACTATCATGATGATTAAAAAAATTAAAAGTTATAAGAATTCGGGAATTTTAATCTGCTTCCTGGCTATTTTATGTCTGGAACTGCTGTTTTTCAGATATGTTGCATTTAACGACCGGCTTTTTGGCGACGCTGCGGACGGATTGCTGAATAACATGCTTGCGGAGCATTGGTTTCAGGTTCTTTTGGGAAAGGAAAAATGGAGTGATCTGATCATATTTTATCCTACCTCCAATACCATATCTTATACGGATATGGCATTAGGATTTTCCTTTCCTTATATTCTATTCCGTTTATTCGGAATGAATCTGTTTCTTGCCAATAAAATATCCCTGATCCTTACCCATTGTTTTGGCAGTCTTTGTCTTGCGTATCTGCTACATAAAAAATGCAGGATATCTGTTTTATGGACTTTGACAGGAGTAACTGTTTTTTCTTATTCAGGTGCATATTACAGTTTATTGAATCATACGCAGATGTTTGCCGTGAGTTATATCCCTTTTATTGCTCTGATGCTTTGGAATTATTTTGAGAAGCAGGAGAGCAGGAAGCGGATCGTCTATATGCTGTTTTCGGTTACGGGCGTTGTCCTGCTTTTTTATACCGCCTTTTATGCAGGGTATTTTTTGGCTGTATTCTGCATTATATTTGTACTCTGCTATCTCATATACGGGGCATTATGCAGCCGGGAAAAAATAAGAGCCGTATTGGAATTTATGAAAAAGCGGATTCTGGAAATGATATTGTATATAGCATATGCGGCCGCATTATTGATTCCGTTTTTAATGGCTTATCTGCCAACAATGAAAAGTATGGGGGATAGGGACTGGGGAATTATACTGGAAGGAAGTCCCCGGATCCAAAATGTGATCGACCTGAGTACAAGTACCGTTCTGTACGGAAAAGCGCTCCAATTGATGGGATATAAGGGAAACAGCACCATAGAGGGAGATGTCAATTTCTCTCTTATAACAATAGCTTTGGTGGTGTTTTCAACTATTTTGTATTTAAGAAAGAACAGGAAAACCGACAGCTGGGAGAGATTTTTGATTATTGTATGTCTGGTAAGCTGTATTGTTTCTGTCTTTCTGGTAATCAGGGTTTCAGATTATTCCCTGTGGTATCTGTTTTATAAAGCTGTTCCGGGGGCATCGGCCCTGCGGGCTATGATGCGCTACTACATGTTTCTGCATTTGCCCATAGGATTTCTGGCCGCCTACTGTGGCAGCAGAGTCTGCGAAAGTAATTCGTTTAAATCGATCGGCATTACGGTAATACTGTTTCTTCTGGTCTTAACAGGAAATATGAAGAGCCGCATACCTGCTTCATGGAATATTTCACAGGAGCTTCAATTTTTGGAAAATGTGCCGGATCCTCCAAAAGATTGTGAAATTGCTTATTTTACAAATGATAAAGGAGATATTAAAAGATTCTTTCCTTTTTTACAAATGAAGGCATGGGAGATTGCTAATGATAAAGGGATAAAAACGATAAACGGGTATTCCGGCAATTACCCCGACGGATGGGGGCTGGAATATATGTCCAGCATCAATAATCTGGGCAGGGCGTTATGTTGGATTTCCGAAAACCGGCTGGAACATGTCTATATCTATGATATGGCTGTGAGTCAGTGGCATCCGTTGGAGGATGTTACGCTTTCCTATACAACATGGACGGAGGAATTGTATCTGGATGGAGGGGAGGTCTCTAAACTATACCCTTTGTCAAGG
>DEUB01000053.1:0-16273 GCA_002362385.1 Lachnospiraceae bacterium UBA3273
ATCTGCTTAATCAACAGACACTAAGTAATAATTGGAATCCAAATAAGAGTAAGTAGTAGAAAGGAAAAAATGAGTTTGATTGGAGATAAAAAATTTTTTGCTATAGAGGTAACAAAGGATGAATATGCTTATCAATTATCTTTATATATTGAAGGAAGAGATATATTGCAGTTTGCGATTAAGGGAGTGGTTTACCCGCATAGATGGAGCGACTTTGATGATATCGTAGAGTGGTTTGAGGATAATATGAGGTATATATTGAATGAGGAACCTTTATCAATAATGACGTCAGGGAGTTCGACTACAGAGCGTTATGAAAATTGTTATAAATCAGAATTAAAAGTTCCTGAAGCAGAGATGTTATGTGATTGGTCGTTTAGACATTCATGGTTTTCAGCAAGGGAAGGTTCATATTTAGCAGATGTTATTTTTCAGAATGTAAATGGAAAGATAGAAATATCGTGGGATAATACGGAATTGTTTAAAGAGGAGGGGGTTTCTTATCTTTTCCCAAAGGGAAGATATGAGGTGGATAAAGTACAATTTCAAAAGGTTATAGAGGAATTTTGTTCGGTCTATAAGCAATTAAGCCTCTTTTTTTGATAATGGATTTTGATTTTTTTGTTAAGGGATGATATATGATATGGAGTATTTAGAAACAATTTCAATTAGAGGGCGTATGGCATATGTCATTTGTCTGTTTGAAAGAGTATTAATACATTATAATTATGATAAACAAGATTGGGTTAAGGTACTAGAGAAGTTATGGGAATATACTTATGTTGAATACTTAGATGATTGGATGTATGAGTTTGCGGAATATTTACCAGATAATATTTTAGAAGATTCTTTAGATGATTTTGAATTTATTACTTCAGAAGAATACAAATACTTGTACAAATTATATAGTGAATCTTGTATAGAGGTTCGTCGTTTTATAAAACTAATATTTGAACTCGGAAGTATAGACTTATATTCCAGATTAGTTGATAATAGTCCTAATACTTTAAAAAAAATCGAAGAGGCAGTAGAACTATTAAAAGCGAATGGAATAGATAATATCTCAATAGAACCCTTTCGACAATATTCGTTTAAGGAACGTAACGGATGGGGAGAAAAATTTGATGGAAGAAGTTTATCGATAATTCTTTAATTTTGCCTTAAAAACTCTATTATCTACTAATTCATGGACACGAAAATATTGGATGAATAGGGCACTTGATTTTAATAAAGGAAAACAGAATATGTATGATGAAATTACACAAATAATATGTAACGCTAGAGAGGATGTTGATTTTGCAGACTTCGGAAAAGGGATATCTGATGAATGGATAGAATTGGCAGAAAAAAGATTAAACATAACATTCCCCAATTCTTATAAGTGGTGGTTGCATAATTATCGTGGCGGTAAAGTTTATGGTGAAGAAATTTATAGTATTTATGGGTTGGATTTTGATACAGTAGTAGGCGGAGATGTCGTTTATATCAACGAATTAAGTAGAAAGAAAAATTCAGATTGGGAAGACAAATTAATAATATGTGAACCAAATGACAAGTTATTCTATTTTGATTTATCTCAAGGAATTAGAGATGGAGAATATCCAATCTATGAATATTTTACAAAAACACTATATGCTACGAATTTTATTGAGTTCTTAAAAAGGAGAATTTTAGAAGTATAATTTATTTATATCTCCACATAAGGACGCCCACTACCAAAAAACAACCATGGTCTTTAAATTAATCGAAATGGCTCTCACCGAAGGTAATTTATCCATGAAAATTAATTTGAAGAACTTAGGGCGAGATTCGCCATTTTGGTGTACTTAAGGACATCCGCAATCAAAACTGAATGAAAATCCTAATCCCCCAGCTATGCTGGGGAGAATGGAGTAAGCAGAAGCGTGTAGGATAACACAAGAAAGCCTCCTATGTTAGAATGAGAAAGGTATCGCAATCCAATCTCAAGACAAAGGAGGCGGTCCATATGGACAATCAAAGTTTATCACATGTACGCTGGAAATGCCAGTATCATATAGTATTTATACCAAAGTATCGCAAGAAAGTATTATATGGAAAGCTAAGAAATGATGTAAGGGAAATCATCAACATTTGAGGGGAGGATTTATAGGAATGTTGATAACAAATATAATCCATTGGAAATGAATCAGTATACAATTAATGCAGATTATCGATATACAGGAAAGGGAATGCCAGGATTGTATTTTGGTAGTGGAGAGAAAATAGTAAGAGCAGAAGTAGGATATTATGGTACAACAGATTTCCTAAATCGGACTACATATTCATATGATGTTAAATTAGACAATATGTTGGATGTGAGTAATCCATATGTACGTGAGCAATTAGGGATTTCTCTTGAAAGTATTGTTGGAGATAGTTATGGATATGCACACACGCATTCTGTTGGAAGATTTGCGTATAGAAATGGATATAATGGTATTATAGCACCATCAGCTAGAGCAGATGGTGGAGTTAATCTCATATTGTTTGATGTTAAGGGAGTTGAATAAAGTGATAAATATTTATTTTATGGCATGTGAATATAGGGATGATTATTGGAAAGATATAGTAGACTGTTTTGAGAAATCAACATTAAAAATTGAAGGGATACCGCAAGATATAATAAATGTTTTGGATGGACTTATGGGAGAAAGCGCTGTGAAATGGGTGGATACACCACTGCAAATGTTAGATAATGAAACAGCAAGAAATCTTGTTAAAACAGAAGACGGTTATAAAGCGCTTAAGGTGTTACTTACAAGAATGCCCCTCTAAGTTTATAAAAAGTTAAAGTAAGAAGCAATGAGCGACATCCGAAACGGAAGCGGAGCCAGCCTGAAAACTTCAGAAGCGGTAAAAGAAGAAACAGCCGGATATACCCTGCCAGAGTTAGCCTCTGCCGCAGGAATTGAATACCTGTATAACGGACAGTATGGCGTAAGCACAGACCAAAACGGCTTATATTATATGAGAGCCCGCTATTATGACCAGGACATCAGGCGTTTTATCAACCGGGATGTTGTAAGCGGGGAAATCACAAACAGCCAAAGCCTGAACAGGTACTGTTATGTACAGGGAAATCCGGTCAGCTTAACAGACCCTTTCGGACTGTGCCCCGACAGTAATTCGGCGTTTAAGAACCTGTGTATTAACCTTTACCATATGGACTGGAATGCCGTAGGACACGCAGCCTTGGATGCGGCAGGAGTATTCTTTGAAGGGGCGGATGTTGTCAATGCCATCTGGTATGCCTGTGAGGGAAACATGGAAATGGCAGCTGCCAGCGCCATCTGCGCCATACCGGGAGCAGGGCTTGCAGCCGGAAATCTGTTGATGAAGAGCAATAAGCTTGCAGCGGCAGGACGGGCAGTAAAAGCCATAGCGAAGCTGACCCAGGGAACGATGGGAGTATGTGCGGGAATCGAGACGGCACGGACAGGCTTTACAAACTTCCTGAACGGACTGGAAGCGGGGATCTTTGATGGGGGAGCATTTTTGCAGACCCTTGGGGGTATCGGGATAGCGGTGCTGTCGGGGGAAGAGCATGGTGCCTTCGGGGAGAGAACTGCTGGCGTGTACAGGGAATCCTGCGAAGACCATGAAGGGGAGACTGCTGGATGCGGATATTAGCGGGAAACCAGTTGAGAGTGGTAGTTCTTCAACAAAGCCAGGATTTGAAACTTGGCTGAATAAGGGAGCTTCGGATAATAAAGTATATTTTGGTATTGATGAAAATGGTAATTTTGTTTGCACAGGAATAACTAAGCAATCAAAAAATGCAAGATTAAGACAACATCAGAATAATGGAAAACCTTTTGGTGACTTGGTTGCTCAGTATGATGGATTGACAAGAAACCAAGCAAGAGCTATAGAACAATATTTTATAGGAAAGCCTAATGGGCCCAATGATTTTAATGAAATTAATAGCATAAGAATAAATCATAGGTATTATGATGATGCACATAATTGGGCTATGGAATTTTTAGGTGTTAAGGAGTAACATTTATGGCGAGTTTTGATATTAATAACAATATTATTGCAGACCGTTGGAAGGAAAGGTATGAAAAACTATCAGATGAAAAAAAGAATAAATTAGAAGTGCTTTCTAAGGCTGAAATTTCTGAATATCAATTACAGGTAATAAAAAGAAAAAGAATATATCCTAAAAAAGGTGATATCTTTGAAATAAAACCTAAGGGAAATATATTGTTACATGGCATGGTTATTAACAATCATATAAATAATATTAATGGAGATGATTTGTTATTAGTTTTGATTTTTAAGGAACATGTTGATGTAAGACGCTGTGTTATTAAAGGAATAAAAAGCGATGATTTACTGATTCCACCGCAAATTGTAGGAAAAGAATATTGGGCGCGAGGATATTTTTGTAATGTTGATGGTTATGATGATACAATTCGTATTGACAATTATGGTTTCTATTATATTGGAAAACACAAGTTTTGTGATGAGTATGGAAATGAAATGAAAGAAGAACCAGAATTGTTAGGTATATACGGTGTAGCTACTATTATCGGTGTTGCAAAAAAAATAAATCAAGAACTAATTATTGCAGGAATTTTATAACTTTAATTATTTCTCCACTCAAAATATGCCAGATAGAATTATTGGAGCAAATAAGGTGTCATTGAATACTGCTAAGAAGAATTATAAATTGTTTGGAGCCACAGAAGAACGTTTTATAAATATGGTTCGTCAACCATATGAGGATGAGAAAAAGGGCACATATAGTGCCAGCTAGACCTAATTAGTAGGAAGGCAATGTTGTTATGGATGAGATGATGAAAGTGATAAGTAAATATCCAAATGGTACATATCTGAGGGTGGAATGGGATAATGGTCAATTAGTATTAGAAGGAAAAATTGATACAATTTATGAAAGTGATAATGGTTTTGAGGAGGAAGATGATGGATATAAAGAATTTTATGCATGTGCATTTCGCGTTGAAAACATTCTTATTAATTTAAAAGATAAAGAATGTTACATAGGCGGGTTAATTGAAATATCTATGGAAAATGAACCAACATTAATTGCATTGGATGACGGAAACATTATATGGAGAAAATAACATAAAATATATCAGGGTTATACTTTAGGGCTCTTAACAATCTATAACATCTGCATATCTATTAATTAACCGTCATGGCTACACAGAAGCAATTAAGAATCCATGTTGTTAATTAATAGGCACCTGCAAAATTTTGCCAAGCTCCGTATACGGACGAACATTGTGAATTTATACATGGAAGAATGTTTCGGATTTGACACTAAGAGAAATTAATCCGGATGGTTTTAATGCATATGAAAAGAAGGTTTAGGAGGAATTAGTGATAAACAGTAAATGTGTTGCAATGATTATACAAAATAAAATACCAATTGAGTGGATGAGATTAAATATGTATATTGAAGAAGATATATATAGAAATATTCCTATGTTGGTATTTCGAGTTGATAAAATTTGTCAAGAAAATTTAATTGAAAAATTAAAAGATTGTGTTGCACATTTTTCAGGAATTCTAGATTGGAAAATGTTTAAGGATCCTTTATCTAGGAGAGGAAACTATTTACTTACAATTTCAAAATTAGAAATGATGCATGAATCATATTACAATGGGGATATCGAATATGATCAAAAAAAATATTTTGGGATAGAAAATTATAAAAAGTATTGTGAATGTGCAATAGAGGATATTCCATTGTTAGCAAGGCATATAGATGAAAATCTCAAAAACTATTGGGTGTAATATCTTGCTTAAGTGAAAATCCTAATCCCACAGCTATGCTGGGGAGAATGGAGTAAGCAGGAGCGTGTAGGATAACACAAGAAAGCCTCCTATGTTAGAATGAGAAAGGTATCGCAAGCCAATCTCAAAACAAAGGAGGCGGTCCATATGGACAATCAAAGTTTATCACATGTATGCTGGAAATGCCAGTACCATATAGTATTCACTCCAAAGTATCGTAAGAAGGTAGTGTATGGGAAGCTGAGAAATGATGTAAGGAAAATTATCTCGTGGTTGCTAACTTAAAAAAATTTTCAGGTATAATTAAGGTGTTCATCTTGGCAGGATGAAAAAACATTTTAAGAATACTGGATGTTATTAATCATAGCGAAGAAAAGGTAACAGATTCGCTTTTATAAAAAGAAGATGTTTTATTTTGTACATCTTTCTGGCTGGAAACATATGTGCATTAAATCTGAAATGACACAGTTTTCGCTCATAAATAAAAGCCTTGGAGTTGTTATGACTTTATTAATCATTGCACAAACGGCTAAAATAAAGGATTTTTTGTGCAAAACAAATAAGAAAGTAGAGAGAAAATTATGGAAAAGATATATCAAGGAAATGGTTTTGCTATCATTGAGAATCAAGATAAAATCCAAATTACGTGGAGTCAAGGACCATATGGAGAGTCGGTTTTTTATGATATTTCACGAGAAAATATGATGAAGGCATTGAAATCGGAACAAGATGCTTATGAAGTGATGATTTATGCTGAGACAGGGGTTTGGTTATCTGAAAAAAAAGGTAAGCAAGATGAAATTAATAAAGCATTTATTAGGCAATTTCCTGAATTATTGCTAAAAATTCCGGATAATCAATCTTTGTTCGATGAAGATGAATTAAAAAGATTACTTGAAAAGGCAAACGAATATGGTAAAAATAATTAAGAATATATTAATCCTGAATTATTCATGAGCATATTGAAATGCTTGATACTCCAAAACTTTGAACCAGTTCCTTTGAAATCAATCGGGTTATCCGCAAAATGGGCAGACTTTCTCCTTGAAATCCATAGGGGATTACCAGTTTGAAATCAATAACCCCAGCCAAAACTATGTAACCGGGACAAACCGCATGGGAATGGCGGCAGGAGCGGAAGAGAAGATATGGCTGAAGGCGTCAGACGGAACAGGAGTGACCGGGACACCGGGAAGGAAGGTGTCTGGAAGCCTGGGAAGTGCGGGGCTGGATGTTGGGAAGGCGAAGTCGCCGGATGTACCGGAGATTAAAAGAGGAAAGAAGCCAGTTATCAGTCCACCTAATATTCCTAGAATGGATTTGAATAAACTACCGCAGAATGTACAGGATGCATTTAAAAAGTACAATGATGAAGGATGGAAGGGGAATGTATCGGGACAAACACAAGGGACAAATGCTGGACGTAAATGGGGTAATAGAAATGCCCAGTTACCCACAACTGATGCCGATGGTAATTCCATCACATGTAGGGAATTTGCAGAGATAGTGAAAGATTTATAGTTCAGATGGTTCTATATGGTATACAGACAGTCATTATGGACAGGGTAAAAGTATAAATGGCATTGAAGATTTTGTGCAAATAAAATAGAGATTATGATTTTGGATAAAAAATGCTTTTATTTGTATTCTTTTATATGACGTATATTAGAAAGATATGGTGCTGTTAATATGAATAATAGAATTAATTATATCAGTAAAATGGAAGCGGAGAAGATTAAAAAAGATGCCTTAAAAAATAAAGCGGTGTTTTTTGCTGAAATTGAGGGAAATGAGATTAAGACAGAAGAAGATTATGTACAAGCCATGGCTAATGCTTTCTGCTTTCCACAAGAACTACCTGGTAAAAAATTAGATTGGTGTAATGATTATATTTGTGATTTAATGTGGATAAAACAAAAAAATATTATTCTTCTTATTCGCAATTATGACTTAATGTTAATTGATCATTTAGAAGTGAAAAATAATGCTATTGCAGATTTTGAGGAAATTATACTGCCCTGGTGGGAGGGAGAGATTATTGGACATATGGTTGACGGAGTACCAAGAAGATTTTTGGTCTATATTGAAACAATTTCTTGCTGAGCCAGATACATGAAATGATCAATACCATAAGGTCGTATATTAGAAAAGGCACAAATTGTACTTTGATTTTGACGGATTTATGTCTTGAGATTATACGGTTATGTAAGTAACGGATATTTAAGTAAATAAAGATACAGGAGAATTCATTAAATATGAATCGTACCAATATTAAAGCCAGCTTAAGGATTATGGGAGAATATTTTGATGTTCAGAGGATTACGGATACATTAGGGGTAATTCCAAGTAGAACATGGAATAAGGGAGATCCTATTAGAGATTCCGGGAAAAAGCGTACATATACTGCATGGATTTATAACACAGAAATTATTGAATCTCTAGACATAAATACTTTAATAAAACAATTTGAGAAATTGTTTTATTCAAAAGTAGATAATATAGTTGCATTGCGCCAACAGTACGAATTAGATATTAGTATTGATTTTGTGATTGTAATAGAAAACGAAGAATCCCCATCCATATATTTTGGACCAGAGTTTATCAAATTTGCAGCGGAAATAGGGGCTCAATTCGATATTGATACTTATGTTAATTGAAAATGTTAAGCTAGCCATGTTGGGAGAATGGAGTAAGCAGGGGTAAATATCTTGTTTCCTTGCTGGTAGACAGCATGTCTCTTAAATCTGCAAAAATATATCTTGTCAAAACCAGTAAGTGGTGTAGGAATGGCAGCATGATGAAATCAGGCGTGGCAAATGTCATGAACGGTCTTGAGGAAGGATAGACCGGGAAGGAAGGTGTTTGGAAGTCTGGAAAGTACGGGACTGGATATTGGGAAGCCACTTTCTGGTAACCATGATATAAAAATGAAATGAGGAGGTTGCAATATTGAATGAGTTGGCACATTCGTGTATTAAAAGGGTTTATGAGAATAAAGATTATGGATTTTTTAAAGAAAGGAGCAGTTTAAAACCACAGTATTATGATAAATTAATTGAATTAGCAAATATTTTATGCAAAAAAATTTTGATACTTAACACAGAAAACGATCCAGCTATCGAGTTGTTGTTTTACTTTAGGGACTATATAAAGAATGAGTTTCATATAAAATATAAAAGTTTATTAAAAATTAGCAAGGTTGCAGATTTATTTGTTTTTCAACATGAATTCAGTGTAGAGAACAGAGATGAAGAAGGATTGACCCCGGTATTGGAAGGGTTTGGCGCAGAACCATATATAAGTTCTCAGTATAAAGTGGCTGAAAAAATTACGGAATTTTTATATACCTATCATTTACAAAAGTTAGAATTGACAGAAATTGATGAAGTGGTTTGGGGACTTAAAATTCCGGAAACAAGTATTTTTGGAACACAAATGACAGTAGAAAATGCTTTGTTTAGGGATTTGTACGGGATTTGTGAAGAAAAAACAAAGTAAATATATTATTATAGGACCAGATGGTAAGTTATTACTATTTGGATTAGCGAGGTAACAGAATAAATGTGGAAAGATATTAAGTGGCAAGGGATTGCTAAGATTGAAAAATTAGTGGCAGAATATAATATTTGGGAGTTAAATATAATCCCATACGGTAAATTTAAGATTAGAATATACGAAAGTTCAAATTGTACATATAGTGGATATACCAATATACATATTGCTGATGGATTAGGAGATTTTCAGTACGCCGATCCTTGTGATTTTTAATAATCCTTTTACCCGGCAATGTATTCTGGTCGGGCGGCGTTAAGCCAGTGTATAAAAGGTAACACAAGAAAATCGGTTAAAAAAGCAATGAAAGTATAGAGAGAATGATTATGGAGTGGATTGCGAATTTAAAAATGAAACAATTGCTAAATAGACTTGCTGATTACGAAAGTAAAGAGGAATTACGGCTTAATGTGAAACATTTAAATGAGTTGTTTAATCCTCCTTTTAAAAAGGTAAAAGATTGTATTCTTATTAGTAAAAAAGATGTGAAGGAATTAGAGAACTCTCTTGATAGTGCATTAGATATATATACGGATAAAACCGGATATGAAGTTAGTAATTCAGAAGTTAGGATAAATGATTATTTTGAAAATGAAATATCAATGGAGACAGGGACCTTAATCGCTTTATTAGTAATTAGAATGTGGGCGTTGCAATTAAAGGAATTGGATCCTAATGCCACATTTTGTTTGATTATGAGTAGTGATGAAGATCGGGTGGAAATTAGATTTCATAAGTTGCGGAAAGAGGAACCAATGGGTGTGGCTGATGATATTGAAAGTTATAAAGATGGAGCGATAGGATATGTTTGTATTTAATTATTAAAAAGTATATGGATTGAGTATTGTATCACTGAGACTGCCAGCGAGACCATGGCAAAATTGTGCCCAATCAGTTTGAACAGATAGGAAATGGTTTTGCTATCATTGAGAATCAAGATAAAATTCAAATTACATGGAGTCAAGGTTCATATGGAGAGAAGGATTTTATGAAAAATATGATGAACGAACTGAAATATCCTTCAAAGGAAACGATTGATAAGTTGACAAGAAATTTAAATTTGAAGGGTGCAGATGAATTTACCCAAGATTGGGAATATGAAGTTGCCGACGTTAGTCAATTATCTGATTATGTGGATTATTATGAAAAAAATGATTTAAATTTAAACGAAAAGGCTACGCTAATGCGTATGATACTGGAATCATATAATGATTTTTTAATAGTAGAAAAAGGAGAGGATATATTTAGAGAACGAATTAAAAAAATTTTGAAAAAAGATACATCCATTCATAATGATACACTTGAATATTGGTTATGTAATGATGAAGAAACAGACGGCTGTTTTGCAATTACTCCTTTTATAAAAGAAATAGGATTCGGATGGCAATAACAGGCAGTCTTTTTAGGGTTAATAATTAAACGGCGCTTGAAGTGATGTTTGCTAACTTATATCATTACTGTTTTTAAAGGGGGAGCAAAATGTTATCAACAATTATTGGTAAAAAAATCACAGATATATATACAGTTGGATTTATATATTTAGAAGAAGGTCAGAATGAATTTACTCCTGATTTAAGATGGATGTATTTTGAATTTGAAGATATATTAATAGAATTTGAATCTTTTAAACAATATAGTCGATTAAAGATGGAAAAAGTTTTAGATGTTCGATATCGATTTGAATGTGATGAAGATATGATCAAAGTCAAGTCATCTGTTAAAGAATTAGTCTTGGTTAGTTCAATACTTGCTGATAATATAGTAAAAGATATAGAATTTCAAGATGGAACGGAGAAAAATTGTGCTGCAGTAAAAATTGTATTAGAGAACGGGCAAATTATATTTATAGATCCCGGTTTTCCGTATGGAATAGGAGTAGGGGGAAAAGAGCAAGAGAAGTATTTTCATTTATCTAATAGATAAATGCTTTTTGATATTTTTTGAAATTGTGTATTTATTGGTTGAAAGAGGAGAAAAATGAATGTGTTAAAGGAACTGGCTGATAAAGTAAAAGGTCAGGTAACGATAAAAACAATATTTGGAGAAGAAGTGTATGGCTTTTATTGGAATGAGCCGGCAGCATTAAAAAAAATTGAAGCTTTTGAGCATAGGAATAAATGCAGAATACCGGCAAATTACAGGGAATTTTTATTGACTTCAAACGGTGCGATTATATATAAGTCCGAATCAAAGTATGAAGATGATGGGTATAAATTGTTAGGTATTGAGGAAATGGAAAGCGCCACGCAGGAAATGAGGAATGACGGGTACGATATTCGGGATAGCTGGTATTGCTTTATTCAGTGTTTGTTTTGCGATGATGTCTTGCTTTTAGATTTGAATAAAGAAAAGGATTATATTGTGGATGGGGATATGGGATACCCGTCGGATGAATGGGACTTTATTCATTCGGATATAAATACATTTTTTGCCAGACTATGTCAGTGTAATGGGGCAGTATATTGGAGATGGAAGTAAGTAATATTGAAACTAATTAATTTGATACGGTATATATACAAGGAATAATAATTATGATAAAAAAGGCAAAGTTAGATTCATATCGCATGATGAATTTGTGGGTTGATGAAGTTCCGGATGACTGTAAGGGTGGTAAAGAAGATATTGCTTGTATTTACAAGGCTAATAAAAATATTACCTGGTTTAGTGGGATATTGTGTCTGGAGTTAAAACTGGCTCCCCGTGATGCAAGTAATTATGCAATGTTGAGTTTTAAATTTACCGAGAATAGTTCCGGTAATTTTAAAATTTTATATAAGCAGAGTAAAGAAGATAATATAGTTATGTCCGATATAGCTGCTCCGGGGGATATTGTGCATAATGGAATAGTAAAAAATTATTATAATGCTTTGGCACAACTATTTGATGAGCTAAGTGCACAGAATATTTTTCCCAGCGGTATTTTAGAAATTTTAGGCGGAAGACATGGACTTATAGGGTCAAGCGATTTTGCTGTTACTACTGTGGCAAGAATTTTGATTAATCTATTTGGAGAGGGAGAAAAACTTAAAGAATCATATCTTGAAACAATAATTTTGGAAGGCTGTAAGAGAAAAATAAAGTAGTAGTATCTTGTCCGGTATTGATGAAAATGAAACGGAAAATGGATGAAAAAGAGAAATAGAGGTAAAAATTAATGGAAGAAAAATATGAGGTTTCTTGCATGGTTTATGGTAATCGTAATAAAGCCGGTATTTTTTTAAAAGAAGTTGGAGATAATTATCAAATTAAATTTCAAATGGATTCATTGCATATTATTGCTGAAGGGGAGAATTATTTTTATGCATTATTGGAATTGCGGGAGAAACTGGAGTTACAAAATATCAAATTATTATGCAAAGGGTGCAGTCGAAATGTATATCCTTCTTCGATGATACTGTCTATGGGCGATGCATTGGAAGCGTATGAATTAACCATGGGAAAACAAGCATTTACGAAAGATCTTGTTAATATTTTTGACCCATGTGGATATGATGAATATGCGTCTATTAAAGAGCAGTATGCCTATTATGAAGAATGGGTAAAAAGTGAGAAGGAATGATTTGAAGGCACATATAATCAATATGATAGACACTTCCCCGAAGATTTTGAAGGTAAATTAAAGAAAGCGAGTAAAATATGGACAGAAAGGAAAGAATAAAAGTTTTACAAATAGAAAACAGTAGAAGGTTATTATGTAAGGATATGCAGGAATACATAGAGGAAATCAATGTAGATAATTTTATTTCACCGGAAAGTACGGCAAAATTAATAGAAAAAATTCTAAAACATATGGAATATATGGATGAAAGAAAATTAAGTGTAAAAAAGCCGTTGGATTATTCATTTGAAAAACTATTTAAAGAAAATATGGATATTTTATTAAAAAATTCAGAACAAGATATTATTTTTTTCCATTACCTTTCTCATAAAATTGGTGCACTTGAAATTAAAGTCAGTTCAATGATAAAGAATATTGATTATATTTTGTCCATATCTGAAATGAATAAGCGTACCGCTTGTGATGTTTTTGCGGCTAGCAAAGATATGAGAGTTGGTTTATGCATATGGAAGACGGAATATGAGCTTTTGTTGTATAAATGGGAGTAATTACGCATTAATGCGAGATTAGGTAAAATAAATGATAATTAGATATTATGTTGAGGAATCAAGCGAACTGCTGGCGAGAGAACGGATTGAGAATACTTACAAATGTTTGGAAAAAAAGATAATAAAAAAAGAGTATCAAAAACTAGAAAAGTATTGGAAAATTGAAGGGACATATTTGGTGGAAGTTATTTTGGAGTTAAATGATAACATCAGTGAGCTTCAGAATTATTTAGAAAATATAGCTGATTATTGGATAGAATTTGGGAATCCGGTTGAAGAATTATTAGCCTCTCGCACTGATAAAAATTGTAATTATATGAAAGAAAAGTTTATTATGGTTGATGTTATTTTATAACTATGCACTATTATGCACGTTATGACGGTAAGTATATTAATTGGGATTTTGGATATAGAAGCCGATAGTGTGGAATTGATCCATGGTTTATTGCAATAACATTACAAGAAAATTGAAGTAATTATAGCGAATATTTTAGCTCTTAATGAGAAGTGAGAAGAAATATATTCAATATCTTATTGCGATATTGGGTATCTGGAGAATGCTATTAAAATAATGAGCGATGACATTATTAATAATTTAATGCGTGCTGAAATCAATATGAAATAAATTAATGACTAACATAGAGGTTGAAATATGGATAGACATAATTTTGAAAATATGGTTAGAGAAATGATGGAAAGGAAACCTAAATTATTTGCTTTAGAATTAGATAATAAAGCAAGTATTGAAATGATTGAAATAGTTGAGGAATATTATGAGATAAAATTGCAGGATTCCTACAAAAATTTTGTGAATCAATATGGAGGAGGATATTTTGGTTTTATTGTGGTATATTCTTGCGACTACAATGGCATGTTTTACATTAAAGACAATGTATTAAAAGAATGGGTTTTAGAGAGGTCGTTTTTGCCGGTAATTGATTTTGAAACAGGAGATTTTCTTGGCTTTAAAATAGAAAATGGAGTATGCCAGAATATTGTTGTTTTATATTTGCTTATTTTATTCGTTATTGTACTGTCGGGGTGTGAAGAGGTAAGTAAATTGAAGAAGGAATAAAATAAGGTTGCTGAAGTCATATGATTCCAGTAACTTTAGGTCAAAAACTATGTGCAGGAGTAAATTCCGGATTTTTGTTTTTGGGGGTAAAAAAACTGGAATTTAAAATTTCACTTAACAGTTTAAAATTTCACTTTACGATTAACATTGATAAATTTGACGTATGAATTTGAGAAAAAATCTCAAATTATGTTTACAAAAACGGAAAACTGTGTATAATTATGGATAAAGTAGATGGAGGTGGTAGATATGTTATGCCAGTTTACCGTGAAAAATTATAAAAGTATTCGTGAAGAGATGACTTTTGATATGCAGGCAGCTGCTATCATGGAGCATAGAGATAGAATTATTAAAACAGAAGGTGGAGAAAGCTTTTTGCCAGTATCAGTGATTTACGGTCCAAATGGAGGCGGTAAATCCAATGTACTGGAAGCGTTGCATACACTGGATGCAAAAGTGTTAAGACCGCTTTGCGCAACTTGTGATAAGACGGAGTGTGAATACAAGGCAAGGAAGATTCCGGTGGAACCGTTTGCTTTTTCGGAAGAAACTAGAAAGGAGCCAACTGAATTTGAAGTGTTTTTCAGGACTGATATTGCCGAATATCGTTATATCCTCCATGTGCAACAGGACTTTGTTGTTTGCGAGAGCTTGGATCGGATTAAATTAGATACCGGAAGGCGTTCGTCTCTCTTTGTGAGGAAAGGGGATGAAGTTGATTTAAAGGGAGTGTTCGGTAAAATCAAAATCAGCGAAGAAATTTCAGAGACGCTGCCTTTGTTATCTTATTTGGGAATTACTTACAAAAAGAATGAAGTGATTTCCGACGTGATTGAATGGTTTGAGGAGTCTATTGATTTTCTGAATTATGGAAATCCTAGGCAGGAATTACGAACAGCCATAGCCAAGACAGACGAGGTTAAAAAACTTGTGTTGGATATGATTCGTGAAATGGATCTGGATATAACGGATTTTCGTATTGAAGAAAAAGAAGAAAATTTTATAGAAGTTTATACCAAGCATACGGTAAACGGTTATAGTACGGAATTGACTTTGTCAGAAGAGTCCAGCGGAACAAAGAAGTTGTTTGGATTATTGCCTTTTATTGCAAGAAGTATTGTTGTTGGAACAACCTTAGTGATTGATGAGTTGGATGCAAAAATTCATCCTGTTTTGCTGCGGTATGTAATTATGTTATATAACAATATAGAAATTAACAAAAACGGTGCACAGCTTATTTTTACTTCACATGATTTGTCTACTATGAATAATGATATATTCCGTCGGGATGAAATCTGGTTTGTGGCTAAAGGAAAGGAGCAGAATTCCAAACTGTATTCTCTGGTTGAATTTAAGAATACGAAAGGCGAATCTGTCCGCATGGATGCAAAATATGATAAGCAATATCTAGAGGGCAAGTATGGCGCAGATCCATATCTGAAAAAGATTATAGATTGGAGTAATGTCAATGCCTAAAAAAGTCGGAACTACACAGTGGAGAAAGCAGAGACGCAAAGAATATCTGGAGAAAAAGGAATATCGCTATTATATCTTTTGTGAGGGAGAACAAACAGAGCCGCTCTATTTTGAGGGATTTAAGAGGTTGATAGAGGATAATCCCATTTATAAGGATATGGTCTTGATTGAAATTGAGCCTTGTGCTGCGGAAACCATGCGGGTCATTGGTATGGCAGAACGATATGTTCGTAAAAATGGGATCGCCAGCGGACAGATTTGGTGTGTGTATGATAA
>DEUB01000053.1:16555-30692 GCA_002362385.1 Lachnospiraceae bacterium UBA3273
CAGATTTGGTGTGTGTATGATAAAGACAGCTTTCCGGCAAAAGATTTTAACGGCGTTGCAGAACGGGTGGACAAGTTGAATTTAGAAAACCCGAATTTACAGTATCATGCGGCGTGGAGTAATGAGTGTATTGAATTTTGGTTTATATTGCATTTTGCTTACTATACTTCAAACAATCATAGGTCTGAGTATATCAAGTTCCTGAATGATAAGTTCAAAGAATTGGGAATTGGAAAGTACCAGAAGAATATGAAGGATATATTTAATGTTTTGATGGAAAAGGGGGATCTGAAGCTGGCAATACGATATGCGAAAAGAATTATAGAGGGAAATGAGGGAAAAACACCGGCAGATATTGCGCCGGGAACCAAGGTATATGAGTTGGCAGAGGAGCTGGCGAAGTATTTGCCTGAAAAGGTACAACAAAATTTATAATAATTAGTTCAAAAAGAGTGACTAAACTTGCAGATAGAAATAAAACAACGTATACTTATGACGTAAGTGTGACAGATTAAGTAAGATCATCAGAAGATTCAGGATACAAATATAGATTTGGATTTTGATATTTATAGAGGAGGAAACCATGCAGAACGGTTTTATCAAAGTGGCAGCCATGACGCCGCATATCAGAGTGGCTGACCCGATTTATAATGCGGAGAGGATTTGTGAATGTATTGACGAAGGAGAGGCAAATAAAGCCAAGATCATGGTCTTTCCCGAGCTTTGCATTACGGGCTATACCTGTGGGGACCTGTTTTTGCAGGAACGCCTTTTGCAGGAGGCGAAAAGGGCGTTGACGATCATTGCCGCCCATACGGACGGGGTGGACGCCCTGATCTTTGTAGGCATGCCTTTGGAATGGGAAAACCGTTTATATAATGTGGCCGCAGTGGTTAACTGCGGGGATATCATAGGCTTTGTTCCCAAAACCTGTATTCCGGCTTACGGGGAATTTTATGAGACAAGACACTTTGCAGAGGGAATACAGACTCCCGTTATGATAGATTTTGAAGGAGAAGAAATTCCCTTTGGCACAAATCAGCTTTTTACTTCCGACGCCATAGAAGGACTTTGTGTGGCCTGTGAGATCTGTGAGGATATCTGGGCGGCAGACCCGCCTTCCACATCCCATGCCGTGGCGGGAGCCAACATTATCGTGAATTTATCCGCTTCCAATGAAACAGTCGGAAAGGACGCCTACCGACAGATGCTGGTAAAGTCCGCCAGCGCCAGGCTGATCTGCGGTTATATTTACGCCAGCGCAGGGGAAGGGGAAAGCACCCAGGATCTGGTTTTCGGCGGACACAACATCATTGCGGAAAACGGCGCTATTCTTGCGGAGGTAAAGAAATTCACATGCCAAAGTATTTACAGCGATATCGATGTAAAAAGGATGCAGTCCGAAAGAAGGCGCATGAACAGCTATGCGCCCGTAAATGATAAGGAATATCTGACCATACCCTTTGCCATTGTCAGGGAAGAGACGGATCTGACCAGAACTTTTAACAAACATCCATTCGTGCCGGCAGACGAGCAGAAAAGGAAGGCGAGATGTGAAGAGATTTTATCCATTCAATCCTATGGGCTGAAAAAACGTCTTGCTCATACCGGGAGCAAAAATGCGGTAATCGGTATTTCGGGAGGATTGGATTCCACTCTGGCTTTATTGGTCACGGCAAGGGCTTTTGATCTTTTAGGACTTGACAGAAAGGGGATCAAGGCGGTTACCATGCCATGCTTCGGCACCACTGACAGAACCTATGACAATGCCTGCCGTCTGTCAAAGATACTGGGGGCTGAATTGATCGAAGTGGATATTAAGGAAGCGGTAAACATTCATTTCCGGGATATCGGACAGGATGCAGAAAACCATGATGTGACTTATGAAAACGCCCAGGCAAGAGAGCGGACCCAGGTGCTTATGGATATTGCAAATAAGGTGGGCGGCCTGGTAATCGGAACGGGAGATATGTCGGAGCTTGCCTTAGGGTGGGCGACCTATAACGGGGATCATATGTCCATGTACGGGGTCAATGCGGGAGTGCCCAAAACCCTGGTGCGCCATCTGGTAGGTTTTTATGCGGATACCTGTCAGGATGAGAAACTTTCCAAAATCCTGCTGGACGTGCTGGATACGCCTGTAAGCCCGGAACTTCTCCCTCCTGCGGAAGGAAAGATTTCCCAGAAAACGGAAGATCTGGTAGGGCCTTATGAGCTGCATGATTTCTTCCTGTATTATATGTTACGCTGGGGATTTTCGCCGGAAAAGGTATTCAGACTGGCGCTGTCGGCATTTTCTGATGAATATGACATGGAAACCATTTATCATTGGCTTGTGACTTTCTATAAAAGATTTTTTGCACAGCAGTTTAAACGTTCCTGCCTGCCAGACGGTCCAAAGGTGGGAAGCGTGGCGGTTTCTCCCAGAGGAGACCTGCGTATGCCTTCCGACGCCTGTGGAGATATCTGGCTGGAGGAATTGGAGAGTTTACATGCCGTTCTGGGAGACCTTGGCGGCTGACGCTTTATCCAGGGAGGCCTGAATCGCCTGTATAAGGGCAAGGCTGGTGTAGCGGCTTTCCTGGTCGTAGGTAATATTGGATAATTCCACACCTTCATAAATCTGGCCTGCAATGGAGTCGAAGGCGGGTTCTACCAGAGGAAACATGGTAGTGACCGTTTCGGTTATGTTTACAAGCCGGACGGAATTAATATGGTTTTCGTCCACCACTACCTCAACGTCGATGACATTGTTGTTCAAGGTCAGGGAGGTGGTGTAAACGCCGGGCACATAGGCTGCCTGAGCCATAGTTTCCATGGCTTTATCGGAATCCTTTTTGCCGAACATGTAAACGAGCAGGATGACGAAGAGAATGGCTAAGGCTGCAAAGATAGCAGTGTATATTAATTCTTTCATATGAAGGACAACGATTTTGGTTTTGTTGTGCATGGAAAACTCCTTTGGCAGTTCATTTGTATAATTTATGAAAGAGAACGGGAATTATGACAGGAAAATATTTCCCCGCCGGGAATTGACAAAAGGCCGTTTCTGTTGTTATGATATGTGAGAACAAGGGCGTTCTTCTATGGGGGAAGAATGCCCTTTTACTGATTATGGTATTACCGCCGGGATGAGCCGGCAGGAAATGAAGAAGCTGTAACGAAATCGTGCGGCATTATGGGAAATAGGAGGAATGGGCATATGAAGAAATATACAAGAGAAGACGTGATCCGTATGTGTGAGGAGCAGGATGTGGAATTCATCAGGCTGCAGTTTACGGATATTCTGGGAAATTTTAAAAATATAGCAATTACCGTCAGTCAGCTGGAAAAGGCGCTTAACAATAAGTTCATGTTTGACGGGGCTTCCATTGAAGGCTTTACCAAGGACAGGGAGCCGGATCTGTACTTATATCCCGATTACAGCACGTTAGAGGTATTCCCCTGGAGACCCCAGCAGGGCAAGGTGGCAAGGCTGATCTGCGACGTCTATACGCCGGAGGGAGAACCCTTTACGGGAGACCCCAGATACATTTTGAAGAAAGCCGTAAAGGAAGCGGAAGAAATGGGGTATACCCTGAATGTGGGACCGGAATGTGAATTTTTCTTATTCCACACCGATGAGATCGGGAACCCTACGACCCTGACCCATGAGCAGGCGGGATATTTTGACGTAGGACCGGTGGATCTGGGGGAAAATGCCAGAAGGGATATGGTGCTGACGTTAGAGGATATGGGGTTTGTCATTGAATCCTCCCATCATGAGGCGGCTCCGGCACAGCATGAAATAGATTTCCGTTATGACGATGCCCTGAAAACGGCGGACAATATCATGACCTTTAAGCTTGCGGTCAAGACCATTGCGAAACGTCACGGCCTTCATGCTACCTTTATGCCCAAGCCCAAGGCGGGGTGCGACGGTTCGGGCATGCATCTGAACTTAAACCTTATGAAGGACGGTAAAAATATCTTTGCAGACGAAAAGGATGAGAACGGCCTTAGCAAGGAAGCATATTATTTTATCGGAGGACTGATGGAGCATATGAAAGCCATGACGGTCATTTTTAATCCTCTGGTAAATTCCTACAAACGGCTGGTACCGGGATATGAGGCCCCTGTCTATACTACCTGGAGCAGCAAAAACCGGAGCCATTTGATCAGGGTTGTCGGGACAGGAGAGAATATCAGGGTGGAGCTTAGAAGCCCCGATCCGGCGGCAAACCCTTATTTTGCCGTTGCGGCAGCCCTTATGGCGGGGCTTGACGGCATCAGGCACAAAACCGAACCGCCCAAAAGCTTGGAGTGCAGCATCTGTGAAATGACGGAAGATGAGAAAAGGGAAGGTAATGTTTCTGCCCTGCCGGATAATCTCAGCAAGGCTTTGGAAGCTTTTGAAGGGGATCCCTTCATGAAGGACATATTGGGAGAGCATGCTTACGCCCGGTATATCGAGTGTAAAAGCAGGGAATGGAACGAATACAAGGCGCAGGTTACGGAATGGGAAGTAGACCGGTATTTGTACAGATACTGATCTGTCTGTGCGTAATTAGACGTTACAGGCGGCATACGGCTGCAGATAAGGAGGTGGATGTATGACCGGGATTATTGTAGCCCTTCCCAAAATAGACGATGGGAGAAATATAAAGAACCTGCTTGTCAGGAACGGTTATGCGGTTACGGCGGTCTGTACCTCCGGCGCCCAGGCGTTAGCCCAGACTGACAGTTTAAATGACGGGATCGTCATTTGCGGCTATAAGCTTACGGATATGCTTTATTCCCAACTGTATGAAAGCCTTCCTCCGGACTTTGAAATGCTTTTAATGGCATCCCAGAGGCTTTTGATGGAATGTCTGGATAACGGGATCGTATGTCTTTCCATGCCTTTTAAACTCAATGATTTTATCAACACAGTGGAGATGATGAGCACTTCCATTGTTTATAAAAGAAAGGCGAGGCGAAAGAAGCCCAAGGAGAGAAAGCCTGAAGAAACGGCATTGATAGGCGAGGCAAAGCTTCTGCTGATGAACCGGAATAATATGACCGAGGAAGAGGCCCACAGGTATCTGCAAAAGACCAGTATGGACAATGCCACCGGCATGGTGGAAACGGCCCAGATGGTTTTAAGACTTATGATGGATTAGGAGAAAGAAAATGAAATTTACCAAGATGCAGGGATGCGGAAACGATTATGTATATATCAACGGTTTTACCGAAAAGATAGGGGATAAGCCCGCTTTTGTCAGGGCGGTCAGCGACAGACATTTCGGCGTGGGAGGAGACGGCGCTATTTTCATCAACCCTTCTGAGGAAGCGGATTTTGAGATGGAAATGTATAATGCGGATGGAACCAGGGCGGAAATGTGCGGAAACGGCATCCGCTGCGTGGCAAAATATGTCTATGACAAGGGGCTGACGGATAAAAAGCAGATTAGCATTGTCAGCTTCGGCAACGTGAAATTCGTGGATCTGTATGTGGAAGACGGCCTGGTAAGATCTGTAAAGGTCAATATGGGCGCTCCGGTGCTGGAGGCAAAAAAGGTGCCTGTGAAAAGCGCCATGGAACGATCCGTTGACGAACCGATCACAGTAAAGGGAAAAGAGTACAGGATGACCTGTGTTTCCATGGGAAATCCCCATGCGGTGGTATTTATGGAGAATATTGCAAAGCTGGATATTGCTTCCATAGGCCCCCTGTTCGAAAACCACGAAGTATTTCCCAACAGGACCAACACGGAGTTTGTGGAGGTCGTGGACAGAACTCATGTGAATATGCGCGTCTGGGAACGGGGCACCGGGGAAACCCTTGCCTGCGGTACGGGCTGCTGCGCTACGGTGGCGGCATGCGTTTTGAACGGTCTGACAGAGGATGAGGTAACCGTCCGGGTGTTAGGCGGCGAGATCGACATACGGTGGGACAGGAATAAGAACCTGATCTATATGACAGGTTCTGCGGAAACGGTATTTGAAGGGGAGTTTCCCTGGGAAGAGGATTGAAAACGCTATAAGGATCGAAACCCTGCCCGGGCGTTTCGGATCATGTGAACGTTTACGGCGGCGGGGAACGATTACATAAAAGGAGAAGAGAAACATGTTTAAGATCAACGACAACTATTTAAAACTGCCGGGAAGCTATCTGTTTTCCACCATCGGCAGAAAGGTAAACGAATATGCCGGGGCAAACCCGGATAAAAAGATCATCCGCTTAGGGATCGGGGACGTGACCCAGCCTTTGGCGCCGGCGATCATCGATTCCCTCCATAAGGCTGTGGATGAAATGGGCGACGCCGCCACCTTCCGGGGGTATGCGCCGGATCTAGGCTATGAATTTTTGCGGAAGGCTGTTGCGGATAACGATTATAAGGCACGAGGGTGTGATATCGAGCCTGACGAGATCTTTATTTCCGACGGGGCAAAGTGTGATTCCGGCAATATTCAGGAGATTTTTGCAACGGATAATAAAATAGCGGTCTGCGATCCGGTTTATCCCGTTTATGTGGATACCAATGTCATGGCGGGCAGGACAGGCACTTATGATGCGAAGAAAGAGACATGGAGCGATGTGATCTATATGCCCTGCGTGGCGGAAAACGATTTTGCGCCGGAGCTGCCAAAGGAAGTGCCGGATCTGATCTATCTTTGTTTTCCCAATAATCCCACAGGCTCTACCATCACAAAGGCGCAGCTAAAGGAGTGGGTGGACTATGCCAATAAAAACGGCTCCGTCATTATTTATGACGCGGCTTATGAGGCGTACATTTCGGAGGAAGATGTGCCCCACAGCATTTATGAGTGCGAAGGGGCGAAAACCTGTGCCATAGAGCTGCATTCCTTTTCCAAAAACGCAGGCTTTACCGGCGTGCGCTTAGGCTATACGGTAATTCCCAAGGATTTAAAGTGCGGCGATGTGACCCTGCATTCTCTGTGGGCAAGGAGGCACGGCACCAAGTACAACGGGGCGCCTTATATCGTACAGCGTGCAGGAGAAGCGGTCTATTCCCCTGAGGGCAAGGCCCAGCTTAAGGAGCAGGTGGCGTATTATATGAAAAACGCCGCATATATTTTAAAGGGCTTAAAAGAGGCAGGCTATACGGTTTCCGGCGGCGTGAACGCTCCTTATATCTGGCTGAAGGCGCCAAAGGGCATGACCAGCTGGGAGTTCTTTGATTATCTGCTGGAAAATGCAAATGTGGTGGGAACCCCCGGTTCCGGTTTCGGGCCCAGCGGAGAGACTTATTTCAGGCTGACCGCCTTTGGCTCCTATGAAAATACGGTGGAAGCTGTGGATAGGATCAAAGCGTTGTAGACAGGGTAAGTAAACTTTAAGGGGTGGAAAAAGGCCGGGATATGAAAATGTTCCGGCCGGAGGAATATATAAAGTTAAAAAACAGCGCGGCAGGACGCCGGTTTCGTCCCTGCCGCGTTTTAAAGTGGGCAAAAAGGTATATACCTGACGCCTGATGGCGTGTATAATGAGGAAAGAAAACAAACGGACATTTTGTCCCGAAGCGGAAAGAATCAGGGAAAGGCGGCATGGAATCCTTTGAAACATCGTTTAAAGATCTTAACTATGGTCCATGATCTGTTTACAGCGCCAAAAGCATATATACCGCGGCATATATCCAACAATACGGTATTGCGGGTATACGATATGTTTTGCAGGATCACAAGGGTTTCCCGGCGGACAAGAGAGAAAAACAGGGAGATCAACAGGCGGGCGCTGAAGGAGGAAACCGTCTTTAAGGCGGGAAATTTCATTGAAAACCAGAACGACTGGGGAGACATACAGTTTGGCAGCGGCAGGCATCACAATATGAGATATTCCGGCTGTGAGATCATTGCGGTATATAACGCCCTGCTTGATCTTGGAAAAGCGTTGTCCTCAGATGATGTGGCGGAACTGATAACGGTCTTTGAGCAAAGGGGGGCGGCCCTGAAGGGAGAATTCGGCGTTGCGCCCCATGCCGTAAGAAATTATCTGAAAGACTGCGGGTATGATGTATCCGGGATCAGCAGCAGGGATGAAAGAGATATTTGTGAATTGGAAAAGAAAAGCCATACGGTCATTGCCACGGTATATAACAATAAAAATAACATCATGGAAGAAATACATACGGTGTGCATTACGAAGAAGGACGGTTTCTTTGCCGTTCATAATGATTATACCAGAGACGGGAAAAGGTCGGCAGGTTATCGGGCAAGGGGCGGCTATGTTACTTTGAAGGAAGCCGTAAACAGCATAGGAAGGGATGCAGAAAGCATCTATGTAATAGGAATCACAAAATAAAAATTTATCCATAAAAAATAAAGGCGCCATTCGTGTCTATTACAGGGAGGAAAGGGGAATACAATGGAGGATCGGGTTTTTGACCGGTGCATGGAACGCATAAAGCAGGGCGATAAAGAAGCGTTGAAGGAGATATATGTGGCTTATGCAGGTTTTTTGTTCCATTTTTTGCTGGGAATTTTGAGAAACCGGGAAAATGCGGAGGATGTGACCAGTGAGTTTTTTATTAAATTATGGGACATCGCAGACAAATATGTGCCGGGAACGGGGCACAGGGCATGGCTTAGCCGTATCGCAAGAAATATGGCGGTCGATTTTTTGCGGAGCCATAAGAGAGAGATCCCGTATGATGCGGGGGAGCAGGGATTTGAGGCTATGGCGGCTTCTGACGAGGCCTTAAACGAGCGTGGAAGAACGGGGGGTGGTACGATAAGCGAAAGCGATAACCGGGATGCCACCGCGGAGGAAGCAGTTTCTAATCTGACCGTCAAAGAAGCCTTAGACCGCTTAAAGCCGGCGGAAAGGGAAATCGTCCATTTAAAGATCATAGGAGATATGACCTTTGAAGAAATTTCCAATATATTGGAAACTCCCATGGGCACGGTTACCTGGAGATACAGGGAAGCAATGAAAAAATTAAGGAGGTGCGGCTATGAAGCGTGATTTTCAAGAAGAATATCAAAATTATATAGAATCCGATATGCCCGATCTGTGGTCCCGTATCGAGCCGAACCTGAAGGAAAAGAAGGGAAAGACAGAGGAAGAGCAGACGGTAGCACAAAAGGCGGAAGGAAGCGGGGAAAACCCGGAAACCGGAAAAGAGCAGAAGAACAAGATTATTTATCTTATGAAAAGAGCAGTTCCCGCAGCCGCATGCCTTTGTGCCCTTTTAATAGGCTTTAACGTCATGCGGGTTTCAAAGAACAGCGCCGATATGGCGCCCATGGAATCTGCATGTGAGGAACCGAGTGATGCAGGAATGACATATGAAGCGGAGCTGGAGGAAGCAGCAGATGAAGCAGCGGAGGCTCCCATGGAAGCCTGTGAAGATGCAGAGTCAGATGAGAGCTTTGACGATGGGGACAACGCCATGACGGAATCAGCCGCACCGGCGGATATGTCTTCAGAGAACATGGAAAATGATGAAACGCCTGTTATACAGGAGAACAAAGAGGATAACATGTATGAAGCGGATCCGGCGGGCGGCGCAGACAGAAATAAGGCCCAGGCAGAGGCGGCAGGAAATTTGACGGAAGCCGGGGAAAACGCAGTGGAAATTGAACGGGCCGTTCTTTACAAAATCGCAGTTGTCTCTGAAGAAATGCAGGAAACGGGCTATGCATATGCTTATACCTTCCGTTTAGAGGACGGAAGCAGTCTGAAAGTCTATCTGACAAAAGAGCAGTGTGCAGACATAGAAGAGCGGGGGATAGAGATAAAGCGTAAGGAGGCGTATTCCTTAAGCGTATATCCCTTAAAAAATGGCGGAAACGACCGTAATGCAGAAAACGGGGAAGGAATTTTGGAAAAAATTGAAAAAATACCATAAATTTGTCTGGAACCACCCGTATCTATACCAGATAACATTTTTCGGTATGGAAAAAGGAGGAGAAGGATATGAAAAAGAAAGGGATATTTGCAAAAAAAGGATTGGCAGTTCTTATGACGGCGGCCCTTGCAGCAGGCATGCTCACAGGCTGCGGCGGAAGTGAAGAGGGACCGACAAAGTCTCCTGCGAGCGATGGGCAGGAAGCGCCTTATTATGAAAACGAGCCGGAAATGCCGGCAGAAGCGCCGGCGGAGGAACCGCCGGAAATGCCTTCCGGCGGGAGTGATGAGGCCGTGGCAGAAGCGGCGGAAGAGCCTTGGGATTCGGCAGGGGCAGCCACGCAAAACAGCCCCTATGCGCGGGGCGAAGCAAATGCGGATGAATATTATCTTCCTTATCAGAGCGTCGAGCCGGACGGGGAAGAGTATGAAAAGGCAGAGGAGAACGGCTTTTATATTACCGGGGTCCAGCCCCTGTCCACCTTTTCCGCAGATGTGGATACGGCGTCTTATGCCAATGTGCGCAGGATGATCGAAGACGGTTATACCCTTTCCGACATCAATCCTGATGCGGTAAGGCCTGAGGAATTCATTAATTATTTCTCTTATGATCTGAACTATCCCAAAAGGGGAGAAATGTTCGGCGTTACCACCGAAATCGCGCCCTGCCCCTGGAATGAAGACCATCAGCTGATGATGGTGGGAATGAGAACGGAAGCAATTGATATGAGCGAAGCGCCGGACAGCAACCTGGTATTTTTGCTGGACGTATCCGGTTCCATGTCGTATGATGATAAGCTGCCTCTTTTGCAGGAATCCTTTAAGGAACTGGTAAATGAACTGGGGGAAAAGGATACGGTATCCATCGTTACATATGCCAGCGGCGTGGAAACGGTGTTGAAAGGGGCAAAAGGAAATGAAAAGGATAAGATCTGCAGCGCCATTGACGAACTCTATGCCAGCGGCGGCACCAACGGAGAGGGCGGCATCCAAAGGGCCTATCAGTTAGCGGAAGCATATTTTATCAAAGGCGGTAACAACAGGGTCATCCTTGCTACGGACGGAGATCTGAATATCGGCATATCGGAACCGGATGAACTGGAAAAGCTGATCACGGAAAAGAAGGAAAACGGCGTCTACCTGTCGGTACTGGGATTCGGAACGGGCAATATCAAGGATAACAACATGGAACGTCTTGCAGACTGCGGAAACGGTAATTATGCCTATATTGATTCTTTATTTGAGGCAAAAAAGGTGCTGGTTGAGGAAATGGGTTCCACCCTGCTTACCATTGCCGAGGATGTAAAGCTTCAGGTAGAATTTAATCCGGACAGGGTAAATGCCTACCGTCTGATCGGCTATGAAAACAGGATGCTGGAAGCCTCGGATTTCCATGATGATAGCAAAGACGCGGGGGAGATCGGTGCAGGGCATACGGTAATCGCCCTTTATGAGATCATTCCGACAGGAAGCAGGGATGAGATCAGTTTGAAATACCAGAGCGGTAGCGAAGACAGCGGTAAATCCCGCTACAGCGACGAATTTGCAACAGTGAGCGTCCGCTATAAAGAGCCGGGAAAAACCCAGTCCAAATTAAAATCCTACGTGGTGGATGAGGAAGATTTTACTAAGGCTCCCAGCGACGACTTCGTATTTGCTTCCCTTGCGGCGGAGTTTGCCATGATCTTATCTGACAGCCCCCATAAAGGAACGGCTACTTTGGAAGGTATTATAGAGGAGTATTCCACTTTGGATATTGATGACGAATATAAAGAGGAGTTTTATTATCTGGTAAGGATGATGGCGAAGAGACAGTAGAAGGAACAGGAAAGGACCGGGCGGCATATGAAGGTATGCCGCTCTGTTCCTTTTTTCGTTATTATGCTTCAGTTGTTTGACATTCCATAGCTCATGTTAAGATCCAAGCCTGATAATTCATCTGCTACGGCTTTGATTCTGTCGCCGTCTCTCTGCGCCGCATTATAATAGGATTGGAGTATGGCAGAGGTTTCGCTGTAAATGCTGCAGCAGATATCGTTAATGCCGTGGTTTGTTTCTCCGGCGCCTGTTTCGGGGACCAGACTTAACCGGGCGGCAGCTATTTTTAAGGCTTTGCTGTGATATATCGCCACATCGTAGTCACTCTTTAAATAATCTGTTATCATTAAAATGTCCTCCCGTTCTTATTTGATGGTATGGATTTTAGGATTGCCGCTAAAACGTATATCCATATGCCTATGAACATAACAACATGTAATGCGGTTATGATATATGAGCGCCTTAAAACAGAATTCAGCTCATTTTCGCTTTCTTCCAGTTCGTGTTCCTTCATGGCGTACATAAGATCCTCAAAGCCTTTTCGGTTGAGTTCTGCGGTTTCTACGATTTCCTCTATGGTAAGGCCGGTAAGTTCTTCGACATTTACCGTGCCCGCATCAGCGCCGTTTTGTGTCAGGTTAATGATAAAGTATTCCGGATCTGCCTGATTATTTCCATAATACTCAACACACACAGTTAAATAAGTTATATTTTCACTATAATCGAAGGCAATAGTAATGTTTTTATCATATTCTGTTGTATTGTCTGCATATGCTTCACATTTGATAAGAAAATCCTTATCAGCAGGCACTGTATTCCAGATGCTGTCATTAGACCCGAGTTTATTGTATCTTGTAAAAACGGTAGGGGGGCTCCCGAGTAAAATATGGGTACTTAATTCATAATCATTTTCCGTTTCATATTCATCATGACTGCCGTGGCAGCCTTTTAATGAATTCCAATGTTTATCATAAGCAGTCCGCATAAATTCTTCAGCAAGTACCAGAGGATCATCTTCCAGGTTTTTAACTTCTTCAATATGGAGATTATATTCATTTACATGGTTTTCTGCCGTCAGGCGGCATAAGCCTATAATTCCCGCAATAAGTGTGATATGAATTATTGAAATAAGCATTGCTAATAAATACGCACGCATATTTTTACTTTTTATCTCTCTGTCAATGTCATGCTTTGAGCGAAACAGGACTTGGGCTTTTTTGTCTGCTTCAGATTTTAATATTTCCAATAAATGTGTTTTTCTATTTTTGGACTTATTTTCATGTTTTGTCCCTTTGCCAGGCTTTGAGTGAAATAGGACTTGTTTTTTATTGCCTGATTTTGATTTTATCATTGCAGCTAGTACGGTTATCCATAGAGTTAACAATGCCGCAATCAACAGTGCGGCTATTGTATATAGGCGTTTCAAGCCGGAATTAAACTCGTTTTTGCTTTCTTCCAGTTCGTGCTCCTTCATAGCATACATAAGATTCTCGAAGCCTTTTCGGTTGAGTTCTGCGGTTTCTACCATTTCTTCTATGGTAAGGCCTGTAAGTTCTTCGGCATTAATTCTGTCGGCAACATATTCATTTTCTATCAGGCTGATGTTAAAATGCACTGATTCTGCAGGATTTTCCCCATGATAGTCAATATATACAGCCATATTTTGAATGCTGTTGCCATAAGTAAAAGCAATGATAATACTTTTATCCTGATCTGTTTCATTATCTGCATGAGCATTACATAAAATTTCCATATCCGTGGTTTTTAAGTCCTGGTTACCTTTATCATAGTTATTTTTTCCTTCCCAGAAAAAACTAGTAGCATATCTTCCTGATATGATATAAGAATGTAACTCATAACCTCCGACCAGATTTTCTTTGCCCCAACAGTTTTTTAATGAATCCCAATGTTTATCATATTCGGATTGCATAAATTCTTCGGCAAGCGCTAAAGGATCATCTTCCAGATTGCTGATTTTTTCGATATGAAGTTTATATTTGGCCACATAGTCTTGCGTAATCTGACGACAGTCGTTTATGATGCAGGCAATAAGGGTAAAGTAAATTATGGAAATGCATATAACTAATAAATATGATCTTTTTGGCTTCTTATTATTCTTCATATTTATATTCATTCCTTCCGCTTCAATCGAGGCATAAAACGCCATGAAAAAACTTTTTCAACTTTTGCCCCCTTTGTTAAGTATCAATTAGAGTTAAAACTATTTTGGGGGATATGGATTTTAGGATTGCTATCAGTACGGTTATCCAAAGGGTCAGCAATACTGCAATCAGAAATACGGCAATAGTATATAAGGATTCCAAATTAGAATTCAGATCTTTTTTGCTTTCTTCCGGTTCGTGCTCCTTCATAGCATACATAAGATCTTCGAAGCCTTTTCGGTTGAGCTCTGCGGTTTCTACCATTTCTTCTATGGTAAGGCCTGTAAGTTCTTCGGTATTCATTCTGTCGGCAACATATTCATTT
>DEUB01000053.1:30939-68228 GCA_002362385.1 Lachnospiraceae bacterium UBA3273
GTGCTCCTTCATAGCATACATAAGGTCTTCGAAACCTTTTCGATTGAGTTCTGCGGTTTCTACCATTTCTTCTATGGTAAAGCCTGTAAGTTCTTCGGCATTCATTCTTTCGGCAACATATTCATTTTCTATCAGGCTGATGTTAAAATATACTGATTCTGCAGGATTTTCCCCATGATAGTCAATATATACAACTATATTTTGAATGCTGTTGCCATAAGTAAAAACAACTTCAACAGTTTTTACATCATTTTCTGATTTGTCATTTACATATGCTGAGCAGGTAATGCATATATTCACATCTTCCGGAAATCTGTCTCGTTCGTAATCATCAATATTGTATCTTTCAAAGGAAGTAGCGCTCTTGCCGGGGACGATTTTTGCAGCCAGTTCATAATCTATATTTCCACGCCAGGCATCGAATTCTCCGTAACAACCTAATGATTTCCAGCGCTTGTCGTATTTAGTCTGCATAAATTCTTCGGCAAGCGCTAAGGGGTCATCTTCCAGGTTTCTGATTTTTTCGATATGAAGTTTATATTCGGCCACATAGTCTTGCGTAATGTGACGGCAGTCATTTATGATACACGCAATGAGGGTAAAGTAAATGATGGAAATACATGTAATTACTAAATATTTTTTTCTATGTTTTATGTTCATCTTCATGCCTTGTCCCTTTGTCTAATATTAATTGAAACTGAAGTTTTTTTCTTGGTCATAAATTTAATCATTGCCACTGATACGGTTATCCATAAGGATAACAATGCCACAATCAGTAGCGTGGCTATTGTATATGAGCATTTTAAACCAGAATCCAGCTCATTTTTGCTTTCTTCCAGTTCATGTTCTTTCATGGCATACATAAGGTCTTCGAAACCTTTTTGGTTGAGTTCTGCGGTTTTTACGATTTCCTCTATGGTAAGGCCTGCGAGTTCTTCGGCATTTAGTTCGTCTGCAATATAGTTACCATCTGTTAAATTTATATTAAAAATTACCGTTTCAGGGAAATCTGGTCCATAAGACTTTATATTAACAGTTATACTTTGAATACTATTATCATAATTAAAAACTATTATAATATCTTTATTGTCAAATTCTGATTTATCATTTACGTATGCATTACATATGACTCTTATATTTGTACTTTCAAAATTTTCACTGTTTTTATTTGTATTTTCCAACTCTTTATAAAAACGGGTGGCAGATTTACCTGATACAATATAAGTCCCCAATTCATAATATCCGATCATATCTCTTGAAATCCTGCCCCAGCAGCCTTTTAATGAATTCCAATGTTTATCATATTTGGATTGCATAAATTCTTCGGCAAGCGCTAAAGGGTCATCTTCCAAGTTCCTGATTTTTTCTATATGAAGTTTATACTCAGCCGCATAGTCTTGCGTAATCTGACGGCAGTCATTTATGATACACGCAATGAGGGTAAAGTAAATTATGAAAACAAATATTATCAGTAAATATGTTTTTTTATGCTTTTTGTCTATCTTCATATTTTGCCTCTATGTGGTGTTGAATGAAACAGAATTTGTTTTTTGCCCAATTCGGATTTTATTATTGCTACCAATACTGTTATCCATAAGATTAGTAATATCACAACTAGTAGTGCGGCTATTGCATATAAGGATTCCAAATTGGAATTCAGATCATTTTTGCTCTCTTCTGGTTCGTGCTCCTTCATAGCATTCATAAGGTCTTCGAAGCCTTTTCGGTTGAGTTCTGCGGTTTCTACCATTTCTTCTATGGTAAGGCCGGTAAGTTCTTCGGCATTTATTCTGTCGGCAACATATTCATTTTCTATCAGGCTGATGTTAAAATGCACTGATTCTGCCGGATTTTCCCCATGATAGTCAACATATACAGTTATATTTTGAATACTGCTATCATAAGTAAAAGCAATTTTAACAGTTTTTACATCATTTTCTGATTTGTCATTCACATATGCTGAGCAGGCGATGCGCATATTCATATCTTCGGGAAACCGGTCTCGTTCGTAATCATCAATATTGTATCTTTTAAAGGATGTAGCGCTTTTGCCGGGGACGATTTTTGCAGCCAGTTCATAATCTATATTTCCACGCCAGGCATCGAATTCTCCGTAACAACCTAATGATTTCCAATGCTTGTCGTATTCAGTCTGCATAAATTCTTCGGCAAGCGCTAAAGGGTCATCTTCCAGGTCGCTGATTTTTTCGATATGAAGTTTATATTCAGCCACATAGTCTTGCGTAATGTGACGGCAGTCATTTATGATATGCCCAATGAGGATAAAGTAAATGATGGAAATGCTTACTATTGACACATATCCTTTTTTACGTTGGCTACTCATTTTTGCGTTCTCCATTTTCTGCAAAATCAATATCTACTGTTTCATATGCTTCATATTCATTTCTGTTTGATTCAATGCTGTGGATGAAATTTCTGACGATTTTGCCTCTTTCTTCCCAGACTTCAGTTGGAACATAAAGATTATCCAGTTTGTCTTTTATAATATTGATGCCTGCAGGACTTTCTTTTATTCTGTCAAAGAGGAATTCTGCACCCATATATTCTAAAATATATCGATTGTGGCGATGCGCCTGCTCTTTTAATATTTTAATTCCTTCTTTGTAATCCCCGTGTCCGATATTTTCTGCAAATTCTTTGGCTCGGTTGCCTGTGCCGTCTGCTATTTTCGAATAGTATTGGTTCATTATCTCAATGGCATTTCCGCCATTTTGAAATCTGGCGCTTAAATTTACCGCATCCAGGTCTGCCTTGTAATCGTCGGGTGTAAGCTTTGGACCGTTCCCTGCCGTCCCATATACATCCCCTACATATCCGGCATTGGCTCTTAAATCATATATTCCGTTAAATATGCCGCTTCCGTCTCCTGCTTTCATAAAAGCATTATTATCCGGTGTTAATATAGCTGTTATAAAAATTGACATATGTGCCAGATCAACTTTTTTTGAATATTGTTTATATTCTACAAAAGCTTCTGGGTCCTTAAGTTCTTCCCAACAACTATACTTATAATTGCTTGTTATACTATTCTCCAAATAATATATATCTTCCTCCGTCAGCCCATACCTTTTCAACTCATTTTCCAACCCATCCCTGCTGTATGTCCCAACCAGAAAGTGCCACATATCATTCAGAGTCAGTTTTCTTTCCTTTTCCAGTTTTGTCAAAGGTTCCTTGAATTCTTCCGCATTTATCATAGGTCCTGCCCCTGATTTAAATATCTGCCATAAAACACTTTCGTCATACCCGACTTCTTCATAAGAATACACAAATGAAGCCAGCAGTTTGAAGTATTCCAGATTCACATCCTTCACATCTGATCTCTCCATGGAGTTATAAAGACGGAAGAGTATTTCTCCTGTCCTTCTGTCAAATCCAAACTGTTCCTCCATGTTTTTTAAAAATATTTCTTTAAATGCTCTTTCTATCTCAAGGTTTCTTTTTACCCATTCTTTTTCAATCCTGTCTGCCCAGCTTAAAGCTATATGATCCACCTGATAATCGATCATGCTTCCGTCAAATACTGAGCTGTGGAGACATTCGATCCCCCTTTTTAAATCCGCCTGATAAGAACTTATATTCTGGTACAGGCCGCTGGAGGCGCTTAAAAAGCTTTCTATCTGTCTTAATTTTTTCTCTACCAGATGAAGGGCATTTTCCAGGCTCCCTAACAATGCGGAATAGGAACAGCCTTTAACCATGCTCATCAGTTCATAGACCCGGTTTATCTGTTCTTCAATACATTCCTTATCACGTTCAAGGGCGTCCTCGTCTATATATCCGATACCCCCAAGCTCCCCGCAGATGCAGGCTTTGTAGGCGCTGTTTTCCTGTATTACGGCTTCCGCAAACAAAATGGTCTGGTGCATGACCGCCTTATGGAGTGTGCTGTAGTATTCCCGGATGCTGTCATAAGATTTCCCTTGTAATTGGTCTGTAGATTCTTCCAAGGCGGAAATCTCTGATAATACCTTTTGAGCATTGTCAATGATCAGGTTCATACCTTTATTTTTGGCATCCAGTTGTGCCGTAACGGAGCCGGGGCTCATTTTTAATCCCATGTTTTTCCTCCCCACAATATTTTATCTTAATTTCTGTATGTCTTTTTAACTTACAGTTATTATAGAGTAACTTTGCACAAAAATCCATCAGAACGTTTATTCTCGTACCATATATGGTAATACTGCCGTATTTGGACGTGTAATTACCGCTAAATATGCTCTTTCAAGGTATGCCGCCCCTTGCCAATTTTAAGCCAAAGGATTATAATGTTGACTTGCCCGGGGAAACAGGTGGAAATCCTGTACGAGCCCGTCGCCGTGAGGCATATTTAAGATCGTGTTAATCTGACCCGAATGCCACAATCCGGGGAAAGACCATTGGAAATGATCCGAGAAGGTTTGGTTAGCAGAATGCCGAGTCGAAATATCCGGGCGTGAAAATCCTCTTTTTTAGTAACCGCGAGCGCCGGTTTTTTGAGGAAATACAAATCAAAGGAGATAAAAACATGAGAATGAAATGGAGTAAAAAAATTTCGTCATTCATCCTTTGTATGATGCTGATTGTGGCTATGGCATTTACTACAACCGGTTGTAATGGCGCTGCAGCAAAGGAGGAGCCATCCAAGGCAGGAGCGGAAGCGGAGACGAAGGATCCGGCAGAGGCTTCGGTACTGGGAGAAGGAAACACCGTATTTACTGTTTCCGTAGTAGACAAAGAGGGTGTGGAAACAGATTTTGAGATCCATACGGATAAGGAAACCGTGGGCGAGGCTTTACTGGACCTGGGACTGATCGAAGGCGAGGAAGGCGATTACGGACTTTATGTCAAAACGGTCAACGGGATAACCGCTGATTACGATAAAGACGGTGTATACTGGGCCTTTTATATAAACGGGGAATATGCTTCCACGGGTGTGGATGCCACTCCCATAACAGAAGGAGAACAGTATTCCTTTAAGGTGGAATAGTATGAAGCTTACCACAAAGGAAATGGCAGTATTCTCCATGCTGGGGGCGGTAATGTATGCGTCCAAGATTATTATGGAGGTTGCTCCCAATATCCATCTTCTCGGGGTATTTACCATTGCCTTTACGGTTGTATACGGGAAAAAGGCCTTGTATCCCATTTATCTTTATGTGCTGATGAACGGCGCTTTCTGCGGCTTTGCCGCCTGGTGGATACCTTATTTATATTTGTGGACAATACTTTGGGGAGCGGTCATGCTGCTCCCTAAGAAGATTCCTGAAAAGATAAAGCCGTTTGTATATATGGTCATATGCGCAATGCATGGTTTTTTGTTCGGGACGCTTTACGCTCCTGCACAGGCTCTGTTATATGGCTTGAGTTTTAAAGCGATGATAGCCTGGATCGTGGCGGGGCTGCCTTTTGATTTTATACACGGGGTCAGTAACTTTTTTTGCGGCATACTCATTGTCCCTATTATTTCAGTACTCAGGCTTTCGGAGAAAAATATGGGAAAGGATCAGTAGCCGGATGCTTGCAAAATCAGGACAATTATGCTACTATTTTTCCAGACAAATTGTGGTAAAAGAGATGAGTATGTGTTCTATATGCAGGTAAAATCCTGATCGGGAATAAGTTTATCCCGGGACAAAGTGATGATTTGTCCCGGGATTTTTATTTCTGCGGTCAATATCCGTTGCGGGCTGCAGAGTCAATGAATGTGAATGCAGTCCGTTGCGGCGCATGTTCAGCCGCCGGCAGGGATAAGCATATGCATACCGATTCTAAGATCATAGAGAAAGGGCGTAAAAAATGGCGAATGTGATTACAGACGAAACAATCGATTACGTAGGAATTCTGGCCAAGCTGGAGCTGTCCGATGAGGAAAAGGAACAGGCGAAAAAGGATATGGCTTCCATGCTTGACTATATCGACAAGCTGGGGGAACTGGATACTACAGGGGTAGAGCCTATGAGCCATGTATTTCCCGTCCATAATGTGTTCAGGGAAGATGTGGTAACAAACGGAGACGACAGGGAAAATATCATAAAAAACGCTCCGGAAGAAAAAGACGGCATGTTTGTTGTGCCAAGCACATTTTAAGGAGGTTTGCGGAAAATGGATATTCTGGATTTATCTGCCGTAGAACTCTCGGCAAAGATCAAAGCAGGGGAAGTGACCGCTACAGAAGCTGTGGAGGCGGTCTTTTCACAGATAGATAAAAACGAAGATAACTTAAACTGCTATGTGACCCTGGATAAGGAAGGGGCGTTAAAGGCAGCGGAAGAGGTACAGAAAAAGATAGAGGCAGGAGAACTGACAGGACCCCTTGCAGGCGTTCCCGTTGCCATTAAGGACAATATGTGCACGGAAGGGATGCTGACTACCTGTTCCTCCAAAATATTGGGGAATTTTGTACCCACTTACACGTCGGAGGCGGTCATCAATCTTAAGAAGGCAGGAGCGGTTATTCTGGGGAAAACCAATATGGACGAGTTTGCCATGGGTTCCACCACGGAAACCTCCGCATTCGGGGCAACGAAAAATCCCTGGAATACAGACCATGTACCGGGCGGTTCTTCCGGCGGTTCTGCGGCGGCAGTTGCAGCGGGGGAATGTTTCTATGCGTTAGGCTCCGATACGGGCGGTTCCATCAGACAGCCTGCATCCTACTGCGGCGTAGTGGGCATGAAACCTACCTACGGCACGGTTTCCCGTTACGGGCTCATCGCATACGGCTCTTCTTTGGACCAGATCGGACCTTTGTGTAAGGATGTGACCGACTGCGCAACTATTATGGAGATCATCGCATCCCATGACAAAAAGGATTCCACCAGTGTGGAAAGGGAGGATACCGATTTTACTTCCGCCCTTGTGGATGATGTAAAGGGTATGAAAATCGGAATTCCCAGGGATTATTTCGGGGAAGGCATTGACCCTGATGTAAAGGAAAAGGTGTTAGCGGCGGCTGATGTATTGAAGGAAAAGGGCGCCGTGGTAGAAGAATTTGATTTATCCCTGGTGGAATATGCCATTCCCACTTATTATACCATTGCGGCGGCGGAAGCCAGTTCTAACTTAGAGCGTTTCGACGGCGTGAAATACGGTTTCCGTGCGGAGGACTGCGAAGAACTGCACCAGATGTACAAGCGCAGCCGTTCCCAGGGCTTCGGACCGGAGGTAAAGCGGCGTATCATGCTGGGTTCCTTTGTGTTGAGCTCAGGCTATTATGACGCTTATTATCTGAAAGCTTTAAGGGTAAAGGCGTTGATTAAAAAGGCCTTTGACGAAGCCTTTGCAAAATATGATATGATCTTAGGACCCTGCGCGCCCACTACGGCGCCGAAGATCGGTTCTTCCCTTTCAGACCCTATTAAGATGTATCTGGGGGATATTTATACCATTTCCGTCAATCTGGCGGGGCTGCCCGGCATCAGCGTACCCTGCGGCGTGGATAAAAACGGTCTGCCCGTGGGCTTACAGTTGATCGGGGACTGCTTTAAAGAAAAGAAGATCATTCAGGCTGCTTACTCCTATGAGCAGGCAAGAGGTAAATTTTCACTTGCAAAGGAGGGCAAATAAATGGCAAAACAATATGAAACCGTAATCGGTCTGGAAGTGCATGTAGAGCTTGCAACCAAAACCAAAATATTCTGCGGCTGTTCCACAGCATTCGGCGGAGAGCCCAATACTCACACCTGTCCGGTATGTACCGGTATGCCGGGTTCCCTTCCCGTATTAAATAAACAGGTGTTGGAATATGCTATTGGCGTTGGTCTGGCGACTAACTGCGATATTACGAGAAACTGCAAATTTGACAGGAAAAATTATTTTTATCCCGACAATCCGCAAAACTACCAGATTTCCCAGCTTTATCTGCCCATCTGCCGCAACGGCTATGTGGAGATAGAGACGGAGGAAGGCGTTAAGAAGGTAGGCATCCATGAGATCCATATGGAAGAGGATGCGGGCAAACTGGTTCATGACGAGTGGGAAGACAGTTCTTTGGTAGATTTTAACCGTTCCGGCGTGCCTTTGATCGAAATCGTATCGGAGCCGGATATGAGAAGCGCAGAGGAAGTCATTGCTTACTTAGAAAAGCTGCGTCTCATTATCCAGTATCTGGGGGCTTCCGACTGCAAGCTGCAGGAGGGATCCATGAGAGCGGATGTAAACCTCTCCGTCCGTGAGGTGGGAGCGGAGAAGTTCGGGACCCGTACGGAGATGAAGAACTTAAATTCCTTTAAGGCCATTGCCCGTGCCATTGAGGGCGAGAGGGCAAGGCAGATCGATCTGATCGAGGATGGGAAAGAGGTTGTACAGGAGACACGCCGTTGGGACGATACCAAGGAATCCTCCTATGCCATGAGGAGCAAAGAGGACGCCCAGGATTACCGTTATTTCCCGGATCCGGATTTAGTGCCCATCGTTGTCAGCGACGAACTGCTTGAGAGCATCAGGGCGAAACAGCCGGAATTCCGCACGGAGAAAATGGCGCGTTATAAAGAGGAATATGATATTCCCGAATACGATATCGAGATCATTACCGCTTCCAAGAGAATGGCGGATTTGTTTGAAGAGACGGTTGCTATCTGCAAACAGCCCAAGAAGGTGTCCAACTGGCTGATGGTGGAGACCATGCGCCTTTTGAAGGAACAGGATATGGACCCTGAGGACATCCGGTTTTCCCCCAAGAATCTGGCGGCTTTGATCCAGATGACGGAGAAGAAGGAAATCAACAGTTCCGTTGCCAAGGAAGTATTTGAGGTTATGTTCAATGAGGATGTTGACCCTGTTGCGTATGTTGAGGAAAAGGGCTTAAAGACGGTCAATGACGAGGGGGCCCTGAGAAAGACCATTGAAGAGATCGTGGCGGCTAATCCCCAGTCGGTGGAGGATTACCATAACGGGAAGGAGAAGGCCATCGGATTTTTGGTGGGGCAGACTATGAAGGCGATGAAAGGGAAGGCTGATCCGGGGATGGTTAACCGGATTTTGAAGGAATTGTTGTAAAGGTACGTATAAAGAAAAGGAGTCTGCCCTGGCGGGTTTCCGGCTGTAATCGGGGGCTTGCTCTGTAAAAAAATATATTTATTTCAGGAACTCACTTGCGTTCGGACAAAAACGCAGCGGCACATAAGATTGCAAAGGACGCAATCTAAGTGCCGGCGTTTTTGTAACGGTTCCTTCAATTAAATATATTTTTTTGCAGAGCAAGCCCCCGATTACAGCCGGAAACCAGCCGGGGCAGACTCTTTTTTCTTTATACGGTTGTCAGAAAGGCGGAAAGAGCCGGATGGCTCAGCAGAGGGCTTAGAGGAGGGGGATGGAGTGGGGCATGGGGAATAGAGGATGGAAAAAAGCGTATTGACAAAAAGGAGATACACGAATATAATTAGTGTTATATAACAATAATTATATTAAAGAAAGAGGGATTGTCATGCCGCCTAAGACGAGGATTTCCAGGGAAATGATATTGGAGACGGCGTTTCAGCTGGTCAGGGAAGAGGGAGACGGTGCGGTAAATGCCAGGAGGATAGCGGAATGTCTGAATTGCTCCACGCAGCCGGTCATGTATAATTTTAAGACCATTGAGGAACTCAGGCAGGAAGTGTATAAAATGGCGGATGCCTATCATACCGATTATATTATGTCGGTGGAAGAAAAGGATGATTTACCGCTTTTGGCTGTGGGATTGAATTATATTCGGTTTGGGTATGAGGAAAAAAATCTGTTCCGGTTTTTGTTTCAGACAAATCAGTTTTCGGGGATGAATCTGAACGCTTTGTTTTCCGATCCGGCTCTTTCCGGGGTAATGGATATGGTTGCCGGAGAAATGGGCGGGAGTTTGGAAGCGGCAAAAGAGCTTTTCAGAAAAGTAGCCGTTGTGGCCCACGGGTATGCCAGTTTACTAGCTAATAATGCGCTGGAATATGACGAGGACGCCTGCAGTAAGGATCTTTGTGATGTATTTAACGGTGCGGTAAAGAAATAGTGAGGAGAAAAATATGAAAAAGTTGTATGAGAAGAATGAGTTGTGGTTTGCGTTATTGTGGATTTTTATATATTGTGCGGTAAGCATTCCCATCAGGGGAAAGCTGGGAGACGAAAGCATAGGAATGGCCGCGGGACTTTTTGTCATTGCGGCGGGAATACTAGTTTTTGTGAAAAAATATCATCTTGAGGAAAAGTACGGGCTTGTGAAATGGACGGGAAAGGCGGGGGACTATCTGTTTTTTATCCCCATGTTCATTTTGATGACGGGAAATCTGTGGGGCGGGTTTGGCATTGCTTATGACGGCATGGCGCAGGTGTTTGCGGTTATTTCCATGCTGCTGATAGGCTTTATTGAGGAGATGGTATTCCGGGGGTTTTTGTTCCGCATCCTTTTGAAAAAAGACCCCGTCCCTGTGGCTGTTACCATTTCGGCAGTCACATTCGGTATCGGGCATATTGTGAACCTTTTGGCAGGGCAGGCCAATTTGGAAACGGTCATCCAGGTATTTTTTGCCGTTGCCTGGGGATTTATATTCACGATGGTGTTCTATAAATCAGGCAGTCTGTGGGTCTGCATTATCGTTCACGGAATGGTGGATGTTTTCGCCGAATTTGCAGCTCATGAAAATAATATGGCGTTTGTGTATGTAGGGGCAACAATTGTGATAGCGGTTATCTATTGTATTTATTTAAAAGGGAAACCTGCTGCATTGAAAGAGTAATTGGAAAAGAACAATTTAAAAGAGTGATTAAAAACAGTAGTAAGAAATAGCATATTAAGAAACACCAATTAAGAAACAGGCAATTGCAGATTTGAGTGCATGATTGTCTGTTTTTTATTTCCGCGGGCAATGAGCCAAGCGCCGTGCCTGCACGGGCATTTGGCGAATGCCGCGAGGGTCAATATCCCCTCCCCTTGGGGCGTCCCAAATTTTATGCCCGCTGTTTGCGGCGGGATTATTAACTTGCCCTTGACAAAGAGACACCTATGTCGCATAATAAAAAGCGACACGGGTGTTGCAAAAAGGAGGCGATAACATGAGTATGAAGGGAGACAGAACAAAGGAGGACATTCGGGACAAAGCATATCGGCTGTTTTCCCAAAAGGGGTATAAGGACGTTACCATGAAGGACATTTGTGAGAAGACGGGATTGAGTCGGGGAGGGCTGTACCGCCATTATGACAGTACCGAGCAAATCTTTCTGGAAATTGTCAATGGCTTTTCGGAGAAACAAAATCAAGAAATATCAACAAAGATCAGGAGACGTGTTCCGGCAGCCGTTATTTTGGAGGAGCTTCTTTCAAGATACGAAGAGGAAATGGCTGACAGTGAGAGTTCTTTCAGCCTTGCCATCTGCGAATTTTACAGCAATCCGGCAGTTTCTAAAACTGAAAATTCCGTAAGAAAGCAGTATGAGGCTTCCAGATCCGGGTGGGTGGAGCTGATTCATTATGGAATGGAATCAGGGGAATTTAAGCAGGTAGAACCGGAAGCGGTTTTTCATATTATGGTATTCGCCTATCAGGGAGTGCGGATGTATGGCAGATTAATGGAACTTGATAAAAATATTCCCGGTCAGATCATAAATGAAGTAAGAAGGCTTTTACTGCCTAAGGAGGATTTGAATGAATGATAATATTTACCTGGTAAGACCTGCATTGGAGATGAAAGAAGAGGCTCTTGCCTATCGTGAGGAGCATTTTGAAAAGGGAGAAAAGATCATCTGCGGAAGCGAGCTTTTTGACCAGACGGAAAGCTATGAGGAGTGGCTGGAATCTGTGACCCGCAACACAAGTTGTGAAACGGTAAATGAAAACTGGGTGGTCACGGATACCTTTTTCGCAGTCAGGAAAAGCGATAACAGGATAATCGGCATGATAGATTTAAGGCATACCCTCAATGATTTTTTGAAAGATTTGGGAAACTGCGGATATAGTGTGCGCCCTTCTGAGAGAAAAAAGGGTTACGCCAAGGAGATGCTCGGTCAGATCCTTTTGGTGGCAAAGGCGGCAGGAATGGAGGAGATCCATATTTCCGTGGAAAAGGAAAACGCCGCATCCTTAAAGGTCATACAAAGGAATGGCGGCGTATATGAGCGCAGTTTCGATCATGAAGGGACAACGGCTGACATTTATAAAATCTGTTTAAAATAATCTGCGGGCCTGTCCTGAAGTATCAGAACCTGTATGCAGTAAATACGGGCAAAAGGGCGTTTTTGGATGAATTCTTACAAGTACTTTGTATATTCCCCTTCCGGAAAAGGATTCTCCAGCCCTAAAACCCTGGGCCACAGTCCGGTATCGTCGATAATGAAGCCCATGAGCATTCCCATATGGGAATGAAGGTGCCTAAATTGTGCCAGGATCAGCGTGAATCTGGTGTATTCGCAATTGGAAGGATAGGAGAGAAGTTCGCTGTCTGTCAGATGAGAAAGATAGTCCTGTATTTTCTCCCGAATGGCGAGGAAATAATGATCGATCTCTTCCCGGGAAAGCGTTTTTTCGGAAACCACATCTAAATTATTCAGATCCTTTTCATGTATATCAGGTTCCGTAAAATCCTTGTCCCGGGGATTGATGTACCATAAATCCAGGGAATGGAGCATATGGTAAATGTGTTTATGGCAGGGCATCTGGCAGTATTCTTTGTCCCATAGCTCGTCGGGAACGCATTCGATGACATTTTTTACTTCCCATAAAGCGCGCTTAGTCTGTTCTGTTATGATTTCTGTAAGGGTATTCTGGTCCATATGCGGTCTCCTGTGGTTTTTTTGATTACTTTATGATACTCTTAAAGGAAAGAGAATGCAAGCAGGAGCCAGAGAGCCGCTTTCTGTGGGAATAAAAAGGAGTATCGCTCCATAGCTGAAAAACAGCTGATTTGCGACACTCCATTAATGGAAAACTTATAAGTCCGGTTTAGCGGAAACGGAAGGGAGGTTTGTCAGGTTGTTTCCTTCCGTCCCGTCGGGAATACTTTTTAAGTATTCGCTGTCGCCCCGGTGGGCAACGCCTACGCCGTTGATCTGTCCGGATTTGGCCATGGCAACGCCTTCCTCCTTGGAAACGGTGCGCCCGTCGGAAAGCTGGTAGCCGGTAACCTTCCCGCTGCTTTTTACAAGTCCTACGATATCCTTTGCGTCGCTTTTAGGGTTTGGGATATCGTCTAAAGTGTTCATTGCCAGTGACGCTGTAAAATCTTTATGGTCCATAAAGAACTCCTTTCTGTCATAAATTCTGTTTATTCCCGCAGGCATTTAGCAGCTGCCGCGGGTTTTTTAAGTGATTCGGTTAAAAATAGTATTTGTCCCGGAAAATGAATTATGCAGGGAAATTTTAGTGAAAAAGCTGATATAAGACGAAAAATTGAAATTTAAGGAAAAAGAACGGCCGGAGGAAAAAAGCATATGATAAAAAGAAAAGGATTTTATTCATGATGCAGATAACACCACGTTTAACATTTGCTCATTTACTGGAAAAGGACAGACCCCAGGCGGTGGCATGGGTCAGGGGAAATGAAGACAATTCCGGGCTGAGCGGGCTTGTCAAATTTTTTTCCACCCCCTACGGCGGGGTATTGGTCGAGGCGGAGATTTTTGGGCTGCCGAATATTGAAACCCAGCATTCCTCGGATTTTTATGCTTTGCATATCCATGATGCGGGAGATTGTTCGGATAATTTTGCGAAGACGGGAGATCATTATAATCCCGGCAATATGCCCCATCCCATGCATGCGGGAGACCTGCTTCCCCTTATGGGAAACCAGGGCTATGCGTGGACGGCCTTTTATGATAAAAGATTTACAGTGCCGGAGATAATCGGAAAATCAGTAGTGATCCACAGCCAAAGGGATGATTTTACGTCGCAGCCTTCGGGAGATGCCGGAGAAAAAATAGGATGCGGCGTCATTATGATGGAGAAATAAAGAAAAGGCTGAAAGAAAGACAAAAAAGTAATAAAGGCAAAAAAGAAATAAAAGCAAAAGTGTGAGCGGGGTGCGCCCCGCTTTTCACTAAATGTAAGACTCTTAATCCTCCAAAAGATATCTTAGGAAATCCACGGCCGTTTCTTTCCGTTCGGTAATATTGCCTATGGCAAAGTAAGGCTTTTCATCCGCTTCATACAGGCTGCGGATCCTGGGAAGATCGCCCACGTAAAGGGCCACGGGAACTCTGCCGTCGTCCTCGTAGGTGTGATATATCAGCCGGTCCTCTAACTGCTCATATAAATCCTTTGGCAGTACGGTCTCAATATTTGACAGATAGGCCTGATTTGCGCAGCTTTCTATTGTCCATTCCGGTGCGATCAGCACATCAATACTTCCTGATTCCAAAAATGCGGACAGCTTCTGGGAATTAGCCACGTCTAAATTGTCGTTTTTATCCTGGGACATCTGTAGCGCCACATCCAGCCTGGCGGGATTGGTATCGGTGTCGATCCCCCGGGAACTGACATAATCCGATACCAGGTCAGTCTGTTCCTCGGAAATGATATTGCAGTTGACTAAAGCCACATAAATGGAAGATTCCTTGCCGTATTCGATAAAGTGCCGGATAAATGCGATGATAAAGCAGGCGGCAATGAGAAAGAGGGCGATGGGTTTCCAGTAGTAATAGCAAAAATATTTGAACCGTTCCCAGGCACTTTTGTTCTTCATCATTTCTTTGTTTTTGGCAATTTCATCCTTCAGCATATGCGATCGTCCTTTCAGGGTATCCATGCAGGAAAAAAATATCTGCAGGAATAAACTAATCATAGTATGGGTAAGATTTTGTGTCAACAAAGTTCATGGAAATTTCATTTTATTGAAATTGTATTCTATTACCGTTTCGCGCCGGAATGTCATGGACAAAATGATGCAACTATGATGCAATTAATATGCAGTTTTGATGCAGCCGCGTTATATAATCCACAGTAGAAAATATTGATCGGATGGTCGATTAACAAAGGAGAACCGGAATGAAAAAGGCACATTTATTTCTAATATTATTGCTCATAACGCTGCTGTACGGCTGCGGGGAAACGGGGGCGGAAGCAGAGCAGCCTGCTTTTGCAAAAACCGGAGGCTTGGAACTGCGGATTTCTGTAAAGCTGAAACGGTCTCTTGACAAGGGACGGCGAAGCGTCTGGCGGCCTATAGAGATTCGCGATGAACTGCTTGCGGCTTATGAGGAGGAGTTGGTTCCTGTTACATGGGAAGAGGAACTTTCGGAAACAGAATGGGACGAGGATATCCGCCCCTATATGGAATATGATTGGCTGCAGTATGCAGGTGCAGGTATTTATAAAGAATATACAGAAAAGTCTTACGTTAGGATGAGGCTTATGGATTTGAATATGGACGGGCAAAGAGAAATGCTGCTGATCCAGTCCGTTGATGGATGCGATTTTGTTTCCGTATATACGGTGGAAAACGGAAGAGTTGTTTATTGCGGTCTGATTCCTGCTGACGGACCGGGGAAATCTTATAATCGTTGTTCTTTTTACAATTTGATGACAGATAAAGAACGGAAGACGCATACTGCCGATCGTACAGGACAAACAGGAGGTCTGGAAGGCGGATTTTTAAATTTTTGGCCGGATTCTGATATAGACGTATATCAAAACGGGGAAGGAAAGTTTAAATATATAAGCAGTGTATGCTTATCTGGATGGTTTGAGATTTATGAGAGTACCTTTGACGGAAGGGAAATCACATGTGAACGCCTGTGCAGGGTAAAAACGGATCTTATTTATAGAAACTCAAAATGGAATTATTTAACGGCGGAAGACGATAAGAGCCCGGAAATAGACGATGGCGCTCTGACAAAGTTAAACGGGCTGCTGGCGGAGCATATGGAAGGATATGAAAAAGTAAGGATACCATCTGTTGAGTCTGATTATGCGTTTCCTGTTCTCGAACACTCGCAAGACCGGGTAACAGAGGAGTGGGAACGTGTAAAACATAATAGGATTTTAACAGGCGGCATGCGGGAAAGCCTTGATAAAGAAGAGAGGCAGTCGGAAATCGTAAGGAATAACATCCGGGCGGGATTTATAAGAGCCATGGAGGGGGCTGTCACAGACGGGGAATCTGTCGTTGCACCGGGAGAGGATTTAAAGGAATTTTATGACAGCTACCCGGAAGAAGTGCGTTGGAGCGAGTCTACTCCGACCCAGATTGTTACTTCCATGGAGATAGAGGGAGGCGGTTACAGGAACATTTACTTTTTGAATTATGACGATATCGGTTTTGATATGATCGGATATAATCAGCAAAATGGAGATACTTCTGAAAATCATTTGTATGTTTTTACTATAGACCTGTATACGCCGCGCTTTAGCACATCGAAAGGAATCAGGGTAGGGATGTCGGCAGACGAATTGCTAAAGGCGTATAAGGAGCTGGAAGTTGAACAAAATTACGCAAATACTTATAAGGAAAGGTACATATATACTTATAAAAACGATAATCTTGAAATAGAGTTTTATGTAGAAGAGGGAAAGATTTCCAGCATAAGATTACATCGGACGGATCTATTTAACCGGGCTGTAAAGGAGACGGAGGATTCGTAAACGTGCAGTAGGCCTGCCGTTTTGCCCGGACCTTGTATCGTTTAAAAAGTAATACTGCAACCTTTTAACCGGTCATCCTGTTTTACTGTTGGGGAAGAATTGGTAGCAACTTAAAGTTGCGCCTTTGCTATTGACAGTTGGTTGATTTCATAAAATCCCGTATTTATAATTTTACAGTGGAGGTATGGCAGGATGGATTTCGCACAAAAGCTGACTAATTTAAGAATACAGAGGGGCTATTCCCAGGAAAAGCTGGCTGAAAAGCTCTATGTGAGCAGACAGGCCGTTTCCAAATGGGAAGTCGGCACAACATTGCCGGAGACAGAAAAAATCATTGCGATCAGTAATTTTTTCGATGTTTCTATTGACTATCTTCTGAAGGAAAACATCAATTTAAATTATACGGAAAACCTGGAGCGGACCGTTATTAAGTTTCTTGGCGCGGCACGGGACATGGACGGAATCTCCCAGAAGCTTGTGGAGATCATGAGGGACGGTGTTATAGACAGGGAAGAAAGAGAGCATTTAAAATATATTACAAAAGCTTTGGATGAAATAGCCGCCATCATTGAGGAGGTAAAACAGCGGTTAAAAATATAGGGCGATGGTCCATTTTCCTTATTGAAAAATTTCCTGAAATGTAATAAGATATTTTTATGTACCTTTGAATATGGAAGGAATTGCACTCATGAATGATACATATGTAGAATTACTGGTAAAAAAACCTGAATTAAAAGCAGCGTCGGCACTTCATAGCATTATGATAGGTCTGGGTGCTGTTTTGTTTATAATAGGACTTTTTACTAATTTCCTGATCACGCTTTCGGGCCTTATGCTTTGGGGCGGGGCTTATGTGTTTATTCAAAACGCCTGTATTGAGTTTGAATATCTGTATTTGGATAAGGAATTATCCATAGATAAGATAAAGAATCAGTCTAAAAGAAAAAAGGCTGCCTCTTATAACCTTGCCACTATGGAGATCATGGCGAAAAAGGGGTCTCACAGGCTGGATTCCTACAATAATCTCAAGGTAAAGGATTTCTCTTCAGAGACGGACGAGGGGAATGCGTTTGAACTGGTTGTAGAGGGGACACAGGGACGGGAGCGCATCATAATTGATACCAATGAAGAACTGATAAAGGCGATCAGGATGGCGGCCCCGAGAAAAGTATTTACAGACTGATTATAATTCAAACGGAGGAAAAGGAAATGGGTCAGATTATTGGCGAAGGAATTACATTTGACGATGTACTTTTAGTGCCGGGCTATTCTCAGGTAATTCCCAATCAGGTGGATCTTTCCACTTATTTGACAAAAAAGATCAAATTAAATATTCCCATGATGAGCGCGGGAATGGATACTGTTACGGAGCACCGTATGGCTATTGCCATGGCAAGGCAGGGCGGCATCGGAATCATCCACAAAAATATGTCCATTGAGCAGCAGGCGGAAGAGGTGGACAAGGTTAAACGTTCGGAAAACGGCGTTATTACAGATCCTTTTTCATTGTCTCCGGAGCATACCTTAAAGGATGCTGATGCATTAATGGCTAAATTCCGCATTTCGGGGGTTCCTATTACGGAAGGCAGGAAGTTAGTAGGGATCATTACCAACCGCGATCTGAAGTTTGAAACGGATTTTTCCAAAAAGATAAAGGAGTGCATGACTTCCGAAGGGCTGATTACGGCAAAGGAAGGCATTACTTTAGAGGAAGCAAAGTCTGTTTTGGCAAAGGCCAGAAAAGAAAAACTTCCCATTGTAGACGATGATTTCAATCTTAAAGGATTGATCACTATAAAGGATATTGAAAAGACCATTAAATATCCGCTTTCGGCAAAGGATTCCCAGGGACGTCTTCTTTGCGGCGCAGGAGTAGGAATCACTGCAAACTGTTTAGAGCGCGTGGCGGCATTGGTGGAGGCCAAGGTGGATGTCATCGTTTTGGATTCTGCCCACGGACATTCCCAGAATGTCTTAAACTGCGTTAAGATGATAAAAGAAGCTTATCCCGACCTTCAGGTCATTGCAGGCAATGTGGCTACGGGAGAAGGCACAAAGGCGCTGATTGAAGCGGGAGCGGATGCGGTCAAGGTAGGTATCGGCCCCGGTTCCATCTGTACCACCCGTGTAGTTGCGGGAATCGGCGTGCCCCAGATCACTGCCATTATGGATGCTTATGAAGTGGCGAAGGAATACGGCGTGCCGATCATTGCCGACGGCGGCATCAAATTCTCCGGCGACATGACAAAGGCCATTGCGGCAGGCGGAAATGTCTGCATGATGGGTTCCATGTTCGCAGGCTGTGATGAATCTCCCGGTACTTTCGAGCTGTTCCAGGGAAGAAAATATAAGGTATACCGCGGCATGGGTTCCATTGCGGCAATGGAGAACGGTTCCAAGGATCGGTATTTCCAGACGGATGCAAAGAAGCTGGTGCCCGAAGGCGTAGAGGGCCGTGTGGCATACAAGGGAACGGTAGAGGATACCGTATTCCAGCTGATGGGAGGATTACGCTCCGGCATGGGCTATTGCGGAACGCCTACGATTGAAGATCTAAAGACAAAGGGGCGGTTTGTGAAAATATCCGCCGCTTCTTTAAAGGAAAGTCATCCGCACGATATACATATTACAAAAGAAGCGCCTAATTACAGCATAGACGGAAATTAGGATATGGTGTAAAGAGGATATCAGTTTTATGGGGATGGGTAATGCAACAATATTTTAACAGACAGGAACTTCAAAAGGTGCAGGATCATTTCTGCACCTTAACTGGTTTATACGCATACTGCGTGGATAGCGAAGGCAGAAAAATAACGGAAATGTCCGGTAACAGAGAGGGCATTGGGATTTTGAATCAATATATTCCCGAGGGAGAATTCTACCGCCTTTTCAAAAGAGTTTCCCAAAGCGGCCTGGAGGATATGGTCATAGAGCATACAGCCTATGCTAACATACGGCTTGCAGCCGTCTCGGTCAGGGAGTCCGGCATACAGGGGAATTGTTTTCTTATTTGCTGCGTTTTGGATGAACCGGCAGAAGGAGAGAAGTTGAAAATGCCGGGAAGGGGAATGGATCCCGATGCATTTTATGAGGCGTTGGATCTGATTGCCGATGTGGAGCGGAAAATGATAACGGCAGGAAGCGGGGCCATAGCGGAAAAGGGACCGGGAAAAGCCGGGGTTCCCGAAAAGAAGGATAAAAGGGCTTTTGCAGCCGTAAAGGCAGTGGCGGATATGCTCCGCCTTTCAGAAAGGGAAGGCTCCGTTAAAAATCTCGGCAGTGAAATTCTCTGCATTGTAGGGGAATATCTGGATATCAGCGGCGGAAAGCTGTTTCAGGTCATGGATGATCTGGAACATGTAAAAGTCGCCGGTAGCTTTTGCAAAAACGGTAAAAATTTTGAAGGGCAGCCTGCAAAGGAAACGTTTTGTTCCGACCTGCTTACGGGAAGCAGGCCTTTGTGGGTATCTTCGGATATGCTTTTATCCGCCGGCGTCAGGGGAGAAATGCTGAAATATCATCTAAAGGCATTTGCGGCATGGCCGGTTTTCATAGATGGCAGGGTTGGCTTTTATTTCTGTCTTTATGAAAGAGAGCGGGATAAGATATGGCAGGTGGAGGACCGTGAATTTATAGAGGCTGCGGCGAAAATCCTGCAGAAGAATCTGGAAAGCAGGCAGCAGAAAAAAGAGGTTTCGGAAGGCCGGAAGTTTGCTTATGAAATTCTGGACAATATGGGCATGGGCGTTTATGTGAAAGAATCCGGAACCGGAAAGTGCCTTTTGGCCAACAGGCTCTTAAAAAAGACTTTCAAAAATGAACTGGAAAACGGGACGCTTAATATGCTTTTGGCTAATGCAAGGCCATTGGCGCTAAAAGAAGGCGCTTATGAAGTCTGTCATAGTGAAAGCGGCAGATGCTACGATCTATACCATGTGCCATTTACGTGGATCGACGGAAAAGCGGCAGACCTGTATTCCCTTTATGATGTTACGGATAAAAGGATCTATCAGAAAAAAATGGAACAGCAGGTTTATACCGACTTTTTAACAGGGCTGTATAACCGCATATGTTGTGAGAGGGACCTGGCGGCATTTATAGACGCGGCGAAGAAAAACTGTGAAAAGGGCGGACTGCTCTATCTGGATCTGGATGATTTTAAGCATATTAATGACGGATTGGGGCATCAGTACGGGGACGTGCTGCTGCAGTCCGTATCCCGGGCATTCCAGAGAATCGAAGGAATAGGGGAAACCTGTTACCGCATGGGCGGCGACGAGTTTGTAGTAATCGTGCCTCCTGATAAATTTTTCCTTCTGGAGGATATCATGGGAAAGATCCAGTCGGTTTTCGAAGAAGCCTGGTATTTGAAAAACAGCAATTATTATTGCACAATGAGTATGGGAGTCTGCATCTATCCGGACGACGGGGACAGCGTTGCAGACCTGATCAAAAAAGCCGATATATCCATGTATGAGGCAAAGCGAAGAGGGAAAAACCAGGTAGTCCGTTTTTCGGATAATTTAAAGACTTTAGCCGGCAAAAGGCTGGATATGGAAAAGAGCATGCGGGATGCGGCCAGTGCAGATTGCAGCGAGTTCAGCGTGTATTTTCAGCCTATCATTGATATACAAAGGGCCGGTACGCCATGTATGGGAGCGGAGGCGTTAGTCAGATGGAATTCTACTGCACTGGGGTTTATACCGCCGTCGGATTTTATTCCTCTGGCGGAATATCTGGGACTGATCACGCCGATCGGAAACTATGTTTTGAGGGAAGCCTGTTATGCCTGCAAAAAGTGGAATGACGACGGATATCCTGAGTACAAGGTCAATGTGAATTTATCCGTAGTGCAGCTATTGCAGAAGGATATCGTGGACGTAATAAAAAATGCGCTCCGGGATACGGGAATTGTTCCCCATAATCTGACCCTGGAAGTTACGGAAAGCCTTGCGATCAATGACATGAAGCGGATGAAGGAGATCCTTGGCAGAATACGAAAGCTCGGGGTACGGATTGCCCTGGATGATTTTGGAACGGGCTATTCTTCTTTAAATTATATTCGGGAGATTCCTTTAGATGTGATAAAAGTGGACAGGAGTTTTATAAAGGGATTGACGGAGGACGAGTATTCCCGATCGTTTATAAAGATGGTGGCGGAGCTTGCGGAGGCAATAGATGTAAGCATCTGCGTAGAAGGCATAGAGACCAGGGAGCAGTATAAGGTCCTGGAAGGCATGAAGGTAAGGCTGGTACAGGGGTACTATTTTGATAAGCCCCTGCCGAGAGACGAATTTGAGAGAAAATATGTAAGATCGTGATATAATGAGCGTTAGTGAGGAGAGTATGCTTGCATATTCGACGAACGGCGAATGGCGATCATGAATTTCTGATTGATGATATAAGGGGGAAAACATGGAAACGGATATGGACAGGCAAAAACAGAGTGGGATAAAACAGCAGGGCAGCACGTCGGAGTGCCTTGAACAAGCCGTAACCGACCGGTTTGCGGCACTTAAGGAACGGATCATTGCCCTGAAAAGGGAATGCGCGGATGCGGCGTTTTGTGCGTATCTGGATCAGAAGTGGATGGAACTGCAGGGAACGGAAAACGCCCTGTATCAACTGGAGCAGTCTATTGAACAGGGATATCGGCAGTATTTGGCCAGAACATCCTGTCAGCAGCCGGTGCAGTCCCAGACCATGTACCGTATGCAGATGGAACCGGTGCAGCAGCCCCAGACCGTATATCGTCCACAGATGGAGCAATCGGTCAATCAGCAGAATATGTATCATATGCAAATGGAGCAGTCCGTAAATCAACAGACCATGTACCGTATGCAGATGAAACCGGTGCAGCAGTCAGTATCGGCACAGGCGGCGTATGTACAGCCGTCCCCGCAGGCCGTATACAACCAGCCGACGCCCTATTCCAGACAGGAAAATCCGCAGAAATCCGTGGAATTTAAGGTGGGTACGGTCATATTCGGCGTGGTTGGCATTGCCTTTTTGCTGGTTGCTTTTATAACCTTCGGTCTTAATTTCATGAACAATATACTGCAGGGGATATTTCTTTACGCCATTGGCATTGTGCTGATCGCCTCATCGGAACTGTTTGTTTTTAAAAGGATCGAGAAATTTTCCTACTGCCTGACGGGCTTAGGGATCAGCAGTCTCTATGTGGTTACGCTGTTAAACTATATTTATCTGGCTATATTTCCCGCATGGGTGGCTCTTCTCATTACCCTTATTCTGACCTCCTTTTTCTTTTACTTAAGCAGGAAAAAGGATTCGGGAATGATACGGATCATCTGTCTGATCGGCTGCTATCTTTCACTGGTGCCCATCCATCAGCTGAAGAGCCAGCTGGAATTTTTGATGCCTGCATTGGTTGTTTTCCTTGTAAATCTGGCGGGCGTTTACTGCCCGGTAAAAAAACGGCGGAAGGTCGTGGATCACATACAGTACATCTGCAGTTTTACGGTCATTTTTTATCTGATCTACCTGCAATGGCTTTCGGGTCTTCAGATGTGGCCGGTTTATGTTCTTGTATGTGCGGATATACTGACGCTCCACCTGTTGTATTATAGGACGGAGGAGGAAGCGAGCTACCGTGTTCTGTACTTTCTGGGACAGGGCGTTCATCTGGGATGCCTTCTGTATATCGGGCATTATGAGGAATGGCTTCATTTCGGCGTCATAGGCGTGCTGGTTCTGTGCGCGGCCCTTACAGCCTTGTTTTTTAAGAAAAGAATACGTTTTGCACCTTATCTGTTCATAGCGGCATACAGCATTCTGGCTTATCTTATGGACGGGCAGTCCTTCTGGCTTTCCCTTGCCTGCCTTTTGGTATTTGCCGTTAACAAGGGATGCGTCCGCTTTTTTAAAGAGTTTCCGGTGCCGGATGCCGTTTATACTATGCTCTCCGCAATCGGGGTCTGCCTGTTTATGCGCAGTGACGATCTTCGGTTATTGGGATATACTTATGGGGCTTGTATTCTGCTTTCCTGCTGTTTTATGAAAAAATTCCGCAAATACCATATATTTACGGCTCTGACCTTTGGATGGCTGTTTTTGCTGACAGAGGACTGTGAAGCGTTTTTGGGCAGTATCCTGATCTGTACCCTTGCTGCCATCGCCATTGGGGCGGGCTTTTATATGAAGGACAAAAGCGTCAGGATCTACGGACTGGTCTTAACGATTTTCGTGGCGTTAAAGCTGGTTATCTTTGACTTCCACGGCGCTTCGGCACAGATCCGTATTTTGGTATTCTTAATCGTAGGGCTGTTGATCCTGGGAATCTCTTTCGGCTATATTTATCTGGAAAAAAGGCTGAATGAGGAGGAAAGAAGGCGACTTGCGGCGGCCGGAAAAAGAGAGGAGCAGGAACAGGAAAGGGAGAATATCACACCAACGGAATTGAATTTCTAATAGGAGTATGGTAGAATAGTATTAATTTGAGCGGGAAATCGATTCCGCGGATCTTGGGAGCTGACATAATGGAGAATGAAAAAGCATCAAAAAATTTTATTGAGCAGGAGATAGATAAGGACCTGGCAGAAGGTGTTTACAATACCGTCTGCACCCGCTTTCCACCGGAGCCTAACGGCTATCTGCACATCGGACATGCCAAAAGCATTATACTAAATTACGGGCTTGCAAAGGAATATGGCGGCAGGTTCAATATGAGGTTTGACGATACAAATCCCACAAAGGAAAAATCGGAGTTTGTGGAATCTATTTTAAATGATATCAAGTGGCTGGGAGCCGATTGGGAAGACAGGCTTTTTTTTGCATCGGACTATTTTGAACAGATGTATGAAGGCGCAGTCAAATTGATCAAAAAGGGGAAGGCATACGTCTCGGATCTGTCTGCGGATGAGATCAGGGAGTACAGGGGTACCCTGACGGAGCCGGGGAAAAAGGATCCTTATTCCGACCGGTCTGTTGAGGAAAACCTGGAGCTTTTTGAAAATATGAAAAAGGGCGTATATCCTGACGGCAGCAAGGTGCTGAGGGCAAAGATCGATATGTCGTCCTCCAATATCAATATGAGGGATCCGATCCTGTACCGTGTGGCCCATATGACCCATCACAATACGGGAGATAAGTGGTGTATTTATCCCATGTATGATTTTGCGCACCCCATCGAGGACGCCATAGAAGGGATTACCCACTCTATCTGTACGCTGGAGTTTGAAGACCACAGGCCTTTGTATGACTGGGTAGTGAGGGAACTGGAATATCCCCATCCGCCCAGACAGATAGAGTTTGCCAAGATGTATCTGACCAATGTGGTAACAGGAAAAAGATATATCAAGAAATTGGTAGAGGATGGCATCGTAGACGGCTGGGACGATCCCAGGCTGGTGTCTATTGCGGCTTTAAGGAGAAGGGGATTTACGCCGGAATCCATTAGGATGTTTGTGGAGCTTTGCGGCATTTCCAAGGCCAATTCATCGGCGGATTACGCCATGTTGGAGTACTGTCTGAGAGAGGACTTGAAGCTTAAGAAAAGCCGTATGATGGCGGTCCTTGATCCTATTAAGTTAGTCATTGACAATTATCCCGAAGGGCAGAGTGAAATGCTTACGGCTGCCAACAATATGGAGAATCCGGAGCTTGGCACCCATGAAGTTCCTTTTGAAAGGGAGCTTTACATTGAGAGAGAGGACTTTATGGAGGAGCCGCCTAAAAAGTATTTCCGCTTGTTTCCGGGAAATGAAGTGCGCCTGATGCATGCATATTTTGTAAAATGTGTGGGATTCGAAAAGGATGAAGAGGGGAATGTAACGGTAGTGCACTGCACTTACGATCCTGAAACGAAGGCCGGAAGCGGCTTTAGCGGAAGGAAGGTAAAAGGAACCATCCATTGGGTTCCCGTACACTCTGCTTTAAAGGCAGAGGCAAGGCTCTATGAAAACATTGTAGACGAAGAAAAGGGCGTTTATAATGAGGAAGACGGAAGTCTGAATTTAAATCCCAATTCCCTGACGGTATTGAACAATTGCTATATCGAGCCGGGGATTCAGGGGGCGAAGGCTTATGACAGCTTTCAGTTTGTAAGAAACGGATTTTTCTGTGTGGATTATAAGGATTCCACGGAAGAGAAGCTGGTGTTTAACAGGATCGTATCGTTAAAGAGTTCTTTTAAACTGCCCAAATAGCCAGTTATGCATGATTAATTAAAAAAGAATTGGAGATAGCGGAATGGATAATAATTTGTTATCAGGTTTGGAAAGTCTGGGATTAGGAAATCTGGAGGGACTGGATATTTATGAGGATCCCCATAAGGATGAAAAAAAGCAGGAGGAGGCCGCGGCGCCCAAGGAAGAGGATATGCTCTTTGACAAGAGTTATACCTGTACCGTATGCGACAAGGATTTTAAAGTAAAAATGGTCCGTTCTGGAAAAGCTAAGGCCATGGCCGCGGATCAGGATCTAAGGCCGCGTTACGAAGGGATCGATGTGTTAAAGTACGATGTTGTTTCCTGCCCTTATTGCGGATATACGGGCTTGAGCAAATATTTTTCCTATCTGACGCCGGCTCAGAGGAAAGCCATCAAGGAAAATATCTGTAGCAGCTACAAACCCAAAAAGGTCGATCCGGACAAAAAAATCTATACCTATGAGGAGGCTATGGAACGCCATAAGCTTGCTTTGGTAAACGCCATTGTCAAGCACGGGAAAGCCAGCGAAAAGGCCTATATCTGCTTAAAAACAGGCTGGATCTTAAGAGGACAGAGAGAAGCCCTGGAGGCAGATGCTCCGGACTATGAAAAGAAGAAACAGGAACTTGAAAGCGCAGAAAACCAGTTTTTAAAAAATGCGTATGACGGTTTTGTCACGGCAAGGGCCAGTGAAAGCTTCCCCATCTGCGGCATGGATGAAATGACGGTGGATTATCTTCTGGCCACGCTGGCAATGCGTTTCGAGGAATACGAAACAGCTGCCAAGCTCTTGGGTTCCATTGTGACTTCCAGGACTGCCAATGCCAGAATCAAAGACCGTGCCCATGACTTAAAGGATGTTTTGATGGAAAAGCTCAAGGAAAAAAGATAATGAATGAACTGACAATTCCTTTAAAGGAAGACGGTAAGGAACATTTATATCAGCAGATTTATAACTATATAAAAAATGAGATCCGGAGGGGAAGCCTGTCGGCAGGACAGAAGCTTCCCTCGACCCGTAGACTGGCAGAGCATTTGCAGGTGTCCAGGAGCACGGTGGATTTTGCCTATGGACAGCTCTTATCGGAAGGGTATATTGAATCCCGCCCCTATAAGGGCCATTTTGTTTGTGAGATCACAAAATTGTATCATCCTGCGCCTGTATCCGGTAAGGAAGAGGAAACTCCAAAAGAGGCGTCAGCGGCTTATGATTTTTCGCCCAACGGCATTGATATTACAGCCTTTCCCTTTTCCACGTGGAAAAGGATTTCAAAGGATGTGCTGATGGATGAGGAACGGAATGTATTTGAGCTTGGGGCGCCAAAGGGAGATCAAAGGCTCAGAGAAGCTATCTGCGGCTATCTTCACGGAAGCCGGGGGGTGGAATGTACTCCCGGTCAGATCATCGTGGGAGCGGGAAACGATTATCTTTTAATGCTTTTACAAAAAATTCTGGGGACCGCCCAGAGGGTGGCAGTAGAGAACCCTGCTTATATGAGGGCGGCGAGGATTTTTGCTTCCGGCGGTTATGAAGTAACGCCTGTGGACCTGGATGAAAACGGTATGCGCATAGACCTGCTAAAAAAAAGCCGGGCGCGGATTGCCTATATTACGCCGTCCCATCAGTTCCCTACAGGAGTCGTCATGCCCATCGGCAGGCGGATGGAGATCCTTTCCTGGGCAAAAGAAGGGGAAGAACGCTATATTATTGAAGATGATTATGACAGTGAATTCCGTTATAAGGGGATGCCGATCCCTTCCATGCAGGCATCGGACGGCGAGGGAAAGGTAATTTACCTGGGAACCTTTTCAAAGTCCATTGCGCCTGCCATAAGGATCAGCTATATGGTGCTGCCAAAGCCCCTGTTGAATATTTATGAGGAAAAGCTCTGGTTTATTTCCTCCACGGTATCCCGTATCGATCAGGCCATTTTGTACAGATTCTTGGAAGATGGCTATTTTGAACGTTATCTGAATAAAATGCGGAAGCTTTATAAAGGGAAGCATGATCTGCTGCTTGAGAGGCTGAAGTCTTTCAAAAAGGCCTTCCGGATCAGAGGAGAATATGCAGGGCTGCATATATTGTTAGAGGACAGAAGGGGATGGAGTGAAAAGGAAATTATAGAGGCGGCAGAAAAAGAGGAGTGCAGGGTCTACGGTATGGGCGGTTATATGCTTAAGGAACCGGAACAGGGGGGCGGACCGGGGACGGTAATCGTGGGATATGCAGCTTTGACAGAGGAACAGATCATAGAAGGAACGGACCGGTTAAAAAAAGCATGGCGGATCTGATAGAGGATCCGCCATAAAAGGTAATCAATGCCTTATTCCGTGTCAACAGGTGTTTCGTTATCAATTTCCTCGTCTTCTTCGTCATCATCGAAGAATTCTTCTACGGAATCCATGCTCTCTAATGTGACATCCTGTTCTGAGGAAGCATCTGCTGCAGCTGTTTCTTTTTCTTCGGATGGTTCTTCCGTACCGGCATCTGCAGACGAATCAAAATGGAGAGGAACATAATTGCGGGAAGATTTGGAATCGGAGGAAGTCAGATCATCTTCATCTTCGAAAATGTCAAAATCATCCGTATCGTCATCATCCTCATCAAAATACCCGGCATCCTTTTTCTGAAGGTAATAATATGTTCCGGCCGCCGCAGCGCCTACTGCTGCGCCGAGCAATAATAAATTCCTGATTTTTTTTGCCATATTGGGAAAATCTCCTTTCACGTGACCATGCTGTACTTATTACCATTTTAAAATAAAACGCACAGGAAAACAAGTAGATATTGCAATGCTTTTTCTGCTATGGTAAGATTATTTTCGATTAAATGTAAAGGAATTCATAAATGAACGACAAATTTTTTGATTTAAAAAAGGAAAAGCAGGACCGCATGATCAACGGAGCGTTGAAACTCTTTGCGCTGAACGGTTATCAGAAGGCCAGCACCGACGATATTGTAAAAGAAGCGGGGATCTCCAAGGGGCTTTTGTTCCATTATTTCGGCTCCAAAGCGGGATTATATGTCTTTGTATATGAATACAGCGCCAGATATATGGCCATGGAGCTGCAAAGGGCAGTATCTTTGCGGGAACGGGACCTGTTTCTTTTGTTTGTCCAGATCGAAGAGGCAAAAAATGTGCTGCTGCGCAATTATCCCTATATGCAGAAGTTTTTGCTGAGCAGTAGTGAGATTGCGGATGAAAAGATCCGTGAGGAGATAAAGGATTACACGAACCTTTCGGAAAACGCCATGAACGAGGCTTTAGAGAGGGCTGACTACGACAGGCTCCTGCCTGGCGTAGACGAAAAGCTGCTCATACGTTCCATGCATTATGTTACGAGAGGCCTGATGGAGACAGCCCTTACGGAAAAGCTGGATTCGGAATTTGTGCATAGGGAAGCGGTAGCTTTCTGCATGATGATGCGGGAAAAATTTACAAAGCCCGAATATCTGGATGAATAAGAGACTTTCGCAGCATCTCCGTATATGGATGTATATTTATAATAAACAATTATTTGTTCTGCTGGTAAACAGGGTCCGCCGGATAACCGCCCCACAGCTTCTGCATACCGCGCTGGATGGCATCCTTGGAATTTTTCCAGTCGGCGTCCTTATTGCGGTAATCGAATTTTTCCACCAGCCACGCCACATCTTCGCCGACACGTTTCATGTTTTCGCTCATTAAATCAAATAAAAGAGGGAAAAGTGCGTCCTTCTGCTTGTCATTTAACTGGTTATCGGCCTCGGCACAGAGGTCTCCGAAATGATGGAGGCATAATCCTTTGCTGTTTTTTAACATTTCGGTCATTTCTCCGTCTTTTTTGTACATAAAGAAAAAGGTATCCAGATATCTCTGGTATGTAGTTGCAAATTGATTGCAGATATAGCAGGATCTTTCCCGTTCCTTAACCCAGGCTGCCATGGAATTCATGGAATCCTGGCTTTTTTTCATTTTGTTCATAAAAGAGGTCTTTCCCCGGGAAAACATTTTGATCTCTTCATCAAGTTCCTTATTTACCTGGACGTAATGGGTCTTTAAGATCCAGCCGTTGCCAAGGGTATTGCCATAGTCAAACATCTTTTTGAAATGCGCCCGGCAGAAACCTGCTTTATCGGTCTGATCGCGCATATCGCTTTCCATATAGGAGGAGCCGGAGCCTAAAACCAGGTCCAAAAGATCTTGCTCCACGTTCCGCTCAATAAAGCAGAAAGGACATTCGTCGCCTGCATGGAAGGCGTCCGTTAAGGGGATGGTATATAAGGTTTCTTTCATTGTCATATCTCCAATCTTTGTAAAATATAAAGAAGAGCAATACCGTCGCAGCCGCTGTAAAAAGCAAAGTATTTGTCTTTTTACAAAAGAGACGACGGTATCAATATATAAGTCTATTTTACTAGAATGAGGAGAAAAGCTCAAGAAAAAAGGGAAGAAAATTGACAGGAGCGGAGTAAAGAGAAAAATTAACAATAAGTAACATAGCGAAAAATGTCGCACTTTATGGTATAATAACATAAATATACCCACATATCAGGGGTTGGAAAACGGCATTCCGGACATTTGGGTCTATTCTGCGATAAAGAATGATACAGACAGGCGGAATGAAGCTATGATGCAGGAAACCCCGGAGCATATTTTTTTAGTCATTTTCAGTGCGGTTCTTCAGGGAACTTCTATTTATCTGATTTTAAAATCCTATATATGCAAATATCAAAAATCATACTGGTTTTCTGTTTTGTTTATCAGCACGGAGATCATACATAAAATGTTCCGGGCGGCGGCATTTTATTGGGTCCCCACAGAAATCTGGGCCATTGAATATTTTATTTATAATGTATGCCTTTTTCTTCTGATTATGTGTCTGCTAAAGGGCAATTTGTGGTATCATCTGGGAAATATTTTCTGCGGATATTCTATTTTTAATCTGGTAGGTACAGTGGGCTTATTGGGAGTGCTGTATTTATTATCAGGATTGAATTTTGAAGCGGCAGTCCATGCTATGAATTACGGGGAATTAGACTATACGGGATGGTTTTTCATATCGGTCATTGTTTGTACTTATATAAGCAAGAAGATATGCGATATTTTCCTGAAGATCAAGCATAAAAGAGTGGAACGTTTTAAGGCGGTCCAGGCGTTTATATGGATCATGATAGGTTTTTTTACAAGCTTTGAAATGGTATTTATAGGAATTGTTGCATTTGTGGTGCTGGTATTTATCTGTATCTCCGATCAAAAGAGGAAATACAGAAAGCTGTTGGATGAATTCGCCCAGCTAAACCGGATGAACAGGGAATATACGGGAAGACTTGATGAAATGTCTAAGGTGCGGCATGATATTTCCAACCATCTGGCAGCTGTGGAGCTGACAGAGTATTACCGGGGCGACATAATCGAGAAGATCGCCTATGTGGAGGCGTATACGGGAATCAGGACCTTGGACTGTCTGTTGGAATACAAGTTCCAGATCTGCCGGAGTGAAAAGATCAAGGTTTCCGTAAAGGGCTGCGAGCTGTCTGATCAACCCGTAACGGTATACGACTGGGTCAGCATTTTCTCCAATCTTCTGGATAACGCCATAGAAGCCTGTAAAAGTGTGGAACGGAAACAGGATAGATTTATTGAAGTAAAAATGAGGGAAGAAGGAGATCGGACGGTCATAAGAATCACAAACAGCAAAAATTCTGCGGCAGAAATAATGCCTGCAGGAAAAAAAGAACTGCCGGATCCCTATAAGGATAAGAGGGGATTAGGACTGTCTATTGTCAGGGAAACGGTAGAACGTAATCAGGGTAAAATAAGAATCGAGGATACGGAAAAGGCTTTTTCGGTAGAGATAATATACAAAAAATAGATTTATAAAGGGATGGGGAGAAATGGAATACGAAACACCGCTGCGTATATGTATTATGCTGATAGAATCCATAGGCACGGGGACAGCAGTTTATTGGATCGTCAGACCGTATATTCATCAATATGAAAAGGGTAAGAAATTTATGGCTTCTTTTCTTATACTGGAATTTGTTCATAGGATATTCAGGGCCTGGTGCTATCTGCGCGTGCCGGAGCAGATCTGGACGGCAGAATATCTGCTTTATTATATTGGAATGCTGGCGGCCTTTATATTGTTTTTGAGGGGAAATCCGGTAAAGCATCTGATCAATGTCTGGGGGCCGGCATTTCTGTTTGATCTATATGGAACGGTCTTTATGGTGGGCGGACTTTTGTTATTGGAGGGCGGCGATTTTAAAAAAGTAACCTATGTCATGGATTTTGGGAATAAAAAAAGCCTTATACTTTTCCTGGTTTCCTGTATCACGGGTGCGTATTTTATTGGAATATTGGTGGAAGCAATGGAGCGTACCAAGGCAAAATGGATAAGCGCTGCTAAAATTATTCTTGCGTGTACGGGGGCTTATACTAAAAGCAAGGCGAATATCGAAATTGCTTTTTTCGGTGTCCCGGCATTTATCGTTATGTTGCTTTTGAATGCATACTATCAGTCCCGCAGCTATAAAAAGGCCAGAGAGGATTATGAGGTTTTGGAAAGCCAGGGAAGGAAATATGATGATAAAATGGCGGAGCTGGATTCCATTAAACGGGATACTTTGAAATATCTGGACAAAAGTCAAGGAGCGGGAGATTTGGAATATAAAAAGGAAGTTATGGAAAAGTTCGACGAAGTTTTGGAAAATGAGAAATAGATATAAAGTGCAGGGGGCAGATGCGGTATGCGGGAAGAAAGGACGAGTAAAGAAACAGGGGGCAATAGGAAAAAGGCAGGGAAAGTATTTAATGGCATTTTAAATATTCTTGTTATCGGTTTTATTCTGGAAACGACTGCTTCCACAGGCAGCTTATGTGCAGGTTATCTGATTGAAGGGATGAATTTGGAAAAGGCCATTGCGCTGATGGAGTCAGGAACGGCAAAAAGGTGGGCTATCTTTTTGCCATGCCTGATTATTGCATTTCTGATTGCAGGATATATCGGGAAAATTATATGGGGCATTCATGAAAAACGTATGAATTATTTCAAATTTGCCACTTTGCTTGTTTATGCCTTTTGTTTCTGGTTTGGGAATTATGAGATCATTTATTTGAAGATGACAGTTTTTATTACAGTTTTATTTGTCTGTATTCTGTATCAGTCTAATCATTATAAAAAAATGATAGAGGAACTTGAGCAGATGAACCGTGTCCGGGATGAGCGCAGCAAAAAAGTTGAGGAAATGTCCAGAATACGCCATGATATTTCCAATCATCTGGTGGCGGCAGGATATGAAGAGGGCGATGAATACAAGGAGGAAATTGTCAGGCGCATAGACGACGTGATACCGATTACCGGAATCGCCGTTGTGGATACTTTATTAGAATATAAGAAGAAAATCTGTGAGGAAAAGGATATTCATTTTGAATGCAACAGATGCAGGCTGAAGGGGGAACGGGTTGAGTTGTATGACTGGGTCAGTATATTCGGTAATATACTGGACAATGCCATAGAAGCTTGTGAAAATGTGGAAGCAGAACGGTTTATTAAGCTGAAGCTGTTTTATCATGCGGATTTTTTGTGTATGGAATTAAAAAACAGCAAAGCACTGCAGGATTCTATAGAAAAGAAAAAAGGGCTGCTGCCTGAAAAAATGAAATATAAGGATAAGAGAGGGCTGGGCCTTGGAATCGTAAATGACACCGTGTCAAAGTACGATGGAATGTTTTCTTCTGACGAAAAGGAAAATACCTTTGAAGTGCATATTATGCTAAAGACTTAAACCACTTATGACGCAATACATACCTATTGTGCCAGAATATTTGTAAAAACGACAAAATGTGATATTTTTAATATATCCGGTTTGTGAGGAGTGGGTCTAGGATGAAACTGTCAATTTGCGATGATAATCAGAAGGTTTTATCACATGTAAAAAAGGTAATTAAAAAGGTATACGGGAACGTAATGGAAGTAACGGAATATTTGAATCCGGCAGATTTAGAAGCGGCATGTTATGAAAATGAAGAAAATGTTCCGGATATTTTGATTATGGATATCTGCTTTCAGATGAAGGATAAGAGGGGAATAGAAGTTTCCGGGGAGCTGCAGAGAAAATATCCTTCTTTAAAAGTGATTTTTCTGACGGGCAATATTGAATTTGTGTCGGATATATTCGAGATAAAGCCAAGTTCCCTGGTTTTAAAACCTATCAACAATGACAAATTAATAGAAGCGGTCAGCAGGGTAATGACGGAATTAAAGAGCAGCCGGGCGATACAGGTTTCTTTTGAGAAAAAAGGGCATACGTTTCTGGTCAATCCCAGTGAAGTGATCTATATTGAAAGCTATCAGCACTACATCCATATTCACTGCGTCAACGGAGTGGAAAAAATCAGGATGAAGATGAGCGACTGCGTGAAACGTCTGAGCAAAGAAGAGTATATTATCATTCATCAGAGCTTTTGTGTGAATCCCCGCTATGTGGTTACGATCAAGGATGATAATGTTATTTTGAGTAATGAGACCAGACTGCCTGTCTCAAGGAGAAAGATGAAAATGGTCAAAGAGGCGCTGTTTCGTTACTGGAACAAAAACAGTTGACCGATTTTGCCGTTTGGAAGGCCATGTGTGCCAGTACTATTGTCAATTGTTTATGTTCAGTTAAAATGGAATTGCTTAAAGAATTTTGAGCAATTCTATTTTTTATTGCGCAGGAGGAAAAAGAGAATGAAAAAAAGAACGATCAGTAAAATGGGTGTTGTCTGCGGGCTGGCATTGTCACTGGGGTTAGTTCTGACTCCGGTTACGACATATGCGGGAGTAGTTGAAGATGCACAGGAGCAGCTTCAGGAAGCGCAGTACGCACACAATAAGGCAATCGCCGATGAAAACAAAGCGGCGGTAGAAGCAATGGCTGCACCTAAGGTGGCGGCACAGAAGGCTGAAATTGCAGCAACAGAGGCAAGGGCGGCTGTGACAAAGGCAAATAATGAAGCGATTGCAGCACAAAACAAAGCGGCAGTAGAGGCAGCAAATGCAGAGAAGGTAGCTGCACAGAAAGCGGCAGTGGCGGCAACGGAGGAAGCGGCAAGGCAGGCGGCAGCGCATAATAAGGCAGTAGCGGAAGCTAATGCACAGGCCGTTGCAGCGAGACTTCTTGCGGCAATGCCGAAATAGGCGGAGTGCAAACAGATATGGAAATGTTATGGAAGCGGCGTCATGACGCCGCTTCCGGCAATTAAGTGAAAGTATGGAAACAATAATTCTTATTTAGGAGGAAAAGATGAAAGCAGGGAAAATGAAAAAGACAGCTCTATATATGTTAGCCATAGTTTGTGCTATGTCATCGGGTTTCTTGACTCAAAATAATGTATCTGCAGCAGAAATGAAAGATAATGATTATGTTGTCAGTACAAATGCGGTGTTAGAGGGGAATGAGACAGATAAAGAGATAGATATGATTGAGGAAACTGCTGCAATGCGATGGGACGGCTATGATTACTACGGAGCAGAGACACCAGATGAGATTTTTGCAAGGAATAAATCATACTTTGATAATGCGCCGCTTCTTCAAATCGGAGCGACTGTGACAGGACATACCTATGATACAGATTCTATGGAATTGTATAGGATTGAAATTCCGGAAAGCGGCGAATTGTATCTTGACTGCGGAGAAAACTATAGTGGACAAAATATGTATACATATATGGTTTTTTATTATAACCCCCATTGCAATCATTGGGAAATTGGCGGAAGTTGGTTTAATGCAGCAAACCCTTGGATACATAGTGAGGATTCAATAATACATTTTGCGGAAAAGGGGACATATTATATCGGACTCAGCGTCCGTAATGAGGATTTTGAGCCGATAGATACCTATCGTCTTACGGCATCTTTCGTGCCTTTTGCGACGGATAAAAGAGAACCTAACGATACATTTGCCACGGCAAGTACAATAGAAATGAATAGAAGCTTTGTGGGGATTCAGGACGGACGAATCCATTATATGGCGGCAGAGCCTGAAGTTGGCGATAATGATTATCTGAAGTTTTATTTTCCCGGTGGGGATTTATATATATATGACTTCGCTTTTAGAACTTGCCTTATTTGTGACGATGATGGCTATACGATTCCAGTACGAGGAAAGTATCAGTATGTCTATTCCGGCTTGTATGCTCCTTTACTGAATGAAAATAAGGAATTGCTCGACTGCAATGGAAATACATACAGTACCGGAGGAACGGGAAATGCATGGGCAAATAACAATAGTGCGGACAAAGCGATATATGATAGACCGGATGAATTTTGTGAATATTATAATAATGATAGGAATTTTGACTCGGATTATTCTATTTCGCCACAGAGATTTCACTATAAAAATCTTCCGGCAGGAACTTATTATATTCAATATGAATCAAATGGCTTAGAGGGCAGAGAATATGAAATATTTGTGACAGATAACAGCAGTTGGGATTTTTGGCTGTCTAAGAGCAGGTATGCCCTGGAGTGTTTAAAAAACTGGGACGAATCGGAATATTGGAAAAATTATACGCCATCATATGTTGATGGCGGACAGGTAAGCGCATTTATAAATCGCCTTTATGACTTGTGCTTTGGCAGAAAAGCAGATGAAACAGGATTTGCAGATTGGAATAATGCCTTAATGTCAAGAAATAAAACGGCAGCCGAGGTGGCCAGAGGATTTTTCCTTAGTGAAGAAATGAAAAACAGGAATCTATCTGATGCAGAATTTGTTGAACTGCTCTATCAGGTTATGATGAACCGTAGTTTTGATGAAGGAGGCAGACAGTATTGGCTGGACAGTCTTACAAATGGAGTCAGCAGAGAATTTGTATACCGTGGTTTTGCGGAATCCCAGGAGTTTTCAAATCTCTGTAACAGTTATGGGATTGAAAGAGGAACGGTAACATTAGGACAGTATCGGGATAAAAACATGCAGGCAACCGGCTTTATCGCAAGGCTATATACAAAGATGCTGGGGAGAAGTTTTGATGAAGACGGACTTGAATACTGGTGCAGGCTGTATTTAACTGGAGAAAAAACCATTGAGAATATTGCAGGAGACGGCTTTTTACATTCTGAGGAATTAAAAAACCAGAATCTTTCCGATGAAGAATTTGTCAGAAGAATGTATCAGACTTTCCTAAACCGTGAACCGGAAGAAGCAGGTCTTAAGGATTGGATTGGAAGACTTTCAAGGGGAGAAGAAACAAGGGACAGCCTTGTTTATGGATTTACGAATTCTCCTGAGTTCGGAAAACTGAAAGCAGAGTATAATCTGCCGTAGGAACTGATAAGAATAAGAGGTACTCTATCTATAGTGAAAAAAAGCCCTAATCTTTTCGCAGATCAGAAAGATTAGGGCTTTTCTTTTGAGGATTACATATTTAATAATAAAAATATTTTAAAGTTATTATAATAAAGCCATAATAAAACCATATGCAAAAACGTAAAAACGTATATTGACACATGCCATATCAGATGATAAAATCAGACAAAAGCATATATTTCTGACATTCTTTTGCACAATCTCAGTGCATTCTAATTTCTTGCCGTAAGGCATCTTGAAA
>DEUB01000071.1 GCA_002362385.1 Lachnospiraceae bacterium UBA3273
TTGTGGTATGCGTGGGAAATGTCTGCCCACCCGGTCCATTTTAATATGCAAACGGGCAGTTATCTTTTTTGTTTTTCCAATATCTCGTTTTTATGCTGCAGATGAATGCCGATGTGGCCGATTCCAAGTATTATGACAGCTGCAAGCAGGAAAGCATTGCAGCCGTATATTCCAAGAAGAAAGAAGGCGATTACCGGAAGGGTTGCACCAGCCACCGGCACGCCCAAAAAACTGCTGTAAAAATCCTTCATTTCGTGTTTGCTTTTGAAATATCTCATCCAATACGCCTCATAAAAAAGCATAAGCATGAATGAAAGCGCCAGCCATATGCCCCAGTAAGTCTTTCTGATATTAAAGTCCGAAAATATCAGCACAAGAACACATACAAGCGCTTCCCCGATCCTCTCAAGGATCAGAAGAAGCTTGTTTTCGTTCTTTGCATATTCATCATATCCTTCGGGTTTATATTTCGTCCAAATGATATTCGGTACAAAGAGCATGATCAGATATAACAAACCTACATATGAAAATCCAAAATGGAACATGATCCTTTCCTCCCGTCACACATGCATCATCATCAGATGACGCTTTTTAAAGCAGATTTCCTGAATCAGATATTGTTCCGGATTTTCTTTTATTTCTTTCTGTTTCAAAAATTCATCCAAGGAATAGTCCTTTGTCTCATAAACTTCCTTCAGGTTTCCTTTTTTATCCGGTTTCTGTATAAGGGCCGTGACCTTAATCCGGATACGCAGCTGGGAAAATGCCAGGCAGCACATGGAAGTCTCTTCCAGGCTGATAAGATGCTCCCCTATGGTCATGGCAGGATCCGTCTCTTTTAAGAAGATTCTGTAAACCGCATCCTTAAACCTTCCCGGCGTATTTTCGTCTTCTGCAAGCTCCCCGTAGGAAAGCCTTGCTCCGATATAATAGCTGGAAAAATCCTGGATCACATATTTGTAGTCGTTTTCGTTTAGAGCTGTCATTTAATCAATCCTCACTATCTGATATTCGCCAAGTCTTTGCACAGTATCCCTGATCACATCGTCCCCAATATCCTTATCGAGAAAAAGTTCTATGTATTCCTTTTCCCCTTCCTCTTTCCTGAATATCACATCCTTTACTTCCTCTATGTCCTCCAGGGCTTTCCTGATCTTAGCCCGGCAGGCGTCGCAGCCTATGCCTTCCACATATACTGCCTTATAGTCTAAACGTTCAATTTTAAAAATAACAGGTCTTGTCCCGTCGGAACAGCAGGCAATCATGATGCGCTCATCATTCATCCAACCGCGCATGATAGAGCCGCCCTGCAGCCCGGTATAGATGTATCTGCTGATGGCGTCCCACGCTTCCGAACAATGGGGGAACGCATCTTTGCCAGCCACGGAAGCCGTATTGTTAACGTCATTCTTTAAAGTTCGAAGCCCCATATGCCAGAAATCGTCTGCCTTTCCATAGCGTTCAAACAAAAATTCATCGCCCACATGATAACAGGGACACGCCCCTGCGTCAGGGTCTGCACAAAACTCCGCCTGCAGATCGGAATATAATTTTTTATCTATAACGGTTACTTTTACTTTATGCTGCATGAAACGCTCCTCCTGTCCTGTTATTATAAAGGCATTATACAGAAAGAAGGACTAAAAAGCAAATACGGCCGCCTTTTTCGCAGCCGTATCATATGCAAGGATCTTTTTTCTTATTTTCTATATCGAAAAATCAAATTTATCTCCTTCAGCCTTTTCCGTTTCCTTGACTTTACTCCAGTCAACCTCATTGATCTTCTTGATCAGTTCGTCCATGGTGGATGCCGTAACGGTGGTTTTCTTTGCAGCGGCTTTCTTTTCTCCGGCATGCTTTTCCAGGGATTTCTCTATCATAGCCTTCTGCTGCTCTCCTGCTTTCTCAAGTTCGGCGAAAAAGTCCACTGTACCGTCCTTATTGAAAGCAATTCCCATTCTGGTAATGATGCTGTCGCCAGAACCTTTGCCGCCTGTGGATTCAAAGCCAAACTGCTTATTGATCTGTTCAGACATGCGTACCGCACCCTGTACCCGGTCCATATATTCCTTCTCATACTTTTCATCAGAAGCCATTTTCTCAAGTTCTTCTGTGGAAAAGAGAACGGAAAATTCTTTCGTTCCTCTGGAAAGAAGCTCTTTCGCTTCCTCTCCCCTGTCATAGTCAGCCACCATAAAATCCATATTGTCGTAGGTTTTCCGCAGCTTTTCCAAAAGCTCCTGGGCTTTTTTAGAAAGTTTGGGCTGGCTTACCTTATTGGTTTTTCCTGTTGTTTCCGTCTTTTTTGCACTTTTGCTTTTCTGCTGTTTTTGCGCCGCCTGGCTGCCGTAATAACCGGAAACCCCATAGCTGTTCTCAATCTTACTCATATTCATTCCTCCGTGAATTGTCATACTGTGAAATCCGTTTCCTAAGGCTTAAGGCCTTTTCTATTTTATCGGCATTTTTGTCCTGATTCCTTAGACTTCCGCTCCCCTGTTAAAACAATTCCGGGGCCATAAAGACGACTACTAACTCACATATTCTGCCGTCCTCATCCATGCCCCAGTAAGGAGAATAATAACCGTCTCCTAATCCGCTAGCAAACATGGCAATCTGCGTACCGTCTTCGGGGTTTTCCCATAGGAGGAAATCTCCCTCCGGACGCTGATATTCCGGGTTTTGTTGATAGCTTTCCGCAAAGAGCCGGCAGAAATAATCATCATATAAATTCCCTTCCGGATTTTGTCCGTACCATTTATCTATAAACTGCCAATAACTCTCGGCTGCCTTTTCATCACAAAAACAAACCAGCCCTGCATCAACGGGAATCCCTGCAAACGTTTTCTCCCATTTCCCGTCTTTTTTCCTGAAAGCCTCGGCAGGTTCATACTTTACTGCGGCTTTGGAAGTAATTTTCATTTTTGCTCCCACAATCCGGCGTCCTGCAACAAGAGAATCCATAACAGCCAGAATAACCGGATAGTTTCCCGATGAAATCTGCGGCTCTAAAACAGTGGTGTGTTGAGGGCTTTGAAGACAGCACAAGGGATCTGCGGCAATCACTCTCCCCGTGGGAAATCCGCAATTTCCCATGGTAAAATGCCGGATTTTACCGTTTGTCTCAAAAATTTCTTTTACCAGTTCCGTCTCCAGAACGGTCCTGCTTATAAATTTCAGGTTCTGCTCAAAGGCAAGCTGTAAGGGAGATTTTACCCTTTCCCTGATTTCATCTCCTGTTCTGGTATCCACAAAATATTTTCCCGTGGCATCCTCTACAAATTCCAAATCTGTCCCCACAGGCATCTCGTACACGTTTAAAACCGCCGGCTCTATATTAATCAGCGTATTAATATCACATATCGCATGATTGGCGCTCTGGTCAATATATTCCTGGGTATCATCCCTGCCCATTGCACGCCAACCATTATCAACCTCATTAACCGGAGCCTCTCTGAAAAGCCACTTTAACGGAGTCTTTCCCTGCAGAATTGACTGCGTCACAATACAGCCGCCTCCGTTTGATATATACTGCTTCATTTTACTGCTCTCCTTTTATCAACGAATACATTTTCATATCGATTACCCTGCCGTTTTTAACTGCATTGCTCCTTAAAAGCCCTTCAAAAACAAAGCCCGCCTTTTCCAATACCCGGCAGGAAGCCGTATTATGGGAAAAAGGCTCTGCAAATATCCTGATAATGTCAGTATTCGAAAACACATAATCACAAGCCTGTTTTACTGCGCCGGTTCCCATGCCCTTTCCCCAATAAGGCTCTCCGATATAATAACCCATTTCCGCCGTTCTGAAATGAATGTTATCACATCTGAAAATGCCGATGCTACCGACGACCCTGCCGTCAGCGGTAATGGCAAAGGCAAATGTTTTGTCTTTGTCAGCCGAAAGCATAGATGATATGTATTCCTCTGCGTCCTTACGGGTGTAGGGATAAGGCAGGCCGTCACGCAGATTGTCTAAAATCTTCGGATTGTTCAAAAGCTCCGCCAGTTCTTTGGCGTCTTCTATTTTCCATTTCCTTAGGATACATTCCATGGTCCTTTCTCCCATCTGCCCGCTCTCAAATGTTTTTTCTCTATTTTATCTCAATGGTATCGATCTGTTCCCCGCTGAGCCTGTAAGCCTCTTCGATCTCTCCTACCGTTAAATCTGTCTCCGCCGCCAGTTCTTCCGGGGTAACTTTTCTTCGCAGATCTTTGTATAATTCCTCCGCCGCCAGCGCCACCCTGTTTACCTGCCCTAAGATTTTTTCATCAATTTCCTTTAAATCTCCTTCAGCGGATACCAGCACTTCCATGGCGTCCATAATCATTCCTGCAAAAAAGCCTTCCGCATCCTCCGGCTTTTCCACACAGCTTACCATAGATACCGCGCTCATAAGAGCCACATTTCCTTCCCCGATCAGATCCTCCATTAAAACGCCCTGTCCCGCATAGAGCTTTGCGATTTCCACTACCTTGGGCAGAAATACGGTAAGCAACTTGTCCGCAGCCTCTTTGTCATCCTCCATGGCAGACAGGATCAGAGCCGTCTTTTCTTCTTCAGATACAGGGGACAAGCCGTCCAGTTCTTCCATAAACATGGCAAAAAAGTCTCTGTCCTCGGGATTCAACGCCTCCTCATTATTCCACTCCTCTTCCAAGTCAAGAGTCTCTCCTACGGAGATTTTATTCTGCATTAAATAATCATAAATAAAGGAAAGCTTGTTTTTGTCGATTCCCGAAGCCGGAAACGCCTCGTTTACCTGCTCTTTTGACAAACGATTGCCCTGTTTTTTCCCTAGGCGTAATAGCTCTGCCAGTTCTTTTCTGAAAATCTCTTCCTGTCCCATTATTTCTCCTGTCCACAATCCTCTTTGTTTCCCAATTTATATCCCGCCCTTATATTATGTTTACATAAGGTCATTTACATAATTATCCAATTTATCCGATCTTACCGTATAATCATCAATTTATCTTACTGTATAATCATCAACTCATCTTACTATATGGTTTACATAACATCACAATTATACGCTTCCGTAACAACTGTTTTTTCTTAATCCCATAACATCTACTGTCCCTTTACTGCCCCTTCTTTACATGGGCATGGGTATAAATATGCTTTGAACAATATTCGTAATTTCCCTCGCATTTAGAACAGAACCTAAACTGCTCATCCGGATCGGTTTCTTCCGTCCTGCCGCAGATGGCACATTTATGCCTTGTCAGCTTTTTCATTTTAACCACATGCCTTTGAAAATCCTTCTGCCGCTTCATCTGGGAAGGGGTCCTGAAATTCTTCCGGGTAATGATAAAGAATACCAGTACATTCAAAAGTGAGAATCCGATCACTACGGAGGTCGCAATCCCCATGAGGATGCCGCTGTAGCGGAAGGTCTGCATGATCTGGTAGATCATCATGAGCACATAGATGCCGCCTAAGATCTTGGTCTTAATGGGAATGACAAACATAAACAGCATCTGTATATCCGGAAACGTAATGGCAAACGCCAGAAAAATAGACATACTGACATAGTAAGTGCTGAACATATAGGACGCCATTGCCGACAGGCTTTCTAAGGGAACGCTGCCCCAGATATTTCCGCCCATGATCGCAAGAATAAGATATAATACGAAAGCGCCGATCAGCGTAAAGATAAATCCCGAAAACATAAATACATTATAACGGAATGTCCCCCATGTATTTTCCAGCATATTGCCGATCCTGTAATAGCAGTACAGCGTTATCAGGATAAAGATGCTTGGCGATCCCGGCGGTATCAAAAGCCATGACACGATCCTCCAGATCTGCCCATGAAGGATGGCCGCCACATCCAACGTCATATAGGATAAAACCCCTGCCGCTATGGTCCCGCCGAATTCAGCCGAAATTTCAAGGGCGTACCCGATGGCATAACCGATGATCAGGTATCTGGTCAGGTTGGGAATCGCATATTTTCCGTATTTATTTTCCATTTTATAAAACCACAACATTCCTGTTACACCTCTGTTAATCTCTATCATATTTTAGTTTATATACCCATAGTATTTTATCATGTGGACTTGCCAGTGTAAACAAAAGGCAGAAAAATTCATTTTTCTTTCATAAAGTTACCAAATTCTTAACACCTGAAATAATTGCATTTTTAAAAGCCTTGTCATATAATGTAGTCTGGTGTAGAAAAAGCAAGTTAGAAGGAGCGAACCAAAATGAGAAAGCAAGGATACGCATTAGGAATCGATATCGGTTCCACTACGGTAAAAATTGCGATCTTAGATAATGAACATACAATTTTATTTTCTGATTATAAAAGACATTTTGCAAATATTCAGGAAACCCTTTCCGATCTGTTAAAGGAAGCGGTTACGGAGCTGGGCGACCTTTCGGTAAATCCCATGATTACCGGTTCCGGCGGACTGACCCTTGCAAACCATCTGGGAGTGCCTTTTGTGCAGGAGGTTATTGCCGTTTCCAGCGCATTGACCGACTATGCGCCTCAGACGGACGTGGCCATCGAGCTCGGAGGCGAGGACGCCAAGATCATCTATTTTGAAGGCGGCAACGTGGAACAGCGTATGAACGGTATCTGTGCCGGCGGCACGGGTTCCTTTATCGACCAGATGGCCTCCTTACTGCAGACGGATGCTTCCGGTTTAAATGAATATGCCAAAAACTATCAGTCTCTTTATACCATAGCCGCCCGCTGCGGCGTATTTGCCAAAACGGATATCCAGCCCTTGATCAACGAAGGGGCAACCAAGGAGGATCTTGCCGCTTCCATTTTCCAGGCAGTGGTAAACCAGACCATTTCCGGTCTTGCATGCGGCAAACCCATCAGGGGGCACGTTGCCTTTTTAGGCGGCCCTCTCCACTTTTTATCGGAATTAAAGGCGGCCTTTATCCGCACATTAAAATTAGATGATACCCATATCATCGCCCCCGAACATTCCCATTTGTTTGCGGCGGTAGGCTCTGCCTTAAATGCAAAGGAAGATGTTTCCTTTAACCTTATGGAAATGGCGGATAAATTGTCAAACGGCATCCGAATGGAATTTGAAGTGGAGCGCCTAGAGCCTCTCTTTGCTTCGGATGAGGAATATGAAGCCTTTACCGCCCGCCATAATAACAGCAAAGTTACCACCGGAAATCTGGAAGAATATGAAGGAAATTGCTATCTGGGAATCGACGCCGGCTCCACCACTACAAAGGTGGCTTTAATCGGCGAAGACGGCAGGCTCCTTTATTCCTTTTATAGCAACAACAACGGAAGTCCCTTAAAAACGGCGATTTCCGCTATTTGTGATATTTATGAAAAACTGCCCGAAGGCGCTAAGATCGTGCACTCCTGCTCCACCGGATACGGCGAAGCCCTGATGAAAGCCGCCTTCCTTTTGGACGAAGGGGAAGTGGAAACCGTCGCCCATTACTATGCGGCAGCCTTTTTCTCCCCCGATGTGGACTGTATTTTGGACATCGGCGGCCAGGATATGAAATGCATCAAGATCAAGAACCAGACCGTAGACAGCGTACAGCTAAACGAAGCCTGCTCTTCGGGCTGCGGTTCCTTTATTGAAACCTTCGCCCAGTCCTTAAATTACAGCGTACAGGATTTTGCAAAGGAAGCCCTGTTTGCGGCCCACCCCATTGACCTGGGCACCCGCTGTACCGTATTTATGAACTCCAAGGTAAAACAGGCACAGAAGGAAGGGGCGTCCGTTGCGGACATTTCCGCCGGTCTCGCCTACTCCGTCATTAAAAATGCATTATTTAAGGTAATCAAGGTTTCCGACGCCTCGGAGCTTGGCAAAAAGATCGTGGTACAGGGCGGAACCTTCTACAACGACGCCGTACTGCGCAGCTTCGAAAAAATCGCGGACTGTGAGGCGGTCCGTCCCGATATTGCAGGTATCATGGGGGCCTTCGGCGCTGCCCTGATCGCAAAGGAACGCTGCCGCGAAAAGCTTCAGAAACAATGTAATAGCTGTGAAGAGACCGCTATTACCACCATGTTATCCATCGATAAGATCAGATCGCTGGAATTTACCACACGCATGGCAAAATGCAGGGGCTGTACCAACAACTGCCGCCTTACCATCAACCAGTTTTCCGGCGGACGACAGTATATTTCCGGCAACCGCTGCGAACGGGGCATCGGCAAGGAGAAAAACGCCAACCATCTGCCCAATCTGTTTGAATACAAACATGAACGGATCTTCGGTTATGAGCCTCTGCCCATAGACCAGGCCAAAAGAGGACAGGTAGGTATTCCCAGGGTTTTAAATATGTACGAAAACTATCCTTTCTGGTTTACCTTTTTTACGGAATTAAAATACCAGGTAGTACTCTCTCCCGTTTCCACCCATAAGATTTATGAGCTGGGCATCGAATCCATTCCCAGCGAATCCGAGTGCTACCCTGCCAAGCTTGCCCACGGCCACGTTTCCTGGCTCATAAAACAGGGGGTAAACTTTATTTTCTACCCCGCCCTGTTTTATGAAAGGGATGAGGTAGAAGGCGCTAACAACCATTACAACTGCCCCATCGTTACTTCTTATTCGGAGAACATCAAAAATAATGTGGAAGAGATCGGACGGGGAGACATCCGTTTTCAGAATCCCTTCTTAAATTTCCGGGACGTAAAGACCATAGGGGATGTTTTAGTAAAGGAATTTCCCGATATTCCCGCCGCAGAAGTGCGTGAAGCCATAAAGAAGGCATGGGACGAACTGGAATGCGCAAGGAACGATATGCGCAGAAAAGGGGAAGAAACCTTAAAATATCTGGAAGAAACAGGCAGGCGGGGAATTGTCCTTGCCGGCCGTCCTTACCATATCGATCCCGAGATCAACCACGGTATTCCCGAATTGATCAATTCCTACGATATTGCAGTTTTGACAGAGGACAGCGTTTCCCATTTAGGAAAGCCCGAACGTCCTTTGATCGTATCGGACCAGTGGATGTACCATTCCAGGCTTTACGCTGCCGCCGCTTTTGTGCGCACCACGGATAATCTGGACCTGATCCAGTTAAACTCCTTCGGCTGCGGCCTGGATGCCGTTACAACGGATCAGGTAAACGATATCCTTTCCGGTTCGAATAAGATCTATACCTGTTTAAAGATCGATGAGGTCAACAATCTGGGAGCCGCCCGTATCCGCGTCCGTTCCCTGATCGCTGCCCTCAGGGTAAAGGAACAGAAGGAAAAGGAACGCACTATTCACTCCACAGCGTTGAACAGGGTCATTTTTACGGAGGAAATGCGGAAGGATTATACCATTCTCTGCCCCCAGATGTCTCCTATTCACTTTGAAGTCTTACAGCCTGCCTTTAAGGCCTGCGGGTACAACTTTGAAGTAATTCCCGAAAATAACCGCCATGCGGTGGATACAGGACTGAAATATGTGAATAATGACGCGTGTTATCCTTCCTTGATCGTTGTTGGGCAGATCATGAATGCCTTAAATTCAGGCAGATATGATCTGAATAAGGTTGCGGTCGTCATTACCCAGACCGGCGGAGGGTGCCGCGCCACCAACTATATCGGCTTTATCCGCCGCGCCCTTGCAAAGGCGGGCATGGAATACATACCGGTCATTTCCCTGAATATGTCAGGCTTAGAGAGCAATCCCGGTTTCAAATTAAATGCCGATATGCTTCTGCGTGCCGTTTACGGAGCTATTCTCGGCGATATTTTCATGCGCTGTCTCTATCGGATGCGCCCTTATGAAAAAGAAAAAGGCTCCGCCAACGCCCTGCACCAAAAATGGCTGAAGGAATGCCAGGATTTTGTTTCCGCAAAGCGTCCTTCCTTTTCCCGGTTTAAAAAGCTGTGCAGGCAGATCATTAAGGAGTTTGACGAGCTGCCCGTTACGGATGAAAAGAAGCCCCGGGTAGGCATCGTCGGGGAAATCCTGGTTAAATTCCTGCCGGAAGCCAACAACCATCTGGCCGAGCTGTTGGAAGCGGAAGGCGCCGAGGCAGTCTGCCCCGATTTATTGGATTTCATGATGTACTGTTTCTACAATCAGATTTATAAGGCAAAGCAGCTTGGCATGTCCAAAAAGACAGCCTATGCCAGTAGATTCTTAATCTGGATGGTCGACCGTTTCCGTGCCCCTGCTGCAAAGGCTTTAAAAAACAGCCGTCATTTTGATCCGCCTGCCAATATTTATGATTTGGTCGATTATGCCAAAACCATTGTTTCCATCGGCAACCAGACCGGTGAAGGCTGGTTTTTGACCGGAGAAATGTTAGAATTGATCCACTCTGGAACGCCCAATATCGTATGTACCCAGCCCTTTGGCTGTCTGCCCAACCATGTAGTAGGAAAAGGCGTGATCAAAGAGCTGCGCCGTCAGTATCCCGACAGCAACATCGTCGCCATCGATTATGACCCGGGCGCCAGCGAAGTCAACCAGTTGAACAGGATCAAGCTGATGCTTTCCACGGCATTTAAAAATCTGGAGAAGTAAAGCATCCTTTTATTATATTTTGCATCTGCCCGGATATGCCCATGCAGGCAGTCCGGTCATGATCAAATATGCAGGGGACTTATGGAATGGGAATCGTCTTATCTTTCCCCATCCGTTAAGTCCCTGTTTTCATGGATTCATCATGTTATGGAAAAAAGTTTTTACACCATATTTTATCCTATGTCAAATCCTTTTGATAGACAAAACCAAGACTGTGAACTACCATAAAGGCAGATCGGAGGTAATTATGGAAATCGGTGCACAAATCAAAAAATATCGCGCGAAATTTAATCTTTCTCAGGAGGAATTGGCCGAAAAACTCTATGTTACAAGGCAGACAATTTCCAACTGGGAAACCGGGAAAAGCTATCCCGACATTCACAGTGCATTGCTGATGAGCTCAGTATTCCAGACATCTCTTGACCAATTAATAATAAAAGGAGACTTGGAACTTATGAAGGAAGACATAAGAAAAGAAGATATCAAGACATTTAAGTTTTACGGAAACATTTATACCGTTCTCCTGACCGTCTGCGTGCTGTCATTCGCCCCGTTGGTATATTATTTCTATCTGTGGGGAATGGCTGTTTCACTGGTTCTTTTTATCATTACTTTTATGGTTGCCCTGAAGGTGGAAAAATTTAAAAAACAGACCGATGTACAGACCTATAAAGAGTTTCTTGCATTTATGAACGGACAGCGCCTGGATGAGATCAGCAAAAAGCAGGAGGAAGCAAAGCGGCCTTACCAAAAGATCCTGCTGGCCATTGCTTCCGGATTCATTGCGCTTGTTATACTTTCTCTTTCCTTTGCCATTTTGAAGTTTATAAACTAGCCGGCTTTTAGAATATCTTTTAGCATGAACGAAAAAAACACCGTCTTATGGAAAATCCATATTTCTTTTCCACAAGACGGTGTTTTTATGATCTTTATTTAAAAGGGCCGCTTAGCCTGTAATGGAAATATACTTATGCTCTTCCACTTCCGGTTTTGCTTCCTTTTTGGGAATGATCACTTCCAAAATGCCGTTCTCAAATTTTGCCTGGATGTCCTCATGGGTAATGGCATCCCCCACATAAAAGCTTCTCTGGCATTTTCCGTAAAAGCGTTCCCGGCGGATATATTTGCCATCCTCTTTTTCCTCACTGCTGTCGGTATGCTCCGCATTGATCGTAAGATACCCGTCCTTTACTTCCGCCTGAATGTCTTCCTTTTTGTATCCGGGAAGCTCTAAATCCAGTCTGTATTTATCCTCAAACTCCTGAACATCAGCATTCATGCTGCTTACCGGCGCCTTTGCTCCTGCTTTGGAAAAGCCGAAGGGAACGGAAAATACATCGTTAAAAATGTCGTCTACAAAATTGTTTTCAAAAATACTGGGTACTAACATAATAATTCCTCCTTTAATAAATGGGCATTTAGCCGTTAATTGCGATCCGATTGGTTTTAGTCTGTGAAGCTTTGGGGATTTTTACTCGCAGAACGCCATGTTTATAGCTGGCTTCTAATTCGTCCTGTGAAATATCCGAACCGATAAAAAATGTCCTCTCATACTCTCCGAAATAACATTCTCTTTTCAGATATTTTCCATGGCCCCTTTCCTTTTCCTTATTCATGGAAGCAGCGATATGCAGATAACCTTTTTCGACGTAAGCCTTAATGTCTTCTTTTTGGCATCCAGGTAAATCGATCTCAAGAAGGTAAGCGTCTTTTTTCTCTCTGATATCACTCTTCATAGGGTAATGCTTTGCTGACATCATAATGACTCCTCCTTATCTGATCCCATGTTTTTTGTTTCCTGCAAGAACTTTTTTCTTCTTACGATTATGTTATATACCCAATTGTTAGCACTGTCAAGTGTTGAGTGCTAATTTTTTCTGACAATTTTCAAAAAACCAGTGTTTATGCGGGTTTACAGATTCTAAAATTTTTATAAACTGTGGGATTTTACCTTCTATACCCCACTTATACCCTATTTGCAGCAACTAATAGGTGTAAAATTTTTATCTTATCATAATTTTCCCATAAACAAAAGAAGCTGTCGCTTTCACGATATATAAATCGCCAAGCGGCAGCTTTTTTATACTGTTTCAATTATTCCCGTTCAATAATTACTGAACTTTGTTGAATACGTAAGGATAATCAAATCCTTCAATAATTTCTTCAGAATCTACTTCTCCGGCAGCATCGATGGTCAATACATCGCCTTCAACAGTAAACAGATCATATACATTGGAAGATACTGCAACTTCGTCCATGTAAAGCTTGTTGCCTTTTGCTTCGTAAACGCCTGTTGTCTCGAAATCGCTTGCAACCTCCTCAATATTTACACTTGACTGAAGCTCGCTAAGCACATACTCTTCAATACCCATACCATACTGTTGTTCAGCCATAGCATCAATCTCTTCACGAGTATAACCGGAACCTTCAAGTTCTTCATACATCATATCAGTGCCAAAAGAAGCCAGACTCTCAATATATGTGTTAAATGTATCTGTTAAGGCCTCTTCGTCTACATACATCTTGAAGGTGCCGTCTTCATTGAAATCCATCATCAATATAATATCGAATTCTTCATGAAAGCCTTCAAAATCGCTTCCCAGTTCAGATTCAAGTTCGCCGGAAAAATCAATTGTCGTTGACCATGTTCCATACAACTTCTTTGCGGTACTTCCGCATCCTGCCAATGATAATGCAAGAACCATTATCATAACTAAGGATAAGAGTTTTTTCATCTTTTTCATTTTTCTTTTTTCCTCCCACATCACAGGCTCAGCCTGTATATTTTCAATATAAAATTTTATCACATAAATTAAAAATGTCAACTATCTTATTGTAACACTATGAACTGTTTTCCATCTTTTTTGCACCAGTACGGCTTTCTTTACATCGCCGCTTATTTCCATTTATGATGCATATGGGGACTTTATCACTAAAAAACCCCATTCATGCACATACTAAAAAAAACATAAATTAAAGAAATGAGGTATTCCTATGAAATCGTTTCACAAATTTATTCCGGGCATCCTGCTATGCCTTGTCATCGCCATTCCTTCCTGGTTTCTCGGGAAACAGTTTCCCGTGATCGGCGGTCCAGTCATTGCCATTATCGCCGGGATGATCATTACTCTGTTCATAAAAAACCAATACGCCCTGGAGGCCGGCATTAAATTTACATCCAAAAAAATACTGCAGTGGGCCGTCATCCTTTTAGGCTTCGGCCTGAATTTAAACGTCATCCTTAAGACGGGGGCACAGTCCCTTCCCATTATCCTCATTACCGTCAGCGTGTCTTTGATCATTTCCTATGTTTTATACAAAGCCATGCACATTCCCTGGAAAATATCCACTCTGGTAGGCGTCGGTTCCTCTATCTGCGGCGGTTCCGCCATAGCCGCTACCGCTCCCGTCATCGATGCGGACGACGAAGAGGTTGCACAGGCCATCAGCGTTATTTTCTTTTTTAACGTTTTAGCCGCCCTGCTGTTTCCCTATATGGGGACTCTTTTGGGATTCAGCCGGACATCCGGGGAGGCCTTCGGCATCTTTGCGGGCACAGCCGTCAACGATACTTCTTCGGTTACCGCTGCCGCTTCAACCTGGGACGCCATGTACAATTTAGGCTCCCAGACCCTGGATAAGGCCGTTACCGTCAAGTTGACCAGAACCCTCGCCATTATTCCCATTACACTGGTCTTAGCCTTTATCCGTACCAAAAAAGAAAAGGACGCCGGAAACGAAAAAGTGGATATGAAAAAAATCTTTCCTTTTTTCATCCTCTATTTCATCCTGGCATCCGTTATTACCACCGTTGCAGGCGGAATGGGCATTTCTCCCGCTATATTCAATCCCGTAAAGGAACTGAGCAAGTTCTTTATCGTACTGGCCATGGCCGCCATCGGCATCAACACCGACATTGTAAAGCTTGTTAAAACCGGCGGAAAGCCCATCTTTATGGGACTGTGCTGCTGGATAGGCATTACTGCCGCCAGCCTTCTTTTACAGCACGTTATGGGCATCTGGTAAAGCAGCCTGTTGATTTATTAAATATCTTCCAGCTTATAACACTTTTTGTCTCCGGCCTTTGCACGGGCGATCTGGAATTCCTGTATTTTGATATACTGCTCCGTACGGAATTTTAACTGTCCTGCAAAGGCCGCCGCCTCTTCAAAAAATGCGGCTCTCCGCAGCACATCTACGATCCGGAGCTTTAACTCCGGCAGCTCCCTTTTGGGGATTTTGGACACGTCTACCTCGTTGTAACAGGTAAGGGCTCTCTTTCTGCAGACGATGGCCGTCACATCCAGCTTTTCATCATCGCAGGACCATGCGGCGCAAAGAAAGGCATCCCCCGCCTTCCTGTATTCCTTACAGTGCTGGTATATCAACGCCAGCTTTACAAAACGCTTCCCGATCTCAGAAAGTCCCGCAATCCCGGCGCAATTGACATATTCCTTGGAATCCGTATATTTTTCGTCGTATTCAGGCATGGGGTCCGTAGTAGAAAATACATTCCTGCAATAATCACACTTATGTACCCACAAAGGCATTGCGCTTCTTCGTACCTCCGGCGGCCTGAAATCCAGATCCGCAGTCCCCTCACTGGTCCCCATAGCCAGAATGGTTATCTCGTTCATCCTGCCGCATATATTGCATTCCATATTTTTGACAGCAAACTTTGACACAATATCTACCTCCCTGTACCCCTTTGCATTCCCCTCCGCAGCAATCCGCGGTTCTGCAAAAATGTTACATTCTGTAATCCATTTTAACAAATTACTCCTTCTTCTTCAACAAAAACCATGCTATGATATTCTTATATATCCCCAAAATCCTTTTACAGGATATTCCTTAAATTTGTAATGCGGCTTTTCAAAATGCCGTTTCGGGGAAAAAAGAATAAAGCGAGGAATAGAAATGGCTGAGACCTTTGCAAAAGACACTTCCGGGCGCAGTAAAAAAGACTGGTTACTGGCCCTGTCGGTTTTATTGATCGGCCTCATTGTGGCCCACTTAGGCGTTTCCATGTTTTTGACAGCCGCATTGGGCACCGATACCTTTACTGTTTTTATTCAGGGACTGTCCTTGTCCTTTCAAAAAATGACCGGCACCTCTTTTCCCAGCGTCGGCGCCGTCCACGTTGCGGTTTTGTGCCTGATCATGGCAGTCATGTTTTTTACCACAAAGGGCTATATCAAGCCGGGAACGGTTATCTGCGCCTTTTGCGGCGGTCCCATTATCGATTTTTTCAACTGGCTCATCACTCCTTTTTGTAATGAATCCAGTCCCATGTACATACGAATGCCGGTCATGCTCCTTGGCTGTATCGTCTTGTCCCTGGGTATGTCCATCGTCATCAACAGCCAGGCGGGAACCGGTCCCAACGATTTGATCGCTATCGTCATTTCCGATAAGCTGCAAAGGATCCAGTTCCGTTTTGTACGCATGGGATGCGATATTTTCTTTGTCGTCATCGGCTTTATCCTGGGCGGCGTTGTGGGCGTCGGCACCATTGCGGCGGCGTTTCTGACCGGCCCCCTGGTGCAGTTCTGGCTGCCTAAGACAAAATCCCTGATTCAAAAGCTGCCCTACCGTTAGGAAGGGCAGCAAAAGTTTATTCCTTATTTGTATCGCAGAACCATTCTACTCTTCCGCAAGCAGCTTGACCGGCTGGATCTTCCTGATCCTTGCACCGGTAAGGACCGCTACCAGAAATGCCGTTCCCGTGATAAATACCAATGTTATGATCTTATAGATTCCGTCTACATGCATCTGATATTGGTAAATGCCGATGGATTTTAAACAGATGCCTGCAAGGGGTCCTGCCACAAGGTCGCATAGGAGACTGCCAAGGAGCGCTCCCGAAACTATAACGGGAAGGCTTGATAAGACCGTCTGCATTAAAAGCTGCCCCGTGGTAAAGCCCAGCGCCTTATAGACGCCGTAATTTTTCTTTTCCCTGACGATCTTTGTCTTAAGGAGCAGAAACACTACCAAAGACACCACAAAAGCAGTGACGGCCATAAAAATGATGCAAAGAAGCTTCATTACCAGAATTACGGGTTTTAAGCTTTCCCCGCTCATTTTTTTCCCTTCCACGGCTTCCCTCTGGGGATACTTATCGTTTAACAGCTTCGCCAGTTCTTTATCGGAAACGCCCTCTTTCGCATATACGCACAGCTGTCCGCATGTACTGCCGCCGTTTAACCGTTCTTCTCCGGCAGTGGTCATAAGGGCTTTTCTCCCCATATTGTTAATTTTCTGGTCTATGCCGCAGAGAATATAGTCCATTTCTTTTTCCATGCCCTTTACATAGACAATATCCCCGACTTCAATCCCCAGTTCCTCACAAATAACCACGCTTAACATGATCTCGTTATCAAATTCCGGCGCCCTGCCCTGAATGATCGTCTCATTTTTCAGAAATTCGGGCCTGTTCCAGAAATCACATGTAACGGCTGTTTCTTTCCCTCCATAGAGTAACTTGATATCTCCGCTTCCTTCATACAATACTTTATCCACCTCCGGACACTTTTCAACTTCCTGTCCGAATTCTTTAAGGTCCTCTCCCAAATAAAAAACATCTCCCAATTCCATACCTACATGTTTCAACAGATTATCCGTATCAACGGCAAAATCCTGATATATTCCGAAACCGATACAGCACACAACGCCTAAAAGCATTACGATCAAAAGGATTCCCAGATTCTTTGCTTTTGCATAGAAAACAGACTTTAATCCCAGATTCATCGCAAGGGGCTGACGGGATTTTTCCAGAGGAAAGTAGTTTTTGTGGAAATTATGGTCGGCCATTCCCGAACGGAGGGCGCTCACTATGGGAAGCTTTACACATTTCCTGCTGCTGTGCCATGCTACAGCCATGGTAACCGGAATGCAGACAGCCATGACCACGGCAGCGCTTTTGGGATCAAACCCCTGATTCCACGAAAGTCCTATGATTGACGACATCAGCCTTCCCAGAAAGCCGCCTGTCAGAACGCTTGCACAAAGTCCCACAATGCTTCCCGTCAGAGACACCAGAAACATTTCCATAACAAAGCTTCCTGTAAGCTGTGACTCCTTATAGCCCGACGCCCGTAAAATGCCGATATTCTTAATATTCATTTCGCAAAAGTTCCCGATATTGAACCGGGTAATGATCAGTGCGATCCCGATCAAAAGCACTGCAAATACCAGCATAATTCCCATACCGATGCTGGCGGACATCGTATCGCCGTATCGCATGGAACTCCATATAAAGCTGAAATTAAAAGTCTGTGTCGCCTCCGGGGACTTTTCATTGATCGCATCGGAAATTTCCATAAGAAATCTGTTGCTTTCCGTACCCTCCTTAAGCTTTGCCTTGCACTCCATATAGGGAAGTATACTGCTTTTTTCTTCTGCCGCCATTTCCTTTGCTCTTTTGTCCGTTACATAGCATCTGTAAACGGAAACATTCATGGGATTGGCAAATAGAGGATCTTCATGAAACCCCTTTACCTTAAAATCATAGGTATGCCCGCCTATCTCAAAGGAAAATCTGTCTCCCGCCTCTACTTTAAGGGCGCTTTTCATATAATAAGGCAGTAAGATCTCATCATCAAAAAGCTCCCCTTCATATTCGGAATAGATCCGGCTGATATTCCGTTCTTCATCCGCCAAAGCGAGCAGAAAGGTGTAATCGTTTTCCGATCTTTCCCCATTTACAATATATCCCGATTTTACGACATAATATGCGGACGTTTTTTCAAAGCTTTCCACATCGCCCTGGTCATCAAAAATTTCCTCCATATTATCTGTTGCAGTTTCGGAGGTCAGCATATACCAGTCGGCGGTATTTGTCAGTTCATACGCCTTTTCCACCACTTTTCCCATATTGGAAAGTGTCGAAATGCTGATATATAAAAGCAGTGCCGAAAGAGTAATAAGCCCCGTTAAAACAAACGCATCGCTCTTCTTTTTCTTTAAATTGTTTTTTGCAATGAAGTATAAGGAATACATGCCTACCACCCCATTTCCTGTAAAAACAAGCGCAGCTCTTCATGCCGTTTTTTATCGCCGCTTTCATAATCTCCAAGGAAAAGTTCTCCCGTGATCACGCCGTCCGAAAGGTATTTCACTTTATTTCCCCTCCTGGCGCAGCGCATATCGTGGGTTACCATGACGATGGTCTGCCCCTCCTTGTTAAGCTCTGTCAGCACGTCCAGGATATGACCGGTATTCCGGGAATTCAAGGCCCCCGTAGGCTCGTCGGCAAATAACAGCGCCGGGCTGTTGATGATCCCTCTTACGACCGCCACGCGCTGCTGCTCCCCGCCGGAAAGCTGGGTTGGAAACTTGTTCCACGCCTCTTTTCCTATATCCACCTTGGAAAGCAGTTCCTTTGCCCTCTCTGCGATCCTTTTTCTGTTTTTGTCAGCCAAAAGGCCGCTTACCATAATGTTATCCAATACGCTCATGGTATCGTTCAAATAGTTCTGCTGGAAGACAAAGCCGCAGTGGTTCCGTCTGAATACCGCCAGCTTGTCATTACCATATCCCGTGATCTCCTCTCCCATGCACTTAACGCTTCCCAGGGTAGGTTTATCCATGCCCGATAAGGCATAGAGCAGGGTGGACTTGCCGGAGCCCGAGCTTCCCATAATGACCACAAAATCCCCTTTTTCAATTTCCAGATTCAGGTTCTTTAACACATGCTGCTGCAGCTTCCCCTGGGAAAAGGTTTTGCATAGATCCTTTGCCGTTAATATTGTTTCCATAATGAATAGATCCTCCGTTTATCTCGCATATTTTTGTTTCTGCAGACAATAACTTTCCTTATGGCAAAATCATTGACTACAATTCACATTATAGAAACTTCTTTATGCAAAATCTTTTACTGACTCTTGTTTAATTCTTAACTGTTCCTTAAATCTGAACCGGCCTTTAAACTTTTTTTAAAAACAGCGTTACCCCGAATCCCTCGTCAAAAAAACATTCCACTCCGCCGTGCATCTTCTCCATAAAGCTTTTCACAAGATACATTCCAAGGCCCGAGCCCGATTCTCCCGCCGCATTGCTCCCCCTGAAAAATTTTTCCGTTACGAGAGGCAGTTCCTCCGCCGGCACGCCCTTTCCTTTATCCTTTATGGTAATGCTGATGCCGTCCTTTTCATCCTGAAACCGGACGTTCACGGATGTCCCGGCATATTTAAAGGAATTGTTGACAATGTTGTCGATGACCTGCTCCATGCGCAGCCTGTCCATCCACAAAAGGCATTCCCCGATCTCGTTTTCCAGCCTGATGTCCCCGTAATATTTTAATTCCTTAAACATATCCGGGATCAGCGTGCTCCTTTCCTCCACCGGCTCTACCTTAAGGACCTCTAATTCCTCCAAGGTGGCATGGAACATATTGCCCGCCAGGCGGTCTATAGTATCCGCCTTTGCCGCGATGATCCCCACCTTCTCCAGGGTGTCCTCATTCTTCTCCTTGACTTCCAGGACCTCACAGACCGCCTTGATGGCGGAAACCGGAGTCTTGATATCATGGGACAGCTCCGCCACCAGTTCCTTTTTGCTCACGTTTGCAAGATACTCGTTTTCCCTTGCGCGCCGCAGTTCCTCGCGCATAATGTCAAAGCTTTCCGTAAAGGCCCCGAAAAAATTGCCTTTCTCCATGGGAAGAGGAAAATCCAGGTTCCCCTTTGCTATTTCCGCCGCAAAGGCCTTCAGGGTGGAAAAGGGCCGGACAAAACAGTACCAGACTACAGCCAATAAAATCCATCCTCCCAGCAAAACCAGTGCGCATACTGCCATGGATATCTTCCTCATCTGCTGCTTCCACTGATTCTGCAAAAGATTTTCCCTGTCCCAGACGATCTTTCCTGCGATGGCGCCGTCCTTCTCATAATCCAAAACCACATTGCCCCGGGATATGGCTTCATTCAGCTTAAACTTATAATCCCCGTCCGTCAAAAAAAGGAGACTGCAGTCGTACTCAGTCTCCAAATCCGTTCTTTCCATTCCCGTATCCGCTGCCCGGCTTATATTTTTCAATTCCTTATTGTAATAAACCATGTCTAAAACCGTCTGCTCATTTCTGTCTGTTTCCACCCAGAAATAGGCCATGATCATTGCCATAAAAAGCGTAAAAGCCGCCGCCAGATATTTTATTTTCATTCTTAAATCTCCAATAAATAGCCTGTTCCCCAGACCGTTTTAATAAGCTTTGGACTGCCCGGATCCTTTTCCAGCTTTTCTCTTAACCTGCGTATATGTACGTTTAAGGTACTGTCTCCGAAAAAAGCGTCTCCCCATACCTTTTCAAAAAGCTTTTCCTTGGTAACAATGGTGTTCCTGTTCTCAAAGAGGCACTGCAGCAGTTTAAATTCCTTTGCCTTCAGTTCCACCCTTCTGCCGTCCAAAAAGGCGCAGAAGATGCTTTCATCAAGGTACAGCCTGCACGCTTTGTCGTCAGCTGCATCCTCTTCCTCCCGACCGCTTATTTCAGCTGCCTCCCCATTATTACCTGCTGTCTGCCTGCTGCTTCCCGGGGCCTGCCCGTCCTTCTCTGCCATCTGCCTGCCGTTTTCCGCAGCCTGTCCGTCTTTCTCTGCCATCCGCCTGCCGTTTTCCGCAGCCTGTCCGTCTTTTCCTGTCGCCTCACGTCCTTTTCCCGGAAGGCGCTTTAAGACCGCCTTTACCTTTGCCAAAAGAATGCTCAGGGTATAGGGCTTTTTGATATAATCATCGCCGCCGATATTCAGGGCAACGAGAATATCCTCGTCGCTTTGTCTGGCGCTGATAAACAAAATCGGGATATCGGAAGTCTCCCTTAAGCTCTTGCAAAGAGCAAAGCCGCTTTCCTCGGACAGATTAATGTCCAAAAGAAGGATGTCCACCTCGTGGGTCAGAAGAAACTCTTTACAGGACGCCGCATCCGCCACACAGGCACAGGATACGTCAAAGAGTTCAAAATATTCACATGTCATTTTAGCCAGATCGGCTTCATCATCCACGATCAGACAGTTGTAGTGCATAAGCTTTCCGCCAGTCTTTCTATTTCCTCTTTGTTTGCTTCGCTTAAAGCGGACTTAACCGTAACGACCTGCTCTAAAACTTCCACATCCTTCATAGTCTCCAAAAAAGCCCGCATCTGCTTTGCTGCTGCCGGCGCCCAGCTTCCGTTTTCTATTAACGCCGCTTTTCTCTTCTGGAAATTTTTCGCCTTCAGATGATGCAGAAACTCTTCCATCCATGTAAAGATGCCGCCGTCATAAGTAGATGCCGCTAACACGATCCTGTCATAACGGAAAGCGTCCTCTACAGCTTCCGCCATATCTTCCCTTGCAAGGTCGCAGACCACTACTTTTTCCGCCCCTTTTTCCCTGAGCTGCTCCGCCATATATTCCGCCGCCTTGGCGGTATTGCCGTGGATGGAGGCATAGGCTACAAACACTCCTTTATCCTCGGGCTCATAGCTGCTCCATGTCTGGTATTTGCCGATATAATAAGAAAGATTTTCTTTTAACACAGGTCCGTGAAGAGGACAGATCATTTCAATATCCAACGCCGATGCTTTTTTTAGCAGCGCCTGTACCTGCATACCGTATTTGCCCACGATATTGAAATAATACCGTCTTGCTTCACAGGTCCAGTCTTCGTCCGTATCCAGGGTCCCGAATTTGCCAAAGCCGTCTGCCGAAAAGAGTATCTTCTCTTTCTTTTCATAGGTAACCATAACCTCCGGCCAGTGGACCATAGGCGCCATATAAAAGGTTAAGGTATGCTCCCCTAAGGAAAGTTCCTCCCCTTCCGCAACTACGATCTTTCTATCCTCTAAATCCTCATGAAAAAACTGTGAGATCATGGGGAAAGTCCTTGCATTTCCCACAAGCTTCGTATCGGGATATTTCTCAATAAATTTCCCGATCAATGCCCCATGGTCCGGCTCCATATGGGAGATTACCAGATAATCAGGAGTTCTTCCCGAAAGCTCCCGTTCCAGATTGGCAAACCACTGTTCCTCCACTCTTTTATCCGCGGTATCCATGACCGCAACCTTTTCATCCAGAATCAGATAGGAGTTGTAGGAAACACCGTGGGGTACCCGATACTGGCTCTCAAACAGATCGATATCCCTGTCATCCGCTCCGATATACCTGACTGCATCACTTATCATCATCTTATTTTCCTCCGTTTATCTGAATATTTTTTACAGTTCATAAGGCGTTATCTGGTATACGTAATAATTTAACCAGTTGCTGTAGAGATTATTGCTGTGACTTCTCCATTGCAGACGGGGCTTCTGTGTGGGGTCGTCATTGGGGAAGTAATTTTTAGGGACGGCAATATCCAGTCCCTTATTCACATCCCTGAAATACTCATCATGGAGCGTCATACGGTCATATTCCGAATGCCCCATGACAAAAAACTGCTTTCCAAAGCCTGCCATTGCCAGATATACCCCTGCTTCTTCAGATTCGGCAAGAACGGTCAAAGACCTGCAGTTATGAATATCCTCCGCAGGCACCTCCGTATGCCTGCTGTGGGGCGCCAGGAAATAATCGTCAAAGCCTCTCACAATGGGAACCTTCCTGTTCATGACCTTATGTTCGAACACGCCGAACACCTTTCGGGGAAGCAGCTTTTTCTGCAGGCCGTAATGATAATAAAGACCGGCCTGGGCTCCCCAGCAGATATGGAAGGTTGAAGTCACATTGGTCTTGGACCACTCCATTACCTCCACAAGCTCCTCCCAGTAATCCACTTCTTCATATTCCATATGCTCTACCGGCGCGCCGGTAATGATCAATCCGTCATATTTCTTCTGTTTTATATCCTCAAAGGTAACATAGAACTTGTTCAGATGGTTTGCGGATGTATTTAAAGAAATATGGCTCTTCATATTGAGAAAGGTAACATCCACCTGCAGGGGCGTATTGGATAAAGCCCGTAAAAGCTGCAGCTCCGTATCCTGTTTTACAGGCATCAGATTTAAAATACAGATCTGCAAAGGGCGGATATCCTGATGAATCGCCCTGTACTCATCCACAACAAATATATTTTCATTTTCAAGGATCTCCTTGGCAGGAAGATCGCTTTGTGTTTTAATCGGCATGACAATACCCTCTTTACTTTATTCGTATTTCTTTACTATATTAACACCTTTTATCCGATACGTAAACCGCGGCAAAGCCTTCCGTCAGAAATCCGCTCCTCAAAAAAATCTGTGCTGGCACTCCCTGGTACATGGGCCGGGAACGATCATTTCTCCCATCCGATTCCGCTATCCAGCATCTTAAGGAACATTTCTTCGGAAATGATCGGCACGCCCAGTTCCTTAGCTTTTTTATTTTTGCCGGAAGCGGAAGCTAAATCGTTATTGATCAGGTAATCCGTCTTACCCGAAACGCTGCCCGCCACTTTGCCGCCTTTTTTCTCGATCAGTTCCTTGACCTCGCTCCGGTTGTTAAAATGCTCCACGCTTCCGGTAATCACAAAGGTCTTGCCGAGGAAAATCTGTTCTCCCTCATCTTCTTCCGTTTTTGCGATCTTAAGCTCTGATAAAAGCTCCTTTGCAGAGGCCAGCTTCTTTTCATCATCGAAAAAGCTCCGGATCCCTTCCGCTAACACTTCCCCGATACCGTCCACTTCGGAAAGCTCCTCCACCGAAGCTGTCTTTAGTTTTTCAAAATCATCATGAAACGCCTTGCAAAGCATTTTGGCATTGGCAAGGCCGATGCCGTTTATTCCCAGACTGTAAACAAATCTTGCCAGGGTCGTTTCCTTTGCTCTTTCAAGGGATTCACAAAGATTCTGATAGGACTTTTCCCCGAAGCCTTCCATCCGGGTTATTTCCTCCTTATAACGGTCAAGATGGAAAATGTCCGCAAAATCATGGATAAATCCTTTGGCTATAAACTTTTCCAGAGTTGCTTCCGACAAACCGTCTATATTCAATGCATCCCTGCTTACCATCAGGGTAAAAGCCTTGATCTTCTTGGCCTCACAATCCATGTTGGGGCACACAAGGGTTTCCGCATCATTTAGCTTGCTGATCTTCGTTTCTCCGCCGCAGACCGGACAATGCTTTGGAATTTCCAGGTTCCCGCTACCCGTTAAATTTTCCGCGATCTGGGGAATGATCATATTGGCCTTATATACTTTAATACGGTCTCCGATCCCCAGCTTCAATCCCTTTAAAATGCTTAAATTATGCACGCTTGCCCGAGAAACGGTAGTCCCTTCCAGTTCCACGGGTTCAAAAATCGCCACAGGATTGATGAGTCCTGTCCGGCTGGGACTCCATTCGATCTCCTTTAAGGTAGTTTCCGCCATTTCATCCGCCCATTTAAAGGCGATGGAATCCCTTGGAAACTTTGCCGTCCTTCCCAAAGAGGCCCCGTAAGCCATATCGCAATAGGTCAGCACCAGTCCGTCGGAAGGCACGTCATAGGTCTTTACCGCCTCTGCAAAGGCTTCCACACCTTCTATGATCGTATCAGGGTCCACCTTTTTATATTCCACCACGTCAAAGCCCTGGTCTTTTAAAAACAGGAACTGTTTTTCCCTGTCATTGCCAAAATCCGGCTCTTCTCCCTCTTCTCTGGCACTGACCAGGGAAAATGCGAACAGACGGACGTTTCTTTTTGCCGTTACCTCATTATTCAGCTGTCTGACTGAACCGCTGCAGAGATTTCTGGGATTTTTGTATTTTGCATCCGCATCCGGAATCTTGGCATTTACCTTTTCAAAGTCCGAATAAGTAATGACCGCTTCTCCCCTTAAAACCAGCCGGCCCTTAAAAGTAATGGAATGGGGAATGTTTTTAAAAACCCTCGCATTGTTGGTAATGACCTCCCCGACCTCTCCGTTGCCTCTTGTAACCGCTTTTTCAAGCCTCCCGCCATCATAAGTCAGAACAATGGTAAGACCGTCTAACTTCCAGGATAAAAGACCCTCTTTTCCGTTCAGCCACTCTTTAAGCTCTTCCCGGCTCTTGGTCTTTGCCAGTGAAAGCATAGGGCTTTCATGACGCTCCTTTGGCAGCTCGTCAACGGCTTCATAGCCCACTGTGACCGTAGGGCTTTCGGAAAGGGTCATTCCCGTTTCCTCTTCCAGGCTGACCAGCTCGTCATACAGCCTGTCATATTCAAAGTTGCTCATAATCTCCATGTCTTTGGCGTAATAGGCCTCTGAAGCCTCATTTAATCTTTCGATCAATTCCTTCATTCTCTGGACCTTATTCATAAGCTTCTCCCTTCGAGCCGGCGATCCTGTAAAGCTCCTTTAATTCATTGCCCTTTAATACCCGATACTCTCCCGGCCTTAACTGTCCCAATTCGATATTGGCTACCCGGATTCTCTTTAAAGAATGGACTTGATAATCAAGCTCCCGGCACATCCTCCGAATCTGGCGGTTGAGCCCCTGGGTCAGTACGATATGGAATGTAAATTTCCCCGTCTGCTCCACCTTACAGGGTCTTGTCCTTTTATCCAGTTCCGTAAGATAGACGCCCTTTGACATAGCGTCTAAAAATTCCGGTGTAATTTCTTTTTTTACTTTTACCACATATTCTTTTTCATGACGGTTGGCCCCCCGCATCAGGGCGTCAATGAGCTTTCCGTCGTTAGTCAGCAGCAATAACCCCTCAGAGTCCTTGTCAAGCCTCCCCGCATATGTGACCCTTACCGGAAAATGAAGTTCATCCGATAAAAGCCTGTCCGCATGCTTATCCCGTTCCGAACAGATCACTCCCAAAGGCTTGTAATAAGCAAGTACCGCCGTATCCTGTCTGCCGCCTATGAGCCTGCCCTGGACGCACACCTTATCCCCGGGCACGACCTTTGTTCCCGGACTTGCGATCTTGTCGTTGATGCTGACCTGCCCGGTTTCGATCAGTTTATCCGCATCCCTTCTGGAACAGATCCCCGCCTGTGCCAGATATTTGTTTAACCGGATCTCTTCCGCTGTTTCCTTAAATTGTTTCTTATCGTTCATTTTAATATTTCCATTCCCTATTTTTATTGTTTTCTTTTCTTTTTATTTTATTAACTTTCTTTTTGAAAAAACATTCCTTATAAATGGTCATCAAAATATTTTTTCAGATGTTTCCTGATATCCTGTGATGTAACAGGGACCTCCGTATCTATAAAGGGATATTCCAAATGTAAATTTTTATCCTCAGATATAATATGCACTTTATGACCATGGTCGTTTACTCTTACATACCAATAGTAATCTGTACCCTCATATTCTATTTTGCGTTTGTTTTTCCCTGATACCATATTCGCCTCAAAAATAAACCGTTCTTTTTAGAAATGTTTTCCTATACCTTGTCTTTTATAACCTATTTTATATCATACTTTACTTTGAAAATTATTTCCAGCATAAATAATATCAATATCAGTCATAGTATACATGTAGGCATCTTTTTTGAAAGGAGGCATTTTTATGAGAAACAAAACTTTTGACTGCATCGTTCTGACGTTAGTCATCATCGGTGCCATAAACTGGGGGCTGGTTGGTTTCTTTAATTTCAACCTTGTATCAATGATCTTCGGCGGTATTCCCTGGATTACCCGTATCATTTACGCCCTTGTAGGTCTTGGAGGTCTGTATCTGATCAGCTTTTATACAAACCTCGGCGGCAGCGAAGCCTGACCCTTTTAAAATTTCATAGAGCTTACCGGTAATGAAAGCGGATAACAGAGCCTGGCGCCTGCTGTCCGCTTTTTTGCTTCATCAATTTTTTGCTGATTTATCCGTCATTTTTATACCGATATTTTTTCTAAATTCGGGTTTATTTGTGAAAATTCATTGACAAATCCCCGCGGATTTTGTATGATAAAGTCGCTTTAGCAGTTTAAAGCGTGATATTGCTTTCCTGTTATGGAAATCCTATAATTGATGGAGGAAAAGATTATGAATACTGCAAGCTGCAGCGAAAGGACATTAATGGATTACTGCCCTGATATTAAAATCGTAGACTGTACCATGAGAGATGGCGGTCTTGTCAATAATTTTGCTTTTACCGACGAGTTTGTAAAAGATCTGTACCGGGCCAACATTAAGGCCGGCGTAGATTATATGGAATTCGGTTACAAAGCGTCCAAAGAGCTTTTCAGTCCGGAAGAATTCGGCAAATGGAAATTCTGCAATGAAGAGGACATTCGCGCCATCGTAGGAGAAAATGATTCTCCTTTAAAGATTTCCGTTATGGCCGACGTAGGCCGCTGTGACTATCAAAAGGATATTATTTCCAAAAAGGACAGCGTCATTGATCTGGTCCGCGTGGCAACTTATATCCATCAGATTCCGGCCGCTGTCAAAATGATCGAGGACTTCAAAAATAAAGGATACGAAGTGACCGTCAATATTATGGCAGTTTCCAAGGTTAACTCCGACGACCTGGATGCCGGTCTTAAGCTTCTTGCCAAAAGCCCTGTGGACGTTATTTATCTCGTGGACAGTTTCGGATCCTTCTATCCCGAACAGATCACCAAATTATCGGAAAAGTATTTAGATATTGCTAACGCATCCGGCAAAATCGTGGGGATCCATGCCCACAACAACCAGCAGTTAGCTTTTGCCAATACCATCGAAGCCTGCCGCGTAGGCGTCAGCCTTTTGGACGCCACCGTAAGCGGTATGGGACGGGGTGCAGGAAACTGCTATTCCGAATCCCTGTTGAGCTTTTTGAAAAACCCCAAATACGATGTGACGCCTATCATCCGTTTTGTGGAAAAGCATATGTTAAAATTGAAAGCCGAAGGCACCGTCTGGGGCTATGATATCCCCTACTTAATGACAGGTATTTTAAACTGCCATCCTTCCGCCGCCATTAAGTTCATTAAAGAAAACCGGACGGATTACTGTAATTTCTTCCAGGAGCTGATGGATGTGGAGTAGGGATTACCTTAGAATATCATAAAAAATTCCAGAACTTTTTCCGGGAATGTACTATTTCCCAGCCTCATAACGCCCCAGGAATCTGTGCTTTTTGCAAAAGCCTTCAGATTTCCTCCGGGCGTTATTCTATCGCTGTTCTGATTGTACTTCCGCATTTCATCATCCGCACAGGCAATCAGCAATCGTGCAGCATGGTCGCAGTTATGGGTATAAATCCGGTAAAGAGGCAGGGCATCATTTGCACCCATCTGTTCTAACTGTCTTTCATACTCCGCTTTCAGTCTCTCATCCTTTGCAGAGGCATATTGCACATAAAGCTCTTCGTATTCCCTTCCGGTTTCAATATAAATTTCCGTTCCTTCCAGTATGGCTTTATACTCTTCTTCTGTAATATTTCGGTATAATGCCACATCGTAATTATCCTGTAATTGGTCGCCTTCCAAGCGTAAATTCCCGGTGTTAAGAAAATCCAGCAGCTCTCCTTTGTCCATATGACCCACGCTCATTTTCCCTACACCGGCTTTTCCTAAAAGCGCCTCTTTCAAACCCCTCTGCATACCGTTAAAGCTGAATACCATTCCACAGCCTTCTCCGTCTTCCAGAACCAGGATACTGTGTCCCAATCCCTTCATTCCGTCGGCATTCAATATATAATACAGTTTATGGTTTCCCTGTGTTCCTTGTTCCTCACGCTCCTTCAGTCTCAAGGAAAAACACAGCATAAAATAACATATGATAACAGCCAGTATCATACATCCGGCAATCCTGTACCACCTATGTCTTTTGCTGTGTCTTTTACAATCTTTTTTCACACCATTTCTCCAGCACACATTTTTCGCAGTGTGCACATCTTGCGCTGCAGATGCTTCTGCCGTGGTAAATTAACTGAAAATTGATCCGGTTCCAGTGTTCTTTGGGAAGTACCTTCATTAACTCCTGTTCTACCTGGACCGGATTTTTTCCGTCTGCCCAGCCTAATCTTTTGGAAATGCGGAAAACATGGGTGTCCACGGTTACGCCGGGAATGCCGTAAGCATCCGCTAAAAATAAAGTGGCTGTTTTCCTTCCCACGCCGGGCAGTTCTACAAGCTGTTCTATGGTAACAGGCACTTTCCCGCCATGTTCTTTTATCAGCTTTTCACAGCAGTTTTTCATATTTTTGGCTTTCATCTTGTATAGGCCGATGCTTTTAATTGCCGTTTCGATTTCTTCAACGGGTGCGCCTGCTATTGCCTCAAGGGTTGGGAATTTTTCCCATAGGGACGGCAGTGTCTCATCTACTTGTTTGTCGGTGCTCTGGGCGCTTAGCATAATGGCGGTTAAGAGCTGCCAGTCATGGGTGTGGAGGAAACCTTCTTTGGTTGTGCCGTATTCCTCATCCAGTGTTTTTAGTATGGCATTTGTCTTTTGTCTGGTCATATGGGGTACCTCGATTTTATGTATGGTTTCATTATATTATAGAATACTCAATCATTAGGTTGTAGGAAACAAATAAAAACAATATTCCCAACACAATAAGAAAAATCCATTCTTTGGTTATCATGCGGCTTACACAAAGACAGTTGGGATTTTTCGGGTTTATGTAAATGGGATAGCTTTCTCCTATTTGGAAACGCTTGTTTAATTTTCTTTTGGAAAAACATTCCCCACTGGTGTTTAAGTAGTGTTCTCCGTTATAAGTAAAGGAAAACTCAGGAGTATATGTGGTATGGCCTCTTACGGTATTGGCCTGTGCGCCGTTATAACGGGCCGATATTCGATGGCTGCATTGAAATTTTCTGATGATTCCCATGTAAATTCCCAAGATGAAACAGGTAAATCCCACGCCTGTCACAAGTAATATTACGTCATAGTCTTTGAAATCTTTGTTCAGTTTTCCTGCAATAGAAAGTCCGGTCATTCCTATGCCCCACAAAAAGCAGTAAACTGCCATAACGATGGCTGCTCCCTTTATTTTTACATCGCCTTTTATAATGCATAAAAGGAACAGAAAACCAAGGGTAACGATCATAATACCTAACATTATGAAATCCTTTATGATACATGCTATTATGATTTCGATTAGGAAGATCAGCAATCCTATTGCAATATACATTATTTTAATCCGCCTTTCTTACCGCCGCCTTCATGGATCTCACATATTCTCCCACATATTCCGGCGCATCCTTGCCGTATTTTGCAACCAGCTTGACAATGGCGCTGCCTACGATGGCCCCGTCGGAAAGGGCAGCCATTTTTTCCGCCTGCTTTGGTGTGGCGATGCCAAAGCCGATAGCGCAGGGAATGTCATTGACTTCTTTTACCAGTTTAACCATGGAACCGATATCCGTTTTAATCTCACTTCTCACGCCTGTAACGCCCATGGAGGATACGCAGTATACAAAACCTTTGGCTTCTTTGGCGATCATTTTAATGCGGTCATGGGAAGTAGGCGCGATCATGGAAATTAAATCCACGTCGTACTCTTCACAAACATCGGCTAACTCCGCTTTTTCCTCAAAAGGAATATCCGGGACGATCAAACCGTCAATGCCGCATTCCGTGCAGCGTTTCATAAATTTGTCCTTACCGTATTTTACCACAGCATTGGCATAAGTTAAATATACAATGGGAACCTTAACTTTTTTTCTCGCTTTTTTTACCGTATCAAACAATTTATCCGTAGTGCAGCCTGCTAAGAGCGCCCGTTCGTTCGCCTCCTGGATAACAGCCCCTTCTGCAATGGGGTCTGAGAAGGGAATACCGATTTCAATCAGGTCCGCTCCCGCCTCTTCCATGCTGTACAAAATCTGTTCCGTGGTTTTAAGGTCCGGGTCTCCTCCCGTTACAAAGGCAATAAATGCTTTTCCGTTTTCAAATGCTTTTCTTATGTTACTCATATAACTCTACCCCCCGATATCTGGCAATGGCTGCCACATCTTTATCTCCTCTTCCGGAAATCGTACATACGATGATTTTATCCTGATCCATTGTTTTTGCAATCTTCATCACATGGGCAACGGCATGGGAACTTTCAATGGCCGGGATAATACCCTCCATGCGGGAAAGATATTCAAAAGCCTGCACCGCTTCCTCATCTGTAACCGGCACATACTGCGCCCTTTTCGTCTCATGGAGCATGGCGTGCTCCGGTCCGATGCCGGGATAATCAAGCCCTGCGGAAATGGAATAAACAGGCGCGATCTGTCCGTATTCATTCTGGCAGAATAAGGACTTCATGCCGTGGAAAATACCTTCGCTTCCGTTTGCAATGGTTGCGGCATTTTTAGGATTGTCCACACCCAACCCTGCTGCCTCACAGCCGATCAATGCCACTTCTTTATTTTCTATAAATTCATAAAAGCTTCCCATGGCATTGCTGCCGCCGCCTACGCAGGCAACCACCGCATCGGGCAGCCTTCCTTCCCGTTCCAAAAGCTGCTCCTTGATCTCCTTGCCGATAACGCTCTGGAAATCCCTGACGATGGTAGGGAAGGGATGGGGTCCCATAACGGAACCGAGGACATATAAAGTATCGTCCACTCTGTTCGTCCACTCTCTCATTGTCTCATTTACCGCATCCTTTAAGGTCTGGGTGCCGCTTTCCACGGGATGTACCTTTGCCCCTAAAAGCTCCATGCGGAATACATTTAAGGCCTGGCGGATCGTATCTTCCTTTCCCATAAAGATCTCACATTCCATATCCATAAGGGCTGCCGCCGTCGCCGTTGCCACTCCGTGCTGTCCCGCGCCGGTTTCTGCAATGACCCTGGTCTTTCCCATTTTCTTCGCCAAAAGCACCTGCCCTAAAACATTGTTGATCTTATGGGAGCCGGTGTGGTTTAGATCCTCACGCTTTAAATAAATCTTAGCGCCTCCCAGGTCCTTTGTCATTTTTTCCGCATAGTATAACAGCGAAGGTCTTCCCGCATAGTTTCTGTTTAAATCATCCAGTTCCTTTATAAATGCAGGATCGTTTTTATAATGCTCATAAGCCTCCTCTAACTCATATATGGCATTCATTAATGTTTCCGGCACGTACTGTCCTCCGTATGCGCCAAATCTCCCTTTACTCATGTTGACTCCTTTCTTACCGTTTCTATAAATTCTTTTATTTTTTCTTTGTCTTTGCTGCCGTCCGTTTCCACTGCGCTGCTTACATCAATTCCATAGGGATTTCTCAATGCGATCAATTGTTTTACATTATGTAAACCAATCCCTCCCGCCAGAAAGTATGGCATACCGATTGCTTCATCGGAGGGCAATCCCGCAATATCAAATTGCTTTCCGCTCCCTCCAGGGCTTCCTTTTGCTTTGGCGTCAAAAAGCAGATAATCAACCTGTAACGCCTTTGCTTCATCAATCAGCCTTTGGTTTTCTTTTATGATGTCTGCTTCCTTTTCTTCTGTTACCTCAAGGGAAGCATCGATCCTGACCGCCTTGATGACAGGAATGTGACATTCCGGTATTTTAGCCAGTTCTTCTTTTAATTGGTTTACATAATTCAATTTTTCCTGCCCGTGAAGCTGTATCGCATCAATGGTTCCTTCCGATACCAGTTTGACCACATGTGCTATCGGTTCATTGACAAATACGCCCACCGCCCTGATCCTCTTATCCAAAGCGCTTTTTAATTCCGCCGCAAGTTCATCAGTGACAAATCTTTTGGTATTTGCAAAAACAAAACCAATATACTCCGGTTTATATTCATTAACTGCCAGAATATCTTCCATGCGCTTTAGTCCACAGATTTTTATCCGGTTCATAGGCATCCCTTCCGCAATTCATCTAACATGGCTTTCTTATTGCTGCTTTTCATCAGGGTCTCCCCGATCAATACGCCGTTAACGCCTGCTTCTTTCAGTTTCTTTATATCCTCTGCGCTCCTGATTCCGCTTTCCGCCACAAATAATACATGGGGAGGAACCAATTTTCTCAAACGGCCGCTGTTATTTACATCCACGGTAAAATCCTTTAAATTCCTGTTGTTTACTCCGATGATTCTGGCTCCTGCCCTGACTGCCATGGCAATTTCCTCTTCATCATGGGCTTCTACCAGTGCGGAAAGCCCCAGTCCGTCACAGATTCCGATATACTCCCTGAGCGTTCCCTCATCAAGCAGGGCGCATATCAAAAGGACCATGGACGCCCCTAACGCCTTTGCCTGGTAAATCTGGTAAGCATCTATGGTAAAATCCTTCCTGAGCACAGGGGTCTTTACCTCTTTGACAATTTCCTCCAGATAGGCGTCGCTCCCCAGGAATTTGCTGGGTTCCGTTAAAACGGAAATGCAGTCGGCCCCTGCCTCTTCGTAAGCCCTGGCTATCTCCACATAGGGAAAATCCTCGGCAATCATTCCCTTGGAAGGGGACGCCTTTTTGACCTCGCAGATAAAGGAAATACCCTCTTTTTTCAGAGCCTGCTCTACGGGAAATTCTTTCTCCTTATCCTTTTGGCATTCCCTTTTCCCTGCAAGGGCTTTCATCTGTTCAAGAGAAATTTTTTCCTTATCCTTTTTTACCCGTTCTCTGGCGGTATCCGCCAGAATATCCAATATTGTTTCCGCCATGTCTCCTCCTGTCGTTATGCCCTGTCATATATGTCCATGTCTGCATGCTTCATGATACTGCGTTTTATTATGCGTTAGTTGCCCTTATAAACGCTTCCAGCTTTTCCGCTGCCCTGCCGCTGTCAATGATCTCCTGGGCTTTTTTGATTCCCTCTGCCAGACTATCGGCCTTTCCTGCAATATAAATTCCCGCACCGGCATTTAAGACAACCGCATCTGCCTTTGCCCCTTTTTCTCCTGCCAGAATCGCTTTTGTAATTCTGGCGTTTTCCGCCGGATCTCCTCCCGCCATATCTTCTTTCTTTGCCCGCTTTAACCCAAATTGTTCCGGGGTAATCTCATAGCTCTGAATTTCTCCGTCTTTGATCTCACATACAAGAGTGGGCGCGCTGATGCTGATTTCATCCAGTCTGTCCGTGCCGTATACCACCATGCCGCGTTTTACGCCTAATTTCATCAAAACTTCCGCCATGGGCTTTAATAAAGCCTCTTCATAAACGCCCATAAGCTGCATATTGGCAAATGCCGGATTGGATAGAGGTCCTAAAATATTGAAGATCGTGCGGATTCCCAGTTCTTTTCTGACCGGGGCCACATAACGCATAGCCCTATGATAAATCTGGGCAAACATAAAGGAAATTCCTTCTTTCCTCAATACCTTTTCCATCTTTTCAGGCTCAATGGCAATATTTACGCCTAAAGCCTCCAATACATCCGCCGCCCCGCATTTGCTGGACACGCTTCTGTTGCCGTGCTTTGCAACAGGAATGCCTGCGGCTGCCGCCACGATTCCCGCCGTTGTCGAAATGTTAAGGCTGTACGCCTCGTCTCCGCCTGTTCCTACGATCTCAAGGACATCCATATCATGGCGCAGTCTTGTGGCATGCTTTCTCATACCGTCGGCTGATGCCGCAATTTCATCGATGGATTCTCCCTTCATGCGCAGAGCCGTCAGATAAGACGCCATCTGTATCTGATCCGCTTCCCCGTTCATAATTTCATCCATACATTCCTCTGCTGCTTCATAGCTTAAATCTTTACCTTCCACTAATTGTGTAATTGCTTCCTGAATCATTGTTTTTACCTCCTGATCTCTATTACGAATCCTTTATTTGCGTTTCTGTTATTGCCTCTTGATTTCCATTCCGTTTCTGTTATGATATTTCCATTCCTATCATTTTCCGGGCAATTCCGCCCGGTATATTGATTTCATAAAGCTTTATCCGCCATCAGGAAATTTCTTAAAATCTTCTCTCCATCCGGCGTCAGCACGCTTTCGGGGTGGAACTGCAGCCCGTATATTTTATACTCTTTATGCCTGACCGCCATAATCTCCCCATCCTCTGTGGTCCCGATTACCTTCAGGCAATCCGGCAGGGATTCCGGCTGCGCCGCTAAAGAATGATATCTGGCAACGGGAATCTGCTTCGGAAGTCCTTTGAAAATTTCTTCCTTTGTGTCAATTTCAGTCAGGCTCTGCTTACCATGCATCAGTTCCTTTGCATAAGTGATTTTTGCCCCGTAGACCTCGCAGATTCCCTGATGTCCCAGGCATACGCCCATTATTTTGCATTTCCCCTGCATCTTCCTTACTACATCCTCGCAGATTCCCGCATCCTCCGGTTTTCCCGGTCCCGGGGATAAAATGATATATGCCGGAGAAAGCCTTTCCACTTCCTCTACGCTCATTTCATCATTGCGGATGACTTTGATTTCTTCCTTTGCCATACTGCCGATCAGCTGGACCAGATTGTAAGAAAAACTGTCGTAATTATCAATGAGAAGTATCATGACCCATTCACCTCGCTTGCCCGTTTTACAGCCTCAATGACCGCTCCCGCCTTATTGGCGCATTCCTGATATTCGCTTTCGGGAACGCTGTCGGCAACAATTCCCGCTCCCGCCTGAATATAAACCTTATTGCCTTTTTTAACCGCCGTCCTTATGGCAATGCACACATCCAGATTTCCCGAAAAATCCAGATAACCGATTGCCCCTCCGTAAATGCCCCTTGCATCCTTTTCCAGCTCATCTATGATCTGGCATGCCCGAAACTTAGGCGCCCCCGAAAGGGTTCCCGCCGGAAGCATGGCTGCAATGGTATCGCATCCGTCTTTATCCTCCCGCAGTTTTCCGCACACAACCGACGCGATGTGCATCACTTTGGAAAAACGGTGTATCTTCATATATTCTTCCACTGTCACGCTGCCGTATTTTGCAAGCCTGCCAATGTCGTTTCTTGCCAGATCCACCAGCATATTGTGCTCGGCGCATTCCTTTTCGTCTGCTAAAAGTTCCTTTTCCAGCATCTCATCTTCCTTCGTGTCTGCGCCCCTTTTTCTTGTACCCGCTACAGGAAAGGTCGTCAGTTTTCCCTCTTCCAGCTTTACCATGGTCTCGGGAGAAGTCCCCGCAATCTGCAGGTCGTCGCACTGGATAAAATACATATACGGAGAAGGATTGGTCGTCCTAAGCACCCTGTAGGTATTTAAAAGACTGCTGCGGTATTCCGCTTCGAATCTTCTGGAAATAACCCCCTGAAAAATATCCCCTTCCCTGATATAGCCTTTTGTCTTTTCCACCATCCCACAATATTCCTCTTTGGAGGTATTGCAGGTAAAGTTTACTTCCTTCTGGGCTTCTTCCGGCTTAAGGGCCGTCGCATCATAAATCATATGAATGATTTTTTCAATCTCCAGAGTTGCCGCATTATAACCGATTTCTTTTTGAGAGCTCCTGTAGTTGACAACCACAATAATCTTTTGTTTTAAATGGTCGTATGCAATTACCTTATCAAAAAGCATCAGGTTATAATCGTCAAACTCACTTTTCTTCAACCGGAGCTTAGGCTCCGCATAGCCTATCATTTCATAAGAAAAATGTCCTACAAAGCCGCCGGTAAAGGAAGGCATTCCCGAAAGCTTCGGGGTCTTGAATTTCGAAAGCTGCTCCCTTAATACTTCCATGGGCTCCTTTTCTTCCCTTTGCTCGATTGCTCCGCTTTTTAAAGTGACAATTCCATCCTTAGCCGAAATCTGCATCAGCGGGTTTACCCCCAAAAAGGAGTATCTGCCCCACCTGGTTCCGCCCTCCACACTTTCCAACAAAAAGAAACGGCTGTCTACCTGTGCCAGTTTCCGAAGCAGCGTAATGGGAGTTACAACATCGGCGTAGATTTCCCTGCACACGGGTATGATGTTATAGTCCTTTTCGTACCGGCTCGCCTCTTCATAATCGGGATAATACATTTTCCTCACTCCTTTTCCTGATTTTTTGCAATATAAAAAGCTTCTGTCCCCATAGGGACAAAAGCTCAAAAACTTCTGCGGTACCACCCTGATTGATAGATAATCCTATCCTCTCTGTCTGCATACTCACAATATGCACCCTCCTGATAACGGGCAGGGAACCCGTTGGCGTCTACTCCCTCATCGGTTTCAAGCCACCCTCGCAAGTCCATTCAATCATTTCCTCCATACTGCATCCCACCTGCCGCAGCTCTCTGTGATGTGCTCCATGACCTACTTCTCTCGCTCATCGGTTTCAATAATGGTTCTTCTCTTTAATTGAGTAAAGTTTAAAACAATTCTTTTTCTGTGTCAAGAAATTTTTTTGATTTCTCTAAATGCTCTAAATTCTTTCAAATCATCTCCAAAAATCCTATTTTGCCAGAGACTCCTCCTGAAGCCTGTCGAATTCCGCCATACATTCATCCACTGTAGCGCCGTTTAACAGTTCCCGCACAATAAGACAGGTATTTCCCCACTGTTCCACCTTCATTCCCGCATTGGCTCCGAGAACATAGACATTTTCCTCTATTCTGTCATTAAGCGGTTCTAATGCCGGAATACAGTTTACTTTCACATTTTTAGAAGGAGAAATTACTTTATTGGTTTCTGCATATACCTGGAGCGCTTCATCTGAAAGTATTACATCCAAAACATCCATGGCAGCCTCGCCGTGTTCCGCGTTTATGCCCACTCCATACCCTGTCATAGGCATGACAGGCATCTGTCCGCGGCTGCTGGGAAAACCGATTACCAGCATATTGAAATCCGGATTTCCGTATGCGGTTTCAGAATTTGCCGCTCCCCAGTACGCCATGACAATGGGCGTTTTCTGAGACAGGAAATCCTCGCGCTCGCCTTCAAGCGCCTCACTAACATAAGCTCTCCTGGCGTCAATATAACCGCAATCGATCATTTCCTGCAAAAACTCAAAACCGGGGCGCATATAATCACTGTATTTCTTCTCCCCGCTGTTAAGCGCCGCGATCTCGGCTTCCGTGTTTCCCCCGTTATACAGATCCGCATATGCCTGCGCAAGAACGAAGGTCTCTAACCACCAGCGGTTTGCCCCCACCGGCGTCTCAATCCCGTTTTCCTTAAATACCCTGCAGCATTCCAGGAAATCCTCGGGCGTTTCCGGCAATTCCAGATCGTATTGGTCAAACATGTCTTTATTGATAAAAAGACCATAAGCAACCACCTCCTGGGGAATCGCTACCAGCTTTCCGTCAATGGTATTTGCCGTCTTTACCACATCGCGCAGATTTTCTACGCATTCAAGCCCCGACAGGTCCTTAAGCTTTCCTTCTTCTCCCAAAAGCCTGATGGTATCGGGATTCATCAGGTAAAGATCATCCATATCGTTTTGCGCTCTGTCAAGAACTACATCATCATACGTCTTATCCTGATAATTCTCCGCCGTATACGTAATATAATTTACGGTCACATCCAGTTTTTCCTCTGCCATGCGGATGGTTTTATCCGCAGCGCTTCTTGCCACATTCTCCGCATCCGGTTCTATCTTTTCCATGGGACTGAACAGACTTACGTTTTGTCCGTTCCCCTCTTTTGAATCCACCAGATTCAAATCCGGTTCCCCGTCTGCTCCACAGGCTGTTATGGTAAGTATGACCGCTCCCGTAAGACATACCGCTATTAATTTCTTTATAAGGCCGGGTCTGCTGCTCTTCATATCCTTCTCCTTTTTATTCTTCACTGATTTTTGCTGTTTCTTTTTATATACCTGTTAATTACTTTTTTTAACATTCCCACATCGATGGGCTTCGCCAGATGGACGTTCATTCCGGCCTTCAGCGCTTCCTTTTCGTCCTCCACAAAAGCATTTGCCGTCATGGCAATGATGGGTATATCCGCATCTTCACGGGGCAGCTGTCTAATGGCCCTTGTTGCCTCATAACCGTTCATGACCGGCATCTGAACATCCATAAGAATCGCATCAAATTCGCCTTTTTCCGACTCCATAAATCGTTCCAATACCAGGCGGCCGTTTTCAAGGATCTCACAGCTCGCTCCCTCGGAAGCTAAAATCTCCGACAAAATTTCGGCATTGATCTCGTTATCTTCTGCGGCAAGGAAATTCAATCCCTGAAGGCTGCCTTCCTCCTCCGCTTCCGGACTCTTTCCTTTTCCCTGCTCTTCTGCCCGGCTTTCCGATATGCCAAGCTCCACTTCCACCCTGAAAAGGCTTCCTTTATCAACCTCGCTGAAAACTTCTATGGTTCCTCCCATAAGCTCCACGATATTTTTGGTAATCGCCATCCCCAGCCCGGTGCCCTGAACCTTATTGGTCGTACTGTTTTCCGCCCTGGTAAATACATCAAAAATGGTCTTTAAATATTCCTGCGTCATCCCGTATCCGTCATCCTCCACCTCGATCCGGATGCGCTCAAACTGACCGGAATGCTGCTTAAGCCCGATAATGCGCAGCCATATGTTTCCGCCCTTTTGCGTATACTTGACGGCATTGGAGAGCAGGTTGATCAGGATCTGATTGATCCTTGTTTCATCTCCTATGAAATATTCATGCTCTATATCCGTAATTTCCACATGAAATTCCTGGTCCTTTTCCCCCGCCATGGGACGAATGATAGCGTCTATGGAAGATATCAGATCAGCCAGGGCAAACTCTTCTTCCGTAAGCACGAGCTTCCCGCTTTCAATCTTGGAAACCTCCAGAATATCATTGATCAGGCCCAGCAGATGCTGTCCCGACGCCATAATCTTTTTTGTGTATTCCCGCACTTTATCCGGATTTTCCGCATCCTTTGCAAGCAGAGTGGTAAATCCGATAACCGCATTCATCGGCGTACGGATGTCATGGGACATATTAGAAAGGAATGTGGTCTTGGCATTGCTTGCAAGCTGCGCCGCATGGAGCGCCTCTGTCAGCTGCTTATTATGCTGTTCTCTTTCCGTTTCCCGCTCCTCCATGATTTTTCTCTGCTGCCTTTGATTTAAATAATACAAAATGCAGCACAGGAAAAACGCACCCGTCATAACAAATATCACAATAAAAATATTATTGTTTACCGTTTCCCCCTCCTGTTGGATGGCTTCCATGGGCACATAGCCGGTCAGGCAGATAGTCCCGTCGTTTACCATCCAGATAAAGTTCAGGGCGCTCTTCCCGCGGATATCATGATAAAACATGATATCCTCTTTATTGTGCAGACACTCTTCTATTTCAGCGCGGAGCGGCTCTTCATGAATTTCGTTGGCCCTGTAAAAATCTTCCAGATTCAGGTGGCCTGCATTCCGCTCTCCCATCCCTTTGGGTTTCAGCACAAATCTCTCTGTTTTTGCATCCATAATATAAAGCATGGCTTGTTTATCGTAAAATCCGTCGGGAAGCGATTTGTCGAGAGAATCGTATGTATATTCCACATAAAGGGCGCCTATTTCCTCTTCTTCCTTTATTACGGGACATTTTAAAGTATATGCCCACGTTCCCATATAATTCAGATACGAACTGGAAATCTCTACTCCCTCCATCATCCGGCTGGGGAAAAACTCCATTCCTTCCTCTGTGAAAACTTCCCCCGTATTGGAAATTCCCTCTGTTTCTCCCGTCTTAATCAAAGAAATCTTTACCATGGTCTGATTCTTCTGATAGGAACGTATATAATCTTCCGGATCCTCTATAGAAGCAAGCTCTTTTGCCATCAGCTTCTGGAATTCCGCTTCTTTCCCCCAAATCGCCTCTATGGTGCATTTTATTAGATCCAGATTTTCATTGAGATTCTGGACTGCCGCCTCAGACATTTCCTTTGATATTTTCCGCGACACCGAAAACACCACGCACCCAAAAATGCAAAATACAATTATAATAGAAAAAAATAAGGGAACCCTTTTTTTCGTTCCGCTTTTATAACTTTTCTCTTTCATTCACATTCACCAGATTTTTAACCGATTATAAATCAATTGCCAACACTTTTCAATATTCCCAGATCAAAGTACAGCAAAACACTAAAACTAAGCAGCAAATCTTTCGGAAAAGACTTACTGCCTCCACCCTTTCATATACTCAAGGCTCGGATTTCGTTAGTGATGTCTGTTACCATGCCCTGAACCATGATGATGTCCTAAACGCTCATGGATATGCGCGCCTTCCATGGTGCAGCCTTCTATGCCGCAGTAATTGTGGATATGTTCTCCTTCTATGGTACAGCCCGCCACACAACAATAATTGTGAGTGTGTTCTCCTTCTATGGTGCAGCCCTCTACGCCGCAATAATCGTGAGTATGTTCTCCTTCTATGGTGCAGCCCGCCAGCTCGCATTCGTCCTGTACGGATACATTGTTAACGGTAAAACTTGTTCCGAATAAGCCAACAACGACAGCCATAAGAGATGATAAAAGCTTTAATTTCATTCATTTCCCTCCGTAATTATATTCAGCAGATTTCCGTTTTTTATATTATAACGCTTAACGGTGCATAAGACAATATTCTGATGCTGTATGATAGCGTAAGTTTATTGTAG
>DEUB01000033.1:0-21300 GCA_002362385.1 Lachnospiraceae bacterium UBA3273
AATCGGAAATCGGAATAATCAAGAAAATTCCGATATCGGAATTTTTTGGAAGTGCAGGGCGTGGATGCAGCGCAGCTTCTTAACAAGTATCCACTTAATTTAAGTGATTTTGCATTATTCATGTCGGTTATGAAAGTAAAGAGGGCTTATGAAGATGTTTTGAGCATTATATTGGACGAACCGGATTTGAGGCTTAAAGAGGTAAAGGCGGAACAGGTTATCTTAAATAAATCGGGAAAGAGGGCAATTCGTCTGGATGCATGGGCGTTGGATATTAGGGAACGTCAGTTTGACATGGAAATGCAGAACGATTCCGACAGCGATGATATCCGAAAGCGTTCCAGATTTTATCAGGGATTGATCGATACGCCTGTATTGAAGTCTGGTAAAGAGACACGCTATAAATATCTGCCGTCAACGGTAATTATATTTATTACAAGGGATGATATTTTTGGAAAGGATCTGGCAAAGTATACATTCAGCGAACGGTGTGAGGAAGTACCCGATCTGCCGTTAGGGGATGGCACAAGTAAGATATTTTTGAATATGACCAGCCTGAACGGACGGGCAGAGTTGGTCAGCCTGTTACAGTATATGAAGAATACCACTTTAAACAATCCGGATATCGTGGTAAAGGATGAACGGATCTTGGATCTGGACAGAATCGTGAAGGAAGTGAAGCAATCAGAAGAATGGGAGGCTGTAAGGATGAATATTCTTGAGATTGGATTGGCGCAAGGAATTGAACAGGGAATTGAACAAGGAATTGAACGGGGCAGAGCAAATACTTTAATAGAAAACGTAGAAGCCGCAATGAAGAATTTCGGTATTGATCTAAAGAGAGCCTGTGAAGGACTTGGATCTTCTGTTGAGGAATATGAAAAGGCTAAAGAACAGCTTGACTTGTGGAAAAAGGAGCAGGTTAGCAGGAAGAAAGAAGTGGAAAAGAGAGAAGAAGATTCAGATTGTGCTCAGGATTCAGAGATTTAGAGAGAATATAGAGAAAACGCTGTTATGATATATAAAATGCTTTACCATCAGTAACAGAATGCCGGTTATAAAGACAGCTTGATACCGGAGGTTACACAGATAATGCATTACAAACGTAAAAAGCAGGATATGTTCATGTACAGGAATTTATATGCAGGTAAGAGGAAAAGACGGGATGTAAAACCGGGATACGGGCTTACTAAAATTTTTGTTTTTTGTATCATAGCAGGATTGATGTTTTTGACGGTATATGAAAATGGCCGGATCATGCGGAAACTGTTATCAGAGCCTTCGGACGGGAGCTTTTGGGGAGAAACAGCAAAGGAGAGCGGGGAAAGAAAAATAAGGATCGTTCTGGATGCAGGGCATGGAGGAAAAGATACAGGGAGCTTTTATGGCGGGATGTATGAGAAGGATATCGATTATATGGTCGTCAGGGATATGCAGAAGTTTTTGGAAAGCATGGGAGCGGAGGTCATCCTTTCCCGGGATGAAAATGATTTTGCCACGGAATACGAAAGGATCAAGACTGCAAATAGTAAAAAAGCCGATTTATTTGTCAGCATTCATTGCGGCTGCGGCAGGGAAGATGTGGGAATGCCGGGGATGGAATGTTATTATGCCGGGGACGGATCTTTGGGAATGGAATATGCGGATGCACTGGCGGAGGCTTTAAGGCAGGAGGCTTCGATAAAATGCAGCGGTGCAGGACGGAGGGATTTTTATGTCCTGAAAAATGCCGATATGCCTGCGGTTCTGGTAAAACTGGGCTCCTTATATGACCCTGATGACAGAAGGAAATTAGAAGAGGCATCTTACAGGGAACAGGTTTCCAGAAAACTGGCGGAATCCATTATGCAACTTTTTTACAAATAGAAACGTATTATCATAAAGGAATACTTTACCCGAAGGGAAAACGTGTTGTAGAAAAGAGGAGGAAAACACATTATGAGGAGGAAGGTCTGTTTTTTGACGGCAGGGGTTCTGGCTGTGATCCTGGCGGCCTGCAATTTTAACGGGAATGCGGATGAGGCGCAAAAGGATATTGAGGCAGAAGAGGAAGTGACGGCAGTAAAGCCGGTAAAAGAAAGAGAGAAGTCCGTGCCGGTTACCGTTACCGAAGAGAATCTGGAGTACTATTCTTTTTCTGACGGTTCCAGCTCCCTTTGCGAAAGAGGCGGGATCTATAAATATAAAGGGGAATTTATTTTTATAGCGGATTATTTTAACTGCGGCGATGAATGGATGGAAACGTATCCTTTATCTGAGGAAGAAATCAGACTTTTTTTAGAGGAAGCAAATGTTGCGATCGCAAGAGCGGAAGAAAAGAAAGAAGAGAAGGAAAAGGAAGATGAGGAGTCTGGTGGAGGCAGTTCAACACGGGCTGGTGTGGCGGCAGGAGGCAATTATTATTCTATATGGTTAATAAATTTTGAAGATTTGGGAATTAGCGTGACAGATGCATATAGAGCGGAATATCCGTCGGAGGAAGAGACCGAACTATATAAGATAGAAGGATTCCTTGAACTTCAGGAGAAAACGCAATGGGATGAAGGGCCTGTGTTTATAGGTGGCGCAGAGTTTCAAAGAAGCGTAGGGAAACAGATCGAGGAACAGTCGGGCGAAGAGATTTCCCGGATGGAAATCGACAGCTTCGGGGATGAAGATTTTGTGATAAAGGCCGAAGCAAAAAACGGGGACAGCTACAGGGCTACAGTCACTTATTTGGGCTATGTGGCAAAAGTGGAAAAAGAATAAGGCCAAATAAAACAAGGCGTAAGGGGATCTTGCAGAAAGGACAGGAGTGCTGCCGGCAGAGCAAAAAGCTTTCCGGTCAGGGATTTCTGTCTTTTTTTTATGGATAGCGCATTTTGTCTTTTCAACAGATTGTGGTAAAATATATCTGCCGGACGAAATATTTCAGCGATAGTCTGCAGCGTAAGGAAGGCCGGATACGATTTAAAGAATAGGAAGAGAACAGGTACAAGATCATGATCGAGATTCGCAATATTACGAAAAAGTACGGAGATTTTATCTGCCTTGAACAGGTGTCTCTTACCGTTAACGACGGAACCGTTTACGGGCTGGCAGGAGAGAACGGAGCAGGCAAGAGCACTCTTTTGCGGCTGATGGCGGGAGTCTATCAGGCGGATCGCGGGGAGATTCGGATCGACGGTAAAAAGATTCCGGATACAGAAGCAAAACAGGAAGTTTTTTATATGCCAGATTCCCAGTATTACGAAAAAAATGCCACGCCCTTTACAATAGGGAATTTTTATAAGAATTTTTATCCGGGATTTGAAATGGAGGATTACCGTTATCTCTTAGAACAGTTCGGGCTGGAAGAAAATGCCCCGGTAGATTCCTTTTCAAAGGGAATGAAAAAACAGATGTTCATTGCAGCGGCCATCTGCGCCAATACAAAGTATCTGTTGTGCGATGAAGTCTTTGACGGATTGGATCCTCGTATAAGGGGGAAAGTCAATGAACTTTTAAAAAGCGCGGCGGCGGGCAGAAATATGACGATCTTCATTGTTTCCCACTATCTGGAGGAGTTAAACAAAATCTGTACGGAAAAAGGTTTTTTGCATAGGGGAAAGATCTTGACGGAAAAGGAATGGAACGGACTGATGAACGAAGGCGGGGAGGAAGCATGAAGAGGATCAAGAGGTTTGGGGGACTTTTAAAGGAAGATCTGAAGAATAAATTATGGCTGGTCCTGATAACGTGGTATGCGTTTGGTATGTTCTGCTTTCTGTTTGCCACAAAAGCGACCATACCTGCGGGGGAAGTCAGAAGTCTTTATGTGGGTGCGGGAAACACTTCCTTTTTTGCCGCAATGCTGGTCCTGGGCTTTTTGATGGGGATTACGGCCTTTCCGTATTTGTATTCCGGCAAAAAGGCAGATTTATATTTCAGCCTGCCCTTTTCCCGGAACCAGATGTTTTTGGCGGGCTGTATCAATGATTTTCTGATTTTTTCTTTTCCCATGGTAATCTGCAGGCTGATTTTTTTCAAGCTTTCCGTTTCCATGGGATATTGCAAATATGAGGAGGCTGTCCTGCCTGTATGGATCGGCTGCGGGGTAATGGTTTTAGGGTGGCTGTTTATAAGGAGTCTTTCCATGCTTTCCGCCCTGTTGACGCATAATACGGGATATACCTTAGGCGTGTTCATCCTTTTTTTGCTCGGTCCGGATTTAGGATTCCGACTTACGGAAAAAATGATGAAGATATGTATTCCCACATTTTACAGGTCCGAAATGTTAGAGCGGCTTTCTGGATTCTTTTCCCCCATGGCTTTGTTAAAAAATGCCGCAGGCGTTGATGAGTATGCCGACGGAGCTTTGTGGAGCCTTCACGATCATCTGCCGTATATCTTTTTTCTGGGGGCGTCGGTCCTTCTTTTGCTGGTCTTAAACTGCCTGGTTTTTTGGAAGCGCCCGGTGGAGCGCGGAAGGAGAATGTTTTCTTTCCGCTTTGCAGAATGCTTCGTGCGTTATGCCTGCGTTCTGCTGGCCGTACTTTGGATCGTCAGCAGTTTACAGATTTTTACTTGGGGAAATTTTTCGGCAGGTCTGGCTGTCTTTAGCATTTTATGGGGCGTACCCCTTGTCCACGGCTTGTTAAATGTTCTGCTTTCCTTTAACATGAAAAGATTTTTTTCCGGCAAATGGCATCTTTTGGCGGAATATTTGCTGATGTTTGCGGTAACGGGCATTTTTGTTTTCGGCGGGAAGAAAGAGGGAGCTTTTCCCGCAAAGGAAGAGACGGAGTCTTTGGCGGTGGCCCTTAATGCATTAGGCAGCGGGGATGAGCAGGAGGAGGTCTTATCCCATATGGATTTAACGGGGGAAGAGCTTTCTTTTGCATGGGATTTTATCGAAGCATATTGTCTAAACGCAGAAAGCCTGTCTGGTCCGGAGGCGGAATCCTTTGATCTGCTCATAAAGTGCCGGTTAAAAGACGGCAGAGAAAAATATTACAGATATGAGATCCCGCAGCTTTTTGCGGATGCATTCGGGGATATTTTTAAAGGGGAAGGGTTTAAGGAAGGAACCTATGCCGCCCTCCGCCTGGATTCCCTGAAGTACTATGAGATCCGCTGGTCGAACGGGATGGAGACCTATACCTTGGATTTAAGCCGGGAGGAGAGGCAGAAACTGTGGGAGATCTATAAAGAGGACTTTATGGGTCTGACCTTTTCCGATATCAGGAAACAGACACCCATTGGCAGTTTTACTTTCTGTGAAACGAGACGCCATGAGGAGGTTACGGGATATATTTATCCGGGATTTACAGGAGTATTAAAGACCCTTTCGGAATACGGCATCGACGGGGGAAAGACCATAAAGGATTATCCGGTCAATAAAATTGTGATCGATAAATATCTGGTCACGGAGGGACTTTTATACGATGTCCGTTATCTTAAATGGAAGAAGGAAATTACAGATGAGGAAACCATTGCAGGACTGACAGCAGGGCTTTGCCCTAAGGATTTCTGCGGGGATTATCTGTTAAATAACAGAGACGTTTCTATGGAAATCACGCTTTATTATCAGGACTCTTTGGGAAAGACGGTCAACAGTATTCCGTGTATGGCGGACAGGGAAACGGATATCCGTTAGATTTTGCGAAAACTGAAATCAGGGATTGGATCTTTAGGTTGCGTATTTTGCCGTAAAATAATAAAATTGCTTTATTGTTAATGAATATGGGAGTGAAAAATCATGGCGCATTCAGAAGAGAAGCTGGGAACGGAAAAAATAGGAAGACTTATTTTGTCTATGGGGATTCCTACTTTGATCGCCCAGGTAATCAATCTTTTATATAATATTGTGGACAGGATGTATATCGGGCATCTGGTGGGGCCGGAAGCGCTGACCGGCGTAGGCTTAACTCTTCCCGTCATCATGTTGATCTCCGCATTCAGCGCTTTTGTAGGCGCGGGAGGCGCGCCCCTTGCGGCTATTGCCATGGGGCAGGGCGATAAAAAGAGGGCGGAAATGATCCTTTCCAATGCGGTTACCGTGCTGTGTATCTTTACGATCGCTCTGATGACGTTGTTTTTCGTGATAGAGAAGCCTTTTCTGTATCTGATCGGGGCCAGCGATGTGACCTATCCTTTTGCCGGAGCATATCTGCGCATTTATTTGCTTGGAACGCTTTTTGTCCAGTTTGTTATAGGACTCAATCCTTTTATCACGGCCCAGGGGCAGTCGAGGACCGCCATGCTTTCGGTATTGATCGGGGCAGTTCTGAATATTGCCCTGGATCCGGTTTTTATCTTTGTGTTGAAAATGGGAGTAAGGGGAGCGGCTCTTGCCACCATTATTTCCCAGTTGGCCAGCGCGCTGTGGACCATGAGATTTTTAACCTCTCCCAAAACTTCTCTGCGCGTACAGGTAAAATATCTGAAGCCGGACTTAAAGATCATAGGAGGAGTGGCTGCCCTTGGCGTTTCGCCCTTTATCATGCAGAGTACGGAAAGCCTGATCTCCATCGTATTGAGCAGCGGGCTTCAGAAATACGGCGGGGACGTTTACGTAGGCTCTCTGACCATCCTGCAAAGCGTTATGCAGCTGATTAATACGCCCATATCCGGGTTTACCCAGGGAGTACAGCCTATCTTAAGCTATAATTACGGGGCGGGAAACACAGAACGTGTAAAAATGACCTATAAAAGAATTATCGGGATCACGGCGGCGGCATCTTTTGTCATTACGTTATCGGCAATGCTTCTGCCGGGAATGTATGCCAGAGTCTTTACGGATGATGCAGAGCTGATCGGAGTGGTGCGCCGCGTCATGCCGGTTTTTGTGGCGGGAATGCTGATCTTCGGCATACAGATGGGATGCCAGACTACCTTTATGGGGCTGGGGCAGGCCAAGATATCCCTGTTCATGGCTCTTCTCCGCAAGGTGTTTCTACTGGTTCCCTTTGCGATCATTTTCCCTATGATAACAAAGGATGTCATGAGCATTTACTATGCGGAATGCAGTGCGGACGCCATTGCCGCCATGGTCTGCGGAACGGTATTTTTGTGCAATATCAAAAAGATCCTGGCGAGAGGACCTGCGAAAGCAAAGGCTTGAGCACAGGGTAAACAAATTCCGGAAATATACCGCAACCTTTCCGGGGATTGTCAAGTGTTGATTTTAAAGAAGGACCAGGCGGTATGGAAACGGGAGGTTAAAGGATTATGAAAAAGAAATGGTTTATAGCTGCGGCGGTTTTGGTTTTGACCGTTATGGCGGCCGGGTGTTCATTAAAAGGAGGAATTTCGGACGAAGGGGGCGCAGAAACCCAAAAGGAGCGTAAAGAAAGGCGGCGCGTGGATCCGGAGGAGTTTGAGGCTGAGGAGATCCTTTGGGTCGATCTGATGACTTATCATGAAGAAACGGATGAGAGAGAAGAGCTCTCGTTATGGCTGGATCCGGGAGAGGGAGAGGCTGATATCGACGGAGAGACGTATGAATTAAGCGATGACCGGTGTAATGAGCTGCAAAAACTTATTTTGGAATACAGTCTGAGAGTAAAGGAACAGGAGGACGAGTATTGGCCCGATACCGATGAATATCCGGATATGCTCGTCCTGTTCGAATTCGAAATGAACGGAGAGGAAAAACGTTACAGAGCTACCGGGGCGCTGTGCTATCCCGACGGCTGGGAAGATTTTATAGGGGATCTGAAGGAAATGGCTATGGGGCAGGAGGAAGAGCCTGAGGAAAAGACGGAAAAACTGCCCCGTGTGGACCCGCAGGAGTTTACGGATGAGGAAATTATCTGGTTCGATTTCGAGTCCTGGGATGAAAAAACATATGAAACAGAAGAGATTTCATTATGGCTGAATCCGGGAGAAGGAGAGGCTGATATCAACGGGGAGAAATATGAATTAAATGATGACCAGTGTAATGAGCTGCAAAAACTCATTTTGGAATACAGTCTGACCGTAGAGGAAAAGAGGGATGAGTATTGGCCTACGGGCGACTATCCTGCCATGCCTGTCCTGTTTGAGTTTCAAATGACAGGATGGGAAAAGTATTATGCAGCGAGCGGGGCGCTGTGCTATCCTGACGGCTGGAAGGAATTCGTAGGGACCCTGAAAGAGACGGTCGGTATCAGCGGATCGGGGCAAAAGACGGCAGATACGGGGAAGAGTGGGGTTTCTCCGGAAACAGGGGCTTTAAAAGACAAAACGGCAGAGTTGGAACAGGTGTCCCCGGAAGAGTTTGCAGAAGATGAAATATCTTTTTTCAGCTTACTTTCCTATTATGAAGATACGGGGGAAATAGAAGGCATTACATTATTTCTGTATCCCGGCGAAGAGGAGGCACATATTGTAAGCGGCGGCGAAGAGGACCAGGTTGAGGAGGTTCGGCTTAATGAGGAACAGAGCGATGCGTTGAAGCAGCTTATTTTACAATACAGCCGGACCGTATGGGAACAGGAAGACGAATATTGGCCGTCCGATACAGAAGAGGCTTCCGTAATGGCGATGATATTCGATTTTAGGATGTCGGGGGCGGAAAAAGAATACAAAGCCGACGGAGGGCTTTGTTATCCCGACGGCTGGGAAGATTTTATAGAGGAACTTAAAAAAATTATTTCATAAAAATCCTGCCTGTAAGTTATAATGATAAGAGAATGGGCTGCATTCGTAAAAAGAATAAATTCTTGCAAAGAAAATGGCGATATGCTATTCTTTAGGAAAACATATCATTCTTTATTTTAAGAAAGGGGTAAAGTTATGCAGACATACAATCCCAACAACAATCAGGGAAATCAGACGGATAATTACCAGAATTATAATTATGGCGGAAATAACTACGGCGGCGGTACGAACGGTTATTATGACAACGGTAATTCCGGCGCCAATTATAATTATGATGCCAATTACAATTACGGAAATCAGGGCCAGTATCAGAATCCGTACAACAATCAGGGCTATATGGATATGAATTTAAAAACCGTTGCCACGCAGGAGGTTGTGGCAAAATCGTTTTTGTTTATGGTAGTGGCTTTGATCATTACGGCAGTAGCGTCCCTTACGACTTCTCCGCTTATCGCCTACAGGATGCTTACGGGCAACGGTTTCTTTATACTTCTTATTGCGGAGCTGGCTATCGTTATGGTCTCAAACTGGGCGGTTTCCAAAAACAATGCGATTCTTGCCGGCGTTTTATTTGCAGTCTATTCCTATTTGACGGGCGTTACCTGTTCAATTTTGTTCGTGGCCTATACGACGGCATCCATTACCGTTATCTTCCTGGTAACGGCGGCGATTTTTGCTATTATGGCTATATTCGGACTGGTAACCAAAAAGGATCTAAGCAGCGCAGGCAGCATATTGATGATGGGACTGCTTGGGATCATCATTGTCAGCTTTGTAAATCTGTTCCTGCTTAAGAGCAGCATGTTAGATACCATCATCTGCGGAATCGGCGTGTTGATCTTTGTAGGGCTTACCGCATACGATACCCAGAAGATCAAACGCCTTGTGGCGGTATCCAACGACGGCAATGTTTTGACATTGGCATTGATGGGCGCATTTGAATTATATCTGGACTTCATCAACCTGTTCTTAAAGCTCCTTAGATTATTCGGAAAAAGAAGAAACTAAAAACTGCCGGTAATCAAAAAGTCAAAGATACGGCGAAAATATAAGCAGGCTTTATAGCAGAGGATCTTGCGGCTTTCAGAAAAAGCGCACATGATCTTATCTGCCGTAAAGTCTGCTTTCTTAATTGGGGGAATCTGTTACGGAAGAATGCCAAGATGCTCCAGCAAAATCTTAATACCCATCAATACAAGGATAAGTCCTCCGGCAAATTCTGCCTTTGCCTTATATTTGATGCCGAAAACATTTCCTATTTTTAATCCCGCTCCCGATAATATAAAGGTGGTTGCGCCGATAAAGGAAACCGCGGCGGCGATATTCACATCCGGCAGCAGGGCGAAGGTTATGCCTACGGCAAGGGCGTCTATGCTTGTGGCAACTGCCATGATAAACATGGTCTTTGCACCGAAGGAGGAATTGTGGCATTCTTCTTCTTTGGACAGGGCCTCCCGTATCATATTGCCCCCGATCAGAGCTAAGAGGATAAAGGCGATCCAATGATCCAGATGGGATATATACTGCTCAAATCCGGAACCGAGGAAATAGCCGAGAGCAGGCATGAGCGCCTGAAATCCGCCGAACCATAATCCTACGATAAAAAAATGTCTTGCCTTGATTTCTTTTGTGGCAAGGCCCTTACAGACGGATACGGCAAAAGCATCCATGGAGAGGCCTGCCGCGATGAGAAACAGTTCCAATAAATTCATACGATCATCTCCTTGTAAATTGAGAGCAGGAGGCTTTTAGCAAAATAAAAAAGACCCTGATACAGCAAGGCTGCACCATGAGTCTCGTTATTTAAGACAAGCCAGATTCCATGAATCAGTATGTTGACTTGTCACGGCTTATTGCGCTAACTACTCCCTCAAAGTCTTTAAATTGTATCACGGCGTATAAAAAAAGTCAATAAGTGCAACTTAGAAATGGATTATGGCAGCTTGAGCGGTATGGTATTGTGAAACATAAGGAAGTTTGTTATATTGAGCGGGAAAGGAAGTGGGCCTTTGGAAATAGTGATTCATTCGGACAGAGATATAGAAGAAATGAGGATCGATATTTATTGTCGTAAATTAACGCCGGAGCTTGAAAAGGTTATTGCCATGCTGAAAATGCTGGAACAAAAACTGACGGGGACATATGAGGGAGAAACCTGCTTTCTCGACCCGGATAAGGTCCTTTATATTGACACCACGGATAAAAAGACCTTTATTTATACGGCGGATAAAGTGTATGAAACGGCATTGAAACTGTATGAGCTGGAGGAAGAGCTGTCCTGCGCCGGGTTTTTCCGCGGCGGTAAATCAACCATCATTAATTTAAGACATATTGAATCCCTTAAGGCGGATTTGAACAGGAGAATACAGGTAACCCTGGATAACGGAGAAAAGCTTATAGTTTCCAGGCAATATGCGGAGGAACTGAAAAAGAGATTGGGGGTTAAGTAGATGGAAGAGAAAAAAACAATATTTGATTTTGGGAACCAGGTTTTTTGCACCTTCGGATTTTCCATCCTGGCGATGGCAGTTTTTTGTATACTTGTGGGAGATGAGGCAAAAGAAATTTCCTCTTTGTTCGCCTTGGGGGATGAGGGTCTGTCCATTCATGTTATCTGGCAGTTTTTTGCGGTAAACGTTCTGATCGCCGGTTTTCGCTTTCTCTTTTTTTCGGAGCGTTTTATACAGGGGATGTCGACAATAAAGAGAACGCTGTGCATGTTAGGAAGCGTAGTTTTGACGGTGGCGATTTTCGTCTATTTCTGCGGCTGGTTTCCCTTTGATGTGTGGCAGGCTTGGCTTTCCTTTTTCTTAAGCTTCGGCCTTTGTTTTGTTATAAGCCTTTTTCTTATGAGATGGAAGGAAAAACTGGAAAACCGGAAAATGGAAGAGGGCCTGAAAAGGGCAAAAGAAAAACTGGGGGATGTTAATACTTAAAACATCCCCCGGAAATCAAGGCTTCTTACTGGGCCTGTACGCCCTTGGTAACGGGTGCGACCATTCTGGTGTTCACGGAACCGGTGTTGCTCTTATAGGTCTGTTTTATAGTACCGAAGGCGCCTGCGACCATCAGGACGAGGCCGATGGCCAGATCTTTGAAAACAGCGGCTGCAATCTCGGGCTCTGTCAGGAAAAGGGGAACATCTTCCAAAGCGCCCATGAAGGTCATGGATATTGTCCGCGTGTATTCGTTATACGCCTTATAGACCTCAATGCCGAGGCAAAGATATTCCGCCACAAAAAGCATGGCAACGGAAATAATGCAGGTAATGGTAATTCCCAGGGCATTCAGCCTTCCGCCTAAAAGCTCATATCCTTTCATGGCGCAGATTACCATAAGAAGGCCGCCCAGGGCGGAGATATATCCTGCCTGGTAGATAAGCACCCATGCCGCAACGCCTAAGAGGGAGCCTAAGAGCGCACCGATGATGCCGCCTATGACGTTGCCGCTTCCCTGTTTCTTTTTGCGGGCTGTATTCTCCCGGATCTGACCGGCTACTTTTTGGTAGCAGCCGGAACAGAACATATGGCTTATGCCATCTACCTGATACAGATTTAAGCCGTGTTCCGTACCGCAGGATTCACAGCAGGGCATCAGGCCGTTGTTCTGGCAGTAGCCGGTTATTTCCTTTAAAAATCCGTCCAGACAGGGAACATAATTTTTTCCCCACTTAAATCCCAGCCCCTGGAACTGGGCAGTGATCTTGGCGCCGTTATAGGATGTGGACTGAAGGTACTCAAAGCGTGATGTGCATTGGTTCAGATAATCCAATGTGGCGGGAACGGGCTGGATATTTCCCGGCTTTGCCCAGAGATAAACGTTGTGCTTGGCATCGGTACCGGGGCACTGTTCGATCAGGACAAAATAGCCGTTGATAAGGCCGTATGAAAGACCGGCTCTTTCATCGACAGCCAGACCCATGTTCTGGGCATACTGTTTTACTTTTTTGTACATTGGTTTGACCTCCTCATTTGAATGCTGTATAAGAATTATTTTATCATAATCATGAAAGAAAAGGAAAATATAATTATGGAAAAAATCATTTCGGAAAAAAATATTTCAATCGATATTCAGGATATATCCCATGAATTCGGGGAAAACAAGGTGCTTAAGGGAATCAGGCTTCAGATCGGAAAGGGCGAGATATTCGGGCTGTTAGGTCCTTCCGGAGCGGGAAAGACCACTCTGATCAAGATCCTGACGGGACAATTATCACAGTGTTTTGGAAAAGCCCTCCTCTTAGGGGAGGATACGGAGAAATTAAGCAATGCGGTTTATAAGAGGCTGGGCGTCATGCTGGAAAATCTGGGGCTTTACGAGAGGCTGAGCTGCTATGATAACTTAAAGGTATTTGCGGATATTTACGGTGTGGAAAAAGAGGCGGTTTTAGAAGCGCTTAAACGTGTGGGGCTGTATGAGGCAAGAAAAAGGGCTGTCTTAAACATTTCCAAAGGAATGCGCCAGAGGCTTATGTTTGCCAGGGCGATCCTAAACGACCCGGAAGTGCTTTTTCTGGATGAGCCTACTGCAGGGCTGGATCCGGGAGTCATGAAGGAGATCCACAGGCTGATAGAAGAGCAGAGTGAAAGGGGGACCACGATTTTTCTTACCACTCACAACATGGAGGAGGCGGAAAAGCTCTGCGGCAGGGTGGGACTTTTATGTAAGGGGAAGATCGTGGAGTGCGGCAGGCCCAAAGAGGTCTGCGCCAAGTACGACCACCAGAGACAGATCGGGATCTTATTGGGATCGGGAGAGAAAATGTTCTTTCCGAACGGTCCGGAAGCTGCGGAAAAAATGAAACAGCTTTTATTGACGGAGAAGATTGCGGAAATACATACTACAGAACCCAATCTGGAAACGGTATTTCTGGAACTGACGGGAATGGATCTTCAGGGTCAAATGCATATGACGCATGCCGGCTTGGCCACAGGAGGGCGGATATGAGAAAAATAAGGACGATTTTTATAAAACAGTTAAAGGATACCGTAAAGAATAAAGCGGTTTTAATCCAGTTTATTTTATTTCCGGTCATGGCGGTCATTATGGAAAATGCTATTGATATAGCGGATATGCCGGAGCATTTTTTTGTATTACTGTTTTCCTCTATGTATGTGGGAATGGCGCCCCTTACCTGTGTTTCTGCGATCATTTCCGAGGAAAAGGAAACGGGGACCCTTGGGATGCTTAGGATGTCCAATGTAAGGGCATGGGAATACCTGGCGGGAATAGGGATATATGTTTTTGCCCTTTGTATGGCGGGAGGCGTTGTACTGGCATGGACGGGAGAGTATAAAGGACGGGACATGGGAGCGTTCTTACTGGTCATGGCGGGAGGAGTTTTGATCAGTATGCTCATAGGGGCCGTAATAGGCCTTGCCAGCAAAAACCAGATGAGCGGGATATCCGTGTCGGTGCCCGTTACCATGGTCTTTTCTTTTCTTCCCATGCTTTCCATGTTTAACGAAAAGATACGGGACATAGCAAAATTTGTTTATTCCTATGAGGTCCAGGATGCTTTGGGCAGGATACGCGAAACGGAAGGACTTAGAGAAATGTTTCGGGAGGGCCGCCCCCTGGTTCTGGCCCTCAACCTTCTGATCGCAGGGATTTTATTCGGATTTGCATATAAACGGTCCGCATGAAATATGCAAACCGTACTGAAAAAACTGCAATGTGTACCCTGATATATTTATAAAAAGGAGTTTTTGTAGTAGATTTATCTAAAAAATGAGCTGCAAAAAACTACAAAAGCGAGGGACAAGATCATGGGAAGAACCATAAAGGGGAAATTGACAGTCAGTGTTATTTGTATGGTGGCAGCCAGCATTCTGCTGACTACGGTAGGGATCGTCATTGTGGCGGGAAGACGTATGATACAGGATCAGACGGAAGCGCTGCAGATTTATGCGGACAGGTATGCGGAGGAGATCAATACCTGGATCGAAAATGAAAAAATGCTTGCGGGCGGCGCGGCAGCCTGTATAGAAGCGGCGGGAAATCTTGACGAGGAATTCATCCAGTCCGTGATGGATACCTATGCATCGGGCAGAGAAGAACTTTTAAACTTATATTGCGGTACAAAGGACAGCGCTTTTATCCAGTCTAACCGTGAGGCGGAAATACCGGAGGGGTATGACCCGGTCCAGAGAGGGTGGTATCAACAGGCTGCTCGGGCCGGCACGGTAATCGTAACGGACCCTTACTGGGACGTATTGACAAACCAGATGTGCGCCACTATTGCGGCTCCCGTATATGTAGACGGGGAGTTAAGCGCAGTGATCGGACTGGACGTGACGCTGGGGACGGTAACGGACCTGACGGGAAGCATTAATTTTGCAGAAGGGGTTTACGGATTTTTATCGGACAGCGCAGGACAATATATCGCTCACAGGAATAAAGAATATGAGCCGTCGGAAGATGCGGCGGTCGCCGTCTCGGAGATCATGCCGGGACTGGCAGGATTGATGACTGGCCAGGAGGAACAGGTCGTAAAGCTTAAGGATTATGACGGCAGCGAATGTTATTTTGCCACGGCAAAGATCACGGGCAGCGACTGGAGGATGGGAGTGGTAGTTCCTACCGCCAATGTAAGAAAATCCCTGATTGCCATGATAGCGGTGGCGGCAGTCATTGCTCTTTTGATCATTGTGGCAGTGGCGGCAGTCATGGCAGGACTTATAGGGAAGACTTTAGAACCGATCCAGATGTTAAAGCAGTTTGCTTCCGGCGATTTTTCCGAGAATGTGGCCGTCTCCCGGACCATTCCCAGCGAATATAAAGATGAGACGGAGCAGATCAAGACCGCTACCGTAGAGGTAAAACAGCAGATAAGGGGAATCATTTTAAATACAAAACAGGAAGCGGGAAGCATCAGTACCATTGCGGAAGAAACCTCGGTTAAAATGACGGAGCTGAACCAGGATATCTCCGGCATTGCCGATTCAACCGTAAAAGCGCTTAACCAGACTACGGCGGCAAAGGAGCTTTCGGAAAAGATAAAGGCTACGGGACAGGAGCTGTGCTTTGCCGTTGAGGAAGTAGCCAGAAAAGCGGGAGAAGCCGCAGAACAGTCCAGCGATATTATGGAACGGGCGCAGAAGCAGTACAAAAATTCCGAAACTTCCGGCAGGGAAGCGGTCCGTTTGTATGAGGAGACAAAGGGCGAGCTGGAGAAGGCCATCACGGACAGCCAGAGGGTACAGGAAATTGATACCCTGACAGAGGAAATACTGTCCATCAGTTCCCAGACAAATCTTTTAGCGTTAAATGCCAGTATAGAAGCGGCAAGGGCGGGAGAAGCCGGAAAGGGCTTTGCCGTTGTTGCAGAGGAGATCAGGCAGTTAGCGGATCATTCCAAAAATGCGGTGGATAAGATCCGGAAAGTCACGGAGAGCGTGGTGGAAAACGTGTTTTTCCTGTCCGAAAGCTCCGGGAAGCTTTTGGAATTCATGAACGGAAAGGTCATGGAGGATTATAAAGAAATGACGGAAATTGCCGGTATGTATGAGCAGGACGCTGTTTTTTACAGCGATATTTCCGGTAATCTGGGGGCGTCGTCTGAGGAAATGAGCGCAGGGATAGAAGGGATCAACGAGTCTATCCTGACGATTGCGGAGCTTGTGGGAGAGATTGCCGAATATATGCAGGATATGAAGCAGTCGGCGGAAAATTCCAATGAAAATTCAAGAGCGGTCCTTGAGCAGATGAAGGAACTCTCGCAGCTGAGCGAAATGCTTAATGAGACGGTGGCATCCTTTAAAGTGTAAAGCCAGGTTAAGGCATTCATTACAAAATCAAGTCGGTTGGTTACATCCGGCTTGATTTTTTTTTGCGAAATGACGAAATAATAGTAGCAGCTTAGGAGTGATAAAATGACGATAGCGGTTTGCGACGATGATGAGAAAATCAGGAAGCACCTGGTAAAGATGATCCGTTCATTTACGGACCGGGGAGACGATCCTGCCCTGATATTGGAGTTTTCGGGCGGAGAAAAGCTTTTGACATGTGAAGTACAGCCGGACATTGTGATCATGGACATCGGCATGGACGGTATGAACGGAATGGAAACCGCCGCTAAGCTCCGTGAAATATCGGACCCGATTTTGATTTTTGTCACGGCTTTGAAGGATTATGTTTTTGAAGCTTTTGATGTGGGAGCCTTTCATTACCTTTTAAAGCCGGTGGATGAAAATAAATTCTTTGAAGTTTTAGAACGGGCACTGGGAGAGATCGAGGCAAGAGGCAGTAAGAAAAACGCAGGCTTTACCGTAAAAACCCTGGAGGGCTTTCGCACGGTAAAATGTAATGACATCTATTATGCGGAAAATATTGCCAGAAAGATCGTGCTTCACACAAAAGAAGGGGATATTTCCTATTACGAAAAAATGGAACACTTGGAGAAACAGCTGGGAAACGGCTTTTTCAGGTGTCACAGGGGCTATCTTGTATCTCTGGATAAGGTAAAGCAGTATGACAGCAGGGAAATAGAGCTTGTAAACGGAGACATCATTTTGCTGTCAAGACAAAAGTATTCTGATTTTGTGCAGGCTTATATGAAGTATATGGTGGAAGAAGAGAAATGAAAGAATTCATTTATACGCTGCTTAGTCTTTTAGAATATACGGTCCGCGCCCTCTTACTTTTGAAGATCTTCAGAACATGGCTTCCTTTTAAGCAGTCCTTTAAAAGAACGGGAAAGTACATTTTGTGTACGCAATGCGTTGTTACGCAGTATCTGTTATCTGAAACCCGCCTTTTAAAAAGGGTTCTCTACGGGGAAGACATGATGGTGGACCGAAGCATAAAGTCGGCGGTCATCGTCATTTTATGCGCTGCCGTTACTTTTGTGTTCTCCCTGTGGCTGTTCGAAGGCAAAAAATCTGTAAAGGGGTATCTTTCGGCAAATTTTTATGCGCTGTTAGAGCTGTGCCGCTTTGCCTGGTATGCTTTCTGCATACCGGTACTGCATCAGATGTCCGCCATTGTCAGCGCTAAAGCGGCGGAGGGAAACGTTTCCTTTGAAAGGGTAAACCTGTGGCTTTTGACGGCAGAGGTTGTGTGGAACTTTCTGATGGGAGCCGGAAATTGTATTCTTTTGTATCTGGTAATCAGCTGGTACTGCCGCACCCTTGAGGGGATTGAGAAAAAGTGTTCCGGGGCGGAGCTTTTGTTTCTGGCCTTTCCCAGTATTACGGGATTTGTTTTTTGCATTTTTTTAAGAGGGATCCTTTATTCCCAGAAGGAGGGGGAGGTAAGATTTCTTTTTGAGGATTATCCGGGCACGCGTATCCTGGTGATCGCCCTGACCTTTTTAATGGTAGGAATGATCATGGTCAGCATCAAGGCTTTTACGGAGTTGGTCAAAAGGCATGAGGAAAAGAGCAGGCTCATCGTTTATGAAAACCAGATAGAGGAGATGGCGCAGCATGTAAAGGATGTGGAAGATCTGTATGACGGGATCCGCGGTATGCGCCATGATATGAAAAACAATATCTATGCCATGAAGCTGCTGCTAAAAGAAAGCATGGAGGATAAAAACGGGGCCTCTTGTGCCGAAGCGCAGAAATATCTGGCCCAGATGGAGGAGAGCTTAGAGGGACTTGATTATCCTGTGCACAGCGGAAATCCCGTTACGGATGTGGTCTTAGGGCGGATCTACAGGCAGTGCCGGAAGGAAAAAATCCATTTTACATGTGATTTTTATTTTCCAAAGGGGGAAAAATTTCCGGTCTACGATATCTGCATTTTGTTAAACAACGCTTTGGATAATGCAGTGGAAGCCTGCGCCAGGCTGACAGAACGGGAAGGGGCCGGAAAAAAAGTTTTCCTTCGTTCTTATGAAAAAAGGAACCTGTTTTTTATAGAGATAAAAAACGGCTTTGACGGAAGGCTTCTTAAGGATGATAACGGCAATTTCCTTACCACGAAAGAGAATGAGGGGATTCACGGGATCGGGATACAGAATATGAAGAAATGTGTGGAAAAATATTTTGGAAGGATAGAGTTTTCTGTAGATAGAGGATATTTTGTAACAAAGATCATGCTTCAGGAGGGAAAGGAGAGAATGAAATGAGCGAAATGGTTTTAAATGCCGCAACGAGAGCCTATCAGAAGTATTTGCAGACGCTTCAGCCGGGGCATACAAAAAATACGTCTAAAACGGCCGGGGCAAAGGGATTTGATGAAAGCAGGTTCCGCTTCGGGGATTTCAGGACGAAGCTGAATGCGGCGGCAGATTCCGCGTCTATGAAATCAAAAAAGGTTTCGGGTTCGGATAAGAGCAGTATGGTTAAATGGAGCAACGCGGATACGGTATCCGATTTAAAGAGGGTTTCCGTGGAAAATATGACCATGGATGAATATAAGGCATATATCAGGCAGAGGATCTATGCGCTGCCTGTTAATCACACCCAGGCTTTAAATTCCGTGGCAGTCGATATTACGGACGAGGGATTTGCAGCAATGAAGGATGACCCGGAATATGAAGAATGGGTATTGGGCACATTGAGGGTGGACTTTGCCGCCACCGATCCCTGGAGCGGGATAACCGGAGGACGTTTTGTGATACATCGTTTCGGCAGCACAAAGGAGGAATACCGGGGAGAGAGCTGGAATCTTTCCGAAAACGGAGGCATGGGACAGAGCATTTTTAATGCAGGTGCGAAGAAAAGCTTCTGGCAGCGCCGTTCGGAATCCATACAGTCCTATTTAGAGGCACAGGAATTACTTGATCTGCAGCAGCGCAGGATGGAAAGGCTTGGCGGGGACTATTATTCCATGAGCGGCTATGGCGCCAGTCTTTTACAAAATTTAAGGAGGCTTTATTATGCGGGTTACAACACAAATGTTAAATGAATCAGCCAGAAAGGCGGGGTTACCCATTCATGACACGTCCCTGCTCAATTACATTAACAAGGGAAACGGCGGGAACGGTCTGTTAGACGCCATTTCCGGCAAGAAGGACCAGAATACCGGAAAAGTTAACAGAATGCAGAAGTACGGATATGAAAAGATGGAGAAGCTTGCAGGCGGGCTTTCCCAGAGCGCCGAAGCGCTTTTGGTTAAGGAGAACGGCCTTTTTGATAAGGCAAAAGAAAGCGGCGATACGAAGGATGTGGTAAAGGGCGTTGAAAATATGGTAAATGCCTATAACGATACGCTTTTGGCCCTGAAAAAGGAAACAGGCGCCATAAACAGGCTTTATCTGGAATCCTTGAAAAGCGCCGCAAAGGAAAACGAGGCGGCGTTGAAGAAAGCAGGGGTTACAATGGCTGAAGACGGACAATTGGTCATCGATAAAGAAAAGCTTTCGGAAGCGGATCTGGAAACGCTGGAAAAAGCTTTTGGACCGTCAGGGGACTTTACATCCAAGGTATCCTATGTGGCAGGCAGGGTGGAAGACAATGCCGCAGCCAATTTGGACAGCATATCCAATCAGTATACATCCGGGGGCAGCGCTTATAGGGCGGCACTGCAAAGCCGGTATGACAATAAGGGATGATCGTTTAACCGGCGGTTAAATTTCTTTCCCCTAAGTTTACATCTGTTCAATTGTATCTCATCGTCCTGTCGGATATAATGAATACAACAAAAGGCCTTTTGAAGTGAAATGAAAAAGGAGATGTAAAAATGGTAATGAATCAGATTATCAGGGAAAGAAGAAAAGCCCTGGGGCTTACCCAGGAAGAGGTGGCGGATTATCTGGGGGTATCCACGCCTGCAGTCAATAAATGGGAGACTGGGAAAAGTTATCCGGATATTACTATGCTTCCTGCCCTGGCAAGGCTTTTGCAGACCGACGCAAACAGCCTGCTGTCCTTTGAAGAGGATATGACAAGGGAAGAGGAAGAAAGGATCATAGGTCGTGCATATAAGATTTTGGAAGAGGAAGGCTATGAGGCTGCTTACCGTACGCTGCTCCAGAAGATGAAAGAGTATCCTGACAGCTTTTCCTTCATTTTGAGCGGGGCGCTTTTCTTGGAAGGCGGCCTGCTTTTCTTGGACGATGTTACACAAAAAGAGCGATATCTTTGCGAATTTGAAAAATTATACAGACGGGTAATGGAAAGCGAAGATCTTGAGATACGGGGACAGGCGGCGACCCTGCTCGTTTCCAGATATATTAACAGGAAGGAATATGACAAAGCAGAGGAGCTCATAGAGGGATTTCCGGAAATGACTTTTCAAAAGAAACAGCTTATGGCAAATCTGTTAACGGATAAAGGGGAATATGGGAAAGCGGCCGAAATACTGGAAACACAGCTTCTTATGGATGTGATCAACGCCTATAACAGGATGATGTCTTTAACCCAGCTTTCTTTAAAAGAGGGAGAAAAAGAAAAGGCGGAGTATTTTGCGGATATGTGCGAAAAGACGGCAGAGATGTTCGGCTGTTCAAAGTATGCGGTACATGCGGCAAAGCTGTGTCTCTACGGATCCCTTAAGGACAGGGACGGGTGTTTAGAGAAGCTGAAGCTGTTGTTTTCTTCCATAGAGGAGAACTGGAAGCCGGAAGAGTTTCCGCTGTATTCCCACATAAACGTAAAAGAGGGAGGAGTCGGTTTAAAGGCCATGCTTCCCGGTATCCTTAAGAGCTTAAAGGAGGACGAAGAATTTGAATTCTTAAAAGACGATCCGGAATTCTTGTCACTGCTTAAGGAGCAGGAAGCACGGAAATGAATTTTCAAGGCATCC
>DEUB01000033.1:21592-43475 GCA_002362385.1 Lachnospiraceae bacterium UBA3273
GGATGCCTTGAAAATTCATTTCCGCAGCTGGAGGGCGCTTTGCTTGCATAATTAAAGCAAAAATGGTAAAATCTCTTTTATGTAACGCAAATTGTGTATAAGCTGTTTGTTTTCCATGTACGTGTGTGTTAGTGTGAAAAGGTAGTTGAAAGGATTGGAAACAGAAGAGAGGATATACAATTATGGATGAGAGAGATAAACTGGAAGGAGCAAAGATCCAGAAAGGGCTGGAGGATTTTCTGGAGCAGGAACTATATGGCGCGGCCGGAAACAGAGCCTTGGGACAGGGTAAGGGCGGCGCTTCCTCCCGTAAGGGAGGGGATCTGGACCTGTCTCTGGCGCCGTCAGGCGAACCGGATCTACAGGGATCTTACGAACCGGATGAACTGGATATATCTTTGGCGGAGCCCGTATCCCGGAAGGGAGCATACGGCAGCGGCGTCCGGCCCGGCGCAGGGACCAAAGAAAGCGCAGGAGCAGCCCGCGTGAGCGCTGCGGATAGGGAGCGCACCAGAGCTGCCCATGCGGACGGAAGGCGGGAAGAAGGCGCAAGGAACGTCCGTACGGACGGAAGGCGGAAAGAAGGCGTAAGGACCGCCCGTACGGACGGAGGTCGGGCAAAGAGCACCGGCAATGCCCGCACGGACGGAAGACGGGAAGATGGCGCAAGGAACGTCCGTGCAGACAAAAGGGCGGATTTAAGAGAAAGCGGTCAAAGAGAAATGGCTCGGAGAAAAAATAAAAAACAGGAAAAGACAAAAAAGAAGAAAAACAGGGTCGTTAAAGTGCTGGTCTTTATTGCGGCTCTGTTTGTCGTTGGATTTTTTATCCTCCGCGGGGTCGTGGGAAGCGTTTATAAAAAAATGGAATATAAGGAGGCGGAAGCCTTTACATCCGAGCCTATGAAGGAGGACGGGGTCATCAATGTGCTTCTGATCGGAAACGATTCCCGTTTAGCAGGGGATGACGGAAGGTCTGACGCCATGATCTTGGTATCTATCAGCGATAAGACGAAGACCATTACCATGACGTCCTTTTTGCGGGATATGTATGTGGAGATCCCGGGACATGACGGAAACCGTCTCAATGCGGCTTATGCCTACGGCGGCGCGGAGCTGTTGATGGAGACCATTGAATTGAATTTCGGCATTCCCATCCATCGTTATGCCCTGGTAAATTTCCAGGCGTTTGCAAATCTGGTAGATGCCGTGGGCGGTATCGACCTGGAGCTGACCAATGACGAGGTCAACTGGATCAATGCATATCTTATGGAGTACAACCAGTTAGAAGGTAAGGATCTTGCCACGGATTTCCTGGATCCGTCCTTAAGCGGCAATCTTCACTTAAACGGTCCGCAGGCCCTTGCCTTTACCAGAAACCGTTATATCGGAACGGATTTCGGCAGGACGGAGAGACAGCGGAAGGTGCTTTCTGCCGTGATCAAAAAGCTTCCGGGAGCGGTTGCCACGAACGGCGGGGAGCTTGCAGACGGTTTATTCCCCAACCTGACTACCAACTTAAGGGAGGGAGAATGCTTTAATCTTTCCCTGAACGCATGGAAATTTTTGGGCTATGAAATGGTCCAGCAGTGCGTTCCCTTAGAAGGCACTTATTCCAATGCGGATATCAGGGGAATGGCGGTGCTCCAGGTGGATTTTGACGCCAACAGACAGTTCTTGAAATCTACCCTGTACGGCGAATGATTTTTAAATTGCGGGAACTGTTAAGAAAGGGGAAAATATGCCAAACGGAGAGCTGCGTATTATAGGACGAAATAAACGTATTTTAAATATTCTGACCTTGATTCTTGTTTTGGGGCTTGGATTACTTATCCGCAAAGAGCTGATCTGGTATGTTTCCAGGGACTGGACGGGTTTCTTTGAGTTATGGATCCGTGAAATATCACAGCAGGGTTTTAAGGCCCTTGCAGGGGATTTTTATGATTACGCTCCCGCTTATATGTATCTGCTTGTGATCGCCGCACAGTTCGGAGCGAAAAGCATGATCGCCATGAAGCTGATCTCGGTCTGCTTTGATTTTGTTTTAGCCGCCGCTTCGGGACTCGTCATATATGAGATCCGCAAGAAGGAGTCCCTGGCCATGCTGGTCTTTTCCGTTGTATGGCTGGCTCCTACGGTAATATCCAACAGCAGTATGTGGGGGCAGTGCGACGCGGTATACTCTGCTTTCCTGATGCTTACGGTTCTGTTCCTGATAAAGGATAAGAGCCGGATCGCCATGATCTTTTTCGGGATCGCCTTTGCCTTTAAGCTTCAGGCTCTTTTCTGGCTGCCCGTTATCATTTTGCTCTGGCTTTACAAAAAGATAAAGACCATAGATTTTATTTGGATCCCTCTGATGTTTTTTATAAGCATTGTTCCGGCATGGATTGCGGGAAGGCCGCTTTTAGAGCTTTTAGGGGTCTATTTTGCCCAGGTGGGCGTGGATACCAACCGGCTTTCCATGAAATATCCCAATATCTATTATATTATCGGGGAACTGAATCTTTCGGAGTGGTATACCCATGCAGGCAAGTTTTTTGCGGTGGGGGTCATTCTGCTGTTTATGGTGGCGTTGATCTATAAACTGACGGATACGAAACTGACGCCGGAGCTTTTGCTTTTTATCTGCTATTCGGAAGGGGCGCTGGCTTTGTATTTTCTGCCCCAGATGCACGAGAGATACGGGTATTTTATTGAGAGCATCGCCATTATCCTGGGAGTTTTGTGCGTGAAAATGTTCTGGGTGCCCGTTGCGCATATTTTGATCACATTTATTACATACAGCTATTATTATAATTATGACAGTCCCAAGAATATACCGATTTTTGTTTTGTCTTTGTGTATGCTTGCCCTGATGCTGTTTATGGTATATAAGACAATCGTTTATAAGGAAGAGGGAGAGGTTAAAGGCTATGAGACGGCAGGGGAAAAATAGACTTTACAAAATAATAATGGCGCTTCTTCTGATCTTGGTCCTGACAGGCTGCAAGGCAGTAAAAGAGGAGGACCGGGAAGGAGAAGGAAACGGACCTGCAAAGCCTGTTACGGGGCAGGAAACCTTAACCTTGTCAGAAAATACCGGCTCTTCGGCGGATGCAGTGCTCTCGGCGGGAATGGAAGCGGCCCTTGGTTCGGTTTCGGAGAATGAAGGCGGCGCCGTGGAAGAAAAGGAGCCGGAGATAGAAGATACCGTTCATATTATAGAGGATGAGGCAGAGCAGCCGGAATCAAAAGAGCCGGAACCAAAAGACCGGGAAGGTAACGGTTATCTGGTTGCCATAGACCCGGGCCATCAGGCAAAGGGGAACAGCGAGAAGGAGCCTGTAGGGCCCGGCGCATCGGAAACCAAGGCTAAGGTGGCAGGCGGTACAAGAGGCGTGGCCACGGGAGTCAGTGAGTACCAGCTTACCCTGGATGTTTCCTTAAAGCTTAAGGCGGAACTGGAAGCAAGGGGCTATCAGGTGTATATGATAAGGGAAACAAACGATGTTAATATCAGCAATGCGGAGAGGGCGCTCATGGCAGCTGATGCAGGGGCCGATATTTTTATAAGGATCCACGGAAACGGTTCGGAAAACGCTTCCGCTAACGGGACCATGACGATCTGCCCCACAGCCTCAAATCCTTATTGCGGCAGCATTTATGCCGACAGCAGAAGGCTTTCGGACGATGTTCTTGAAAACATGCTGGCAGTTACGGGGGCGGCGAGCAAGGGCGTCTGGGAAACAGACACCATGAGCGGGATCAACTGGTGCACCATACCGGTTACCATTGTAGAAATGGGATTTATGAGCAACCCTGCGGAGGATGCGCTGATGCAGACAGCGGAATATCAGCAGAAGCTGGTGGAAGGCATGGCAAACGGTATTGATGCATATTTTGCGGAAGAATAACGGAAGGGAGCGCCTATGGCAGGAACTATTGAAGATGTCGTAATGCGGTACGGGAGCAGGGGAATGGATACGCTGTATCCGTTTTTGCCAAAGGAGAATTACCGCAGGGCGGCGGAAGATATTCTAAGTTTACCCAGGGGTAACTTTGTGGTAACAACGGGATTTTATGTGAAAGGCGCAGGAGAAACGGACGGTCCCCTGGGGGCGTGGATCTTGATCCAGGTGCTGGAAAAGCTGGGATTTTTGCCTGTGGTCGTCACGGATCAATATACATATCATTATTTTTCGGGAGAAAAGGTAAGGTGTGTCTGTATACCCTTAATAAACAGCAGGGAATGCCTTGAGACGGCTTCCATGGAAACCGTTCTGGAAAGGCTTGATCCTGTGGGTATGGTTTCCGTTGAACGCTGCGGGAAAAACGGAGACGGGGATTATACCAACATGAAAGGCGAGAGCATCAAAAACCATACGGCTCCCGTGGATGAATTATTTGAGCTGGCAGGAAAATACGGCATTCAGACCATCGGGATCGGGGACGGAGGCAATGAGATCGGAATGGGGAATCTTGCAAATGAGATCAGAAGCCGTCTTTCCGTTACCCCCTGTATCGTCAAAACGGATCATCTGCTGCTTGGTACGGTATCCAACTGGGCGGCTTATGGGCTGGGAAGAACATTGGAGCTTGTAAGCGGCATGCAGCTGATGCCGCCGGTAAAAAAGCTGACTTATTTTTTTGACCGGATCGTAAGCATGGGCAGTGTGGACGGCATAACGGGAGAAAACGTCATGACTGTGGACGGATTCTCTGAAGGAAAAGAAGTAGAAATTTATCTGGAAATTTTGAAGAGCGTTTGAGTCAGGCTTGTGCCTGATCCATATAAGGAGCGGGACTGTCAAATTTTGGCCGGGACAGGTCCCCTTTTTATTTTACGGTTGACATTATGAATTGAAATATGTTATTTTATGTGTACTAACACAGATAGTACACGAGAAATATACAGGAGAACGGATATCTGAAGAATCCGAGTAAAAGGGAATGTCACTTGTTAAAGGAGAGATAATAATGATTTGGATTGATTATACAGATGCCACTCCGATTTATGAGCAGATTGTGACCGAGTATAAAAATCTCATAGTCAGAGGGGTGCTTGCACCAAATGAAAAGATGCCGTCAGTCAGGTCTCTGGCTATGGAGCTTTCCATAAATCCAAATACGATTCAAAAGGCTTATGCCGAGCTGGAAAGACAGGGCTTTGTCTATACGGTTAAAGGCAGGGGGAATTTTGTCGCGGATAACGACGGACTGAAAAAAATGAAGGAAAGTGAAATCATTCAAAAACTGGAAACCGTCATAACAGAGGCCGAGGAAGCAGGAGTAGACCTGTTACTGCTTTCCCGGTATTTAAATGACAGAACGGAAGCGGGAGGAGAAGAGAAATGATTGCTGTAAAAGGCATTACAAAGAAATTTGACAATTTTGTTGCAGTCGATCAGATCGATTTCGAGATGCGGGAAGGCATGGTTTTTGGCCTGATCGGCACAAACGGGGCAGGAAAGTCCACTCTTTTGCGCATGATAAGCGGAGTAAGCAGGGCTGATGAGGGAGAGATCCTCATTGATGAGCTTCCGGTATATGACAATCCTGCGGCGAAGGAAAAAGTGTTCTTTATTGCGGACGAGCCTTATTTTTTTGCCCATGCCAATGCCGTTGATATGGAAAAATATTATGCGATGGTTTATAAAACCTTTAATAAAGATGAGTTTTACAAGCTGATGACACAGTTTGGCCTGGAGGCAAAGAGGAAGATCGGGACTTATTCCAAGGGAATGAAAAAGCAGCTGGCTTTTATTCTGGGGCTTTCCGCCAGAACGGATTATCTTCTGTGCGACGAGACTTTTGACGGACTGGATCCGGTCATGCGCCAGGCGATCAAAAGCCTTTTGGCAAAAGAAATGGGGGAAAGGGGGCTGACGCCTGTTATCGCATCCCACAACTTAAGGGAATTGGAGGATATCTGTGATACGGTGGGGCTTTTGCATAAAGGCGGCGTGCTGTTATCGAAGGATCTGGATGAAATGAAATGCGGCATCCAGAAGGTGCAGTGCGTTTTTAAGGATGAGACGGAATATGAAAAGGCGGCGGCGATCTGCAGGATCATAAAGAAAGAGCAGAGAGGCTCGCTGTATACGCTGACGATCAGGGGGGAAAAGGATGAGACCCTTCAAAAGTTTGATTCCCTGGAAACGGTGTTTTGTGAAGTGCTTCCACTGACTTTGGAAGAAATATTTATCAGCGAGACGGAGGTAGTCGGATATGACATCAAGAAACTCATTCTGGAAATTTAGTAAATGGAATTTCAAAAAAAGAGCATGGGCTCTTGTACTTTTGTTCGTTATCTGGTTCTTTGCCCTTCCGGTTGCCGTTTTTTCTAAGGCAGGCACTATGATACAGGGATTGCAGCAAAGCCCCCAGTCTTTTGAAAAACAGTTGGAATGGACCGTTAATCTGATCGTAAACCGCAGCATTACGGGAAGCGGACTGTATGGCGTTTTTGCTGTGGCAATGGGAATCTTTCTGGCGTTGCAGGGATTTTCATGGAACAACCACCAGAGCAGGGTGGATATGTACAAGTCTGTGCCGGTAAAAGAAAATATCCGTTTCTGGTATATCAATTTTAACAGCTTTCTGATCTTTATTTTAAGCTTTGGCATTAATATGATCCTTGCCAATATATCGGCGGCGGTATGGGGTGTCTGGAGAGGGCAGTTTCTGGTAGTTTCGGTATTTTCGTTTTTCATGCATCTTCTGCTCTTTGCATCTGCATATTTTGTAACGCTGATCGCCCAGATGCTGACGGGAAACATTGCGCTGGGATTTTGCGGGGCGTCTGTGCTCCTTTTGATAGAACCGGCATGTTTTTTCCTTGGCAGGAATCTTATGTCCCTGTTTTACGAGACGTATGTGGGACGCGGGCTTTATGAGACTCTTTCACAAGGGATATTTTCTCCTTTATCTCTTTATATTGGGCTGTACAAATCGGTTTCCATGAAGAATATGGCTTTTGCGGATATAGGAAATTACGGGGGGATATGGAAGTACATCATCATTTTCCTGATCCAGATCGTCTTATACGGGAGCATTGCCTTCATACTCTGCCGTAAGAGGCCGGCCCAGACCGGAGGAAAGACCATGATCTTTCCCAAAACGAAGCCGGTTATCAAATGTATTATTATGATCCTGGGAAGTCTGGCTTTTGGTATCTTTCTGGCAGGATTTGATGAGAGGGCAAAAGCCTGGTATGGTTTTTTCGGGGTAATTTGCGGTCTTTTGATCCTGCAGGCAGTTTTACAGATGATCATGGAGGGCGATATTAAGGAAGTCCTGAAAGGGAAAGGGGTGTTTGGCATCGCTGCGGCTGCAGCCCTTGCTGTCTTTGCCGTATTTGTTTTTGATCTGACAGGCTTTGATTCCTATTTGCCCAAAGAGGAAAAGATGGAAAGCTTTGCCTTTGTCCGCGCTAACGATTACTGCTATTACTTTTATGATGAAAATAAGGTCTCCCAATCCTCCCGGGAAAATTTGCTGGAAAATATGAGCATTGAAGATGAAGAGGCGGCGAGGATATTGCTAGCGGAGCTTAAGCAGGCAATCGAATCTGATGATTATTATTACAAGGATGATAATGAAAAGGATGCTGAGGGGGAAAAAGCGGTACCCGGGGATATGGAGACGGCTGCAGCCCTTTATGAGGACGGGGATGACAGGGAGCCTGTTTTGATCAAATTTCATCTGACAAACGGGAAAGAGGTTGTACGCAGTTACTATCTGCCTCTTTGGAGGATCAGAAAATGTTATTGTTATTTATATGATCTGGAGGAATATAAAGAGGATGTTTACAGCGCACTGCAGGAGTATGTTGCCAATGAGTTTTTAAATCCTAATAATCACAATTATGCATATTACCGCGCCTATCCTTTTCTGGCGTCGAGCGTTGATAATACGAAAGATCCCGCTCTTGTGCAAAAGCTTTTTCTCGCCATGCAGTCGGATCTAAGGAACAGGACCAGTGAAGACGTTATGGCAACGGCGCCAGTTGGAGAATTGAATTTTTCTACCGACTATAAAAACAATACCGGCTCCAGAAACATTTATCTGGACCTTCCTGTCTATGAAGCCGACGAGGAGACCATTGCACTGTTAGAAGAGAGCGGATGGCTGCGCTTAGACGGCATAGACAATGAAAGGATCAGCGTTATCCGCGTTTACCAATACCAGACGGATGACAGTGACGACCGGAGGAAGGTTTTGGAGATAAAGCAGGGCGATCAGCTTTTTGAGCCTGTAATGGAGGCCTTCTGCCTTTCGGAAAGATTGAATGACGTGGTGGATTCCGGCGCTTTTACAAAAAAAGGCTATTATATGGAAGTCGAGACTATGGATGGCTGGAGTTCCTATTCAGGGGTTCTGTTTCGGGATTCATTTCCGGAGGAGTTGGAAAAGGCATTTGAGAACGTAGAGTATGATGAGGACTTTCTTTCGGGCGTGGGATAAGGAGACAAAGAGATAAGCTGCAATGAGAGTGGAGCAGGAATGACAGGGAACCTGTCATGTCCTGCTCCATCTGCCGCTTGCGCCGCAGGGAAGGACTAAGCCTGTGGAAGTGACAGGCAGGCCAATCTCTTCAGCTTCCACCCTGCCGCCTAAGCGGTCTGCCACGGCTGTATTAAGCATGTAGGAAAGAACGGCGGGCTGTAAGCCCGTGGTATAGGAATTGATCAAAAAGAAAATGGAGTCTTCCTTTAAAAGGCTGGCAGAAAGCCTTATAAAGGGATAAACGGATTCCTCTATTTTCCAGATCTCTCCCTTGGGACCGCGGCCGTAAGAAGGGGGGTCCATGATGATGCCGTCGTAGGTATTTCCCCGGCGTATTTCCCTTTCCACAAATTTTACGCAGTCATCCACCAGCCAGCGGATGGGGGCTTCCGAGAGATTGCTGGCAGCAGCGTTTTCCTTTGCCCATCCGACCATGCCCTTGGAAGCGTCCACGTGGGTCACATGGGCGCCGGCTTTGGCTGCAGAGATCGTGGCGCCGCCGGTATAGGCAAAGAGGTTCAGGATCTTGACCGGACGTTTCGCCTCTTTTATTCTTTGTCCGCACCAGTCCCAATTTACCGCCTGCTCAGGGAAAAGCCCCGTATGCTTGAAACTGAAAGGCTTTAAACGGAAAGTCAGATCCTTATAGCCGATGGTCCATTCCTTTGGCAGGTCATGAAATTCCCATTCCCCGCCGCCTTTGCTGCTGCGGTGGTAATGGCCGTTTTTTTGTTTCCATGCCGGGTGTGCATGTCCGGTATCCCAGATTACCTGGGGATCGGGACGTACCAGAATATAATCGCCCCAGCGTTCGCATTTTTCGCCCGAGCAGGTGTCGATCACTTCATAATCTTTCCATTGATCTGCAATCCACATAGCGAATCCTCCAATCATAAATCTTTCAATATTTTATATAAAGGGCCGGAACAGAATCAGGCCGGTTTTTCAGCTGTCATATTTGCGCCATAAGCTCCCCGGGCAGATAAACGGCGGCTTCGGTCAATTCCCCGAGATAATCGATTCCAAACTGCAGCAGAAGGAAATTCCGGATGAAAAAGAAGCCGACTAAAATGATCAGGAAAGCCCAGAGAAATCCCAAATGGATGGAAAAGTATGCATCGCCGTGCTGGCGGATCAGTTCGATCAGGGTCTTAAGCCAGTAATATATGAGGCAGACCGCCATAAAGAGCACAAGGGGATTGCAGAGCAGGGATTCAATCAGGCGCAGATGAAGCAGATGCTCTAAGGCTCTTGTGCCGCCGCAGCCGGGACAGTAGAGATGGAAAAAGCTTTTCAGGCCGCAGGGCGGAAAAAAAGCGGGATATTGTTCGGAAGCCGTGATATAGCCGTAAGCCAGAACGGGAACCAGAAAGGTAAAAAACGTTATCAGTATAAAATTACTTTTTTTAATATGCGCATGATAGTACATTTTTTCTCCAAAACCAGCGGACATATTCTTATGCCGTTTTTTGTATAATAACTTCTTGAAATTTTGTGCTGCAGGCAGGCTGCATTAATAATGTACCTTATTTTTGCATATTAGTCAAAGTAAGTTGAATTCTTTTGAAATGTAGTTTATAATACTTTTTATCAACCGTAAAATCGGATATTACAAATTCTTATGTGAAGGAGAAGAAATTATGGATAACAATAACATGATGAATAACGGCGGCTCTGATTTTAACCAGCAGCCCTATCAGCAGCAATTTGACCAGCAGCCCGGCCAGGCGCCTTATCAGCAGCAGGGCTATCCTCAAAACAATATTTATGCACAGCCCGGAGAAAACAGATCCAAGACAAAGGAAATCCTTTCTTTGGTTTTCGGTATTCTGGCAATATTGATCTCCTGCTGTTGTACATATCTGGGAATCGGCTTGGGAATTGCAGGTATTGTTATGGCTGTTCTTGCCAAAAATGACAATAACGGCAAGATGCCGGGCATGGCTCTTGGAGGTATGATCTGCTCCATTTTTGCAATTGTGATCTGTGTTGTTTGTATCATACTGGTATTAACCGGTGCGGTAACAGTAGATTTTACAAACTATTTAAATGGATTATAAAAAGAGAGAACTGAACGGTATTTGAGGAGTGCGGATGGATAACAATATGATGAACCAGGGACAGGATAGTTCCGGTAATTTATATGGCGGACCGGATATGGGCGGCAGTTATAGTACGGGCGGTCAGTCGGATATGGGCAATGGCTACAATATGAACGGTCAGCCGGAAATGGGCAACGGCTATAATATGAACGGTCAGCCGGATATGGGTAACGGTTACAATATGAACGGCCAGCCGGGTATGGGTAACAGTTACAATATGGGCGGTCAGCCGGAAATGGGTAACGGTTACAATATGAACGGCCAGCCGGGTATGGGTAACGGCTACAATATGAACGGTCAGCCAGATATGGGTAACGGTTACAATATGAACGGTCAGTCCGGTATGGGCAACGGCTACAATATGAACGGCCAGCCGGGTATGAATAATCCTTACGGTACAAACGAGCAGTATGACGGGGGCAGCCCATATGGTGCAAATCCTTACGGGCAAAATTATCCTTATGGGAATCCGGGCAGTTATTATCAGCCGTATCAGGAAAATATTTATGCACAGCCCGGCGAATCAGGCGGCGTTAACGGACTGGCGATCGGATCGTTGGTTTGCGGTATTATTTCGATCATATGCTGTTGTACCAGTATTTTTTCAGTGCTTTTGGGAATTACAGCAATTGTATTGGCAGTATTATCCAAAAAGGATAACGGGGGCGCAATGCCCGGGATGGCAATTGCAGGAATGATCTGCGGTGTTATAGGAATGCTGCTGGGAGCAATGATACTGGTTGGCGTGATACTTGATGAAGCGGGAATCAGTGTAGGGCTGTAAAGAATAATTAAAATGATGTATTTATAAAAAGAACGGACGGCAGGTTTGCAGGCTCTGTTCTTTTTTTCTTGTGCTGACGGTACAATCTATGCTATTATGGGAAAAGTGAGTATAAAAAGCGTGAAAGATGCGGTAAAGTGAGAGAGGAGTAGAGTTACATATGACAACGTCAAATATTTGTATTTTGATTACAATTATTGCATATTTGCTGTTAGTAATCTGGATTGGAGTTGTATTCTCAAAAAAGAACAAGACGACGGATGATTTTTATTTGGGTGGCAGAAAGCTGGGGCCTTTTGTTACTGCAATGAGTGCGGAAGCTTCTGATATGAGCAGCTGGCTGTTGATGGGACTGCCCGGCGTGGCATATTTAACAGGTGTGGCAGATGCGTTCTGGACTGCCGCAGGTCTTGCCATAGGTACTTATATCAACTGGCTGATCGTTGCAAAGAGGCTTAGGAAATATACCGTGGCCTGCAGCAATTCAACAACCCTTCCGGTTTTCTTTTCCAACCGGTATCGGGATGACAAGAGGATCTTATCCGTGATTGCGGCAGTGGTAATCATTATTTTCTTCGTGCCTTATACGGCGTCGGGGTTTGCAGCCTGCGGAAAGCTGTTTGCATCTTTGTTTGGCATTGATTATCTGGCAGCCATGATAATCAGCGCTGTTGTCATTGTGGGATATACTGCGTTAGGCGGTTTTCTGGCGGCAAGTACCTCGGACTTTTTGCAGAGTATTATTATGACCATTGCCATTTTTGTAGTGCTTGGATATGGTGTCGTTACGGCCGGCGGAGTGGATCAGGTGCTTGCCAATGCCAACAGTCTGGCGGGATATTTCAGCCTGACATCCATTCATGATGCGGTAAGCGGCGCGGCAGGAGATTATGGAATTATGAATATTTTTTCCATGCTGGCATGGGGGCTTGGATATTTTGGTATGCCTCATGTATTGTTGCGGTTTATGGCCATAGAAGATCCGCAGAAATTAAAAATGTCAAGAAGGATCGCATCCGTATGGGTCGTGATCTCTTTGGGCGTGGCAATTGCCATCGGTATTGTGGGAAATGCCATGAGTAAAGGCGGGGTAATTCCTGTATTGGATGATTCGGAAACCATTATTATCGCTATTGCAACGGTAATCAGTAAACATGGCGTATTAGCGGCGTTAGTTGCAGGACTGATCTTAGCGGGTATTCTGGCAGCAACGATGTCTACGGCGGATTCCCAGCTTTTGGCGGCGTCCTCCAGCGTATCCCAGAATATTATTAAGGAAGTGTTCTTTAAGGATCTGTCGGAAAAGGCGGCTATGTTTATTGCGAGAATATCCGTGGTAATCATTTCCGTTATTGCGGTATTTATCGCTTCGGATCCCAACAGTTCGGTCTTTGATATTGTTTCCTTTGCGTGGGCCGGATTCGGGGCGGCCTTCGGACCGGTAGTGCTTCTGGCTTTATTTTGGAAGAGGTCCAATAAATGGGGGGCCCTTGCGGGGATGTTTACCGGAGGCGTCATGGTGTTTGTATGGAAGTTCCTGGTAAAGCCTGTGGGCGGAATCTGGGGGATTTATGAATTGCTTCCGGCCTTTGTTGTGGCAATCGTTGTTAATGTGGCAGTCAGCCTGGCTACAAGGGCGCCGGGGCAGGACGTGCTGGATGAGTTTGAGGCGGTAAAGGCAGAGTGTAAGGCAAAGTAGGATGTATATAGAAACGGAATGAGAAAGTAAGATACAGCCGGCCGGGAACGGATTTCCGACGGCAGAAAAAAGTCTTTTTGTTTTTCACAGCCAGCTTTTAACCGGAGTTTTTCTAACAGTCTGATCGGGATATCCGTAATCTGCGGGCACGCCGTCAATGCGGCTTCCATGCCGCAAGGACGGCTGAACAGCCATCCATGGCTGTTCTCCCTTGGTATCGGACAGACTGTAAGAAAAAGCGCCGGTTCAAAGCAGGGGGGCTGTGAAGAAACAAAAAGACTTTTTTCTGCCGTTGGAAATCCGTTCCCGGCCGGCTGTATCTTACTTTCTCATTCCGGCATAGTCTTGAGAGAGGCGGAAATTTCCGGAAGGGAGAAATAAGAGAAGAACTTTTGGACAATGAGAACGAAAAAACGTTAATAAATTTGCTGGGATTGTATTGACAAAGAGGGATGAATTATTTATAATCACATAAAAGCAGGAAAGGTTCTGCTTTGTGTGAGATTCTTGTGTCCCGTTCGGGGACATGATATACCGGCCAGCCCGGTTCCGGCGATTCAGCCATATTTCACAAACGATTAATTAAATAATGGCTGGATAAAAGACGGGGCTTATTCTCTTATATGCCCGGGCTTTGCGCGGCCGGAAAGGAACGGAATGGGAAAAAGAGATGTTTATACCAAGCCCTATTTTGCGGATAAGGAAAGATTTGCTGATCTTATCAACGTGCATTTATACGGTGGAAGGGAAGTCGTAAGAAAGGAGGGGCTTATAAAAATAAAGGGGGTATACCCTTCCCCGGGAAGCTTTAGTGGAGAAAAGAGCAGGGATGTATTTATGGAGCATGAAAAGCCCCGGATGCGTTACGGCTTAGAACTGGAAACGGAGAGTGATTTCGGGATGCCGGAGCGGATCATGGTCTATGACGGCGGGGAGTATGAAAAGCAGATTGGGGAAAGGGATAAGGAACACCGCGCCGGTAAAGAATATGCGGGGTACATAGAGAAGAAAAGCAGGATGAAGGAAACTGACAGGCTTGTGCCGGTTATCAGCATTGTGTTGTATTTAGGAGAAGGAAGATGGAAAGGCCCAAGAAGGCTGAAAGAGATGCTGGCGGTTCCAAAGGAACTGAAAGAGTGCTCCGGGGAATATTTACAGGATTACAGGATCTGTGTCATAGAGGCGGACTATGTGGATGCAGAGGCATACCGGACGGACTTGAAGGAATTCTTTCAGGCGCTGCAGTGCAGGAATGACAGGGAAAAGCTTAGGGAATTGCTGAGAAGTGATGGTTTCCGGAATATGGAACGGGAGACGGAAATGGCAATAGCAGTTAATTTGAATTTAAAATCGGTTATAAGAAAGATAGAAGAGGAGGAAAAGAGTATGTGCAGGGCTTTTGAGGAACTGATGATGGAGCAGGAGGAGATCGGAATTGAGAAAGGAATAAAAGAAAGCATCAAGGCGCTGGTCGAAACCTGTAAGGAATTGGGCGTATCAAAGGAAGATACGGAAAACAGGATCATTTTAAAACTGGAACTGTCCCGGGAGAGTGCAGAAAGCTATGTAGACCAATACTGGGATCAGTGATCTGGATGGTGTATACAGATAGCGGATGAATATGAAAAAAGCATGGCGGTCTGTGCAGAGGATCCATAGTGGAACAGGAAAACAGGGATTGTTCCTCAAAAAATACAATATTTTTTATCCCTTTGAAAAAAAAGACTTGCAAACCTTTATTTTTTCCTATATACTAGCAATTGCTGTGGCATTGATAGCTGTGAAGCGTGAGGTTGCTGCACATGTTGCAGGTTTTCCGTGGAGCGAATGTCAAGTTAGGAAACTGACGACAAGTCACTGTACAAACGTAAAATGTCTATCAGAGAGATAGAAACGACGTGTGAAGGTCTTTAGGACACACACGGGAGAGTGTACAGTCACCGCTTGTCGTACTTAAAGTAAAAAGTGCGAAAAGGAGGCGACTTTTTTTATGGCAAATCAGCAGGTAATGAGAATTACATTAAAAGCCTACGATCATCAGTTAGTTGATGCATCTGCCAAAAAAATCATCGAAACAGTCAAAAAGAACGGATCTCAGGTAAGCGGACCGGTACCCCTTCCTACTAAGAAGGAAGTAGTTACCATCTTAAGAGCGACTCACAAGTACAAAGATTCCCGTGAGCAGTTCGAACAGAGGACCCACAAGAGATTGATCGACGTGATCACACCCACACAGAAAACAGTGGATGCATTACAGAGACTGGAGATGCCTGCCGGTGTTTTCATCGGTATCAAAATGAAATAATTTTTTCAAAGTAACAGATTAGATCCTGAAATTAGGTTTATATAGAAGCAACGGAAAGTTCCACTTATATGTACCTGGATCTAGTATGAACGGCGAGGGAAACCCATGACCCGTTCCGCTGTAGAAACAAGGAGGTAACGAAATGAAGAAAGCTATTTTAGCAACAAAAGTCGGAATGACTCAAATCTTCAATGAAGACGGCACACTGATTCCTGTTACCGTTCTTCAGGCAGGGCCTTGTGTTGTAACCCAGATCAAGACAGTAGAAAACGACGGTTACAGTGCAGTACAGGTCGGCTTTGTTGATAAGAAAGAAAAGATCGTCAACAAAGATAAAGCAGGAAAAAAAGAAATCGCTCACAGACATGGCGTAAACAAAGCGTTAAAGGGCCACTTTGACAAAGCAGGCGTTTCCGCTAAGAGATATGTGAGAGAGTTCAAGTTTGAAAATGCTGAGGAATATACACTCGGCGCAGAGATCAAAGCTGACATCTTTGAGGCTGGCGACAAGATCGACGCAAGCGCAATTTCCAAAGGTAAAGGCTTCCAGGGCGCGATCAAGAGATTCGGACAGCACAGAGGACCTATGGCTCACGGTTCCAAGTTCCACCGTCATCAGGGTTCCAACGGCGCATGTTCTTCCCCTTCCAAGGTATTCAAAGGAAAAGGAATGCCCGGACATATGGGATGCAAGAAGGTAACGATCCAGAATCTTCAGGTTGTAAGAGTTGATGCTGAGAAAAATTTACTTTTGATCAAAGGTGCAGTACCGGGACCTAAAAAAGCATTAGTAACAATCAAAGAAACCGTTAAGGTTGAAGCTTAATTAGGACGAAAGGAGGACCATTCAGATGGCAAACGTATCTGTTTATAATATGGAAGGCAAGGAAGTCGGCAAAATGGACTTAAACGATGCGGTATTCGGTGTTGAAGTAAATGAACATCTGGTACATTTGGCAGTCGTTGCACAGCTTGCCAATAAACGTCAGGGAACACAGAAGGCAAAGACACGTTCCGAAGTTTCCGGCGGCGGAAGAAAACCCTGGAGACAGAAAGGAACCGGTCATGCAAGACAGGGTTCAACAAGATCTCCCCAGTGGACAGGAGGCGGCGTTGTATTCGCTCCCACACCCAGGGATTATACGATCAGATTAAATAAGAAAGAAAAACAGGCTGCATTAAAATCCGCTTTAACAAGCAAAGTGCAGGACGGAAATTTAATCGTGGTTGACGAGTTAAAATTTGATGAGATCAAAACAAAAGCTTTCAAAACCGTTATGGACAATTTACAGGTTGAAAACGGTCTGGTAGTTCTGGCTGATAACGATAAGAACACCGTTATGAGCGCAAGGAACCTTTCTAAGATCGATACAACCCTGACAAACACCATTAACGTATATGACGTTATGAAAGCAAAGAAGGTAGTTCTTACCAAGGACTCAGTTGCAAAACTTGAGGAGGTGTATGCATAATGGCAGCAATCCAGTATTATGACGTTATCTTAAAGCCGGTCATTACCGAAAAGAGTATGGCTGGCATGGGAGAAAAGAAATACACATTCTTAGTACACCCGGAAGCAAATAAAAGTATGATCAAAGAAGCTGTTGAAAAAATGTTTGAAGGCGCGAAAGTAGCCAAGGTCAACACAATGAATTGCGAAGGCAAGAAGAAAAGACGCGGCATGACAGTGGGAAAAACCGCTAAGACAAAGAAAGCCATGGTCTGGTTGACAGAGGACAGCAAGGACATCGAGATCTTCGCAGGTCTCTAAGATGTCAAACCATACGCACACAAGCGTGATGATAAATGTAATCGAAAGGAGAAACAACCATGGGAATCAAGACATATAACCCATATACACCATCCAGAAGAAATATGACCGGTTCCGATTTTTCCGAGATCACAAAAACGACTCCGGAAAAGTCTCTCTGCACTTCTTTGAGCAAAAATGCCGGCCGTAACAATCAGGGTAAAATAACAGTCAGACACCGCGGAGGCGGAAACAGAAGAAAATACAGGATCATCGATTTCAAGAGAAACAAAGACGGTATTCCTGCAAAGGTAATCGGTATCGAGTACGATCCCAACCGCTCCGCTAATATCGCTTTGATCTGCTATGCAGACGGACAGAAAGCATATATCCTCGCTCCTGAGGGCTTAACAGACGGCATGACCGTTATGAACGGCGAAACTGCTGAAGTAAAGGTAGGAAACTGTCTGCCTTTAGCTGCAATTCCCGTAGGTACTCAGGTACACAATATCGAGCTGCAGCCCGGCAAGGGCGGACAGATGGTCCGTTCCGCAGGAAACAGCGCACAGTTAATGGCTAAGGAAGGAAAATACGCAACACTTCGTTTACCTTCCGGAGAAATGAGAATGGTGCCTATCGGATGCCGCGCAACCATCGGAGTTGTAGGCAACGGTGATCACAACCTTATCAAAATCGGTAAAGCAGGACGTAAACGCCATATGGGTATCCGCCCGACAGTCCGCGGTTCCGTTATGAACCCCAACGACCATCCTCACGGCGGTGGAGAAGGAAAGACCGGTATCGGCCGTCCCGGACCGTGCACACCCTGGGGTAAACCTGCTCTCGGTCTTAAGACTCGTAAGAAAAAGAAACAATCCAACAAGTTGATCGTAAGACGTAGAGACGGCAGAGCTATTAAGTAGATAAGGAGGAATCAAAATGGCAAGATCACTGAAAAAAGGACCGTTTGCAGATGCAAGCTTACTGAAAAAAGTAGATGCTATGAATGAAGCAGGACAGAAACAAGTTATCAAAACCTGGTCCCGTCGTTCCACAATATTCCCTTCCTTCGTAGGACACACCTTTGCTGTCCATGACGGAAGAAAACATGTACCCGTATATGTTACAGAGGATATGGTTGGCCACAAGTTAGGCGAATTCGTAGCGACCAGAACCTATAGAGGACATGGAAAAGACGAAAAGAAATCAAGAGTTAGATAATTTGAAAGGAGGTTTCATCCATGGCAAAAGGACATAGATCCCAGATCAAAAGGGAGAGAAACAGTAATAAAGACACAAGACCCAGCGCGAAGGTTTCTTATGCCAGAATCCCGGCGCAGAAGGCTTGTTTTGTATTAGATGCCATCAGAGGCAAGGATGTTGAAACTGCTTTGGGTATTTTAGCATACAATCCCAGATACGCATCCAGTGTCATCAAGAAATTATTAGAATCTGCAATCGCAAATGCGGAAAACAACAATCATATGAGCGCTGACAAGCTTTATATTGCAGAGTGCTACGCAAACCAGGGGCCTACCATGAAGCGTGTGCAGCCAAGAGCACAGGGCAGGGCTTACAGAATCTTAAAGAGAACAAGTCACATCACAATCGTGCTTGATGAAAGATAGGAGGAAAAGTAATGGGACAGAAAGTTAATCCTCACGGCTTAAGGGTCGGCGTTATTAAAGATTGGGATTCCAGATGGTATGCTGACGGCGAGTTCGCTGACTACTTAGTGGAAGATTACAACATCAGAAAATACCTTAAGAACAAATTATACAGTGCGGGCGTTTCCAAGATCGAGATCGAAAGAGCATCCGACAGAGTAAAGGTTATCCTCTATACGGCTAAACCGGGCGTTGTTATCGGAAAGGGCGGTGCAGAGATCGAGGTAACCAAAAAAGAACTTTCCAAGCTGACAGACAAGAAGGTTTTAGTGGATATTAAAGAGATCAAGAAACCTGACAGGGATGCGCAGTTAGTAGCGGAAAATATAGCGCAGCAGTTAGAGAACCGTGTATCCTTCAGACGTGCCATGAAATCCTGCATGGGCAGGACCATGAAGAGCGGCGCCCTTGGTATCAAGGCAAGCGTCAGCGGACGTTTGGGCGGCGCTGATATGGCCCGTACAGAGTTCTACAGCGAAGGAACCATTCCTCTTCAGACACTGAGAGCAGATATTGACTATGGATTCGCCGAGGCAGATACAACCTACGGCAAGGTAGGCGTAAAGGTTTGGATCTACAAAGGCGAAGTACTTCCTACTAAAGGAAATCAGGAAGGGAGCGATAAATAATGTTAATGCCGAAAAGAGTAAAACGTCGTAAACAGTTCCGCGGTTCCATGGCGGGAAAATGTACAAAGGGTAATACGATTACCTACGGCGAATATGGTATCGTGGCTTTAGAGCCATGTTGGATCAAATCTAATCAGATCGAGGCAGCCCGTGTTGCCATGACCCGTTATATCAAACGTGGCGGCCGCGTATGGATTAAGATTTTCCCGGATAAACCAGTAACTAACAAACCAGCAGAAACACGTATGGGTTCCGGTAAAGGTACTCTTGAATACTGGGTAGCAGTTGTTAAGCCAGGCCGCGTAATGTTTGAAATCGCCGGCGTACCGGAAGAGGTAGCAAGGGAAGCGTTACGTCTTGCAACACATAAGCTTCCATGTAAATGTAAAATCGTTTCTAAAGCAGACTTGGAAGGCGGTGTATCAAATGAAAACTAATAAATATGTAGAAGATTTAAGAGCAAAATCAGCTGCAGAGTTAGCAGATGAGTTAGTAGCTGCTAAAAAAGAACTTTTCAATTTGAGATTCCAAAATGCAACCAATCAGTTAGACAATACCAGCAGAATCAAAGAGGTTCGTAAGAACATTGCCAGAATTCGTACGGTTATCACGCAGAAAACTAACGTTGCAGAATAATTCTCGACAGGAAGGAGAATAGATCGTGGAAGAAAGAAATTTAAGAAAAACACGTACCGGTAGGGTCGTAAGTAATAAAATGCAGAAAACCATCGTTGTTGCTGTAGAAGACCATGTAAAGCATCCTCTTTACAAGAAGATCGTGAAAAGAACTTACAAGTTAAAAGCTCATGATGAAAACAACGAATGCAATATCGGCGATACCGTAAAAGTAATGGAAACAAGACCTTTATCCAAAGATAAGAGATGGAGACTTGTTGAGATCGTAGAAAGAGCTAAATAAGCATTCAGGAAGGAGAATTGGCATGATTCAACAGGAAAGCAGATTGAAAGTTGCTGATAACACCGGTGCAAAAGAATTGTTATGTATCCGTGTTATGGGTGGATCAACAAGAAGATATGCCAGCATTGGCGATATTATTGTTGCTACCGTTAAAGATGCAACACCAGGCGGCGTTGTAAAAAAAGGCGATGTAGTAAAAGCTGTAGTAGTCCGTACGGTAAAGGGCGCTCGTCGTAAAGACGGTTCCTATATCAGATTTGACGAAAATGCTGCTGTTATTATAAAAGAGGACAAAACTCCCAGGGGAACCCGTATTTTTGGACCGGTAGCAAGAGAGCTTCGTGACAAACAGTTTATGAAAATTGTATCCTTAGCTCCCGAAGTATTATAGGAGGTGCCGCATGTTAAAGATTAAGAAAGGCGATAACGTTAAGGTTATTGCCGGAAAAGATAAAGACAAAGAAGGCAAGGTTATTTCCGTAGATCCTAAAAACGGCAGGATCGTTGTGGAAGGGATCAATATGGTCACAAAGCATATGAAACCTTCGGCAGCCAACCAGAACGGCGGAAGAATTGAAAAAGAAGCACCCATTGACGCATCAAACGTAATGCTGGTTGTAAACGGAAAAGCTACAAGAGTCGGCTTTAAAGTAGAAGACGGCAAAAAAGTCCGTTTTGCAAAAGCAACGGGTGAGGTAATCGACAAATAGGAGAGGAGGTCTTAATCCGTGAGTAGACTGAAAGATTTATACAAGGACGAGATTGTTGACGCAATGGTCAAAAAGTTCGGATACAAAAATATCATGGAAGTACCAAAGCTTGAGAAGATCGTTATCAATATGGGCGTTGGCGAAGCAAAAGACAACGCAAAGGCTTTGGAATCCGCTGTGAAAGATTTAGAGACCATTGCTGGTCAGAAGGTTGTTACAACAAAGGCAAAGAAGAGCGTTGCCAACTTTAAATTAAGAGAAGGTCAGGCAATCGGCTGTAAAGTTACTCTGCGCGGCGAAAAAATGTATGAGTTTTTAGACCGCCTGGTAAATCTGGCGCTGCCCCGTGTACGTGACTTTAGAGGTGTAAACCCTAACGCATTTGACGGCAGAGGCAATTACGCACTGGGTATCAAGGAACAGATCATCTTCCCTGAGATCGAGTACGATAAGGTTGACAAGGTAAGAGGTATGGACGTTATTTTCGTAACGACTGCCAAGACCGATGAAGAAGCCCGTGAGCTGTTGACATTATTCAATATGCCGTTTGCAAAATAGAAGGAGGTAAATTCGCATGGCTAAGAAAGCAATGAAGATTAAACAGCAGCGCCCTGCTAAATTCTCCACAAGAGAATACACACGCTGCAGGATCTGTGGACGTCCACATGCATACTTAAGAAAATATGGTATTTGTAGAGTTTGCTTCCGTGAGTTAGCATACAAAGGACAAATTCCAGGCGTAAAGAAAGCCAGTTGGTAAGATATAGAAAAGGAGGCAACATACAATGGCAATGAGTGATCCAATTGCAGATATGCTTACAAGAATCCG
>DEUB01000033.1:43758-44845 GCA_002362385.1 Lachnospiraceae bacterium UBA3273
AAACATGATACAGTAGATGTACCTTCATCCAAGATGAAACTGGCTATCGCAGACATCTTAGTTGACGAAGGTTATATCAGAAAATATGATTTAATCGAAGATGGTAACTTCAAGACAATCCGCATTACCTTAAAATACGGCGCGGATAAAAATGAAAAGATCATTTCCGGTATCAAGAGAATTTCCAAACCCGGTTTACGTGTGTATGCAGGCAAGGAAGAGCTTCCTAAAGTATTAGGCGGACTCGGTATTGCGATCATTTCCACAAACCAGGGCGTTGTAACTGACAAGAAAGCAAGAGAACTTCAGGTAGGCGGCGAGGTTCTGGCTTTTGTTTGGTAAGCCTTGACCACTTACTTGTAATTACAATTAATTCATTTAAACAATATAGGAGGTACGGGCATGTCACGTATAGGAAGAATGCCAATCGCGATTCCTGCAGGCGTAACTGTAGAAATTGCAGAAAATAACAAAGTGACTGTAAAAGGTCCCAAGGGTACTCTGGAAAGAGTATTACCCGCTGAAATGGAAATCAAAAAGGACGGCGAGCAGATCGTTGTTTCCAGACCTAATGATTTAAAGAAAATGAAATCCTTACATGGTCTGACAAGAACACTGATCAACAACATGGTTGTTGGTGTGACCGAAGGCTACGAAAAGAAGCTGGAGGTAAACGGTGTAGGTTACAGAGCAGCAAAACAGGGCAAGACATTAACATTGAACTTAGGTTACTCTCATCCCGTTGAAATGACGGATCCCGAAGGCATTGAGACCGTTCTGGACGGACAGAACATCATCATTGTCAAGGGCATTGATAAAGAAAAAGTTGGTCAGTTCGCAGCTGAAATCAGAGATAAGAGAAGACCTGAACCTTATAAGGGCAAGGGTATCAAATATGCTGATGAAGTTATCAGACGTAAAGTCGGCAAGACCGGTAAGAAATAGATAAGGAGAGTGTGAAAATGATTAATAAAGAATCAAGACAGAAAATTCGTGTTAAAAAGCACAACAGATTGCGCAATTCTTTAAGCGGAACACCTGAAAGACCGCGCCTGTCAGTGTTTAGAAGTAATAATCATATGTATGC
>DEUB01000033.1:45116-50779 GCA_002362385.1 Lachnospiraceae bacterium UBA3273
TAATCATATGTATGCTCAAATTATCGACGATACCGTTGGCAATACATTAGTTGCAGCTTCTACCCTTGAGAAGGACGTAAAGGCTGAATTAAAGAAAACCAATGACGTTGAAGCAGCAGCATATTTAGGAACTGTAATCGCGAAGAAAGCATTAGAAAAAGGTATTACAACAGTAGTCTTTGACAGAGGCGGCTTTATATACCAGGGTAAGATCGCAGCATTGGCAGAGGCAGCAAGAGAAGCTGGTCTGGAATTTTAGGAAGGGAGAAAAGACACATGAAACGTTCAATCATAGATACAAGTAATATGGAACTTACTGAAAAAGTTGTTTCCATTAAACGTGTAACAAAGGTTGTTAAAGGTGGTCGTAACATGCGTTTTACAGCACTGGTTGTTGTAGGCGACGGTAACGGACACGTTGGCGCTGGTCTTGGAAAAGCTACTGAAATTCCGGAAGCAATCCGTAAAGGAAAAGAAGATGCTACAAAGAGACTCGTAAGCGTTGCATTAGATGAAAATAACAGTATTACACATGACATTTACGGAAAATTCGGAAGCGCAAGCGTACTTTTGAAGAGGGCTCCCGAAGGTACCGGTGTTATTGCCGGAGGTCCTGCCCGTAACGTGTGTGAGCTTGCAGGAATCAAAAATATCCGTACAAAATCTTTGGGTTCCAACAATAAGCAGAACGTTGTTCTTGCAACTATTGAAGGATTAAGCCAGTTAAAGACTCCTGAAGAAGTAGCTAAGAACCGCGGTAAAGCTGTAAGCGATATCATGGCTTAAGGAGGAGACAGGAAATGGCAGATAAAAAAGTAAAAGTAACTTTAGTAAAATCTACGATCGGCGCTATTCCCAAGCACAAAAAAACGGTTGCCGCATTAGGTTTAAGAAAGTTAAACAAGACAGTGGAATTACCTGATAATGATGCAACCAGAGGCATGATCAACCAGGTGAAACATTTAGTGAAAGTTGAAGAAGCGTAAGGAGGTGCGATCATGGAATTATCAAATTTAAGACCTGCTGAAGGTTCTAAACACAGTGATAATTTTAGAAGAGGCCGTGGACACGGATCAGGTAACGGCAAAACTGCCGGTAAAGGTCACAAGGGACAGAAGGCACGTTCCGGAGCTCCCAGAGTCGGCTTTGAAGGCGGACAGATGCCTTTATACAGAAGAATTCCCAAGAGGGGCTTCAAAAACAGAAATTCAAAAGAAATTATCAGCATTAACGTAGATGCACTGGAGAGATTTGACAACGGAGCAACAGTTGATGTAGAAGCATTATTAAATGCAGGCGTTATCAAAAAGACAGGCGACGGAGTTAAGATCCTCGGAAATGGAGAACTTACCAAAAAGCTTACAGTTAAGGTAGATGCGCTCAGCGCGTCAGCCAAAGAAAAGATTGAAGCGGCTGGTGGAACAGTAGAGGTGATCTAATGTTAGAAACCCTAAAAAATGCATTTAAGGTCAAAGAAGTCAGAAATAAGCTTTTGTTTACCCTGGGGATGTTAGTTGTCATCCGTTTCGGATGCCAGCTGCCGGTTCCCGGAGTAAACAGAGAGTTTTTCTCACAGTGGTTTGAACAGCAGACCAGCGGAACATTCGGCTTTCTTGACGCTTTTACGGGTGGTTCTTTTATAAGAATGTCCGTACTTGCGCTTAATATTACACCCTATATTACGTCATCCATTATTATGCAGCTCCTTACCATTGCGATTCCAAAGCTGGAAGAAATGCAGAGAGATGGAGAGGACGGACGTAAGAAGATTGCGGCGATAACCCGTTATGTGACGGTAGGCCTTGCTTTGATCGAGTCTTCGGCGGTTGCCATCGGATTTGGAAATCAAGGCCTGTTAGAAGGAGATATTGTAGCTCTTGATTATGTTGTCGTAATTGTGGCACTGACGGCCGGCAGCGCATTCTTAATGTGGATCGGCGAAAGAATTACTGAAAATGGTGTGGGAAACGGTATTTCAATCGTACTTGTCATCAATATCATTTCCAGGATCCCAGAGGATTTTCAAGGTCTCTACAACCAGTTCGTAAAGGGAGCGGAGACGATTGCCCTGGGAGTTGTGGCAGCTGTAGTTATTATAGCGGTCGTAATAGGAATGATCGTGATCGTCGTTATTTTAAATGACGGCGTACGTACCATACCGGTTCAGTATGCAAAGAAAATTCAGGGCAGACGTACTGTAGGCGGACAGAGTTCAAACATTCCGCTGAAGATCAATACAGCCGGGGTAATCCCCATTATCTTTGCGTCTTCTTTAATGGAGTTCCCTGTTATTATATGCCAGCTTTTAGGCTATAACGGAACAGGCGTGTGGGCTGAGATCTTAAAGGGCTTAAGCTCCAATAACTGGTGCAAACCCAGTACACCCCAGTATTCCATCGGGCTTTTGGTATATGTTGTTTTAGTTGTATTTTTTGCATATTTCTATACATCCATTACCTTTAACCCTCTTGAGGTGTCAAACAATATTAAAAAGCAGGGCGGTTTTATTCCGGGAATCAGACCCGGTAAGCCCACCACGGAGTATTTGAATAAAATTCTTACCTATGTTATTTTTATCGGTGCCTGCGGCCTGATCATCGTAGCGGTCATTCCCTACATTTTCAACGGCCTTTTCGGAGCCAATGTTTCCTTCGGGGGAACCAGCCTGATCATTATCGTCAGCGTTGTTCTGGAAACCGTAAAGCAGATCGAATCCTTATTGCTGGTAAGAAATTACAAAGGTTTTTTAAATGACTGATCATTAAGAAAGATGTAAATTCTGGGACAGGCGGATTTTCGCTTTGTCCCATGAATTGCATATACGCTCGGAGGTTTTAAATGAAGATTATTATGTTAGGCGCTCCCGGAGCCGGAAAAGGGACCCAGGCAAAAATGATCGCGGAGAAATACGGTATTCCCCATGTTTCCACAGGCGACATTTTCAGGGCAAATATTAAAAACGGCACCGAGCTGGGCATGGAAGCTAAAAAATATATGGATAAGGGACTTTTGGTTCCCGATGAACTGACGGTAAAGATCCTTTTAGACAGAGTTGCAAAAGAGGATTGTGCAAAGGGATATGTGCTGGACGGATTTCCCAGGACCATTCATCAGGCGGATGTTTTAGAAGAGGCGTTGAATAAAATCGGCGATAAAATTGATTTTGCCATTGATGTGGACGTTCCCGATGAAAATATCATCAGAAGGATGAGCGGAAGAAGAGCATGCCTTTCCTGCGGAGCCACTTATCATATTGAACACGTTCCGCCCAAAGCAGAAGGAATCTGTGATAAATGCGGTCAGGAATTGGTCCTGCGGGATGACGATAAGGCGGAAACGGTAAAGAACCGTCTGAACGTTTACCATGAACAGACCCAGCCTTTAATCGAGTTTTATGAGAAAAAGGGCGTGCTGAAAAGTGTAGACGGTACTGTGGATATGAAGGATGTATTTGCAGCGATCGTCGGTATTTTAGGAGAGTAAGAAAATGGCTGTTTCAATTAAATCTGCCAGAGAAATTGAATTGATGCGGACTTCCTGCCGCCTGCTCGGAGAGGTGTTCCACGAACTGGAAAGGGCCATAAAGCCCGGTATTTCCACTATGGATATCAACAATCTGGGGGATAAGCTGATACGGGCGCATGGATGTGTTCCGAATTTTTTGCATTATCAGGGCTATCCGGCTTCTATCTGTGTTTCGGTAAATGAGGAAGTCGTGCACGGGATCCCGAGAAAGGACAGGATCCTGAAAGAAGGCGATATTGTCAGTCTGGACGCAGGTCTCATTTATAAAGGATTTCACTCGGATATGGCAAGAACATTCGGCGTGGGAGAGATCAGTGAGGAAGCAAGACTTCTGATCGAGCGTACGAAACAGAGTTTCTTTGAAGGAATAAAAATGGCAAAAGACGGCAATCATCTGTTTGATATTTCAAATGCCATAGACGCTTATATCAGCCAGTTCGGGTATGGGATCGTCAGGGATCTGGTAGGACACGGGATCGGTACCCGCCTGCACGAAGACCCGCAGGTTCCCAATTTTGCCCAGAAAAGAAGAGGATTAAAGCTTTGTGCGGGTATGACCCTTGCCATAGAGCCCATGATCAATATAGGAACCGGGGATGTGGAATGGTTAGACGATGACTGGACGGTCGTTTCGGCAGACGGAAGCCTTTCGGCACACTATGAAAATACGGTACTGATCACGCCGGAAGGCGGACCGGAAATCCTTACCTTGATCGAGAAGCCCGACAATTAATATAGAGGAAAAAAGATGATTGGAAAGATTGCGGTTTCAATGGCGGGCCATGATAAAGGAAGCGCTTATGTCATTGTTAAGGAAGATCATGAATATGTATACTTATGTGACGGGAATTTAAAGCTTTTGGGAAAACCCAAAAAGAAAAACCGGAAACATATTGCTGTCAATAAAACCTTTGACACCGGAGAGACGGGAGAAAAGCTTCAAAGGGGCGAAAAGGTTTACGACCATGAAATTAAAAGAATCATGAAACTTTTTAAGACACATGTAGGAAATGCGGAGGTATGACATGTCAAAAGCAGATGTAATCGAAATTGAAGGAACAGTAGTTGAAAAGCTGCCTAATACCATGTTTCAGGTAGAACTGGAAAACGGACATAAGGTTTTGGCCCATATCAGCGGAAAGCTGAGACAGAACTTTATCCGTATCCTGCCGGGAGATAAGGTAACTCTGGAATTATCCCCTTATGACCTTACAAAGGGAAGGATCATCTGGAGAGACAAATAAAAATCAAAAATATCAGAAATATCGTGATGAAAAGGGATTGCAATTAAAAATCCCTTGTGTTATAATGTAAAACGGTCTTTTTGTGAAAGGAGGTTTTAACGTGAAAGTCAGATCATCAGTAAAACCAATTTGCGAAAAATGCAAAGTAATTAAAAGAAAAGGGAAAATCAGAGTAATCTGTGAAAATCCCAAGCACAAACAGGTACAGGGATAATCCACAAAGAACAGACCATAGTGGAAGCTTTATCGGTTTAAAAAGCGGCTGAAGCATAGCCTGCCGTCATCAGGATATGCTCTTTAAGATAATTGAACGTAGATGAGCCTACGGGAGATTACTTATTGATACCGAGAAGATATCTTTAGTATCGGAAAGATCGGGCAGATGCCCGGTTGGGGATTTGTAAAATCCCCCAGTCAATTAGTAACGGACTGCAGTTGCCATAAGCAATTGCGGCAATTTAACAAATGGAGGAATTTTTAAAATGGCTCGTATTGCAGGTGTTGACTTACCAAGAGACAAACGTGTTGAAATCGGTCTTACTTACATCTACGGAATCGGCAGAGTAAGTTCTAACCGCATTTTAGCAGAGGCAAAAGTAAATCCCGATACACGTTGCAGGGATTTAACAGATGAAGAAGTAAAGAGAATCAGTGAAGTGATCGACGCAACCCAGACTGTTGAAGGCGATTTAAGAAGAGAGATCGCTTTGAATATCAAGAGATTGCAGGAAATCGGATGCTATAGAGGAATCCGTCACAGAAAAGGACTTCCGGTCCGCGGTCAGAAGACAAAGACAAACGCAAGAACCAGAAAAGGTCCTAAGAGAACAGTAGCAAATAAGAAGAAATAATCAAGCATATTGAAGAAAGTAGGTTAGTTTAAAAATGGCTAAA
>DEUB01000060.1:0-192 GCA_002362385.1 Lachnospiraceae bacterium UBA3273
ATTGGTATTCCGTGGGATCTGGACAGGAACATCGGAGGGGTTACGGTCTTACCGCCATATGAAAAGAGTTCAAATACGGAGTGGTACACAGGAACTGCTAATGCCATCTATCAGAATATGGCATATATGGACAGCTTTAACCCGGATTATGTTTTGATCTTATCCGGCGACCATATTTATAAGATGGATTAT
>DEUB01000060.1:472-64183 GCA_002362385.1 Lachnospiraceae bacterium UBA3273
GACCATATTTATAAGATGGATTATGAAGTAATGCTGGATTACCACAAGTCCAAGGGAGCGGAGGTTACCCTTGCGGCAATGCCGGTTCCCTTAGAGGAAGCCAAGAGATTCGGTATCCTGATCACGGACGAGAACCGCCGCATCAACGAATTCGAAGAGAAGCCCGAAAATCCCAGGAGCAATCTGGCAAGCATGGGTATTTATATTTTTAACTGGAAGACCCTGAAAGAAGCCTTGATCGCCAATGCGCAGCAGCCTTCCCTGGATTTTGGCAAGCATGTCATTCCATACTGCCACGCAAAAGGGGCTCCCTGCTATGCCTATGAGTATAACGGCTACTGGAAGGATGTAGGAACACTGCATTCCTATTGGGAAGCCAATATGGAACTGATCGACATTGTGCCGGAATTCAATCTTTATGAGGAATACTGGAAGATCTATACCAAATGCGATAAGCTTCCGCCTCAGTACATATCGGAAAACAGTGAGATCGAGAAGTGTATTATCGGAGAGGGCGCCCAGATCTACGGCAAGGTTTATAATTCCGTCATCGGCTGCGGCGTTATCATCGGAGAGGGAACTGTCGTAAGAGACTCCATCATTATGAACGATACGGAGATCGGCTTCGGCGGCAATATAGAGAAAGCGATCATAGCCGAAAATGTAAGGATCGGGGATAACGTTAAGATCGGCTGCGGCGAAGAGGCGGAGAACGATACGGCTCCTCATATTTACAATCACGGTCTGGTGTGCGTGGGCGAAAAATCAGTGGTGCCGGGCGGCGTTACCATAGGAAAGAACGTGGTAATTTCAGGCGAGACAGGCACGGAGGATTATGAGAACATGCAGCTGGCAAGCGGAAAATCTTTAGTTAAGGCAGGTGATGAGGTATGAGAGCGATAGGAATTATTTTAGCCGGCGGTAACAATCACAGAATGGGTGAGTTATCCAAGAAGAGAGCTATTTCGGCCATGCCCATTGCAGGAAGCTACAGGAGCATTGATTTTGCATTGAGCAACATGACCAACTCCCGGGTTCAGAAGGTAGGAGTATTTACCCAGTATAATGCGAGAAGCTTAAACGAACATCTGAGTTCCTCCAAATGGTGGGATTTCGGCAGGAAGCAGGGAGGGCTGTTTGTATTTACCCCTACGGTTACCAGCGAGAACAATTCCTGGTATCGTGGAACGGCAGACGCCATTTACCAGAATCTTTCCTTTTTAAAGGAAAGCCATGAGCCCTATGTTGTGATCGCTTCCGGCGACTGCGTATATAAGATGGATTACAACAAGGTGCTGGAATATCACATTGCAAAAAAGGCGGACATCACAGTTGTCTGCAAAGATATGGATGCGGGAGAAAACGTAGACCGTTACGGAACCATTAAGATGAATGAGGATTCCCGCATTGAAGAGTTTGAGGAAAAGCCTATTGTGGCAAAATCCAATACCATATCCTGCGGTATCTACGTGATAAGGAGAAGACAGCTGATCGAGCTGATCGAAAAATGTGCGGAAGAAGGTCTGTATGATTTTGTTAAGGATATTCTGATCCGCTATAAGAGTTTAAAGAGAATCTACGGCTATAAAATGACGGATTACTGGAAGAACATAGCGACGGTTGAGGACTATTTCAATACCAATATGGATTTTCTAAAGCCGGCTATCCGCAATTATTTCTTCAGGGAGCATCCTGATATTTACTCCAAGGTAGATGATCTTCCGCCGGCAAAATACAATGTGGGCGCGAAACTCAAAAACTGCCTGATCTCCAGCGGAAGCATTATTAACGGAACGGTAGAAAATTCAGTCATCTTTAAGGATGTATTTGTAGGAAACAATTGTACCATCAAAAATTCCGTTATCCTCAATGACGTATATATAGGCGATAATACTTATATTGAGAATTGTATCGTTGAAAGTCATGATACGATCCGCGCTAATTCTTATCTGAAGGGGGAAGACGGCATTAAGGTTATTGTGGAACAAAATGATAGGTTCGTAATCTGATCTGTAAGAAGTTAAGGGGGGATACGAATGAATATTACAGACGTACATGTACGAAAGATAAACCATGAAGGAAAAATGAAAGCGGTTGTCTCCATTACAATAGACGACGTTTTCGTAGTACATGACATCAAGGTAATCGACGGAGAAAAAGGTTTATTTATTGCTATGCCCAGCAAGAAGACTGCTGACGGCGAATACAGGGATATCGCACATCCCATTAATTCAGCTACCAGAGAGCTGATCCAGACGACGATCCTGAAGGCTTACGAGGATGCGCTGGCAGCGCCGGAGGCTATGGAATAAGGGTTGATTTTTCGAGAAGGAAAATAGAGGTTACAAAAGGAGGTCTGCGCCGGGGGGCGCGGGCTTCTTTTGTATCAGGCAAAAATTATAAAAATAAAAAATACAAGTTTATAAATGCTTCTCTTTTTGGTATGATATTAGAGCAAGAAGTTGTAATGTTGAAACAGGAAAAGGAAGGAAATGTGAAATGAAAATAGGAATCATCGGTTATGGGAATTTAGGAAGAGGGATCGAATGCGGGATCAGACAGAATGCGGATATGGAGCTGGCGGCCGTATTTACCAGAAGGGATCCTAAGGATGTTAAGATACTGACGGAGGGAGTTCCCGTATATCCCATAGATGAAATTGAGAAGATGCAGGGAAAACTGGATGTTGTAGTGCTCTGCGGCGGAAGTGCAACGGATCTGCCGGGGCAGACGCCGGAATATGCAAAATATTTTAATGTGGTCGACAGCTTTGATACCCATGCCAGGATACCGGAGCATTTTGAAAAGGTGGACGAGGCGGCAAAAAAGAGCGGTCATGTGGCTCTGATCTCCTGCGGCTGGGACCCGGGCATGTTTTCTTTAAACAGATTATATGCCAATGCCATTCTGCCGGAAGGAAAGGACTATACCTTTTGGGGAAAAGGGGTCAGCCAGGGGCATTCCGATGCCATCCGGCGCGTGGAAGGCGTAAAGGACGGTAAGCAGTATACCATTCCCGTGGAGAGCGCATTAAAAGAAGTCAGGAGCGGAAGCAATCCTGAACTGACCACGAGGCAGAAACATTTAAGAGAGTGCTTTGTAGTGGCGGAGGAAGGCGCCGACAAGGAAAAGATCGAAGAGACCATTAAAAATATGCCCAACTACTTTGCGGATTACGACACCACCGTTCATTTTATCAGCGAGGAAGAATTAAAGAGGGACCACAGCGGGATCCCCCACGGCGGCTTTGTGTTCAGGACCGGAGCAACGGGCTTTGAAAAGGAGCATAAACATATTATCGAGTACAGCTTAAAGCTGGATTCCAATCCGGAATTTACCGCATCGGTCATTCTGGCATTTGCCAGGGCGGTAAACCGTCTTCATAAGGAGGGGCAGAAGGGCTGTAAGACCGTATTTGATGTGGCGCCGGCATATCTTTCTCCCAAGTCAGGGGAAGAACTGAGAAAAGAGTTGCTATAGCAAAAGAGAGAAAAGGCAGGCAGGGATGGCAGGCCGTCGGTTTTTCGGGGTGTGTCCGCCTGTTTTATGGAGGCAGGAATGTTTATAATCGCAGGACTTGGCAATCCGTCAAAGGAATATGATAAAACAAGGCATAACGCAGGCTTTGATACGGTGGACTTTCTGGCGGATAAGCATGGCATTTATATGGGAGAAAAAAAACATAAGGCGCTGACGGGGAAGGGGACGATCGGAGGCGAGAAGGTCCTCCTTTTAAAACCCCAGACCTTTATGAATTTAAGCGGGGAAAGCATACGCAGCGCTTTAGACTATTACAAGATAGACGAGACCGCCGAGCTGATCGTAATATACGACGACATTTCCCTGCCGCCGGGGCAGCTGCGCATCCGTAAGAAAGGAAGCGCGGGAGGGCATAACGGCATTAAGAATATCATTGCCCATTTAGGACACGATACCTTTGTGCGCATCAAGGTAGGCGTGGGGGAAAAGCCTAAGGGCCGGGACCTTGCGGATTATGTGCTGGGGCGTTTTTCCAAAGAGGAGCGCGCCCTTATGGAGGAAGCGTTTAAAGAGGCGGGAGAAGCCGTGGAGGTCATTATAGAAAAGGGACCGGATGCGGCCATGAATCTGTTCAATCAGAAAAAGCAATAGCCATCATAGAATTAAGAGGGATAGAGCGTGAAAGTGTTGCAGGATTGCCTGAAAGGGCTGTCGGATTTTGAAGAAATGAGGAAGGACATGGGAAACGGCAAAAATATTGCCGTTTCCGGTTGTGTGGATTCTCAGAAAGTGCATATGATGTGGGGGCTTTCCGAAGACTTCCCTTATAAGGTTATTGCGACCTATTCCGATAAAAGGGCGCGGGAGCTGTATGAAGACTTTCTTTTTTATACAAAGGAAGTGCTCTATTTTCCCGCAAAGGACTTTATTTTTTTTCAGGCTGATATCCACAGCAATAAGGTAACAAGGGAAAGGATCGCCGTATACCGCAGGATCTTAGAGGCGGAGCCGGTTACGATCATTACCACCTTTGACGCTTTTATGGCGCCCTGTATGCCTTTAAGCGTGATGGAGAACAATGTGATCGGGCTGGCAAAAGGCAGCATTGTGGATGAAAGGGCCGTTGCAAAAAAGCTTTCCCGCATGGGCTATGAAAGGGTGCCCCAGGTAGAGGCCGGAGGGCAGTTTTCCGTCCGCGGCGGCATCGTGGATGTGTTTGACCTGACGGAAGAGAATCCTTACCGTATCGAGCTGTGGGGAGATGAAATCGATTCTATCCGAAGCTTTGACGTTTTGAGCCAGCGGTCCATCGAAGAACTTTCGGAGGTAACGGTTTATCCCGCCACGGAACTGCTTTTGACGAGGGAACAGCGGGATAGAGGACTTGACAGGATAAAGAAAGAAGCAAAAGCGGTGGAAAAAAGCTTCCGGGATGCCCATCGGCCTGAGGAGGCATCAAGAGTGAAAGACCAGATGGAGATCCTGGGGGAGCAGATGGAGGAATTCGGCGTTTTGGCCAATCTGGACAGCTATATCCATTATTTCTGTGAGGAAACCGTTCCTTTTCCCCAGCTGATGTCAGAAGAGGAGACCGTTTTCTTTATTGATGAACCCCTTCATGTTGCGGAGCATACGGACGCCATTGAGCTGGAATTTGAGGAGAGCATGAAAAACCGTCTGGAGAAAGGCTATACGCTGCCGGGACAGACGAAGATCCTGTATCCGGCAAAGGAGGTCATGGCAAAGCTTAGGAAACGTTTTCTTGCCTGTATTTCGACTCTGGACGGACGCACGCCGGGGATTGAAGTCGACAAAAAGTATTATATTACGACAAAGAGCATACAATCCTTTCATAACAGCTTTGAAGAGCTGTGCAGGGAATTAAGACGTTATAAAAAAGGGGGCTACAGGGTTTTACTGGTAACACCCTCCCGTACAAGGGCGAAGCGCCTTTCCGATGAGCTTCGGGATATGGAGCTGCCCTGCTTTTACAGTGAAAACGGTTCCGAGGAGCCGGGAGAAGGGGAGATCATGTCCGTTTACGGGCAGATCCTAAAGGGCTTTGAATATCCCCATTTAAAATTTGCGGTCATTTCCGAAAGCGATATCTTTGGCAGTAAAGCTGTCAGGAAGAAAAAGAAGAAACGTTACGAGGGTCAGAAGATCAATGATTTCACGGACCTTAAGGTAGGGGACTATGTGGTGCACGAAAGCCATGGACTGGGCGTTTACCAGGGTATTGAGAAAGTGGAGATAGACCACGTGGTCAAGGATTATATGAAGATCGCCTATAGGGATGGAGGCATCCTCTATGTCAGGGCCACGGGCTTTGACGTGATCCAGAAATATGCGGCGGCAGACGCCAGAAAGCCCAGGCTCAATAAGCTTGGCACCCAGGAGTGGGAGAAGACAAAGACAAAGGTCAAGACCGCAGTTTCGGAGGTGGCAAAGGAGTTAGTGGAGCTTTATGCGGTCCGCGCCAACAAGGAAGGCTATGCCTATGGGGAAGATACGGTATGGCAGAGGGAGTTTGAGGAGCTGTTTCCCTATGAAGAAACGGAGGACCAGCTGACCGCCATCGAAGCCACCAAAAAGGATATGGAAAGCTCCAGGATCATGGATAGGCTGATCTGCGGGGATGTGGGCTTCGGCAAAACGGAAATCGCCATCCGCGCTGCCTTTAAGGCGGTCCAGGAGGGAAAACAGGTGGTTTATCTGGTGCCCACCACGATCTTGGCCAAGCAGCATTACGATACCTTTAAGCAGCGGATGAAGGATTATCCCGTTACCATAGAAATGCTTTCCAGGTTCCGCACGGCGGCGGAGCAGAAGCATACCATTGAAGAAATGAAAAAGGGTATGGTGGATATTGTCATAGGGACCCACCGCGTGCTTTCCAAGGATGTGGCCTTTAAAGACCTGGGGCTTTTGATCATTGACGAGGAGCAGCGTTTCGGCGTCAGCCACAAGGAAAAGATCAAGCAGCTTAAAAATAACGTGGATGTGCTGACGCTGACGGCAACGCCTATTCCCAGGACCCTGCATATGAGCCTTGTGGGGATCCGTGATATGAGCGTTTTGGAAGAGGGGCCTAACGACCGTATGCCCATCCAGACCTACGTCATGGAATATAATGAAGAAATGGTCCGGGAGGCCATCAACAGGGAGCTTGCCAGAAACGGACAGGTCTATTACGTTTATAACCGGGTGGATTCCATAGAGGAGATTACGGCGTCGGTCCAGGCACTGGTGCCCGATGCGTCGGTGGCCTTTGCCCACGGACAGATGAAGGAATCGGAACTGGAGAAGATATTATACGAATTTATCAACGGAGAAATCGATGTTTTGGTGTCCACTACCATTATTGAAACGGGGATCGATATTCCCAATGTAAATACCATGATCATCCATGATTCGGACAGTCTGGGGCTTTCCCAGCTCTATCAGCTCAGAGGGCGCGTGGGAAGGAGCAACCGGAACGCCTATGCCTTTTTGATGTACCGCAGGAACAAGGTCCTTAAGGAAGTGGCGGAAAAGCGTCTGGAGGCCATCAAGGAGTTTACCGATTTGGGAAGCGGCTTTAAAATTGCCATGAAGGATCTTGAGATCAGGGGAGCCGGGAATCTTTTGGGAAAGATGCAGCACGGGCATATGGAGGCTGTGGGCTATGACCTTTACTGTAAGATGCTCAATGAAGCGGTCAAGCATTTAAAGGGCATCGATTTAAGGGAGGATTTCCAGACGACCATCGATCTGGATATCAATGCCTTCATTCCTGCCGAATATATTTTGAATGAATTTCAAAAGCTGGATATCTATAAAAGGATCGCCGCCATTGAAAACGAAGAAGAGTGCGACGATATGCGAAAGGAGCTTTCAGATCGTTTCGGCAGCCTTCCTAAAGAGGTGGAAAATCTGCTACAGATATCCCTGATACGCGCCAGGGCGCACAGGATGTATGTGGAGGAGATCAAGGGCAAAAAGGACGGGATAACCATTATCATGAATGTGCGGGCGGATATCAAAGCGGAAAATATTCCCCTCGTTATTGAGGAAATGGAAGGGAAACTGAAATTTACCCTGAAAAATATTCCTACCTTTACCTACAGGCTTTATCCTACGGGTTTTGATAAAAAGGATGAAGAAATGCTCCTGGAGACGGCGGTAAGGATCATTGCCTCCATGGAGAAATATTTGATCCCGCCTGTGAAAAGGGCAAAAATTTCGGAGTTAACGTAAGCGAAAGCACAAAGGAGCGGTTTATATGTACAATTATCAGCTGCAGCAATGGTTGTTGTTCTTTTTTATCTATTGTTTTTTGGGGTGGTGCTGGGAATCCGCCTATGTTTCGGTAAGGAAAAGACAATGGGTAAACAGGGGATTTTTAAAGGGCCCGTTTCTGCCGATCTACGGTTCGGGCGCACTGGCTGTATTGGTTGCCACACTGCCTGTCAGGGAATATCCGGTATTGGTCTACGTGTTTGGATTGATCGGGGCCACTTTACTGGAGCTGGTTACGGGTATCTGCATGGAAAGCCTTTTTCATGTTCGATATTGGGATTACAGCAATCAGAAATTCAATTATAAAGGACATATATGTTTAAGCTCGTCTATAGCGTGGGGATTTTTCTCCCTTGCCATGATATACGGTTTTCATAAACCCATAGAAAGGATGGTGCTGGGATTTCCGTACCGGTTTACCAATGCCGCATCCTTTATTCTCACGGCGGCGGTTGCGGCGGATTTTGCGGTCAGCTTCAAAACGGCTATGGAACTGCGGGATATTCTGGATGGAATGGAGCGTATCAGGGATGAGATGAAGAAGCTCCAGAGAAGGGCCGAGATCATAGAGACCTTCCTTGCGGACAGTGCGGAAAAACGGAAAGAGGAAAGAACGGAAGAGCTGCGCCAGATCCGTGAGAAACAGCAGATGTATAAAGAAAGGCTGAAGGACGGCATCAGAAGGAATGTATCTGTTGAGCGTCTGTTAAAGCGGAACCCTACGGCAGCATCCAATAAATACGGCGTATCCTTAAAAGAATACAGGGAGCAGTTTTTAAAAGGGATCAAAGAAGAAATTGAAGAGAGAATAAAACGATGAAGATCATGCCTTTAATCAGAAACGGGGATTTAAATCCGGTATCCCAGGAGGCTTTAAGGGAAGAATTTGAAAAAGCCGGCAGATACGGGGAAATCAGAATAGGAGAAGCTCATTTATTTTACCGCGGGTTTTTAAGGGTCAGGTTCGTGCCTCTTACAGACTGTGAACGGATTTATCTGCGGGTAGAATTCGGGGAATACGGGGACCTTCCCCTCCATGAGCACTATATCGTTGTCAGGACAAAACAGGGAAGAGAGGCCCTTTTAAGGCTGGAGCGTCCGGATGATGCAAAAGAGGTTATGGAATGTCTGAAAAACCACGGCTGTAAAGTTGCGCTGGGGAAGGAAAAGACGGAGTAAGGCGGGAGGTTATTATGGACGAAAATGAAATGATAGATGAAATATTAAAGCATCTGGATGAAGAAACCAACCAGGGCGTTGTGAGGATGAGCGTGCAGATGGATGAACAGCTCAAGGAGACAAAGCAGGTCGATCATGGATGCTGCCATATGTACGGCAGGCGCGCCAGTGAAACGGTGGCGCTTTTGGATATGTATACGGATGTCAGCCGCGGGGAAGACGACAGATAACGGTGTCCGGATAAAGGAGGAGGGAGCCGGATGGTCTATACGGTTATTAATATATTTCAGATTGCCGGGGTGTTGACGGGATTTTTAACCCTTCTTTCCATTGCAAAGAAAAAGGCATCCGAGACCCAGAAGGTGCTGCTCATTGCCTGTTGCTGCGCCTTTGTAAGCATTCTGGCATATACGCTGGAAATCAACGCCAGATCCCTGGAAGCAATGGTAATGGCGGTCAAATTCGGATATGTGGGGAAATGCTATGTACTGTTGTTCTTTTTGATGTTTATGGCATATTATTGTAATATTGATATTCCGAAACTGGTCTTTAGGAGCTTTCTGGTATTCAATACGGTCATGCTGCTGATCATCATAACCTGCGACCGGCATAAACTTTACTATAAGAGCATCCGCCTTTCCTATGAAGGGCTGTTTCCCCATGTGGAACTTGAAAAGGGCGTCTGCTACTGGATGCTGATGGCGGTTATGCTGGGCTTAATGGCATGGTATGTTATCCTTTGCCTGATAGAGGTAAAAAAGAGGAAAGGGATCGAGAAAAAGCGCCTTTTGCTCCTTTCCTTTTCCGGGCTGATTCCCGGCTATATGCTGACGGTCTATCTGACCGGCATTATGAATATTCTGGATCCGGTGCCTCTTGGCATTGTGCTTTCCTGTATGCTGCTTACTCTGAACGTAAACAAGTACGGCCTTTTGGATACCATGGAGCTGGCAAGGGAAAAGATCATTGAAAATACAAAGGACGGGCTTGTCATTCTGGATGCGAGCTATAATCTTTTGTACGCCAATGACGTTGCAAGAGAGCTTTTTCCGGATATTAACCAGGCGGAAAGCAGAGAAAAACAGATCAAGGAGATCTTTAAGGAAAATCCCAGGGAAGCAGTGGTGGATATTGAGGGGCGCAGTTATGAGATCCGCGTTTCCCGTATAGAGGACGATAACAATGCGGATACCGTCAGAGGCTATCTGGCGTGGATCTTTGATATGACCTTTGTCAATCATTATACGGAAGAAATGATACGCTTAAGGCAGGAGGCGGAGAAGGCCAATCTGGCAAAGACCTCCTTTTTAGCTCATATGTCCCATGAGATCAGGACCCCTATGAATGCCATCATCGGATTTTCCGATCTTTGCCTGAATAACGGGGATGAGGGAGAGATAAAGGAATATGTGCAAAGCATCAGGGAATCGGCAGGCACCCTGATGGTTCTGATCAACGAGGTTTTGGATATTTCCAAGATCGAATCCGGGAAGATCGTCCTGACCGACGTGGCTTACAGCATGAAGGAACTGATGAAAGAAGTGATCTCCGCCATTATTCCCCAGATCAACGCGAAGCATCTGACCTTCCGCTATCTGCTTGAAAAGGATGTTCCCGTTATGCTCAAAGGGGATAAGAAGGAAATAAGGCATATTATGTCCAATCTTTTATCCAATGCGGTAAAATATACAGCGGAAGGGACCATTCTCTTTAAGGTCAAGGAAATAGAGCGCAAAGACAGGAAGACCCTGCTGGAGATCATCGTAAAGGATACGGGGATCGGCATTAAGGAGGAAAACCGGGAACAGATCTTTGACAGATTTGAGCGCTTTGACGTAAAAAAGAACTATGCTGTGGAAGGAACAGGTCTGGGCTTGTCCATTGTGAAAGATCTGGTACAGCTGATGGACGGCTCCATAGAAGTGGAGAGCGTATACGGAGAGGGCAGCCTTTTCCGGGCCAGGATATGGCAGGAGGTTTTGGACGAAAGAAAGGGAGAGTCATACCGCGGCTCAAACTGCGACGATATAAAATATACATTGGAACAGCTGAAAAATGCGGTCTACGGAAACCGGGGAAAAAGAAAGCGGCGCTCCATTCGTTTTCCGGGGGCTAAGGTTTTGGTGGTAGATGATAATCAGGTCAATCTGAAAGTGGCATCCGGCCTGTTGAAATTATACGGCATTGATGCAGAACTGGCGGAATCCGGGGAAGAATGTCTTAATGCGGTAAAAAAACAAACCTATGATATTATATTTATGGATCAGATGATGCCCGGCATGGACGGCGTGGAGACCTTATCAAGGCTGAGGGAAATAAAAAAGGGAAATAAGAGCACGCCTGTTATAGCCTTGACGGCAAATGCCCTTGTAGGGGTAAAGGAGGAAATGCTGGAAGAGGGATTTGATGATTTTCTGGGTAAGCCCATGGATCTGACGGAGCTGGAAAACGTCCTTATCAGATTTTTGAAGGAGCTGCAGGAAGAAATGCCGGAAGCCGGGAGGGAAGAGACCGGCTTTGCCGCAGAAACTGCCGGAAGGTATGAGAGCCTGATCAGGAAAGGAATTGACGTGCAGGCGGGTATTGAACTTTGCGGGGGAGAGGAAAGCTATTTGGAGGTCTTAAAGGCTTTTGTGACAAATGCGCCGGTGCAGCAGAGGAGCTTATCCCAGTCGCTTAAGCTGGGGGATTACAGGAGATATACCGTGTCGGCCCATGCCTTAAAAAGCGCGGCGGCGTCCATAGGGGCGTTAAAGCTGTCGGAAATTTCAAGGATGCATGAGGAAGCGGGAAACAAAGAAAACATTGCGTATATCAACGAGGATTTCGTAAACCTGATAGAGGAATACGGGGAAATCGTAAAGGCCATAGAAATGAGGGAGGCATAGGAAATGAAAGCGTTGATCTTATCCTGTAATACAGGAGGCGGACATAATTCCGCAGGAATGGCCATGAAAGAGAGGATCGAAGCAGAGGGCGGAGAAGCCTGCTTTTTTGATTATCTGACCCTGGCAGGCGGAAAGGTATCACAGATCGTGGGGGAAGGATATGTAGGCATTGTAAAAAAGACGCCTTTTCTGTTCGGGCTTATTTACCGGCTGGGGGCATTTGTCAGCAAGATCACGAAGAGGTCGCCGGTTTATTATGTCAATGGTATGATGGCAAAGTACCTGCATGCCTTTCTGGAAGAAAATGATTTTGATGTGATACTGATGCCCCATTTATATCCGGCAGAAACCATTACGTACATGAAGAGAAAAGGGATGCCTCTGCCCCTTACGGCAGCCATTGCCACCGACTATACCTGCATTCCCTTTTGGGGAGAAACGGAATGCGACTATTATATGATCCCACATGAAGAATTAAAGGATGAATTTATCACGGGGAAGATAGAGGAAGAACAGTTATATCCTTCGGGTATTCCCGTATTTATGAAATGCGCCCAGGCAATGTCCAAAAAAGAGGCAAAGGGAAAGCTGTATCAAAAGCTGAAATTGGAGATGAAAGAAGAAAAACTGTTTCTGGTGATTGGCGGAAGCATGGGGGCGGGAAATCTGAAGGCATTGACGAGAGTGATATATCTTTTGAAGAAGCGGACGGACAGGATCGTGGTTGTCTGCGGCAGCAATGAAAGGATAAGGAAAAAGCTGGAACATATTTTCCGGAAAAAGGACAGCGTGACCGTTTTGGGAAGGACCGATGAAATGCCTTTGTTTATGAAGGCCGCAGACGTGGTATATACCAAGCCCGGCGGACTGACTTTGACGGAGGCGGCGGTTACGGGATGCGCCCTTGTGCTGACTGCGCCCATCCCCGGCTGTGAAACACAGAACAGACGATTTTTCAGAAGGCACGGGATGTGCGTCAGCGGAAGAAATATCTATGTCCAGGCGGCAGCAGGCATCCGCTTGTTAAAGGATGAAAAAAAGACGGAAAAGATCATGTGCAACCAGCAGAAATTTGTGGCGCGGGATGCATCTTTAAAAATATACCGGTTTATAGAAGAAAAACTGAAAGAGAGAAATAATAAGGAACAATAGCGGGGGATAATAATAGAAAGGAATGAGCATTGATGAAGACACTTTGGATCATAATCGGCGGCTATCTGCTGGGAAGCATATTGTTCGGAAAAATTTTTTTAAAGCTTTTGAAGGATAAGGATATACGCAAAGAGTCATCTGACGGAAATCCCGGAACTTTTAATGCTTTTGCAGAAGGAGGAATGCTCTGCGGCGTGCTGACCCTTTTGTGCGATCTGGGAAAGGGAGCGCTTCCGGTATTCCTCTATCTGAAACTTAACGGACAGGAGCCCTTGGGAATGACGCTCGCCTTCGTTATGCTCGCACCGGTATTAGGCCATGCATTTCCTGTTTATACAGGGTTTAAAGGGGGCGGAAAGGCCATTGCGGTCAGCTTTGGCGTGCTGCTCGGATTTTTCCCTTATTTGATCCCGGCGCTGATCCCGGCAGTTTTTTATCTGCTCTATTCGGCCCTTAAAGTGCAGCCTCATTCCAAAAGGAGCATCCTTACCTTTTCGTGCAGTATCGCTGCGGCTTTGTTTTTGTTAAAGGAATCTGCGATCAAGCTGGGAATGACGTTTATCAGTTCGGTTGTTGTGGCAAGACACATTTCTTCTGAAAAACTGTGCAGGGAGAAAAATTTTTCATAGGTATAAAATGCCTTCATTTACAAATAATAGTATCACGCGATAAGAGAAATAATGATTGATAGATGGAGGAATTTTAATATGAAAGCTACGGGTATAGTCAGGAGAATTGATGATCTGGGGCGCATCGTCATTCCCAAGGAAATCAGAAGGACACTGCGTATCAGAGAAAGCGACCCTCTGGAAATTTTTACCGGAAGGGAAGGAGAGATCGTTCTAAAAAAATATTCGCCCATCGGGGAAATGAGTTCTTTTGCAAAACAATATGCGGAAAGCCTGGCACAGGTTTCCGGAAAAGTGGCGCTGATCGCAGACAGGGATCAGTTCATCGCTACGGCAGGAGGGGGAAAGGCTTTTAGCGGAAAGGGATTGAGCAGGCATTTGGAGGATGCGCTGGAAAGACGGGAAACCATTCTGGCAGGGAAAGGCGAGAAGCAGTTTTTGGAGATCACGCCGGAGATCCAGGATGCCTACGAACAGGAAATGATCGCGCCTATCATCTGTGAAGGAGACGTGATCGGTGCAGTCATTCTCTTGGAAACCGATGATAAAGGGAAAATGGGGGAAGTGGAAAAGAAGCTTGCCCAGTCCGCGGCGGCATTTCTGGGCAGGCAGATGGAACAGTAAATACAAAACAATTATGAAAAAAACGTGAAAAATGGAGTGGAATACTCCATTTTTTTCTGTTTTATGATAACATAATTATGACTGCGGTTTTATTATGGAAAAAGATGCGGATCCGTATCTGCGTCATAACCCAAAAGCGGAGTCGGTAAAAAGGAAAAAAATCAGGGGAAACAGGCGGCATTTAATTATGAAAAACTGTATGATCAAAACAACGTTAAGAGAGATCAAAAGCAGCTTCGGACGCTATCTGGCCATTATGTCCATTGTGGCGCTGGGAGTGGGATTTTTTGCAGGGCTTAGGGTAACCACGCCCGCCATGGTAAGGGCGGGGGACAAGTATACAAGGGAAAACGCCCTGTACGATTACCGGCTGTTGAATACTTTGGGCTTTGAAGAGGAAGATGTAAAGGCTTTTCTTAAAAGCGACGTTGTTCTGGCTGCGGAAGGCAGCGTAACGGAAGACTTTATCTGCGGGACGGATTCGGGAGAGGCTTATGTGATCAAGGCCCATTCCCTTACAGAGAATGTGAACCGCACGGCTTTAAAAGAAGGCCGCCTGCCGGAAGCGGATAATGAATGTGTACTGGACAGCCGCGCCCTGGCTTTGTCGGGTCTGACAGAGCTTTCCCTAGGAGATGAAATAAAATTCAGCGACAGCAATACACAGGATACCTTTGATGCCTTTACTTATGACGCCTATAAGGTGGTAGGGTTTGTGGATTCGCCTTATTATCTCAATTACGAAAGAGGTACCTCCAATCTGGGAAGCGGAAAGGTAAGCGCTTTTATATACATACCGGTAGGGGGATTTACGGCGGAATATTATTCTGAGATCTTCGTTTCGTTAAAGGATGAAGAGGGGATTTTTACAGATGAATATGATGACCTGATCAATGAAACGGAGGATGAAATGACCGCTATCTGCGAGGCTTCGGCCATGAGGCGGTATGATTCCATTATGGAAGAGGCTAACGGGGAACTGGATGACGCCCAGAAAGAACTGGATGACGCCAAAAAGGAACTGGCGGATAAGAGCGAAGAGGCGGAAAAGGAGTTAGCGGATGCTTATAAAGAGCTGACGGACGGGGAGCAGGAACTGGATGATGCCGAAAAGGAATTGAATGCCAGGGAGAGGGAATTAAATGCTCAGGAAGAGAATCTTCTTGCCGTTCCTGAGCCCATGAGGCCTGCGGAGGCCGTGGCGGCCATTGAAGGCGGAAGGGCGCAGATTAGGAGCGGAAGGGGCAAAATAGCGGATTCGAGGAAGGAAATCGAAGAAGGGTGGGAGGATTACGAGGAGGCAAAAGCGGAATTTGATGAAGAGATAGCCGATGCCGAAAAGAAGATTGACGACGCCCAGGCGGAACTGGACGACGCCAGGAAAGAGGTGGAGGACATCGAGGAGCCGGACAGCTTTGTCTTAAAAAGAGACAGCAACATAGGTTATGTCTGCTTTGAAAATGATTCCGACATTGTGCGTTCCATTTCCACGGTATTTCCCCTGTTTTTCTTTCTGGTGGCGGCTTTGGTCTGCATGACTACCATGAGCCGTATGGTGGAGGAGCAGAGGACGCAGATCGGCGTGCTGAAGGCTTTGGGCTACAGCGGCGCCAGGATCATGGGGAAATATGTCTTTTATGCGGGGAGTGCGGCGATCGTAGGCGGTGTTGCAGGATTTTGCTTCGGCAGTTATCTGTTCCCGGAGGTCATCTGGTCGGTTTATGATCTGATGTACGGTTTTGCCCCCGTTGAGTATTTATTCGATATGCCTTTATTCGTTCTTTCCATGGGAGCAGCCCTTCTGTGTTCCGTGGGAGCCACTTATTTTACCTGCCGGGTAGAGCTTTTGAGCACGGCGGCGGATCTGATCCGTCCCAAAGCGCCCAAGAACGGAAAAAGGATTTTCTTGGAGCGGCTTACTTTTATCTGGAACAGGCTCAAGTTTTTACAGAAGGTATCCATCAGGAATCTTTTCCGCTATAAAAGGCGTTTCTTTATGATGGTCATAGGGATCGGAGGCTGTACGGCGCTTTTGGTAACGGGATTCGGCATCAAGGATTCCATAGGCGGCACTGTTGATAAGCAGTATGACGAGATACAGACCTATGATGTGCTGGTTTCCTTTGACAAGGGACTGACGGAAGGACAGAAAGAGGCTTTTGCAGAAGAGATAGAAGAGGTGTCCGACGGATTCCTCTGCGTCAGGGAGGAAGCGGTCAACTTACAGACCGGTAAAGGGGACAAGGAATGTACGCTGGTCATTCCCGAAAATGTGGAAAGCCTTGGCGATTTTCTGGATCTGCATACAGCCGGAGGGGAAGACATCCCCTTTCCCGAAAAGGGAGAAGCAGTTCTTACCCGTAAAATGGCGGATAAGTGCAATTTAAAAACGGGAGATACCCTTGTTTTCAGGGATGACGATATGAATACTTTTACCTGCACTATCAGCGGCATCAGTGAAAATTTTGTATACAATTACGTATATATCAATGGGGAAACCTATGAAGAGAGCGTGTCAAAGGAGCCGGAATTTGCCCATGCATTTTTGCGTATCAAAGAAGAGCTGGATCTGCATGAAGCGGCGGCGCTGGTAACGGAAGCTGACCATGTCAGCGGCGTATCGGTAAACCAGGACTTCAGGGAGCGGTTTGACAATATGATGAAAAGTCTTAACTATATCGTCTTATTGATCATCGTATGTGCAGGAGCTTTGGCTTTTATCGTTCTCTATAATCTGACAAATATCAATATTACGGAGCGCATCAGGGAAATTGCCACCATCAAGGTCTTAGGTTTTTATCCCGGGGAGACCGCTTCCTATGTCTTTAAGGAAAACTTTGCCTTAACGGCCATAGGCGCAGGTATCGGGCTTTTGCTGGGAGTTGCCCTTCATAAGTTTGTTATGTTTAACATCGATATTGACGCGGTAGCTTTTGATGAACGCATTACGGCCTTCAGTTTTGTTTTAAGTTTCCTCATTACGTTTTTGTTTACGGCATTTGTGGATGTGGTCATGTATTTTAAGCTGGATAAGATCAATATGGTGGAATCCCTGAAATCTATAGAATAACGATCATGCAAAGAGAAAAACAAAGGAATGGGAAAGTGCGGAAACGGGATATTCTATATATCCATGGGATTTTTGTTTAAAAAAGAAATGAACTGCTGTAGATAAAATGTAGAAAATTATCATTTATACTCTCCATGTAAATACATGGAGGGTATTTTTTATGGATACTGCAATTGCTGTTTTTATCTTCTCCACCTATTCAAAATAATAATATAGGTATACGTTAATTACAAGGATTTCCATAAAAATTGAACTATTAAAAACGGTCTGCCAGCAGGATGCAGGAGGATGTTACAAAAATGTAAGCCGGGGGAAACAAAATGCAAGATGAATGAATGGAAAGCCCGTAAGAATATTTCTATAATTATTTTATTATTAAAATATAAAAGGGAAGTATTTCGGCGTATCAAGGCTGTATGGAGGATTATGATAAAAGAACAAATAATACCAAAGCGAATGTGGCTGCCGTTATTCCTTGGCATTGTATTTAATAGTGCAGTTTATTATGGGACAAGGATGTTGACGGGGGACAGGATCCATTATGACCTTTCAACCGCTCTGGATGAGAGTATTCCCTTTGTGCCGTGGACGATCATCATATATCTGGGGTGCTACCTGTTCTGGGTCATAAATTATATTATCGGATGCAGGCAGGATGAGCAGACTGCATTCCGTTTTATCAGCGCCGATCTTTTTGCCAAGGCGATCTGCCTTCTGTGTTTTCTTGTATTACCCACTACAAATACAAGACCCGTTATAGAAGGTTCTTCCATATGGGAAGAGGGCATGCGGCTGTTATACAGGATAGATGCGGCGGATAATCTGTTTCCTTCCATCCATTGTCTTACAAGCTGGTTTTGCTATATTGCGGTAAGGAAAAACAGAAAAATATCTGAAGGATACAGATATTTATCCCTCTTTATCGCTTTAAGCATCTGTATGTCCACCCTAACTACAAAGCAGCACGTCATAGTCGATGTGGCCGGAGGGATCGGGCTTTCCGAGATCAGCTATTTTCTGGTGGAAAAAACCGGGTTTGCGCGCCGGTACAGAAGCGCCGTATTAAAAATATTCGACAGGATACAGGAAAGGAGGCAGCGTTTTGTGCAAAAAGATTAAGATCTGGGCGATCATAGGGTTTATCGCAATTATCTTTCTTGTATTAAAAATGGTATTCGACCAGAAGTTTGATTCCGTGGAGTCCCTGCAAAATTATATGAAAGGATTTGGGATAGCCGCGCCCCTTGTCCTTACCCTGTTTCAGGCATTGCAGGTAGTAGTGCCGGTGCTTCCGGGATATCTGGGGTGCGCGGCGGGCGCCGTGGCCTTTGGCAGCATGACGGGTTTTTGGTGCAATTATCTAGGTATCAGCGCAGGCTCGATCGTTGCATATTTTTTAGCCCGCAGATACGGAATGGATATTGTTCTTGCCATGTTTCCCAAGAAGCAGTACGAAACGTGGAGCAGCCGGATAGAAAAGAGCAGATCCTACGGCTGGTTTTTGTTTATTGCCACGCTGCTGCCTCTGTTTCCCGATGATTTCCTCTGCTACTTTTCAGGATTGATAAAAATGAACAGTAAAAAATTTATATGGATCATTATTTTGGGAAAGCCGTGGTGCATTTTGGCATACAGCGTTGCTTTTGGGCTGATCAAGTAAAGGAGATGAATGATTTTGATGAAGAAAAAATTGCTGGGATATTATGATTATACGGTAATACTTACCTATTGCGGAATGCTCTGCGCCTTTTGCGGAATACTGCGGATCATCAATGAGGATTACTGGGATGCGGTGCTCTGCCTGCTGCTTTCGGGAGTATGCGATATGTTTGACGGAGCCGTAGCCGCTACAAAAATGAGAATGGATAATGAGAAAAAATTTGGGATTCAGATAGATTCCTTAAGCGATCTTATCAGTTTTGGCGTCCTTCCGGGAATCTTTGTTTATATGATCTCAGGAAAAAACATATTTGCAGGCCTGACGGCCGCTTTATTTGTCCTCTGTGCGCTGATCCGTCTGGCATATTTTAATGTGCAGGAGGAAGAACGGCAGAAAAAGACCGGGGAAAGGAGGAAAAGCTATCTGGGGGTCCCCGTAACTACCATAGCTCTGTTCCTGCCGGGGATTTACCTATTGTACGATCACAGAATATTCAGAAATACCATCTGTTTTTCCGTTCTTCTTGCGTTGATGGGAACAGGCTATCTTCTGCCTGTTGAAATTAAAAAGCCGGGTCTGTTAGGAAAAGCCGGCATTGTTCTGCTTGGTATCTTTGAAGTTATGGGAATGCTTATCTTTATGGGATGGGATGCGGTATGAAGGATTCGTTGATATTACGCTTTTTATACGGGACTGTTTTGGGAAGGACGCTGTTAAAGTTTTTTGTACAGCCCCGGGTATCGAAAGCCCTGGGATATTTTCTTTCTTCCCGCCTGTCGGCAGGGCTGGTGCCTCATTATATGAAAAAATGGGAAATAGATGAGGGAGACGTAGAAATTCCGGAAGACGGTTTTTCATCCTTTAATGATTTTTTCACAAGGAAGAAAAAAGTGGTATTTGATGATACAAAGAAAGAATGGCTGGAAAGTCCCTGCGACGGATGGATGAGTTTTATAAAGATCAGGAGAAACATTGTTTTTGACATAAAAAATACAAAGTTTTCTCTGGAGGATCTGTTAAAGGACCGCAGGCTTTCAGATAAGTTCCGCAATGGAACCGCCCTTGTTATCCGATTGACGCCTTCAGACTATCACAGGTATTATTACGGAGTGCAGGGAAGAGTGCTTTGCCACAGAAGGATACAGGGAATACTGCATTGCGTCAGGCCTGTGGCTTTAAGAACGGTTCCCGTATTTGTACAGAATACCAGGGAATATGAGGTTATTCAAACAAAAAAATTCGGAACGATCATCCAGATGGAAATAGGCGCTTTGCTGGTAGGAAAAATTCATAATTACAAACGATCGCAGGAGCCGTATGATGTAGAGGCGGGCATGGAAAAGGGGCATTTTGAATTTGGCGGTTCGACGATTATTTTGCTGTTTCCAAAGAATGCGGTCAGTCTGAATGAGAAGCTGTATGGAAGAAGCAACGATAACGGGGAGATCAGAGTGTCGGCAGGAGAAGCAATAGCGAGAGGAAACTGAAATTCCGGGTAAATATCTTTACGCTGTTTGGATGTTAAGATATAATATTTGTGAAAGGTGGAGTCATATTCCCCCGATCATTGAATTGAAAGAGAGGGTAAAGATATGCTGGAAAGTCAAAAAACAAGAGGCTCTAAATCCTATTGTATCGGTTACAGCAAAACCTTGCAGAAATATATTCTTTCGTCCGTTGTGAAATGGATCGCATGGTATAACCGGTACTTTGAGATCTCCGAGGAAGAATATAATTACGGTACGGACAAGATAGAGCTGTTAGACGAGATCGCCAGGGAATGCGCAGAACAGGGAGTGGAATCCGCCAGATATTTATGTTCTGACAGAGATGATGAAAATGAGACAGGGAACAGGAAAGATACTTATGCTGCGTTAAAAAAGGGAATGATTCCCTATGACGGAGATAAACTTGGTTCTTTGGACTGACCCATGGAGGCGATCATGAGAAGAAAAGACCGGGAAATAACGGATGTTTATGAAATAATGAAAATTATCGATGATTGTCCCGTTATCCATATTGCCATGACGGATAACGGAAAGCCTTATGTCGTGGCCCTGAATTTTGGATATGAGCGGCAGGGCAACGATCTGATCCTGTATTTTCACAGCGCTTATGAAGGACGGAAAATAGATATTCTGAAAAGGAATCCGGAAGTATTTTTCCAGATGGAATGTGCAGGAAGGGTAATTTTGGGAACTCCTGAAAATCCCTGCGGATACGGTTATAGCTATGACAGCGTGACCGGCAGCGGAAGAGTGGAATTTATAGAAGATGAGGAAGAAAAGGTTCATGGACTTCATTGTCTGATCCGTCATGCGGGAAAAACGAACGAGGATTTTTGCTTTCCCAAGGAAATGCTTTTAAAAACTTGTGTATTTTGCCTGCGCTCTACGGATATTACGGGAAAACGTCACGAGTAGCACTGAAATAATGAATAAGGATTTTCATTGATATGCAATAATAGCATTGGAAATCCGGTTTTTTGAATTAAGATGAGGGATAAAAATGAAGAAAAGTAATTTACTGCAGAATCTGTTTTTGATACTGTTTATGCTGGTGGGGCTGGCAGTGTTTTGTGTGGGAATTTTTAAAACCGTTGACAGAAACAAAAAGATGAATACCTATGAAGCCGTAAGGGGAGGTATTGTAGATTATCGGGAAAGAGATGGGGAAAACGGAATGGTTTATGGCGCTGTATATGCCTATACGGTTGGCGGAAAAGAATATACCATTTGTGACGATGTTTTTACCAATAAAATACCGCAGATAGGAAAAAGGGTGGAGATCATGTATGATCCTGCCGCCCCGGAAAACGCATTCGCCAAAGGCGGTGTGTCCACAGGCTTTTTACTGCTCTTACTTGGCGGAATGTTTTTTGCGATACCACTTTTTATATTTATCACATCTAATTGCGGATTTACAGGCAAATGGGCAGAGGTATCCCAGGGATTTATAGTGGGATTGATTTTTGCCGTATTGGGCTACGGGCTTTGCTTCGGTCTAAAACAGGGATTAAGTTTTGCTACGATCTGCTGCTTTATATTTGGCAGTTTTGGCGTCTTTTTTATGGGAAGCAGTATTTATGCTCTGTTTAAGCCGGAAAAGAAAAATAACGGTTCCTTAGCGGATCCGGGTCTGCAGCAGGCGTCTTCTTATATGCCGGATGAACGGTTTTATGGAGAGGCTGTTCCAAACGTTCAGCTGACTGAAGAACACAGAGAAAAGATAGAATCGGTAAAAAATAAGCTTGTGACCGGCGTAAATATTGCAAGGGAAGTTCAGAGAATAGTAGCTGGATTGATTACTTCTGCAGTCGGGATATTTGTGATGAGCACCATAATAAACACATACAGGGAAGCGACGGGTATGTCCCAGGTGCTTATTGTTTTATTTCCGGGAGTGTTTATAGTGGTTGGTCTGTTTCAGGTGGTTAAAGGAATTAAGGCGCTTGTGAAGAGATAAGAATTAGGATAAAATAAATTTTAATTTAGATTTTCATAAAAATAAAAACTGCGGCAGTCGGAATTTTTCCCGTCTGCCGCTGTTTTATTACAAGAAATAAGTTATTAGAAGCAATAGAATGGGCTAACGGCTAAGCCAGTAGTCCGGACAGGAGTATTTACTAATTCCAAGTATTTGCCTGGCTTTTTCTTTTGAAGAAATGGAATTGCTATCGAGAATATTTGTTATTAATTCCGTAGATCTATCTTCGCCTAATAATTTGATTTTTGAACAAATTCCATTATTAATGATATCAAATATGTGATCTAATGATCCTATGATGCTATTCTTTGCAGGTAATATGTCTAAAGAGCCAAATAATGTTATTTTTAATTCCTTTACAGCAACATAAATAGATATTAAATTACTCATATCTTCTAAGGATAATACTGTCCTTTTATTAGATGGATTTTTGTCCATATCAATACTCATACCATCTGAATAACCCAATCGATACGCTGTTTCCCCATATATATAAACGTATTCTGATAAAGTGCTTTCAATATGATCAAATGCTTCTAATTGTTTTTTGGTCATTTCAGGTTTACCATTCCAATTTAATAAAGCATCTCGTAGTTTAGTCTGCTGCTTTTTGAAATCTTTTCTTTTTCGCAATTCATCTTCTAAGGGTTCTGCCATGCGAAGCATAACGAATTCTTCTGTTGGATTTTTCATATTTGTTCCCTCTCTTTAATAAAAACAATCTTAACTTTTTAATCTATTACCTTATCAATATATTTCAAAAAACAAATTGACCAGTATAGGTATCAATATTTTTGCGCCATATGGCATAGAATAACAACAATTGCAACCAATAGTGGTCGATTTTCGTAATGTTGAAATTGAAAGTGGCAGGTAAATTAATGGAGCAAAAATTAAGGCGAGACCGTTTTATGGGAAAAAATTTGCTTAAACTTCGCTTAGAAAACAATTTTTCCCAAGAAAAACTTTGTGTTGAACTCCAACGTCGGGGATGTGATATCGGCAGAAGCACCTATGAAAAATATGAACAAGGTCAACTCAATATTCGCATTAGCGTTTTAATTGAACTGCGCAAAATATATCACTGCACTTATGATGATTTTTTTGCAGAGTTGGATTTGAATGAGTGAGATTGAATAAAATAGCAATTCACGCATAACAACACATGGTCCTATTTAAAATTCTCAATTGACCAATATAGAGGTCAACTATGATTTGAATTATAGCATAGACTAATAGTGACTGCAACCAATAGTGGTCAACTTCTGAAAAACTCTATAATTTTCATTATGTACAAAGCAAAGGACATAAAAGTACAATGGAGCAAAAATTAAGACGAGATTGTTATATGGGAGAAAATTTAAAAAAGCTGCGTCTTATTCATGGATGGTCACAGGAAAAATTGTGCGCCGAGCTTCAACGCCGGGGGTGTGATATCGGAAGGACTACCTATGAAAAGTATGAACAGGGGCAGCTTAATATCCGTATAAGCGTTCTTATTGAACTCCGTAAGATATACAAATGTACTTATGATGACTTTTTTGAAGGTTTAGATAAAACGACAGAGTAGTAGATAAAAACAGCGGCAGTCGGAATTTTCCCCGTCTGCCGCTGTTCATCTTTCTATATTGTAATAAATCCTCTATTCCGCACTCATGCGGTCCAAAAGTTCGATCTTGATATCATACAGTTTCTTGGACAGATCCACATAGACCTTGTGAGGGTTTACAAGCCTCCTTGTTTCCGGCCACAGGGTTTCAAGCTCCTGTTTGCAGTATTCCCTGATATCCATAACCTTGGGAGATTCATAAACGCATTCCCCGCCGATAAAGACGGGAACCATCATTTCCCTCATGGTATAAGTACCGCCCTTTAACTTCGTCTTTTTCCAAGGCTCTAAGGGATCGAAAAGGGACAAATTCTCATTTTCATCAAATTTTTCATCCACCAGACAGATCAGATCGGCTTTTACCTTGCCGGAATCCTTTTCATAAATACGGTAAATGGTCTTGTTGCCCGGATTGGTAACCTTTTCCGAATTTTCGGAAAGCTTGATCTTTGGAATAAACGCTCCGTCGGGGCCTTTTACTGCAGCCAGCTTGTATACGCCGCCAAAGGAAGGGCAGTCCTTTGCAGTGATCAGATGGGTTCCCACGCCCCAGGAAGTAATGGCTGCGCCCTGCACCTTTAAGGAATCGATCAGGTATTCGTCCAAATCGTTGGAAGCGGATATAATAGCGTCAGGAAAGCCTGCAGCATCCAGCATCTTACGGGCTTTCTTGGAAAGATACGCCAGATCCCCGCTGTCTAAACGGATGCCGTAGTTCTTTAATTCCATTCCCGCATCCCGCATTTCCGTAAAGACGCGGATGGCGTTGGGAATGCCGGACTTCAAAGTATCATAGGTGTCTACCAAAAGCAGGCAGGCATTGGGATAAATTTCGGAATAAGCTTTAAATGCGGTGTATTCGTCAGGGAAACTCATGATCCAGCTATGTGCGTGGGTTCCCTTTACGGGAACGTCGAAGAGCTGTCCCGCAAGGACGTTGGAGGTTCCGATACAGCCGCCGATGACCGCAGCCCTTGCGCCGTAAATACCTGCATCGGGTCCCTGGGCACGTCGAAGGCCAAATTCCATAATGCCGTCTCCTCTGGCCGCAAAGCAGACTCTGGAAGCCTTTGTGGCAATAAGACTCTGGTGGTTAACGATGTTCAAAATCGCAGTTTCTACAAGCTGTGCCTGCATAATGGGAGCGATAACTTTTACCATAGGCTCCCTTGGGAACATTACGCTTCCTTCGGGAATGGCATAAATATCGCCGGTAAATTTAAAGTCCTTCAGATATTCCAGAAATTCCTTGTCAAAGAGATTTAAGCTGTCGAGATATGCAATATCATCCTCCGAAAAATGAAGGTTCTTGATCAGATCGATGACCTGGGCCAATCCTGCGCTGATGGAATATCCGCTCCCCATAGGGTTATTGCGGAAAAAAGCGTCAAAAATGACGGTTTCATTCTGATCCTTGTTGCGAAAATAGCCCTGCATCATAGTCAGTTCATAAAGGTCTGTCAGTAACGTAAGATTTTGTCTGTCCATTTATTTTTCCTCCGTGTTTTCTGCTTTTATGATTTTTTCCGCTTTGCAAAGGAAGCAGAAGCCGATTGCAAATAATATGATTAAGGATAGCACACCATATTTGGAGCTGTGTAAAAAGAAGGCGCATGCGGATATGATCAGGGGACCGAAGAAGTCCGCAAATTTGCCGAAAATATCAAAAAATCCAAAGTATTCGCTGGATTCTTTTTTGGGGATCATCTTACCAAACTGGGAACGGGACAATGCCTGGATACCTCCCTGGCAGATACCGACACACAATGCCAGGATCCAGAATTCCAATGCCGTATCCAGACTGTAGCCGAAAGCACAGATGCCCATATACAGGATGATGTAGACCTTTAAAACCCGGATGGTGCCAAATTTTTTGGCGAATGCAGCGCTGAAAATACTGCAGGGGAAGGCTACGATCTGCGTTAAGAGCAGGGCTAAGATCATCTGTGTGGAATCAATGCCCACTTCGCCGCCGTAGGAGGTTGCCATGGAGATAATGGTATAAACCCCATCGATATAGAAGAAATATCCCAGAATGTAAAACAACAGTTTTTTGTCCCGGCGAAGCTTTAAGAAGGTTACGCCCAGGCGTCGGAAGGAGTGGGAAACCACATTCTTTTTGGGACGCAGATAATGGGTCTGTTTTACATTTTTTAACAAAGGCAGGGACAGCACAAGCCACCAGATCATGGTAATGAAGAAAGAAATCTTGGTAGCGGTAACGGTGTCCAGCCCGAAGGGAGTCAGAAGGATCAAAAGGATCCCGATAACAAAGGGGATGCAGCTGCCGATATAACCGCAGGCAAAGCCCATGGAAGAAATATAGTCCATACGTTCGTCGGTGGTAACGTCTATGAGCATGGCATCATAAAAAATGTTGCATGCCGAGTACCCAATACGCGCGATCACGATGCAGGATAAAAAGGAAATCCAGCCCGGCGCAAAGATCATTGCCGTGCCGCCTAAAATACCCAGTGCCAGAAACCAGCCAAATATCCGCTTTTTCATATTCTGGTAATCCGCCAGCGCCCCTAAAATAGGGGAAATACAGGCTAAAAACAGAAGGGCGATGGAGGTGGTTGTCCCCCAGATGGAGGTGGCATGCTCCGGCGCAACTCCTGCCGCTGTGGATAAAGAACGAAAATAAATGGGAATCGTTGCAGTTATGATCATGGTAAAAGCGGAATTTGCCACATCGTATAAAATCCAGCTGATCTCATGTTTTGACAGTTTGGTTTTTTCCATAAACCCTCTTTCCGGAAAACCTAAAGCTTCCTTACATTTTATGATTTTATGCCTTGCGGAGCGGAGTGTCAATACATATGACAAGACAGTGAAAATTTTTGTAAAAATAAATAATGCTTTATAAATTGCCGGGCATGTCTGTTTCGTCCATGTATATACACTGTTTTTAGTATAACATTGGAATGTTGTTTAGACTATAACTAATATTTGCAGATTGGAAGAAAATATAGATTTGATAATTATTATAGATTAAAACTGAAAGATGTATTATAATCAACATATGTCGGAAACGGAGGCGATAAAATGCCAAGACCACAAAGGTGTAGAAGAGTCTGTAGTGAACCGGAATATTCATGTTTTGAACCGGAAGGAGTTTCAAATCCGGAAAGAGTGGTTCTTTCTGTTGATGAATATGAAGTGATAAGGCTTGTGGACTTTGAGAAACTGAGTCATGAACAATGCGCCGCCATTATGGATATTTCACGGACTACTGTCACAGAAATATATGAAAGAGCGAGATATAAGATCTCGGACTGTATTGTGAATGGGAAACAATTAGTGATATCCGGCGGGAATTATAGGATCTGCAGCGGAAAACACCAATCATGCGGTAAAAGATCATGCCGAAGACATGCAGAAAATTCAGAAAAAAATATAATAATGAAAGGACAGAGAGATATGAAGATAGCAGTAACTTATGATAATGGAGAAATTTTTCAGCATTTTGGACATACGGAACAGTTTAAAGTGTATGAAGTGGAAAATGGCGTTATTACCAAATCGGAGATAATTGATTCAAACGGAAGCGGTCATGGAGCGCTTGCCGGATTGCTGGCTGACGCAGGAATAGAAGTTTTGATCTGCGGTGGAATCGGAGGGGGTGCGCAAACAGCTCTTTCCGAAGCAGGTATTCAACTTTACGGCGGCGTATCGGGTAATGCCGATGAAGCGGTTCTTGCTTTCGTGAATGGAACTCTGGGATACGATCCGGATGTACAGTGTGATCATCATTCCCATGAAGCAGGTCATGGCTGCGGCGAACATGATTGCGGAAATGGCGGATGTCACGAATGAATATAGAGGATGACGTTAAAAAATTATCATATTGGGATTCTCTTTCCGAAGAGGAAAAAGCAGTATTGATGCGCGGAACAACCGGCAGAACGTATCAAAAAAATGAATATATTCATGGTTTTTCAGATGCCTGCCTTGGAATGGTCTATGTTTGCAGGGGTTCTATCAGGGTTTATACGACTTCTGAGGAAGGAAGGGAGGTTACTCTGTTTCATATATTGGAGGGAGAATGCTGCATTATGTCTGCATCCTGCGTGATTACGGGAATTTCTTTGGATGTGCAGCTTCTTGCGGAAGAAGAGACGGAGATCATGGCAGTCCATTCCGGTACTATCCAAAAATTGATGGATAGTAATATTTATGTGAAATGTTTTGCATACGAACTCGCTGTAAAAAGATTTTCCAGTGTGGTTTGGGTAATGCAGGAAATATTGTTTGCGCGGTTTGATGTCAGAATGGCAAGGTTTTTGCTGTCGGTTTATGAGAAAACTGGGAAAATGAATATTCAAATGACGCAGGAAGCCATTGCCATAGAAGTAAATTCAGCCAGAGAAGTGGTGGCGAGAATGTTGAAACAATTTGCCTCGGATAATTTAATAGAACTGAAAAGAGGTACGATTGTTCTAAAAAATATTGGCGGTTTGAAAAAAATTATCGATTAATGAGACTCAGTCACAGAAGAATGCTCTCAAACTTTGTATAATGAAGCCAGGATCAGGAATAATTACTGATTATAAAATGATTAGGAGGACACATAAATGGCGGAGTTAAAAATAACAAGCGGAAATTTTGAGAGTGAAGTGATGGAATCGGATATTCCGGTACTGATTGATTTTTGGGCAAGTTGGTGTGCCCCGTGCAAGATGATGTTACCTGTTGTTGCGCAGCTGGCAGAAGAATATGAAGGTAAGGTTAAAGTCGGTAAAGTGAATGTAGAGGAGGAACCGGAGCTTGCCGGACGGTTTCAGGTAATGAGTATTCCTATGTTTGCAGTTGTTAAGGATGGCAAGGTAGTGAATCAAATGATAGGCGCCAGACCAAAATCAGAACTGGAGGCGATGTTAGAGTGAGTTTGTTTGATATGTTTAAGAGGCCTGATATAAACGCAGGAATAGAGGAATTTAAGAAAAGTGAAAATGCGATTTTATTAGATGTAAGAACATCGGAAGAATACGGGGAAGGACATATTGAAGGAAGCGTTAATATTCCATTGCAGTCCATTCAAAATGTAAAAATTCAGATACCGGACTTAAACAGAAAAATATATGTGCATTGCTTAAGCGGCGCAAGAAGTGCCAGGGCTGCATCGACGTTAAAGGCTATGGGATATTTGGATGTTACAAATATCGGAGGAATTGATTCTTATACAGGAAAGGTTGTGAAAGGATGAAAGTTGTAATTGTAGGCGGAGTTGCAGGAGGAGCTACAGCGGCGACCAGGCTCAGAAGACTCAATGAACATGCACAGATTACTGTTTTTGAACGTTCGGGATATATTTCATATGCAAATTGCGGACTGCCGTATTATATTGGCGGTGTGATCGAGGATAAAGAAGAACTGACGCTTCAGACACCGGAAAGCATATGGGACAGATTCCGCATTGATATGAAGGTCCATCATGAAGTAACGGATATTGATACTTCACAAAAAACAGTTACCGTCCATAATCTGGATAACGGAAAGGTATATGAAGAATCTTATGATAAATTGATTTTATCGCCGGGAGCAAAGCCGGTAATGCCCAATCTTCCGGGAATGGATAATGAGAAGATTTTTACCTTAAGAACAGTGGAGGATACCCTGAAGATCCGGGCGTTTGTAGAGGAAAGAAAACCCAAAACAGCAGTCATGGTAGGCGGTGGCTTTATCGGACTTGAGGTCGCTGAAAATCTGTGCGACTTAGGGGTTAAGGTTACTGTAGTTCAAAGGCCGAAACAACTGATGAATACGTTGGATTATGACATGGCGACTCTTGTACATAATAAATTGCGCAGTAAAGGGATCAGTCTGAAGCTTGGCGGCGATGTGATCGGGTTTGAGGAGAAGGAACGGCTGCAGGTCCTCTTAAAAGATGATGAACCTGTTAGTGCAGATATGGTGCTTATGGCAATCGGTGTCAGCCCGGAGTCGACACTTGCAAAAAAGGCAGGGCTAAAACTGGGCATGAAAGGTGCAATCGTTGTAAATGACAAAATGGAGACATCCGTGCCGGATATCTATGCGGTAGGAGATGCGGTACAGGTAAAACATACCGTTACGGGAAATGATGCGGTAATTTCTCTCGCCGGTCCTGCAAATAAGCAGGGCAGAATCGCGGCAGATAATATTTGCGGCTTGGATAGCCATTATAAGGGAAGCATGGGTTCTTCGGTAATCAAGCTGTTTGATATGACAGCCGCAAACACGGGACTTACTGAAAAAGCAGCAAAAGATGCAGGAATAGCATATGAAAGAGTTGTTTTGTCTCCGGCTTCTCATGCAGGGTATTATCCCGGGGCAAAGGTAATGACCATGAAGGTCGTCTATGAAAAGAACACGCTAAGAATCCTTGGCGCACAGATTGTAGGATATGATGGGGCAGATAAGCGTCTGGATGTGATTGCCACAGCAATAAGCGCAGGATTAAAAGCCGATATGTTAAAGGATTTGGACTTAGCATACGCCCCTCCTTATTCATCTGCAAAAGATCCGGTAAATATGGCCGGATTTATGATAGATAATATTGCAACCGGAAAAGTAAAACAGTTTCATTGGGATGAACTGGATAAGCTGCCCCAAGATGGAAGTGTGACGTTGATCGATACAAGAACGCAGGGCGAATATGCGAGAGGTCATGTGGACGGATTTATCAATATTCCGGTGGATGATCTAAGAGAAAGTCTTGAGAACATCGATAAGTCTAAACCTGTATACGTGATGTGCCAAAGCGGATTGAGAAGCTATATAGCGTGCAGGATTTTGGCGGGGGAAGGATTTGACTGCTACAATTTCTCAGGTGGATATCGTTTCTATGAGAATATTATAAAAGAGATAAATTTGACAGAGGCGTCGCATCCGTGTGGAATGGATAAATTTATGGCTTTCACTTGACAATTACATTTTCCCGGAATTATAATACAGACAGTTTTATAAATAGGAAAGACGTTGACGAAGAGAGTACACTGCTTTTCAAAATCAAAGCGAGCCGGAGACGGTGTGAGTCCGGTATGAGTAGAAGGCTGTGGAAAATCACTTCCAAGTTGCGAAGACCAACGGCAAAGCCGGAGAAAAGATACCGGGTAAGCCCAGTAGTTTGAGACGGCATTCCCCCGTTACGGGAAATCATATGAATCTATTAAGAGAGTATGCTGTAACGGGTGGTAACGGATTTTAACCTTCGTCCTTTTACGGACGGAGGTTTTCTTTATTTTATGGCGGAAAGAGTTTCAAAGATGTGCTTCTGCCGTTTTGGGACGCCGTTTATATCAGGAAACAGACCATATTTACAGCAGGAAAGAAAGGAGTAGATCATGTACCAAAAAGTTGAGACCAATGTCAATTTTGTAGAACATGAGAAAGCAACAGAAAAATTCTGGCGGGAAAACAATATTTTTCAAAAGAGCATGGACAGCCGTAAGGAAGGGCCTGCCTATACTTTTTATGACGGACCGCCTACTGCCAACGGAAAGCCCCATATCGGCCACGTGCTGACCCGCGTTATCAAGGATATGATCCCCAGATACCGTACCATGAAAGGATATATGGTGCCTAGAAAGGCGGGCTGGGATACCCATGGCTTACCTGTTGAACTGGAAGTAGAACGTATGCTGGGTCTGGACGGAAAAGAACAGATTGAAGAGTACGGTCTTGACCCTTTTATCCGGAAATGTAAGGAAAGCGTCTGGAAATATAAGGGAATGTGGGAGGACTTCTCCGGAACCGTAGGCTTCTGGGCGGATATGGATGACCCTTACGTAACCTATCATGATGACTTTATTGAATCCGAATGGTGGGCGTTAAAGGAAATCTGGAACAAGGATCTGCTGTATAAAGGATTTAAGATCGTGCCCTACTGCCCCCGCTGCGGGACGCCTTTATCCTCTCATGAGGTAGCCCAGGGCTATAAGGCGGTAAAGGAGCGCTCTGCCACAGTTCGTTTTAAGTTAGTGGGGAAAGATGAATATTTCCTGGCATGGACCACCACCCCCTGGACCCTGCCCAGCAATACCGCCCTTTGCGTAAATCCGGAAGAAACTTATGCAAAGGTAAAGGCGGCAGACGGCTATACTTATATTATGGCGGAAGCCCTTCTTGATTCGGTGCTCGGCAAGCTTGCGGAAGACGGCAAGGCGGCTTATGAAGTTGTGGAGACTTATGTGGGCAAGGATCTGGTGGGCACGGAATATGAAGCCCTTTATGAATGTGCGGCTGACGTTGCAAAAAAGCAGAATAAAAAAGCCCATTTTGTTACGGCAGACAATTACGTTACATTGACAGACGGTACGGGAATCGTTCATATCGCTCCTGCTTTCGGCGAAGACGATGCCAGGGTGGGACGTGAAAATGACCTTCCCTTTGTTCAGTTTGTTGACGGAAAAGGCAATCTGACAGAGGAAACGCCTTTTGCAGGATTATTTGTAAAAGACGCAGACCCCAAGGTGCTGGTGGACTTAGACAGCAGGGGCTTACTCTTTGACGCGCCCAAATTCGAGCATGATTATCCTTTCTGCTGGAGATGCGATACGCCCCTTATTTATTATGCGAGAGAGTCATGGTTTATCAAAATGACGGCGGTAAAAGAGGATTTGATCCGCAATAACAATACCATTAACTGGATTCCCGAATCCATCGGTAAGGGACGTTTCGGCGACTGGCTTGAAAATATCCAGGACTGGGGCATTTCCCGTAACCGTTACTGGGGTACTCCCTTAAATGTGTGGACCTGTGACTGCGGTCATATGGAATCCGTGGGAAGCCGTCAGGAATTATTTGAAATGAGCGGGGATGAAAAAGCTAAGACGGTAGAACTGCACAGACCCTATATCGATGAGATTACCATAAAGTGTCCTAAGTGCGGCGGCACCATGCACCGTGTGCCGGAGGTTATTGACTGCTGGTTCGATTCAGGGGCAATGCCTTTTGCACAGCATCATTATCCTTTCGAAAATAAGGAATTATTTGAAAGCCAGTTTCCGGCACAGTTTATTTCCGAGGCTGTGGACCAGACAAGAGGATGGTTTTATTCTCTGTTAGCGGAGTCTACTTTGTTATTTAACAAGGCTCCCTATGAGAATGTTATTGTTTTGGGACATGTACAGGATGAAAAGGGCCAGAAGATGAGCAAATCCAAAGGAAACGCTGTTGATCCCTTTGACGCTCTGGCAGAATACGGAGCAGATGCGATCCGTTGGTATTTCTATATTAATTCGGCGCCTTGGCTGCCCAACCGTTTCCACGGAGATGCAGTTAAGGAAGGACGCAGCAAATTTATGGGCACTCTCTGGAATACCTATGCGTTCTTTGTACTGTATGCAAATATCGATAATTTTGACGCTACAAAATATACATTAGAATATGATAAGCTGTCTGTTATGGACAAATGGCTGTTATCCAAGCTGAACTCCACCGTTAAGGCAGTTGACGAGAATCTGGACAATTATAGGATTCCCGAGGCTGCAAGGGCATTAACGGGCTTTGTGGATGATATGAGCAACTGGTATGTCAGAAGGAGCCGCGAACGTTTCTGGGCAAAGGGAATGGAGCAGGATAAGATCAATGCCTATATGACCCTTTATACGGCCCTTGTTACTATTGCAAAGGCGGCGGCTCCCATGGTTCCTTTTATTACCGAGGATATTTACCGCAATCTGGTATGCAGCGTTGATAAAAATGCGCCTGAAAGCATCCATCTGTGCGATTTCCCTAAGGTAGAGGAATCTATGATCGATACACAGCTGGAAAAAGATATGGATGAAGTCTTAAAGATCGTAGTCATGGGACGTGCGGCAAGAAATGCAGCTAACATCAAAAACCGCCAGCCTATCGGCGATATGTATGTAAAAGCGCCTGAAACTTTATCCCAGTTCTATGTGGATATTATTGAAGATGAATTAAATGTGAAAAAGGTAACTTTTGCAGATGATGTCAGTGCATTTACAACCTATAGCTTCAAGCCCCAGCTTCGTACTGTGGGCCCCAAATACGGCAAACAGCTTGGCGGCATCCAGAAGACTCTGGCTTCTTTAGACGGCAGCAGCGCCATGGATGAGTTGAATGAAAAAGGAATGCTGAAATTTGACGTAGACGGAGTGGAAGTAACCTTATTTAAGGAAGATCTGCTGATCTCCATGGAACAGAAGGAAGGCTTCGTAACGGAGGCGGACAATACGGTTACGGTAGTGCTGGATACGAACCTTTCCGAGGAATTGATTGAAGAAGGTTTTGTATTCGAGGTCATCAGCAAGATCCAGACCATGCGTAAGGACAGTAAGTTTGAAGTGACCGACCATATCAAAGTAGCCGTTACGGGAAATGAAAAGCTGGGCGGTATCGTCATGGCTAACAAAGAGTCCATCGCATCCAAAGTCTTAGCGGATGAGATGACCACGGAAGGCAGCTTTGAAATCAGCAAAGAATGGTCCGTAAACGGAGAAAAAGTTACGATCTCTTTAGAGAAAGCGTAAAAAAATTAAAGGAGTACTGAATGGAACCCAGAAAAGAAATGATCATTAATGAAGAATTGAAGACCGCCATCAAAATGATGGCGCAGGACAATAACAGCAAAAGCCAGAATGATATGATAGATATTCTGATGAAATCCAAGCTGTTGATTCCGGTAAAGATTTCTCCCGCGGCAAAGAGGGACGATCAGGGGAACTATATACTATCCCCCAAGCATAAAATTACCTTTGCTACGGTAAAAAATTACCAGGATACCAAAAACCCTGACTGGAGTTATTTTATCGGCTTTACGGACAGCGAGGAACTGAAGGCATGGGCAGGCGGCAAGAAAATCGACACATTTTTAGCAGACTTTAACGACTATGCCGTTATGCTGTTAAAGCCTGATGCGGTCTGCAAAGGCTTTGTTTTAAATCCTGCCGGCGGAAACGTATGCTTCCCTACGGATGTGGTAAAGCAGATCGTTAAGAGGCGGGATGGGAAATAAGTGTATGTGTTTTATGAGATATAAGTAAAACATTTGTTTTTTGTACTAATGATAAGAAGGCCCGAAAGGAGATACAAAATATGGCGATGGTCAATTGCAGTGAATGTGGAAAAGAAATATCAGATAAAGCAAAAGTATGCCCTCATTGTGGATACAAGAAAGAGGGGAATTTAGTAAAATTTGTAAAAAATCCTAAAAATAGAATTCCAATAATTGCGGGGGGCATTGTTCTTGTTTTTCTGCTCATAATACTTGCTGTAGTTCGTGGAAAAATGGATTCGCCTTTCGAGCGAATCAATGAACACACCACAAGGAAAGAGGTTATCAAACTTTATGGCAAGGGAGATAAGATAGAAGGATTGACTGGCGATGACCTGTTTTATAGGAAAAGTAAATTTTGGGGGTTAAATGGAGCACTTAGTTTTTTCTTTCTTAATGAGGAAATAGTCAATGGATCTTGGAGCTATTCTTTAAAGGGTAAAGAAACATTTGATGATTATAATAGTCAAATAACAAAAATCATTGAATATTATACAGGTTTATATGGTAAGCCGGAGGAAAGAAACGATGAGTATACTTGGTATGATGAAAGCGGAAATTCATATATATTAGAGTTAGCCGATACAAAGATTCAGGGAATAGCATATAAAGCTATAAGAGTTACCTTTAGACCTTATTGATCGAAGAAAACTTTCGGTATATCTTGATTTTAAAATTAAGTTATAAATACTCATCTCAAACTATCATAGTTGAGATGGGTATTTTATTTTTTAGACAAAATACCTATATAAGCAAATACAGGTATAAAAGTACTTTAAAACATTACCTTGGTGTTATAGTATTTTTTAAAATATATAGTTACTTTAAAAAAGTCAGGTTGGATCAATCATAAAATTGTCGAAATATTAAGTACGATATTCAGAATCCATATGACAATGGCAACGATCACTCCGGCAATGCTCAATCCCCTGCCTACAGCCGCCTGCTTGGCCTTGCTGGAACCGCCGCCCAGTCTTGCCCTGTTAACGCCCAGGGTGCCGAAAAGAATACCGCAGACAGGTATTATAAAAGCAGTGGCCAGGCTGATAATGCCGAATGCAAGGGCCAATGAAGCGGCAGATGAGTTGTCGACCGTCCGGACCGGTATGGGCTGAGGGACAGGCTGTCCGCCCATATCATATATAGGCTGCCCGGGCATGGGAACGGGCTGCATCATAAGATTAAAGAGTTGTTCCAAGCTTTCCCGAAAAGGCTTCTTTTGCAGACAGCCAATATAGCCGCTTAGATCCATTTCCTTGCCAAAAGCGCCTTTTAACCATGCTTCGATATGTAATACGCTGCCGTCATACCCCCATTTTAAATATTTGTAGCCTTCTACCATGGCGTCTCCTGCCCTAAAGGCCGGCTCGCCCTTCCAGTCGGATGGAGAAAAACCGTTTTTCTGTAAATAATCGTTCATCATAAAAGCCACGAAGTCGCCGGGCTTGTTTAATAATACATTTTGCACATATCTGGCCATTTTTGTGATCCCCCCATATTTTCAAAGAGTAATGTTGTATTTAATATAGCAGTGTTCATACAAATATACAATCATTACGCAAAAAAAAACAAACGGATGATGATATTTAAGCCAAATATATATGAAATAGAGAATGATTTGTATAATTTATCTATAGAATCGGAAAAAGAAATGGGAATATTTCACATTTTGATTTTGTTCAACCCTTTATATTTGCGGAGAATTATTGTATAATGATGATTGGCGTAGTCATAAAGCTGCGCCGGAAATTTGAGTTACATGGTACAGAAACATGAGGAGGAAGTTATGGCCAAAAAAGAAACAACAGTAATATCAACCTTTGACAAAGAGTTATTTAAAAGGAGCGTTCTTTATAATGTAAAAACTCTTTACCGGAAAACCCTTGAAGAGGCAACCCCGCAGCAGATATTCCAGGCGGTTTCCTATGCGATCAAGGATGCAATCGTGGACAATTGGTTAGTAACGCAGAAGCAGTATGAAAAAGAGGATCCGAAGACCGTTTACTATATGTCCATGGAGTTTTTAATGGGACGTGCTTTAGGAAATAATATGATCAACCTTCAGGCTTATACCGCTGTGAAGGAAGTATTGGAAGAACTGGGATTGGATATTAATGTGATCGAGGACGAGGAACCGGATGCAGCATTGGGCAACGGCGGTCTGGGAAGGCTTGCAGCATGTTTTCTGGACTCTCTGGCTACTTTGGGATACGCTTCTTACGGATGCGGGATCCGTTACAGATACGGTATGTTTAAACAGGAGATCAAGGACGGTTTTCAGGTAGAGGTGCCCGATAACTGGCTGGCGGACGGCAATCCTTTTGAACTGCGCCGTCCGGAATACGCAAAAGAAGTCAAATTCGGAGGCTATGTAACAGTCCATCAGGATGAAAACGGCAGAAACGTATTTGCTCAGGAGGGTTATCAGTCGGTAAAGGCAATTCCCTATGATCTGCCTATTGTAGGATATGGTAACGGGATCGTTAATACCCTTCGTATCTGGGACGCACAGCCCGTAGAGTGCTTCCAGTTAGATTCCTTTGATAAAGGAGATTACCGCAAGGCTGTTGAGCAGGAAAACCTTGCAAGAAATATTGTGGAGGTCCTTTATCCCAATGATAATCATTATTCCGGTAAAGAGCTTCGCTTGAAACAGCAGTATTTCTTTGTTTCCGCATCCGTACAGGAAGCGGTTGCGAAATATATGAGAAATCATGATGATATCCGCAAATTCCATGAAAAGGTTACCTTCCAGTTAAATGATACCCATCCTACCGTTGCGGTGGCAGAGCTGATGAGGATTCTGGTAGACGAGTATTATCTGACATGGGAAGAGGCATGGGAAGTGACCACCAAGACCTGTGCTTATACCAACCATACGATCATGTCGGAAGCTTTGGAAAAATGGCCTATCGAGTTGTTCAGCCGTCTGCTTCCCCGTATTTACCAGATCGTTGAGGAGATAAACCGTCGTTTTGTGCAGAAGATCGAGGCAAAATATCCCGGCAATCAGGAAAAAGTACGTAAAATGGCGATCATTTACGACGGGCAGGTTAAGATGGCCCATCTGGCAATTGCGGCGGGCTATTCCGTAAACGGCGTTGCGAGATTACATACAGAGATCTTAAAGAATCAGGAATTAAAGGATTTCTACGAATTGATGCCTGAGAAGTTCAACAATAAGACAAACGGCATTACCCAGAGACGTTTCCTTTTACACGGCAATCCTCTTTTGGCAGACTGGGTAACGGCTCATGTAGGCGCAGACTGGATCACAGACCTGCCTAAGATCAAAAAGCTGAAGGTATTTGCAGAGGATGAAAAGGCACAGCAGGAGTTTATGAACATCAAATACCAGAACAAGGTACGTCTTGCCAACTATATTTTAGAGCACAACGGTGTAGAGGTCGATCCCCGGTCCATTTTCGATGTACAGGTCAAGAGGCTTCATGAGTACAAACGCCAGCTTCTTAACATTCTTCATGTAATGTATTTATATAATGAGATCAAAGAGCATCCCGAGATGGAATTTTATCCCAGGACATTTATCTTTGGGGCAAAAGCGGCGGCAGGCTACAAAAATGCCAAGCTGACCATTAAGCTGATCAATTCCGTAGCAGATGTTATTAATAACGATGAGTCCATTAACGGCAAGCTGAAGGTCGTATTTATCGAAAATTACCGTGTATCTAATGCGGAGTGGATCTTTGCAGCGGCAGATGTTTCAGAGCAGATCTCCACAGCTTCCAAGGAAGCATCCGGTACCGGAAACATGAAGTTCATGTTGAACGGCGCTTTGACCTTAGGAACCATGGATGGAGCCAATGTTGAGATCGTAGAAGAGGTTGGAGAGGAAAATGCATTTATTTTCGGCCTTTCTTCCGACGAGGTTATCCAGTATGAAAATTACGGCGGCTATAATCCCATGGATATTTTCAATAACGATGCAGATATCAGAAAGGTATTGATGCAGCTGATCAACGGAACCTACAGCCAGGATACGGAGCTGTTCCGTGATCTGTATAATTCGCTGTTGAATACCCAGAGCACTGCAAAAGCTGATACTTACTTTATCTTAAAGGATTTCAAGGCTTATGCCGAAGCCCAGAAGCGTGTAGAGGCGGCTTATCGGGATGAAAAAGGCTGGGCAAAAAGCGCTATCTTAAATGTGGCGTGCAGCGGTAAGTTCACTTCTGACAGAACGATCCAGGAATATGTGGATGAGATCTGGCATTTGGATAAAGTAGTACTTCCCAAGAAAAAAGTGGAATCCAAATAAAAGTTTGGGTTAAAATAAGGAAGTAAAGAATGAATAGAGCGATACAATGGAAGAGGAAAGATCTTCTATTGTCGTAAATTATGATGATACCCGCTGATGGATAGTTGGCGGGTATCATTATAACAGGAGGAAAAGAATGCTTTGGATCACGATCAGCTATTTGATGATGCTCATTTCGGGTTTTGGCCTTGGGATGGGCGCGGTCAAAGGACTGGCGCATTTGTGTGGATGGAAGGATAAAAAAATGAATCCTCTCCACTATTTAATAACGGGCTTTATTTTATTAACGGTATATGCCCAGATCATCAGCCTTTTTACTGCGGTTACCTATGTTTTTGCTTTTATAGCGCTGGGTGCGGCCGTTATAGTATTACTTGTCTTCCGGAAAGACTGGTGGGGGAGCTTTCAGGAATGCCTGAAAGGGATCGGCTGGTATGAATGGATATTGTTTTTGGCTTTTACGGTGTTTGTCATGTTCCTTACAAGTCTGTATCCCCAGCAATATGACAATTATCTTTATCAGGCGCAGATGCTTCGGTATTATGAGGAATACGGCGTCATAAAGGGAATGGGGAACATCAGCACCAGGCTGGGGTTTAACAGTTCTATTTATGGCTTGATGGCTTTGTACAGCTTTAAAGGGATTTACGGCTTTTCCCTCCATACGGTCAATTCAGCTATCTGCCTGTTTTTCGGCATTTATGCCATTTACAGGCTCTGGCGTGTGGGCAGGACGAAGGCCTATGTATCCTGCGGGCTTGCAGGGGCCGTTTTGGCTTATGTTTTTTATAATGTAGACAAGCTGAACTGCATTGGAACAGACCTTCCATCCAATATGCTGGGACTCATGGTCATGCTTTTATTTGCAGAAGAGGTGGAGAAAAAAGAAAAAGACACCTTTATCTATGGATTGATCGCCCTTTATATTGTATATGCGGTTACTATAAAGATTTCAATGGGCATGCTGGGGATTCTGGTTTTTTATCCTGCATTTATGATGATAAAGAAAAAAGAGTGGAAGAGAATCGGCGTTTTTATTCCTGCAGGTCTTCTTATTCTGGTTCCATGGCTGATCCGGAATGTGTTGATTTCAGGCTGGCTCATTTATCCTTTTCCGGCATTGGATTTATTTGATGTAAAATGGAAGATCCCCTATGAATCGGCTGTTTATGAGCAGATTTTGATCATAGGATGGGGGAGACTTAAGACGGGCCGTGCGGCGGAAATGGCATTGGCAGAGTGGTTTCCTCTCTGGTTTCAGGCACTGCCCCGCAGATACAGGCTGCTTATGTATCTGAATGTGCTTACCCTTGCCCATGAGCTTTTGCAATTTGCTTATGTTGTTATTAAGAAAAAAGAGATCCATTTTTGCTGGGGGCTGTTGAAGCTTACTATAATAGCCAGTCTGGTTTACTGGCTGTTTTCCGCGCCGGATGTGCGGTTTGCGTGGTGCTATCTGACGGCATTTCCCATTATCTGTATTTTTACTTCGGAAATATGGCAGGCAATAGAAAAAATAACTCTTAAAAAGGTCCGGACAGGCAGTGTATTATTCGGGGTTATGCTGTTTGTCTTTTGCGGCAGCGTCTTTATTAAGAAAGATTGTATGGCAGTTTTAAAGACGTCTGTTGTAGGAAGGATCAATTTAAAAGCATTTTATATTTATCAGGGAGATTTCTCCGTGCTTCCTGTTGAAGAATATATTATAAACGGAGATGTTTTTTACTGGTCTCCGGTAGGAGATCAGGCGGGATACTACGGTTTCCCCGGCACAACGGACAAGGCACTGTTGGACAATTTAGGCTATCTGGGAGAAGATTTTGAAGACGGTGTTTATTATAAAGGAGGACAATCATGGTAAAATTATCAAAAGGCGGCGCTTATTTAGTAAACGGCACCGAACTGATTCCTGAAAGCGGCGATGCGTTACAGGCGGTGGCTGCTAAAACAGGAAAAAATATAACAAAGGAAGAGGCGGCAAAAGGTACTATTGCCTATGGCATTTTAGAAAGCCATAACACTTCCGGTAGTATGGAGAAGCTGAAGATCAAGTTCGACAAACTGACTTCCCACGATATTACCTTTGTGGGCATTATCCAGACCGCAAGGGCTTCGGGACTTACGAAATTTCCGATTCCTTATGTATTGACAAACTGTCATAATTCCCTTTGCGCGGTAGGCGGTACCATTAATGAAGATGACCATATGTTTGGACTGACCTGTGCAAAAAAGTATGGCGGTGTTTATGTGCCTCCTCATCAGGCCGTTATCCATCAGTATGCAAGGGAAATGCTTGCCGGGGGCGGAAAGATGATTTTAGGTTCTGATTCCCATACACGTTACGGGGCGCTTGGTACCATGGCAATGGGAGAAGGCGGTCCCGAGCTTGTAAAACAGCTGTTAAATCAGACTTATGATATCAATATGCCCGGCGTGGTTGCCGTGTATTTTACGGGAGAACCGCAGAAAGGCGTGGGGCCCCAGGACGTTGCCCTGGCAATTATCGGAGCGGTATTTTCCAACGGTTATGTGAAGAACAAGGTCATGGAATTTGTAGGGCCGGGTGTGGCAAATATGTCTCCTGATTTCCGTATCGGCATCGATGTTATGACTACGGAGACCACCTGTCTTTCCTCTATCTGGAAAACAGATGACCGGATTAAAGAATTTTATGAGATCCATGGAAGAAGCGAAGAATATAAGGAACTGGATCCGGCAAAGGTAGCTTATTATGACGGATTGATCGAAATCGATCTGTCAAAGATCAAGCCTATGATCGCAATGCCTTTCCATCCCAGCAACACCTACACCATAGAAGAAGTGAACGCCAATTTAATGGATATCCTTGATGATGTGGAGAAGCGCGCAGCGGTATCTTTAGACGGCGCAGTGGAATTTACCCTGAAAAATAAAGTAAGAGACGGTAAGTTCATGGTAGACCAGGGAATTATCGCAGGATGTGCAGGGGGCGGCTTTGAAAATATCTGTGCGGCAGCGGATATATTGAAGGGGAGCTATATCGGCTCGGACGGCTTTACCTTAAGCGTATATCCGGCATCCATGCCGATCTATATGGAGCTTATTAAAAACGGTTGTGCGGCTTCTATCTTAGAGACGGGCGCGGTTATGAAGACGGCCTTCTGCGGACCCTGCTTCGGCGCAGGAGATACGCCGGCCAACAATGCCTTCAGTATCCGCCATTCTACAAGGAATTTCCCTAACAGGGAAGGCTCAAAGCTGCAGAACGGACAGATTTCTTCTGTGGCCCTGATGGACGCAAGGTCCATTGCTGCTACGGCAGCCAATAAGGGCGTGCTCACGGCAGCTACGGATTTTGACGGGGAGATCGGTAAGTATCAATATCATTTTGACGCAAATATTTATAAAAACAGGGTATTTGATTCCAAGGGCGTAGCAGATCCGTCCGTGGAGATTCAGTTTGGCCCCAATATCAAGGACTGGCCTGCAATGGTGGCGTTAACGGATAATCTTGTATTAAAAGTAGTTTCCGAAATTCATGATCCTGTTACCACTACCGATGAATTGATCCCTTCGGGGGAGACCAGTTCCTACCGTTCCAATCCTTTAGGGCTGGCCGAGTTTACACTTTCCCGTAAGGATCCCGCTTATGTGGGCCGTGCCAAAGAGGTGCAGAAGGCCGAAAAGGCGAGAGAAGCTTTGGTAGAAGGTACAGCCACAGAGCATCCCTGCCACGTATTGCCGGAAATCAAGCCGATCATGGATAAGATTAAAGAAAAATTCCCGAATCTTTCTCATGAATCTTTCGGTATCGGCTCCACGATCTTTGCCGTAAAGCCGGGGGACGGTTCCGCAAGGGAACAGGCGGCAAGCTGTCAGAAGGTATTGGGCGGCTGGGCGAATATCGCCAATGAGTATGCTACCAAGAGATACCGTTCCAACCTCATTAACTGGGGAATGCTGCCGTTCATCATTGATGAAGGAGAGCTGCCTTTTAAAAATCTGGATTACATTTTCGTGCCGGATATCAGGCAGGCTGTCATGGACAAGAAAACGGAAATACCGGCTTATGTGGTAAAAGAAGAAGGTTTGAAGGAATTTGCTTTAAAGTTGGATGAACTGACCGATGAGGAAAGAGAGATTATCTTAAAGGGATGCCTGATCAATTATAACAGGGTATCGTAAAAAACATATACTTAAGAACGGTGTTCAAAAAAGCACTGAGAGAATGCGAAAATAGTTTGGTAAATTATTACAGCGTTCTTTTGGTGCTTATTTTTGCACAAAAATATGTAATAAAATTATTTATGCAGGAATTTGCGAGGTGGATTAATAATGGACAGGCAGAAAATAAAAGTGGAAGAAATTTTGTATCAGGAATATTCCGGAAGACTTCGGCAGATAGAGGAGAAACAGGATGATATTGAAAAAGAAATCCGTCAGGTTGATGCGTTATGGGATGAAACAGACGATACATACAGCGATGTGACAAGATTATTCCGGGATATTTATGAGCACTGTGAGGACAGGGAGTTTTGTGGAATGATGGAGGATTGTGAAGAACGTTTTCGGGATCAGTATCATGATATTGAAAGAAAGCTCGGGGAGGAAAAAGAAGCTTTGGAGAGGGAAAAACAAAGGGCTTATCAAGATGAAGATGAAATACAAAGGCGATGGGAAGAGGAGAAAAGAAAGTTGCTGAATAGTAACGGGTAGAAAATAAACTTGTAAGGATAAATTCATTTATGGGAGGAGACAAAAATGGGATTAGAAATGAATACAGGTTCGGTAACGGCGCAGCTTGATACCATGAATTGCAATATGAATCAGGTTATTGAAAACGCGGAAAAACTATTATATCAAATTTCCTGCCTTGAGGATACGACAGAAGTATTGAAGGGCTTATCTTATGACAGTATCAGGGACTACTATAATGACGCCCACACGGTTGTAGTACGTGGAATTATATTATTTGCAGAGGCGTTCATTCAGGAAAATAATGCTTATAAAGGATGCATAGCCGGAAATCTGGGCGGAATCGGATATGTAAACGAGGATGCTTTGCGGGATGATAAGAGAAACCTGGAAAGACAGATCCAACAGGTATACAGCCTGATTGACCGGTCAAAGGGATTGTATTACACGGATTGGCTGGACAGCCTGGAGGATGCCCTGAGACTGGTTGAAAAGAAGCTAAAGCAGATTGAGGATTTTCTTGGGAGCAGCAGCGGTTTGTACCAGAATGCAGAGGCTTATAAAGAAAATGTGAAAAGGGGAATAGAGTGTCTTAACAATGCAGATTTTGACGGGAATATGATTCATTATCAGGTCAACAGTATCGACAGGGAATGGAGAAATACTGTCGAGGCGGAATGGCAAAAACGGAAAGAGTGGCGGGATCTGACAATAAAGGAACCCTTTGTCAATATTATGGTTCAGGAATTTGGATTTGATAAAGGAACGGGAGAGGCGTTGTACAAATTGTATGAGCTCATGAGACTACAGGGCGTTGAGGACATAAATCAAAAATATTTCGCCATGCTTGCTTCCGTCTCTTATACATATGATAAAAATAGTGTATTCAGTCTTAATTTTTTATGGCATTTTCTGTCAGGAACGGATTCAGAGATAAATGTCAGGGAAATGATGATTTCTTATGGGTTGGAAGAAACGGAAGTGGATGGAATCTTTGGGTGTGTGAGCGCTAATCATGAGGTAAGCCAGCTGGATGAGAAGAAACTGGGCGATATGGTAGATAAAAAGACAATATCTGAAGAAGAAAAACAAAGAATCATAGAAGAATCAGGGGGATATTTTGGGAAAATAGACATGGCGCATATGGCGGTTACCCTTTCGACTATATTGAAACCGGATACGAATATTTTGGATCAGAACGGCTTTTTAAGCGGGCGATATAATGGAATCTATGATTTAAACAAAAATGCGGGCTATGTGGGAGACGTTTACGGAACGGCAGGAAATGGACCGAAGCTTACCGCGGATGATTATAAGGCGGATTTAGATGCTGTGAATCTAAGTAAGCGGCTGGAGGAAGAAGATAATCTGATTTTAGTAATGAACAGATATTATGGAGAGATTGGAACAGGGAAGGCAAACCGTGCGGAGGAATTTGTTACCAATATGGGACAGGGAGACTATGATGCAGGGCTGTATCGGCTTACCTGTGAGGCAAATGAGCATACCCGATTTATGAAGGAATGGAATCCGGATTTGAAGGAAGAAACATTGTTAGAACGAAAAAAGATTGTGGCAAATTTTATTCTGAATCTGGAATATAAAAGGAATGAATATGAAGAATATGTCGAAGTAAACTGGGAAGCAGCAGAAAAAATGGGTAAGGAGGAAGACAAATGAAAAGAAAACTTCCGTGGGGAACAAGAAGAAGGATAGGCACCATCATATATATAGCGTTAATTCTGACAGTTGATGTATTTCTCATTACCAGATGGGTTACGGTTCGGTGGGAAAAAGTAAGGGAAGTGGAGAAACTGGAAACACCCAGAGAAATAGCAAATCATTTTATGAGGGAGGAATACAACAGACGCTGGTATGAAATGAAAGGAGTTGCGGGGGAAAGAACAGGCCCTTATGAGTTTAAAGAAAAGTATTTTTATGAGGTAGACAGGCGTGATGAGAAGAGTTTAAGTTTTAGCATAGTCAGGGATGCGGACAATATAGAGGCATGGGGAGATACGAAGGAACGGGGAATTACGTGCAAAAGATGTTTTGATTTGCCTGAGATGTATGTTTGTTCCTGCTATTATGATCATGGAAATAAAATAGACTGGGTTGGAGGAAGGGTAACTATTTTTTATGATAGCGGAGGATTCTGGGAAGAATGGGAATATTTTCATTTTGATATCAGTTATGACAATGGAGAATATGTAGTAGCTCCAACCGGGGGAATTGCTTCCGGAAATGAAATCCAAGATGAAGACGAGCTAATAGAAAAGACCGGAATGACCGTTGAAGAAATCGTAGAGACCGCTTACCGAGATCAGGAAATCATGGAAGAAACGATGTACGAAATGAAGGCTTACGAACTGGATTACCTGAACGGCATGGTCAAAAAGAGCATGTGGAAGAAAATTTTATGGACAGGTGGAATCAGCTTGTTTTTAATCATCATAGGAATTATATCCGAGGCGGTAGACCGATGGTATGCGGAATGATTTGAAAATATAAGAGAAGATATTTAAAAAGGGGAAAATGGATTTGTAAGACGTGGGAGAAAAAGAAATGAAAAGAAAACTTTCGTGGGGAACAAGAAGAAGGATAGGCACCATCATATATATAGCGTTAATTCTGGCAGTTGATGTATTTCTCATTACCAGGTGGGTTACGAATCGACAGGAGAAAGTAAGAGCGGTGGAAAAACTGGAAACGCCCAGAGAAATAGCGAATTATTTTATGAGGGAGGAATACAACCGGCGCTGGTATGATATGAAAGGAGTCGACCCTACAAATAGGCGTACCGGGGATTATAAAGATTTAATATACGAAATAAGCAGAAAGGATGGGGATGATTCTCTATATTTTAGAATATTTAGGGATAGAGAAAATCTTGAAGCATGGGGAAATACGAAAGAACGGGCAATTACTTGTATCAGAGGCTTTCATTCGTCAGAAATGTATATGTACATTTATTTCAGCTATTATGATTGCGGAAACCAGATAAAAGGAATTTGGGGAGATGGTACTATTTTGGGAGAATGGAACGGACAGCGGCAGGAACGAGAATATTTTTCTTTTGATATCAGTTATGACAATGGAGAATATGTGTTAGTTCAACCATGGGAAATCGATGATGTTAACGAAATCGAAGATGAGGACGAGTTAATAGAAAAAACAGGAAGAACCCTTGAAGAAATCGTAGAGACCGCTTACCGAGATCAGGAAATCATGGAAGAAACGATGTACGAAATGAAGGCTTACGAACTGGATTACCTGAACGGCACGGTCAAAAAGAGCATGTGGAAGAAAATTTTATGGACAGGTGGGATCAGCTTGTTTTTAATCATCATAGGAATTATATCCGAGGCGGTAGACCGGTGGTATGCGGAATGACAATTCGTTTCCGAAAAATTTCCGAAAACGGTCCATTGCATTGCGAAACGCTGAGGCAGAGGTTATGATTTTCCCGTAAAGAGTTAAAAAATACATACGGGAGAGATTTATTATGAACAGCAAAGCAAAAAAGATAACCATCACTGCCATGATCTGCGCCCTGGCGTATGTAATGGTCGCATTCTGCCGCATCCATATTGTACTTTTTTTGGAATATGAGCCCAAAGATGTTATGATAACGTTAGGCGGTTTTATGGGAGGACCGGTTACGGCTCTTTTGGCATCGGCTATCGTGTCCTTCATTGAGATGGTAACCATCAGTGAGGATGGAATTTTAGGGCTTGTTATGAATGTTTTATCCACCTGCTCTTTTGCGTGTACCGCTTCCTTTATTTATAAAAGAAAACGGACTTTTTCCGGCGCCGCTGCCGGACTGGCTTTGGGCACCGTTTTTATGGTGGTTTTGATGCTCTTATGGAATTATCTTATTACCCCGGTTTATATGGGCGTTCCAAGGGAAGCCGTAGGAGAGCTTTTGATTCCGGCGTTTCTTCCTTTCAATTTGTTAAAAGGCGGATTGAATACAGGATTGACACTTTTGCTTTACAGGCCTGTTATGAAAGCCTATTCTGATCATATAGAGGAATCATTTACAAAAACGGATATGAGGAAATGATATGGAGCAAAGCTTTAACAGAGCCCCCAAGTATATACTGCAGGGCGAAGTCATATACGGAAGGGGAATCGGTAAACTGGTAGGAATGCCTACGGCAAACCTTCAGATAACATGTGAAAACAGTCTGCCTCCTGTGGGAGTTTATGTTACGGAAGTGCTTTTGAACCGGGAGCGCTATTACGGCGTAACCAATATCGGGACCTGCCCCACCATTGACAGTGATGAAAAGGTTTCCGTGGAGACTCATATTTTGAACTTTAACGGGATCATCTACGGAAAGAACGTGGAGATCAGGCTTTTTGAAAAACTCCGTGCCCAGAAAAAGTTTGATAATTTTTCCATGTTGTTGGAACAGATCCGGATGGATTGTCTGGCGGCGCAGGAGTTCTTTGGGGTAAAACCTATATTTACCCAACTTTATATGGATATCAAAAAGCATCAGACAAAGCTTGGAAAAGCAGAGATATATCTGTCGGCAAAGGAATTTGACATTTTATATATGCTGTATTCCAATCCGGATGTCGCCTATACAAAAGAACAGATCTATGAAGCAATCTGGCACGAGCCTTCAAACGGGTGCTTTCATGCGGTGGAAAATACGATCTTTCAGATACGGAAAAAGTTAAAGCCCTACGCCGGGGGACATGACTTTATAAAAACAATGGTAGGGTACGGGTATAAGTTTCAAGGAAAATAAAAGAAGAAAGCGTAACTGGGCTGCGTATGCGAATGAATTCATGAACGGAATGAATTTATAAGCGATTGACAGCTGTGAGAGAAAGGGTTATACTTGTTTTGCAATGAATAAATATTCATTCAAAAAACAGAAAGAAGGGGACGTATGCCAAAATCAGCAGAAAAATGTAAAGAAATCCGGGACGATATGAGAAACAGGATACTTCATGAATCTATGCTTTATTTTGCGAGGAACGGGTTTGCGGGAACCAAGATAAGCGATCTGGCAAGGCATATCGGAATCGGCCAGGGAACCATTTATGTTTATTTTGACTCCAAAGAAGATCTGTTTAAGGAAATTCACAGAATGATTAACGGGGAAAAGGATATTGCAAGAGTAAAGGTCCTTGCAAAACTTCCCATAAATGCGAAGCAGAAAATTCACATGATGTCAAAGGAAATCATGAGGCAGTTGGAGGAAAATGAAAGCTTTGCAGGGATTATTGCCCTGAATACCCAGATGGTGCTGGAAGAGGCGGCAGGGAATACTGCAGATACGGCCTATCAGTTGGAGCTATACAGATACACGGCGGAAATCATCGAACAAGGACAGCGGGAAGGGAGCGTTGTAGAAGGAACGCCTATGAAGCTGGCGGATTATTACTGGGGCGTGGTGTATTTATATTCCCTAAAAAAACTGTTTACGACCAGGTATGAGATGATAAGTGCAGAGGATCTGGAGAGAACGGTTTTAAAATAAGGGGCTGTGGAGGATAAAATGAAAAAAAGAATTGCAATCGTAACAGGCGCCAGTCGGGGAATCGGAAAAGAGTTTGTGAAACAACTGTTATTAAAAGATCCGGATGAGATATGGGCAGTTGCCAGAAATGAGGAGAGATTGGAGATGTTGAGAAGGGAATTGTCGGAAAAGATCATTCCTCTCTCAAAGGATCTCTCGGTTTTTGAAGAGATGGACTCTTTACGGGAAATGCTGGAAAAAAAGAATCCGACCGTTGTGTGGCTGGTCAATAATGCGGGAACGGCTAAAATGGGTCTGTATGAGGATTTCAAAGCAGAAGAAATAGATAGGAGTGTCCGTCTCAATTGCAGTGCAGTTGCGGCTCTATGTACAATATGCATCCCTTATATGGAAAGAGGAAGCCGGATTTTAAATATTTCTTCCGCCGCATCTTTTCAGCCCATGCCATATCTGAACCTGTATGCTGCATCTAAGGTATTTGTGCGGTACTATTCCCGCGGATTAAATGAGGAACTGAAAAGAAAGGGCATCAGCGTGACAGCGGTCTGCCCCGGCTGGGTTGATACGGAACTGCTGATGAGGGAGATCAACGGGAAAAAAGTAAATTTTCCGGGAGTCGTGTCTCCTGCGGCAGTTGTTAAGAAGGCCCTGATGGACGGGGAAAAAGGAAAAGATATATCGGTCTGTTCTTTATATGTAAAATGGGAGCATTTGTTTACGAAACTGTTTTCTGAAAAAACAGCGATGAATATCTGGCTGAAAGGGATTCAAAAATATGGATATGCAGGGAAGTAACAGAGAGAATTTTATCTATACTGAAAGGGAGGAATTGTTCGACCCTAATATTTATATCGGAATTTATGCAAAAGTTACGGGAAATCCTCAAACGGATGAACTGGTAAGGGCTGTAAAAACGGCATTTTGTGCAAATGAATCCACAATGTCTAAAATCGTATTGGATGAGGACGGCAGCGCCCGCTATGAGCGGATGGAAGAAAGCGGATGCAGAGTTTTTGTTACGCAAAAAGATTGGAAAACGATTGTTATCGAAAATGAAAGAGAGGCATTTCGCATTGATGAAGGAGAAATGTTGCGGGTTTTTGTGATTTCGTCCCACCGGGAAACAGGTATTTTTATTATGGCGCATCATTTGGCGGGAGATGGGAAATCCGTTGTATATTTTTTGGAAGATACCATGAGAGCGCTGGCTGGAGAAAAGTTACAGTTTAAACCGTTATATTTGATAACGGATGATCTGTTTCCGAAAAACGCAAAACCTCCTTTTTTTTATAATTTATATGCAAAGGGATTTAACAGAAGATGGAATAAAAACAGCCGTAATTTTAATTGGGAAGATTATAAAGAAATACATAAAACCTATTGGAAGAGCAGGTGTTCCAACGTTATTTACAAAAGCTTTACGGCAGAAGAGACAGAGGCGATCAGAAAAAAGGCGAAGAAGGCTGGCGTTTCCGTCAACAGCTATATTGCAACGGCTTTTTTAGGGGCAGATCCGGATAACGGATCCATCGGGATGCCTGTGGATATTCGGAAGGACCATAATCGTTCCATGTCCAACCAGGCATCGGGTATCAGTGTAGACCATCACTATTCTTCGCGCCTGTCTTTTGAAGAAAATGCCCAAATTGTTCATAAAAAGGTACAAATGAAGCTTAAACGGCCGGTTACGCGCTGGTTCATTTTAAGATTTTTAACGTTTTTTACTCCGTCCTTATTGGATTCGGTGTTGTTTGCCGCTCATGATCTGTATGGGAATAAGACAAGCCTGGAGCTGGCTGAGGTCATGGGATATAGAGGGGAAAAGATGCGGGAACTGGGGGTTACCAATCTGGGCATATTGGATATTCCGGATACTTACGAAAGGTATGGGCTGAAAGATATGTTGTTTATCCCTCCGGTGGTATCCTATGCAAAACATATCATAGGAGTTGTGACTATGGGAGATGGAATGAGGATTTCTTATCATTTTATGGATGGCATGGATAAAGAGAAAGAACAGAGTTTTTTTGAAAGAGCAATGGAATATCTGGAAATATCATAATTGTGTGAGAAATACTTGGATTGGGAATGTGTGAATTGGGAATGTATGAATCGGGAATGTAACATAAAATGCTTGCATTCCCTTTAAGTTTATGTTATCGTAGTATCCATCTGAAACAGACGGTTTTTCTCCGTCGTTCTACGGATGTCTTCTGACATCCCATTTCGGGCTTCTTTCGAAGCGCCTATCCCGATTTAGAATCAATAAACTACATAAGGAGGACTATGCCTATGTGCATGAAGAACAGATTACAAAGCTTCTTTCCCATGATCCGGACCAGGGAGGAGGTGCTCAGTGAGATCTATGCCCGCCCGGACCTGACGGATACTTTTGAACAGTGGAACAGGGAGAGGCAGAAAGAATTTCTGGATTTCTGCTCCGGCGCAAAGGGTGTAAAAATGCTTTACGACGGGTTCTTTAAAGAGATCATGGACCCGGAATCCACACCGGAGCGGCTGGAGGAATTCCTTTCCCTGCTGCTTTTGGAAAAAGTCAGGATCCTATCCGTTCTGCCCAATGACTCCGCAAGGGTTGCAGACGAAAGCTCCCTGCTGATCATGGATATCGTGGTAATGTTAGAAGACGGCAGCATTGCCAACGTGGAGATCCAGAAGATCGGCTACCAGTTCCCGGGAGAACGGAGCGCATGTTATTCCTCGGATCTGCTGCTGCGCCAGTATAAAAGGGTCCGAGGCCGTCAGAAAAAGGAATTTGTCTACAATCAGATCAAAAATGTCTATACCATTGTCATATTCGACAAAAGCACCCATGAATTTAAGGAGTTTCCCGATACATATATCCATCGCTTTGAGCAGAAATCAGATTCCGGTATAAAGATGGAATTACTGCAGAAATATATTTTTATCCCCCTTGACATATTTCGGAAAAACGTGCAAAATAATTCTATCAACAGTAAACTTGAGGGATGGCTTGCTTTTTTATCTATGGATACCCCTTCGATAATATTGGAACTGATAGAGAGATACCCTGAATTCAGGGAGTTGTATGGACAGATCTATGAAATCTGCCGGAATGTGGAGGACGTTATGGGATTATTTTCAAAGGAACTGTTGGAGCTGGACAGAAATACGGTTCGGTATATGATGGATGAGATGCAGGAGGAGATAAACCGGAAGAAAAAAGAATTGGAAGAGAGCACACATGAATTGGAGGAACGCAGGTCCCAGTTAGAAGAGAGTAAGTCTCAGTTGGAGGAACGCAGGACTCAGTTAGAAGAGAGCAAATCTCAGCTAGAGGAGAGCCAATCTCAGTTAGAAGAGAGCAAGTCCCAGCTGGAAGAGAGCAGGTCTCAGCTAAAAGAAAAGGATTCCCAATTAGCATATCAAAAAGAAGAACTTAATAAGAAAGATGAACTTTATCAAAAAGCATTGAAAAAAATTGAAGAATTAGAGAAGAAATTGAACAATCAATAAATTATTATGGTAGGATATGTTTGTATAGAAAAAAGATTGATTTGAGGGTCAAATGAATATGCAAGCATGTTTGCTTGACCCATGGAGACAACTTGTTTTGTTGTTTCCGATGATTATCATATATATACGAATTTTCTGTTTTATCTGGCATTAGCCGTCTATTTTATATTGCAAAAAGAGTTTTCCTTTTCAGAGTGGAAGAACAATATACTGGGAGGCAGGAAATTCTGGGTTTCCGTAATTATAACCGCAGCAGGTTTTATGGCGGCATTTGCCGTAACCATACTTCTGGAAGGTGCATTTCCGGGATTGGATGCCGGTATGTTTCTGTATGCCGTTGAGCATGCCCTGTCCCCATGGGGAATTTTACTTGTAATGATTTGGGCTTTGCCGTTAAGTATATCCTATATGAAAACAAAGAATGTATATATTCCTATGACAGCACATTTTATTGTAAATTTACTGGGAAACGGAACGGATGTTATTTTTACTCCGGCAGCACTTTTGAAATAGAATTAGCAATGTGTGAATGCCTGTATTTACCGGGATGCAACCGAAACTTTACATTTAGAAAGACAAAAGTGATAGAAATATTTTCCTGAAAAATATAGTATAAGTTGAAAACAAAATATAAGTAGCATATGCGGGGACAAATGTGCAAGGAGGAAAATATTATGACAGTAGGAAATAAGTTATCAAAATTGCGGAAGCAGAACAATTATACACAGGAACAGCTTGCAGATATCCTGGGAGTATCGAGGCAGGCAATCAGTAAATGGGAATCCGACGCCTCTTATCCTGAGACAGAAAAGCTGATCCAGTTAAGCGATCTGTATCACTGCTCTTTAGATTATCTGCTGCGGGACGAGATGGAATCGGATGATTTCCATAAAAGCGAGAAAAATATAAACCTGGAAAAGCACTTTTATTATGAAAAAGCCAGTGAAAAGAAAATAAAGGGAATACCCATATGGCATATTAATATCGGGCCCGGCAGGACTGCAAAGGGAATATTTGCAGTAGGTTTACGGGCCAAGGGCATAGTTTCCGTTGGAATAGCATCTATGGGGGTCGTATCCGTGGGCATTGCTTCCATAGGTGCGCTGTCTATTGGAATGGCCACATTGGGAATCGTAGCAGTGGGCAACATTGCGGTAGGAGTCATTGCAATGGGAGCGCTCTGTGTAGGCATTATGGCAATGGGGGCCATAGCGGTGGGCGCATTTTCCGGTGGTGCTATGGCGATCGGGAATTATGTGGCAGCAGGAGATTATGCCAGAGGGGCTATTGCGATCGGTAAGTCGGAAGCCTACGGGAGTATTTACCAGAAAGTGGGGAAATTGTCTCCGGAAGAATATAAGCAGGTGTGCGATCTGATCACAAAAGAGGTTCCTTCCTATTTATCCTGGGCCGGCAGCATTATGAAAGCGTTTTTGAAGTTTTAGAGTGGTTACCTTCAACTGATTTTGGAGCCAGAATTACCTGATGCGGATAATAATTTCAACGACTAAAACTTCTTGCATTGATTTATTTATACAGGTATGTTATACTCATAATGTTCTATATAGAAATATTCTAATAGGAATTATTATGCATACAGGAGGGAAGGGTTATGGAATTTTATGAAGTTATAGAAAAGAGAAGGACAATAAGGGATTTTACCGGCGAGCCTGTGGGCAGGGAAACGATTCAAAGGATCCTTGATGCCGGACTGAAGGCGCCTACCAATGACCATATGCGTGACTGGCACTTTGCAGTGATAGATGATCCGGCTCTTATACAGAATTTAATAAAAAAGATTCCTAAGAAGGTATCGGAAAAGAGGGTGGATTTTATTATGAAAGTATGGAGGCTTCAGGATGAATGCCAGAAAAAAATGTATGCAGACGCCATTCCCAAACAATATCAGATGTTATTGAATGCGGGATGCCTTGTTATCCCGTTGTTTAAGCAGAAAAAGAATCTCCTGCAGCCTAAAAATCTGTCAGACTTAAACGGATTTGCTTCTATCTGGTGCTGTATTGAAAATATTTTTCTGGCGGCAACGGCAGAAGGGTGCGGCTGTACATTAAGAATTCCCCTGGGAGATGAAAAAGACCATGTTAAAAGCATTTTGGACTTTCCCGGGGATTATGAGATGCCCTGTTATATAGCGGTCGGGAAACCTGCAAAAGATGGGGCATATTATGAACAAAATATTTGTGATGTACAGGAGAGGATCCATTTGAATAAATGGTAGGTCAGGAGGTGTTTTTTTGAAAAAGATCAATATAAAGCCGGACTGTGTATTCAGTCCGCAGCCTATGTATATCATCGGGACTAAAAATGAAGACGGCACGCCAAATTTTTGTATTATTACATGGATAGGCTTTTCCTTTGATAAGACACCACATTTGATGATGTCAATCGGAGGAAGCAAGCTGACAAAAACAAATATTCTCAGGGAGGGGAAGTTTTCGGCAGGCATGATCACAGAGGATATCCTGTGGCTTGCGGATTATTTTGGCAGCACCCGTGGAGAAGAAGGGAGCAAAACTGCCGTTCCCTACGGGTACACCCTAGGGGAACAGTTGGAAGTTCCCATAATCGACCAGTGTCATTGGACTTATGAGTGCAATGTGACAAGAGTTGTAAAGCTTGAAGGTGCACATTTATTTCTTGCCAAAATAGAGAATATTCAAATAGATGAGGCTTATGAAAATATGGATATGAAGGCCATTGACTTGTGCAGGCTCCGTCCTGCGGTCTATGCTCCTTATCACTATTTTTCCATAGGGGATAAAATCGGGGAAATGGGGCAGTGGAAGGAACATTTCTTGTAGGAAGGATATTTTTGTGCTAAGATGAGGAGGTCATAAGGAGACAGCGCTATAGAGAGATATTCTACAAAACAGGGAGGCAGTCTTTTTGGAAACAAGAGGCGGATTTTACATTACACAGATCAAGCAGCTTCAGGATAGGATCTTTGAACGGCTTTTGGTTCAGAACGGTATTGAAGTAAGCGGGGGCCAGGGGCGGATCTTGTTTGTCCTGTGGAAAAAAGACAACCTGACCATAAGTGAGATCAGCAAAGAGACTTCCCTGGCAAAAAACACCGTCTCCATTGTAGTGGACGGTATGGTAAGAAAAGGTATTTTGGAAAGAAATATTAATCCAATGAACCGCCGCCAGACCATTGTGTCCCTTACGGAATATGCAAAATCCATAGAAGAAAAATATGAGTCTGTTTCGCAGCAGATGAATACTTTGTTTTACCGCGGGTTTTCCCAAAAGGAGCGGGAGGAATTTGAAGGGTATCTGGAAAGGATCGTGGATACGCTCATCCTTTTGGAAACGGAGCAGGGAAATTAAAGACGGGTGTATGAATGGGAAATGATGTAAACGGGATTAATTTAAAATATCCTGTCCTTATGGTCCATGGGATGGGCTTTCGCGACAGGAAACATATCAATTACTGGGGAAGGATCCCAGGCGTATTGGAAAAGAAGGGATGTAAGATCTATTATGGCGGACAGGACGCCAACGGTTCCCTGGAAGAAAACGGAAAGCATTTAAAGAAACGGATCAGGGAGATCATTGACCTGACAGGGGCGGAAAAGCTGAATGTCATCGCGCATTCCAAGGGAGGAATGGAGATCCGGTATGCGGTTTCCACCTTGGGAATGGGAAAATGGATCGCTTCCGTTACAACCATGAATACGCCGCACAACGGTTCGGAGACAGTGGATGCGTTATTAAAGCTGCCAAAGGGATTGATCCGGTTTGGCTCCAAGTGTACGGATCTTTGGATGAAGCTGTTAGGAGACCGCCATCCCGATACTTACGGGGCGATTCATTCCTTTACAACTGCCTATGCCAAAAGATTTAATGAAGAGAATCCGGATATGGAAGGCATTTATTATCAGAGCTATGGATTTGTCATGAAAAATGCCTTCAGCGATATTTTTTTATCGTGGACATATCCTGTGGTTTACCATTTTGAAGGGGAAAATGACGGACTTCTGGCTCCGAGAGCGGTAAAATGGACAAATTTCCAGGGCGTTTACCGGGGAAATTCCAATCGGGGCATTTCCCATTGCGATCAGGTGGATTTCAGGCGGCGCCCAATGACCGGAAAAGAAGGAGAAGGGGTATCGGATATAGTGGATGTGTATGTTGAAGCGCTGAAAAAGTTGGAAAAGATAGGATTATGACAGGAGACAGCAAAAACTGCCAAAGGAAAAAATAAGCAGTTAAGAGCTGATAACTGGAAGCCGGTATTGATTGACAAGACCGGCTTCCAATTTTTATAGAAAATTTTGTAGTAATTTTGGGAGTCCGATCGTCTAATATGCAAAAGGAGGATGTCATGGGCCGGCAGACAGATGAGGAACAAAATAATATAGATATGGAAAAGCTGATAAACCTGTACGGAGACGGATTACTGCGCCTGTGCTATCTGTACCTGCACGACTGGCAGCTGGCGGAGGATGCGGTACAGGATGTATATATCAGTATATTTCGGAAATATAAGGGATTTTTAGGACAAAGCTCGGAAAAAACATGGATAACGAGGATCGCCATTAATGTATGCAAATCCTATCTTCGGACTTCCTGGAAGAAAAAGGTGGTCTACGGAGATTTAAATCCCCTATGGGATGAAGAAAAAGAAGCAGAAGAGGCGGTTTTCCGGGATGATACGGTTATTCTGGCCATCCGTCAGTTAAAGCCCAAATACAGGGAGGTCGTTCTTCTTTTTTATTATCAGGAGCTGAAGGTCAAAGAGATAGCAGGGATTCTGGGAATTTCGGAATCGACGGTCACAGTGCGCCTGACAAGAGCCAGGGAGCAGTTAAAAGGTAAATTGGAAAGGTGGTATCTGGATGAATAAGATCAAAGAGCATTTAGACAATACTCTGAAAGATATGAAGGTAGACGAAAAATTAAGGGATGAAATATTAAAGGAGACGGTTTACGCTGGTATAAGAGAAGGGGATAGGCCGAAAAACGATGGAGAAGATAATAAGGAAAGCAGTACGGGAAGCAGTAAAAAAGGAAAGCGGATCAACAGAAAACTTCGCAGCATCGGAGCGGCCGCAGCGGTAATAATTTTCTGCCTGACGACCCTGACTGTTTTGGGGGGCGAGATCCCGGCAATACAGTATTGGATCAATCAGGTGTCCCCCGGCCTGGCGGAATTTCTCTATCCGGTTACGGGAAGCTGTGAAAAAGAAGGAATCTGTGTCAGCGTGATCGCAGGAGTCAATGACGAGCATCATGCGGATATATATTTTACGATCCGGGATACGGAAGGAAAGATGCGTACCGTAAGCAAGGCAGATTTTATGGATTCGGCGGGCCTTGACGGCGGCAGCGTAAGCAACGTGGAATTTATAAGCTATGATGAAAGCACCCAGACAGCCTTATATGTGCTCCATGAGTCGGGGGGAAGGGATTGGATAAATAAAAAAAATACCTTCCGCATTGGAAGCATGATGTTCCGTAAACGGACGTTTGAGTGGTTTGAAACAGGGATTTCCCTTGCAGACGACATCCCTTCGGGCGTGGAAACGGTTCCTCTTTATGCCTGCAATTATACGGGAGGAAGCGTTGCTGATGAGGACCTTGAACTGTTAAAGGCAGACGCTATGGATATTTCACTGGGCGAGGATATTGATTTTGTGACTATCAGTAATCTTGGCATTGTTGACGGAAAGCTGCATATTCAGACGAAATGGGATAGAAGCTTTGACAATCACGGGGAATTCTGGCTTTTGGAAAAGGGCAGGACGCCGGAAGTATATGAGGATTCCGTTCCCTATGCCAATTACTATTTCAATACGGAAGAGGATGAAAAAAATACGGGCGGCAACCGTTTTGCAAAGCATGTGGAATTCGTATATGATACGGAAGGCCTTGAGTCTTTAGATAATTACAGCCTCTGGGCCAGAGTCGTAGAGGACGGAGAGATCGTGAAGGGAAACTGGGAAGTGGATTTCGTCATGAGGGATATGGAAAAAATCACGATATCCGATACAAAGCTGGCTAAGGAGATCCAGATAACTCCTATCGGGGTATGTTTGACAGATCCGGTTACAATTAGTCAGGAATCTTTTCAGGGCGCGCCACAGGAATACGAGGCCTATGTAAAAATGAAGGATGGAAGCATTATCCCTTTGAACACAAGGATGACCTATGATGAGGGAGAAGCGGATGAATCGGGCAGAAAGAAATGGGAGATCAGCTTTGTGGCTGAGAGAGTTTTGGAAATTGAAGAAATAGAAGAGGTTTGGATCGATCAGGAAAAAATTGTGGTAAAACAGCAGGAATGAAAGGCCTTCGCGGTAAGGAAAATCCTCAAAATGTCCGATAAAAACATTACAGGCTGAATGAATCGAAATATTTCACAGTCAAGTTTTGTCAAAGGACAAGAAGGGGGTATTAATTGAAAATTGATTCCAGCAGAATAGGAATGGAGTCCGCTAGAAGCTATGCTTCTATTGCTGCCAGAACGGTAAATTACCAATCGAATTTTGCCGGCCTGGGGGCAGCCAAGGAAGGAAAAGAAAAAAGTTTTTCGGATTTTTTAGGATCCGGGGAAGGAGAAGAAGCCTTAGGAGAAACGGGATTGTCCATGAGAAACCGCTTTTATCCTGTGGGAGGAGCCAGAAGTCTTGCCGATGTAGACGAAAAGAGGGCTATTGAGAGCATTAAAATGCAGTGCCTTCAATATCTGATCTACTGGATCTTCGGAGGAAGCAGCCGTGATCGTTTCAGGGACAGACTGTCGTCGTTGATGGAAAGCCAGATGCCGTCAAGAGAGCCGCAGTTTATGGTGGTGGAAACGTCCATGACCACAGCCGGGTATTTTGCGGAGGCGGAACAGACTTCTTTTTCCACAAAAGGAACTGTTGTAACGGCTGACGGAAGGGAGATTTCCTTTGACCTGGGCTTATCCATGAGCAGGGAGTTTGAGGAATACTACGAAACTACCCAGAAGACAGTAAAGACCGTAGAAATGATGGATCCTCTCGTCATTAATCTGGACACGGATATTGCGTCTCTTTCAGACCAGAAATTTGAATTTGATATTGACGGCGACGGCATTTTAGACAGCATTTCCATGCTGCAGGGCGGAAGCGGTTATCTGGCTCTGGATAAAAACGGCGATGGCAGGATCAATGACGGAACGGAGCTGTTTGGCACGTCGTCGGGAGACGGTTTCCGGGACCTGGCCATGTATGATGAGGACGGGAACGGGTGGATCGATGAAAATGACGAGATATTCTCCAAGCTTTTGATCTGGTCCAAGGATGAAAACGGCAATGACGAATTGTATCATTTAAAGGATAAAGGGGTAGGCGCTATCTGTATTTCCAAGGTGTCCACTAATTTTTCCCTGAATTCCTTAAAGACCAATCAGGCAAACGGCCAGATCCGTTCCACGGGAGTCTTTCTTTATGAAAACGGCAATGCCGGAACCATGCAGCAGCTGGATCTGGCTATCTGATACATAAAGAGGATGCCAAAAATCGGAAAAACAATTAAAATATAGGGTTATCCCGATAAAGGTCATGTGACGGGAAGGATAATCCGTATGGAATGAAACAAAAGAAGTCCTTATACGCCTGTTATACGGGAGTATGGGGACTTCTCAATTTTGACGCCCTGTTGCTTGCGGCGGGGGTTTTGACTAATATAAGGGAATGAGCCAACCTGTTTTTTCATAAAATACTGACAAACAGCCTCATAAGGAATATATGATGTTGAGCAGTCGGAAATTTTTTATTTTGCTGCTGGGTGTTATCTGCGCAGCGGTCTTTTTTTTATCCAGGGAGCCGGAAGAAGAGCATGTGATGGTCAGAATAGAACAGGATAAGACGGTAACGGTCATTCCGGTGGAAGAATATCTGATCGGAGCCATGGCGGCAGTTGTGGATCCCGAGTATGAGATCGAGTGTCAGAAAGCGCTGGCGGTCCTGATCAGAGGAAATCTGGAAAGGCTGAGAAACGGAGAGGAAATGGTGGTCATAACGGATGAACCCTATTTTGATTTTTCCACAAGGCGCAGCCTGTACGGCAGCAGCCAGAAGGAGTATGAGGAAAAAATGGAGGAGGCTGTTTTGGCTACGACCGGGCTGATAGCGGTATCCGGGAATCATATTCTGGAGGGGAATTACCATGCGGTCAGCGCCGGGGTAACAAAAGAAGGGCCTGACAGCGACCGGGTTTTTTGCGATAAATCCATGGAAGCGGAAGATTTCTTTTATCAAAAGGAGATACTGAAGGAGGAATGGGGCAGCATTACCATTATGGTAAAGGACGCCGGAGGCTATGTGGATGAGGTCAATTTAAACGGGACTGTTGTAAGCGGAGAATATTTCAGGGAACGGATGGGGCTGCCCTCGTCCAATCTGGATATAGAGGAAACCCAGGAGGCTTATCTGGTCACAACGAGGGGAAAGGGCCACGGTCTGGGCCTGGATCTGTATTATGCCAACGAGCTGGCGAAACAGGGCTATAATTACAATCAGATCCTGGATTATTTTTTTAAGGATTTTATTTTAAAGAAAATTATGGTATAAAGTTTTTTTTGCCGGGCAAGACTATTGCTGAGGTGAAAAAATATGAAAAGACATAAGTTTACAAAATGGAATAAAGAAAAGATTTCAATTTACGCTTCGGCCGCATTGGTCGTGTGCGTATGCGTTGTTTCCGGTATATATGCGGGCAGCCAGTCCCCCTCCAAAAAGCAGATCATCGATATTGAGTCCGGACAGGACGAGGGGAGTGCCGAAAATATAACCGGAGAAGAAAGAGGAAGCGTGGATGAATTTGCCGACGGCGGGCAGGAGGAGGAAACCCTTCCCGTTACCAATAACGGACAGAGCAACATCCCTTCCGACGCCCGTCTTGCCATGGATAAGGCAAATGCGCAAAGTGCTGACGATGCCCTGGCGGCAGATCTGACCGGAGATGCGGAAGTGGCTGAAACAGAAATTGAGGCGATCGACGAGGAGGCCTTGAGCGTACCCACAATGGCGGATAACAAAAGCGAGGAAGCAGTCCTCCATTTTAATGGAGAAGACGGCCTGTCCTGGCCCGTGATCGGAAATGTCATTATGGATTACAGCATGGACGAGAGAATCTATTTTGCCACATTAAATGAGTATAAGTATTACTCTGCAGTGGCGATCAGCGCAGAAGAAGGCGCTCCCGTATCGGCAGCAGCCGTAGGCAGAGTAACAAAAACGGGAATTAATGAGGAAATCGGTCAGTATGTCGTTATGGATTTAGGAGATGGCTATGAAGCCACTTACGGACAGCTGACGGAGCTGACGGTGGAACAGGGCGACAGGGTCAGCAAAGGGCAGATCATCGGTTATGTGGCGGCTCCTACGAAATACTACAGCATAGAAGGAACGAACGTTTATTTTAAGCTGGAGCAGAACGGGACAAGCGTTGATCCGGTGGGATACTTTAAGTAGAATGGAATGAACAAAATGAAGCTTGCGATTATCCATGGAAAACTGGTAACCATGTCCGATAAAGAAAAAGCGGTCATACCCGGGGGCACCCTTTTGGTAAAGGACGGTATCATAGAAAGGATCCTGGAAAGTAAAGAAGAGATCCCGGCGGAATACCGCAAAATTGATGCCAAGGGGTGCTTTGTGCTGCCGGGGTTTATTGAAGCCCACTGCCATATGGGAATCACGGAAGAAAAGAAAGGTATGGAAGGGGATGACTGCAACGAAGGGGTGGATCCCATTACGCCGTCCCTCCGGGCCATTGACGCTGTCAATCCAATGGACGATGCCTTTCATAATGCGGTAAGGGCGGGAATTACCGCCGCCAATATCGGGCCGGGAAGCTCCAACGTGGTAGGAGGACAGTTTGTGGTAGTGAACAACCACGGGCGGTGTATCGACGAGATGATCTTGAAGGCGCCTTCTGCCTTAAAGACGGCCTTTGGGGAAAATCCCAAGGTAAATTACAGCGGAATGGGAAAGTCCCCGGCCACCAGGATGGCCGTTGCCGCTATGCTTAGGAAGGAACTGCTCGGTGCAAAACAGTATCTTTCGGGCCATAAAAAGGACCAGGATACGGATCTGCGATTTGAAGCCTACAGACCTGTTTTCGAAAAGCGTATTCCCATAAAAGCCCATGCCCACCGGGCGGATGATATTCTGACGGCGATCCGGATCGCAAAGGAATTTGATGTGAAAATGACTTTAGACCATTGCTCCGAGGGACATTTAATTGCAGATGAGATCAAGGCCTCGGGTTTTCCGGCCATCGTAGGTCCCGACCTGGCAAGCAGAAATAAGATCGAAGTGCAGAACATGGCGTTTAAGACGGCGGGCATCCTGTCCAAGGCGGGAATACTTACCGCCATTACGACAGATCATCCGGTTTCCATTATACAGACCCTGCCTCTTTGCGCTGCTTTAGCGGTAAAAGAGGGGATGGAAATGGATGCGGCATTAAAAGCCATTACCATCCATGCTGCCAAAATCTGCGGAGTCGATGATAAGATAGGGAGTCTGGACGCCGGAAAGCAGGCGGATGTTGTAATATATGACGGTCATCCCTTCGATATCTTTACCAAAACCATGTGCACCCTGATCAAGGGAGAGATCATATACCGCGCCCCGCAGTTCTTTATTTGAGGATAACGGTTCAGACGATAAATAGCTAGGGTAAAGTTTTTGTAGGA
>DEUB01000035.1 GCA_002362385.1 Lachnospiraceae bacterium UBA3273
CCTACAATAAACTTACGCTATCTTGCGTTATAGATTTATTGACAAGCCTGCAAGGAAGAAATATTATTAATTAAATGGCATTTTTATCATGTGGAATTTTATGGGTAAAGGAATGCTGTAAATAAAAATGAGAGGGAGAGAGACATGAAGAAAAGGAAATTGCAACTATTAATTACAGTCATGCTGATTTTTATCCTGTCAGCGCAGACGGTTTTGGCCGCAGACGGAGCGAGGCTGCTTATAAGCGGCGGCGAAGATGCTGAAAGCGTCAGTGAGAACGCAGAAGACATCAGCGGAAATGAAGTTCAGGAGGAAGCCGGACAGTTTTATTTTCAGGGCCCCGTTGATCTTAGTAACAACATATTGTCATTTTTATTGACAGATACCAACGGAAATCAGGTATCGACCAAGGGCGAAGCAAGAAAAGTCAAGATCATTTTATCGGGAAACTTTACGAACAGCGGATATGTTCTTGATATGGATACGATTCATTATCTGGAACGGGAACTGGGTGGAAATTCCCGCGTTGAAATTATCGCAGGAGATACAAATGCGGTCGGCGCCGGACTTTTAAACGGTATTGCAGGTCAGTCCGGTTTTCGTTTTACCCGTTTGTGCCAGGAAGGGGATTTCTTTGACGAAGCTATTTCTCTGGTAGCAATGGCTTGCGGCGCAAAAGGCAATTTTACTTATTATGTTCCCGCTATGTATGTAGTCAATTCCAATAACGATATCGAATATGTTTCCATCGGTTACCATTTGGAGGAACTGGCTCCCCTCGTTAACTACGTAAGGGGCATGGACGACTATACCGGACGCGGCGAGGTCAGGGCTTTCGTAAGACGCCTTTATTCCTTTGTATTGAACAGGGAGCCTGATGCAGGCGGCTTAAATGACTGGGTGGAAAAACTGATGAGCAAGCAGATCACAGGTAATGATGCTGCAGTCGGTTTCTTCTTCAGTAAAGAATTGGAAATGCGCAACGTCAGCGACAGCGAGTTTGTGGAACTGCTTTATAAGGTTATGATGAACAGGGATTCCGACCCTTCGGGAAAGGCATACTGGATGAACATGTTAAATAACGGCGTATCCAGAAGAGGCGTATTTAACGGTTTTGCCGGTTCGGCGGAATTTGACAATATTTGCAATAACTATGGTATTAACAGAGGAACGACCACAGCTTTGGAAGGCAGGGACAAAAATTACGGAGCTACTCTGTTTGTGGCAAGATTATATACCCAGGCTCTGGGCAGACCTTACGATGTGGACGGTCTGAATGACTGGTGCAACCGTATTGTAAGCGGCGGCTGGAGCGTAACGGATGTATCCACAACAGGATTCTTTGAGTCCCCTGAATTCCGCAACAAGAATTTAAATAATGAAGACTATGTAAAGGTTCTGTACCGCACTTTCCTGGGAAGGGAATACGATGCGGCAGGTCTGGCAGACTGGGTAGGCAAATTAAACTCCGGAGCGATGGACCGTACTCAGGTTCTGAAAGGATTTTCCAATTCTCCTGAGTTTGCCAATATTATGAGAGAGTACGGATTATAGGATCTTTCAGTGGAACTGAATATTGTATAGCAATAGAAGGGCTGTCGGGAAATCGGATTTTCCGGCAGCTTTTATATTGATTTTATGGAATTATATATTAAGTTTTTATAAGATTATGCCGAAATATTATTCAGCATGGATGCGTGGAAAGAGGGCAGAAGGAACTGTTTTGTTTTCTGCGCATTTTTGTATTTAAAAACTTCATATTTGCTGAGGATGCAGGTTTTTGTCGATAATTTTTTTATGAAAATCATGAAAAATATATGAATTCCAATAAAACCCTTTGAAAAACCCTATGAAGTGCGCTATAATAAAGCGATATGCGAATTTAGACCTACGGGTTGATGTATAGATAGAAAGCAGAAAGGGGTTTGTACAATGAAGTACACAGATATTGGAATTGACTTGGGAACAGCCAGCATACTGGTTTATATAAGAGGGAAGGGCGTCGTCTTAAAGGAGCCCAGCGTAGTCGCTTTTGACAGAGACACCAATAAGATCCGTGCCATCGGGGAAGATGCGAGGCTGATGTTGGGAAGAACGCCGGGAAATATTATGGCGGTAAGACCTTTACGCCAGGGCGTCATTTCTGATTATACGGTAACGGAAAAAATGATGAAATACTTCATTCAGAAGGCTCTGGGCAAAAAGTCCTTTAGAAAGCCGAGGATTGTGGTATGCGTACCCAGCGGCGTAACAGAGGTCGAAAAGAAAGCGGTAGAAGACGCTACCTATCAGGCCGGCGCAAGGGATGTTTCCTTGATCGAAGAACCTATTGCGGCTGCGATCGGCGCGGGCATTGATATTTCCAAGCCCTGCGGCAACATGATCGTAGATATTGGCGGCGGCACCACAGACGTGGCTGTCATTTCTTTAAGCGGAACGGTTGTCAGCGCTTCCATTAAGGTGGCGGGAGACGATTTTGACGAAGCCATTGTCCGTTATATGCGTAAAAAACACAATCTGCTGATCGGCGAGCGGACGGCAGAGGACCTGAAAATAAAGATCGGATGTGCCTACAAGCGTCCCGAGGTAGATACTATGGAAGTCAGAGGACGTAATCTTGTGACGGGACTTCCCAAAACGGTAAAGGTTACCTCAGAAGAGACAGAAGAGGCATTAAGGGAGACTACGGCACAGATCATTGAGACGATCCACAGCGTTTTGGAGAAGACTCCTCCGGAACTGGCGGCTGATATTGCCGACAGGGGAATCGTATTGACCGGAGGCGGAAGTCTTTTGAGAGGGCTTGAGGAACTGATCGAGGTTAAAACGGGGATTAATACCATGACGGCGGAGGATCCCATGACATGCGTGGCAGTCGGAACCGGCAAATATGTAGAAGTTTTGGCAGACTTTAAAGGCGAATATTAATTCCCGCCTTTCATCAGGAGGTTTATTTTATGGTCAAAGGGTTATATACCGCTTATACCGGTATGCTGAATCAGCAGAATAAAATGGATGTTATCTCCAACAATCTGGCAAATGCAGCGGTCACAGGATACAAAAAGGAAGGTTCGACCAGCCAATCCTTTGATACGGTGCTGGCCTATAAGATCAGGGATCGGTCCATCGGAGTGCATACCCAGAGGATCGGCGGTATGAATCTGGGTGTGAAGATCGGGGAAAATTATACCGATTATACCCAGGGACCCTTTAAGAATACGGACAATACATATGACTTAGCTATTTCGGGAAACGGTTTTTTCTGCGTCCAGTTTACCAATAAAGCGGGAGTGACCAGTACCAAGTATACCAGGGACGGTTCTTTTACCTTAAATGTAAACGGTTACCTGGTAACCAAGGACGGCGATTACGTGTTGGACAATAACGGGAACAGGATCCGCTTAGATCCCTTAAGCACATCCCGGATCGATGAAAACGGTACGATCTTCCAAAATGACAGAGCCGTAGCAAGGATCGGGCTTCAGGATTTTGAGGATTACAATTATCTGGAGCATTACGGCGAAAACTATTATCAGCCCGTAGAAGGTTACCGTTTCAAGAATGCCGACGGTCAGATCATTGAAGGCTATCTGGAAGCATCCAACGTACAGGTGGTTCAGGAAATGGTCGAGATGATCAGTGTGACCAGGACCTATGAAAGCAACCAGAAGGTAATCCAGACAATAGATTCGACTTTGGATAAAGCGGTAAATCAGCTTGGTTCGGTATAGGAGGAAAAGTAAATGGTTAGATCTTTATGGTCTGCGGCAACAGGTATGATCGCCCAGCAGACAAATGTTGATACGATAGCACATAATCTTTCCAATGTAAATACGACGGGTTATAAAGCGGAGGTGGCGGAATTTAAGAGCCTGCTGTACCAGACGCTTCAGACGAAGACCACAACGGCCAACGGTGCAAACAAACCCATCAGTGCACAGGTCGGACTGGGTACGAGAAACTCTTCCATCACTTCTATTTTCAAGGAAGGTCCTTTTCTCGAGTCAAGAAGCGACAGCGCTTTTGCTATTGACGGGGAAGGCTTTTTTGCGGTCAGAACCGGCAGGGGCGAGATCCAGTATACCAGAAACGGTAATTTTACCTGGGCTATCGGCAATAACAGATTGAATTTAACGACCTCCGACGGCTATTCTGTGTTGGATACCAATGGAAGGCCCATTACCGTTCCCGCTAACTATAAGGCTTCGGAAATTACCGTTACTTCAGACGGACAGATCTGCTATCCCGACGCCAACAATAATCCCCAGCCTTTGGGAATGACCATCGGTCTGTTCCAGTTCCAGAATCCGGCAGGGTTGGAAAAGGTAAGCAACAGCTTATTCAGGGTAACGGCAGCCAGCGGGCAGGCCATTAACGAGGCGACTACCAACATTGCCATTACAAGAAGCGGGATCGTACAGGGTTATCTGGAAGGCTCCAATGTTCAGGTCGTGGATGAAATGGTAAATCTGATCGTTGCCCAGCGCGCTTATGAAATGAATTCCAAGGCGATCCAGGCTTCAGACGACATGATGGGCCAGGCAAACCAGCTTAGAAGTTAAGGAGTGAACAAAAATGGATCTTAGCAGTATCGGTGCATATTATAATGATTTGGCCAGCCGGGTACCGGCTTCGGCACAAAAGATCTCCCAGTTGTCTGAGGAGGAAATAAAGACAAAGTCCGACGATGAGCTGATGGAAGTCTGCAAACAGTTTGAGTCCTATTTTCTGGAGCAGGTGTTCAAGGAAATGGCAAAGACAACTTCCCTTTTGGGAGAGGATGAGGACGGTTCTTCTTCACAGATGGTGGACTATTTTATGGAAAACACCATTGCCGAGCTGGCAAGCCAGTCAACGGAGCAGAACAGTTTAGGGCTTGCGCAAACCTTATATGAGCAGATGAAACGCAATTACGGTCTTTAATTTTTTAGTACAATCAAATATCCGGGGCTGTCCGATGGACAGCCTCTTTGTGCGTTTATATGTTTTATGCGCAAAAATGCCGGGAAGGAAAGAGAAGGATGCCAGATATGGAAAGAGCGGTAATTCAGGGATATGTGGACCGCGTTATTTTTGAAAATCCTGAAAACGGATATGCGGTATTGGCAGTGAGCAACGATAAGATCGAAGTGACGGTTACGGGAAGGTTTCAGGGAATCGAAGCAGGGGAAAGAGTGCGGATCGAGGGAGTTTATAAAGAGCACCAGAGCTATGGGGAACAGCTTCAGATGGAATCCTATGAGATCCTTCCGCCTGACGACTGCAAAAGCATCGAGCGTTATTTGGGTTCGGGAGCGGTCAAGGGAGTGGGGGGAAAGCTGGCGGCAAGGATCGTGAAAAAGTTCGGCGAGGATACCTTCCGGATCATAGAAGAAGAGCCCGAGCGCCTTAAAGAGATCAAGGGGATCAGCGAGAGAATCGCCAGAGAGATTGCTGAGCAGGTCTATGAAAAAAAGGAAATGCGGCGCGCCATGCTGTTCTTGCAGGAATATGGCATAACGGATAAGCTTGCCGTAAAGATTTATGAGCGATATGGGGACGGGCTTTACGACATGCTCCGGACCAATCCTTATAAAATGGCGGAAGATATCGACGGCGTGGGGTTTAAAAGAGCAGATGAAATTGCAAAAAAAGCGGGAATTCTCGTGGATTCCGAATACCGTATCAGATGCGGGCTGCTTTATGCCCTGTCCCAGGCTCTTTCGGCAGGGCATACCTGTCTTCCGGAGAATATACTGATACAAAACGGGTGTAATCTTTTGGGACTTTCGGGAGAAGAGATCGCAGTCCAGCTGACCAACCTGATCATGGAGCATAAGATCATTACGAGAAAGGAAACGGAAGAAGGGCCTCTTTTTGTTTACAGTCCCGCTTCCTACAGAGCGGAGAGCCAGTGTGCGGCGCTCCTTAAGGAGCTGGATATGTGCTTTTTTGAAGAAGGGCAGGAACGCTTATCAAAAGAAGAAAGTATGATTTATGATAAAATCCAGAAAATAGAGGATGAAAGCGGGCTTGTTCTGGACGAAATGCAGAGAGAGGCGGTTTTAAAGGCTATCCGGCATGGGGTCATGGTCCTTACGGGAGGGCCGGGAACCGGAAAAACCACCACGATCCATATTATGCTCAAATATTTTGAGCGGGAGCAGATGGAGATAGAACTGGCGGCGCCTACCGGAAGAGCGGCTAAGCGTATGAGCGAAGCCTGCGGCATGGAGGCGAGGACGATCCACAGGCTGTTAGAGGTATCCGGCGCGGCGGATGATGAAGGCGGGGGAAAAGGATTCGGAAGAAATGCGGAGTATCCGCTAGAAGCAGATGTTATTATTGTGGATGAAATGTCCATGGTGGATATTTTCCTGTTTCAGGCTTTATTGTCGGCCATTTCCCGGGGAACCAGGCTGATCTTGGTAGGGGATATGGACCAGCTTCCCAGCGTGGGTCCGGGCTGTGTTTTAAAGGATCTGATCGAAAGCCGGGCATATTCCGTGGCGATGCTGCATAAAATTTTCAGGCAGGCGGCGGAAAGCGATATTGTTATGAACGCCCACAGGATACATGACGGAAAACCTGTCCGGATCCATAATAAGGACAGCAGGGATTTTTATTTTCTGAAAAGGAATGATCCCAATGTGATATACAACAATATCGTACAGCTTGTTACGGACAAACTTCCCAGATATGTAAAAGCCTCTCCGCTGGATATCCAGGTGCTGACGCCAATGAAAAAGGGAGCCATGGGGGTGGAGGCTTTAAACGGGATCCTGCAACGGTTTATCAATCCGCCCGGAAAGGAAAAAAAAGAGCGCCTTGCCGGAGATACCCTTTTCAGGGAAGGGGATAAGGTCATGCAGACAAAAAACAACTATAAGCTGGAGTGGGAAGTGGCGGGGCCTTATAATCTGATTATTGAAAGAGGCCAGGGGGTTTTTAACGGCGACATTGGGATCATAAAGGAGATCAATGAATATGCGTCCCTTCTTTTGGTGGAATTTGATGAAGGCAGGCAGGTGCATTACCGTTTTGAGGAACTGGATGAGCTGGAGCTTGCCTATGCCATTACCATACACAAATCACAGGGAAGCGAATATCCGGCGGTGGTAGTCCCTTTATTGGGGGTTCCGGGGCTTTTGACCTACCGCAATCTTTTATATACGGCAGTGACCCGGGCGAAGAAATGCGTGACCATTCTGGGGGATGAAGGGATCATGGAAAATATGATCGCAGGAGAGAATAAACAGAAAAGATATACCGGATTGTGTTACCGGATCGGGGAAATGGAGAGAATGCGCGGAAAGGAAAAGGATTGACGGAAGTTTTAAAGAAGATACAAAAAAGGGCGGCAAAGGCGGATGCAGGAAATAAAATAATGGATGTTATATTTCCTTTGAGATGCCCTGTCTGCGACAGGCCGGTCCCTTATCCGGAAAGACGACAGGGGGTCTGCCCGGAATGCAGAGAAGGCTTTTTGCTCATCAAAGGCGCCAGATGCTGTCTGTGCGGCAGAAAGCTTGCGGGTAGTGAAGAAGAGCTGTGCCGGGACTGCAGGATAAACGGCGGTAGACATTGTTATACAAAAGGGATCGCCCTGTATGAGTATAACGATATGATGCGGGAGGCCGTTTACCGTTTCAAATATGAAGGCCGCAGGGAATATGCGGGTTTTTTCGGCAAAATGATGGCAAAGCAGTTTGGAAATGCGGTAAAAAGGGCGGGAGTGGAAGGGATCATTCCGGTTCCCCTCCATGCAAAAAGGGAAGCTGAAAGGGGATATAACCAGGCGGGACTTTTGGCGGCGGCTTTCGGAGCGGAAATACAGATGCCGGTCTATGAAAAATATGTTATCCGCGTTAGAAATACACCTCCTATGAAAGCCCTTGCCGGGACAAACAGACAAAATAATTTGAAAAAGGCTTTCAAAATAGGGCAAAATGATGTAAAATTGAATATAACTATAATTGTAGACGATATTTACACAACAGGCAGTACCATTGATGCTGTGGCCGGAGTGTTGTTGGAAGCCGGTATTTCGCGGGTTTATTTTATGACACTGGCAATTGGCAAAGACTTTTGAACGGAGGGTGCATAGGATGAATGTAACAAATTGCAGAAAGTGTGGAAGATTATTTAATCATATATCGGGGCCGTGTGTGTGCCCTGCATGCAAGGAACGGGCAGAAAAGAAATTTCAGGAAGTAAAGGAATATATCCGTGCCCATACGAACTGCCCCATGGCAGAGGTGTGTGAGGAGTGCGACGTCGAGCCCAAACAGATCCAGCAATGGATCAGGGAAGAGAGGCTGCAGTTTGCAGAAGATTCCCCGATCAAGGTAACCTGTGAAAACTGCGGGGCGTCTATCGGAAGCGGAAGATTCTGCGCCAAGTGCAAAAATGAAATGGCGAAGACCTTCAGCGGCGCCATCCGCAAGCCTGAAGCGCCCAAAAAGGAACATGAAGTAAAGCCGGGGGATAATAAAAACAAGATGAGATTCTTATAAGAATCGGCGGGGTTAGGCTATGTTAAGTCAGGAAAGGGTTCAATTGATGACCAAAATGGCGGCTTATGAAGAAAACGAAGGCCGCAAATATATGTCCATCGGGAATTATTTCAGAAGCGATTATATCGGGCTTCAGACAATCAAATCCATAATATGCGCAACCATAGCGTATGTTATTTTGTTTGCGATGTATATATTTTATGATTTTGAAGTTTTTATGCAGGATATTTACAAAATGGACTTGCTGGAATTCGGCAAGAACGTTGTCCTGTATTACTTTATTTTTACTTTGATTTATGCCGTAATTTCTTATATTGTTCATTCATACAGGTATTACAGGGCTAAGAAGAGTCTGAAAAAGTATTACCATCATCTTAAGCAGCTGAACGCCATGTATGATCTGGAAAACCGGAAATAGGAAAGGAATATTTTATGTCTTCATTACTGGAAATGAGGGAAAGACTTCGGAATTTCTACAGTAAGTATGAAATTTATATTACGCCTTTGTTCAAATTTGTGCTGGCGTTGGTTTCTCTGATGTGTATAAACGGGAATATTGGTTATATGGATAGACTGGACAATATTATTATTGTCCTTGTAATCGCACTGATGTGCTCTTTTCTGCCCATGAATTTTATTGTTTTGGTCAGCGCAGGCTTTGTTTGCGCCCATTTGTATGCGGTATCGCTGGAATGCGGCGTAGTTGCCATCGCCATTTTTTTGCTTATGTTCATTTTGTATTTCCGCTTTTCTCCAAAGGATACTGTGGTGGTATTGCTCCTGCCTTTATGCTTTATTATGAAAATACCCTATGTGATCCCTATTGCCGTAGGGCTTTTGGGAACTCCTGCATCGGCGGTATCCGTAGGCTGCGGTACCATAGCGTATTATCTGATTCAGTATATTAAGGTCAATGCGTCTACGATCAGCGCTTTGGAGTCGGATGACGGGGCTGTGGCCAAGTTCCGTTATGTTATAGACGGCATTTTAAACAACAAAGAAATGATGATTACTATCATTGCTTTTGCGGCGGTGGTAATTGCGGTATATCTCATAAGAAGAACTTCTGTTGACCATGCATGGACCATAGCTATGGCGGTTGGCGCCGTTTTGGGTGTTGTCATACTGCTGATCGGGGATCTGGCTTATGACACACATATTTCAATAGGCCTTCTGCTTTTGGGAATGGTCATTTCTCTGCTGATTACGAAGATTCTTCAGTTTTTCTGCTTCAACGTGGATTATTCACGGACAGAGTACGTTCAGTTTGAGGATGATGAATATTATTATTATGTAAAAGCCGTACCAAAGAATTCTGTTGCGCAGGCAAAGAAAAGAGTAAAGAAAATAACGAGCGTTTTATAATGCCAAAGGGGATTGGTTTTTTTGATGGAGCAGATAAACAGCTTTATAAATAAATATTTGACGACCCTTCATATTCCTACCAGGATCGTATGGACGGATATTGTGGAGATAATTATTATCTCCTTTTTGGTGTACCAGATTTTAATCTGGATCCGCGATACGAAGGCTTGGAACCTGTTAAAAGGTGTGATCGTGATCCTGATCTTTCTGCTTTTTGCGGCAATCCTGAGACTGAGTACTATTTTATGGATCGCAGAAAAAATCTTTTCCGTAGGAATAATAGCGGTCGTTATTGTATTGCAGCCGGAGCTTAGGCGGGCATTGGAGCAGCTGGGGCAGAAAAACTTTGTGGCCAATATTATGCCCTTCGATGTGGCAAAGACCTCTGACGGGAATTTTTCCGACAGGACCATCAACGAGATCGTAAAGGCCAGCTTTGAAATGGGGAAGGTAAAGACAGGCGCCCTGATCGTCGTTGAGCAGAACCAGAAGCTGACGGAGTATGAGCGGACCGGAATTGCGGTGGACGCTATTGTGACCAACCAGCTTTTGATCAATATTTTTGAACATAATACGCCTCTTCATGACGGCGCTGTGCTGGTTCGCGGGGACAGAGTGGTTGCCGCTACCTGTTATCTGCCTCTGTCTGACAGCACAAAGCTTTCCAAGGAATTGGGAACCAGGCACCGTGCTGGGGTGGGCGTATCTGAAATTACGGATTCCCTTACCGTCATTGTATCGGAAGAGACCGGCCGTGTATCAGTGGCTTTTGAAGGGAAGCTTACCAGAAACGTGGATGCGGATACCCTGCGCAAAAAGCTTGAATCCATCCAGAACAAGACTGTTGAAGAGAAGCAACGTAAAGTCTGGAAAGGCAGGTTGAAGCGTGAAGAAAAATAAACTGACGGATAATTTGTTTTTGAGAATACTTGCGGTCATAGTGGCGGTCCTGGTATGGATCATTGTGGTAAATGTCAGCGATCCCATTATTGAATCCACCTATTCGGGAGTGCCTGTGGAAATCCTGAATGCGGATCTGATATCCAAGCAGAACCAGACTTATGAGATCCTGGACGACAGCAATACGATTTCCGTGACCATAACGGCAAAGCGCTCCATCAACGACCTGCTGGGAAAAGAAAATATTAAGGCGACTGCCGATATGCAGGAGCTGGATGAAGAAAACGGGACCATCAGGATCCGTTTGGAGACCAATAAATACAACGATAAGATCGAGAGCATTAAATCCAAAACGGATGTGGTCGAGGTGGAGATCGAGGCGCTTTCAAAACGCCAGCTTTCCATAACGCCAGTTATTAACGGAGAACCGGTAGAAGGGTATATTACCGGGGATGTGACTCTGGATCAGAATGTGGTAACGGTACAGGGACCGGAATCCATTGTATCGGGAATTTCTTATGCTTCCGTAGAGGCTTCCGTGGCAGGAATGTCAGGCAGTATCAGCACTACGGCGCTTATCCGCTATTATGATGCCGAAAATAATCAGGTAGATGCCTCAAGGCTGACGGGGAATATCAATACGGTCAGCATCAAGGTGGAATTGCTGGCTACTAAAAGCCTTCCCCTGAAGTTTGCAACGACGGGAACGCCTGCGGATGATTACGGCCTTTCGGGAGAAATTACTTCCGATGTGGAGGAAGTGCTTGTCGCGGGTAAGTTAAATACTCTGGTAGGGCTTGCTAATATCAGCATACCGGCATCGGCAATCGATGTAGAGGGAAAAGAGGAGAGCTTTACGACGGTTATTGACCTGAATAAATATCTTCCTGACAATGTAAGGCTGGCGGATGAAAACTTTGACGGTAAGGTTACGGTTACGGTAGGGATCGCTCCTATGGAGACAAAAACTGTTTCCATTCCCAGAAGCAGATTTATGATTACCGGATTAAGCGATGAAAATCAAAGGGCGAGCCTTTCGGGAACGGAAGACAGCATTGAGGTTACCTTTAAGGGAATGCCCGAAGATCTTAACGAACTGGATGCAGAGGGCCTGATCGGAACGGTTTCCATTGACGATTATATGAAACAAAAGAATATGACCGCCATAAAAGAAGGCGTTTATGATATTCCCGTAAGCTTTGAGCTGCCTGAAGGGGTTTTCCCGGCAGATGAGGATTTTACGGTGGAATGTCGGATTCGTGATATAAAATAAAAAATAAAGGATGATATGATATTATGGGCAGATTATTTGGAACAGACGGCGTCAGAGGAGTTGCCAACGAGGAGTTGACGCCTACCCTTGCCATGGAACTCGGTCAGGCGGGAGCTTATGTCCTGACCAGGGAGAATGAGCATAAACCGACCATTATGGTTGGATGCGATACAAGGATCTCGGGAGATATGCTGGCAAATGCTTTGATGGCAGGCGCTTGTTCCGTAGGGGCTAATGTGGTGTATGTGGGCGTTGTTCCCACGCCCGCAGTGGCATATCTTACGAGAAAATATAAGGTGGATGCCGGCGTTGTGATCTCTGCATCCCATAATCCGGTGGAATTTAACGGGATCAAGTTTTTTGACGGAAACGGCTATAAGCTTCCCGACGCTCTGGAAGATGAAATAGAGGAACTGATCAAAAGCGGAATGGAGGGAGTAAAGTTTCCCACCGGTTCTTCTGTAGGAAAGATCAAATACCGTACGGATGCCAGGGAAGAATATATCAATCACGCCATGAAGGCGATCCCCGTAAGCTTAGAGGGTAAGAAGATCGTAGTGGATTGTGCGGAGGGCGCGGCTTTCTACACCTCCGTGGAGGCTTTGAAGGAGCTGGGCGCCTCTGTGGTAGCCATCCACAACAATCCCGACGGCACCAATATCAATGCAAACTGCGGTTCCACCCATATGGAGGAACTGATGGCGAGAGTCGTATATGAAGGCGCGGATATCGGTCTGGCTTTTGACGGCGATGCCGACAGGCTGCTGGCGGTTGATGAAAAAGGACAGCGGGTGGACGGCGACCAGATCATGGCCATCGTGGGCAATCATATGAAGAATCAGGGAATTTTAAAGGATAATACCATTGTTGCCACCGTTATGAGCAATCTGGGATTTTTCCTGATGGGAAAGGCCCACGGGATCAATATAGAGCAGACGAAGGTTGGAGACCGGTATGTGCTGGAGCGCATGAAGGAGATCGGCGCCAATCTGGGCGGAGAACAGTCGGGACATATCATATTCCTGGATGAGAATACGACCGGAGACGGCCTTTTAAGCGCGCTGCATCTGTTGCAGGTACTGGTGGAGACGGGCAAAACCCTTTCGGAGCTTTCGTCTATCATGGAGGTTCTGCCCCAGGCGCTTGTAAATGCCCGTGTGCCCAATCACAAAAAGGAGAGCTATATGGAGTATCCGGAAATTGCGGAGGCCATCGAAGAGCTTTCCGGGAAGTTTGCAGGAGAGGGCAGGGTACTCATCCGTCCCTCGGGTACGGAGCCGCTGGTACGCGTCATGATCGAAGGGAAGGATCAGGAACAGATAGAGAGAGAGGCCCGCAACCTGGCGGAGCTTATTCAGAATGTGATGCTGTAAGGCTTGTGGAATAGTGGGAAAAGTGTTATAGTAAATAGGGGTAAGACATATTTGGAGGGAAATACAAATGGTTAGTCAAAAAGTAGTAATTAAGAATCCAACGGGATTGCACTTGAGACCTGCCGGCATCCTATGTAAGGAAGCGATGCAGTTCAAATCATTAATTACATTTTCATTCAGAGATAGTACGGCAAATGCAAAGAGCGTCCTAAGTGTGCTGGGTGCGTGTGTAAAGTGCGGAGATGAAATTGAATTTGTCTGTGAGGGCGAAGATGAGGAAGAGGCTCTCAAGGCACTGATTACCGCAATTGAGAACGGACTCGGCGAATAATGAAATAAAGCATTACAGCCCATCTATTTCGGATGGGCTGTTTTCATATATGGAACACCGAATAGAAAATGAATAGAACAAAATAAGAAACAGAAAGGAAACACAGACATGTTAAATTATAAAAGATATCAAAAGAACCCCGTGGTACACTATCCTGAAAGGGAGTGGCCCAATAAAGAAATCGAGAAGGCGCCGGTTTGGTGCAGCGTGGATTTAAGGGACGGCAACCAGGCCCTGATCGATCCCATGGTAGTGGAAGAAAAGATTGAAATGTTCCAGTTTTTGATCCAGCTGGGATTTAAGGAAATTGAAATCGGTTTCCCTGCAGCCAGTCAGATCGAATATGACTTTTTGAGACAGTTAGTTGACCGGAAAATGATACCGGACGATGTGTGCGTGCAGGTTCTTACCCAGTGCAGGGAAGAGCTGATCGACCGTACCTTTGAGTCCATTGAAGGGTGCAAGCAGGCCATCGTCCATATTTACAATTCCACCTCCACCTTACAGCGCGATGTGGTGTTCCATGCGGATAAGGAGCATATTACCGATATTGCCATTCAGGGTACCCGTATGGTAAAGGAGAGGGCTGCAAAGTTCCCGGGGAAGATCATTCTGGAATACTCTCCCGAAAGCTTTACGGGAACGGAGCTGGACTATGCATTGGAGATTTGTACGGTGGTACAGAGGGAATGGGGACCGACGCCGGAAAACCCCATGATCATCAACCTTCCGTCCACTGTGGAGATGAATACTCCCAACGTATATGCGGACCAGATCGAATGGATGAATAAACACTTTGAAAACAGGGATTCTATTATATTATCCGTACATCCCCACAATGACAGGGGCTGCGGCGTTGCCAGCGCGGAGCTTGCCCTGTTGGCGGGAGCGGACCGCGTGGAGGGTACGCTTTTCGGAAACGGAGAAAGAACGGGCAATGTGGACGTTTTGAATATTGCTTACAATATGTTTTCCCAGGGTATCGATCCAAAGCTTAATATCGAGCATATCAACGATATTATTGAAATCTATGAGAGATGCTGTAAGATTCCGATCCATCCCAGACATCCCTATGCGGGCAAATTGGTATTCACAGCCTTTTCGGGTTCCCATCAGGATGCCATCAATAAAGGGGTTGCGGCTATGAAGGAACGGGGGAACGAACATTGGCAGGTTCCGTATCTGCCCATTGATCCGGCGGATATCGGGAGGGAATATGAGCCTATCGTCCGCATCAATTCCCAGTCCGGCAAGGGCGGGGTGGCCTTTGTCATGGATACCTATTTTGGGTTTAAGCTGCCAAAGGGCATGCACAAAGAGTTTGCAAGGGTAATACAGTCCGTTTCGGAGAAGCAGGGCGAGGTTTCTCCGGATCAGATCATGGAAAAGTTCCGGGAGGAATATTTAAATCAAAAGGAACCCATTCATTTCCGCCAGCTGCGGGTGGATGATTTGAGCGACGTGATCCAGTCCGAATTTGACACCAAGGTTACGGTAACTTATACTGACCATGGAGAGAAGAAGATGTTTGAGGCTGTAGGCAACGGACCTATCGATGCGGTTCAAAGGGGATTACAGGAGACTCTGGGCGTTAAGGTCAAGGTACTTGATTACGAGGAGCACGCACTGCAGAGCGGTTCCAATTCCCAGGCGGCTGCCTATATCCATCTGTTGGATGCGGATGACGGCAGAGTGACCTATGGCGTGGGCGTATCCAGCAATATTACAAGGGCCAGTGTGCGGGCAATCTTTTCTGCGGTTAACAGACTGGGTCTGGGAGAGAAATAGGTTTATGCTAGGTAATCTGAAAAAGACAATACACAAATATGCATATTTTATACTGCCAATATGTACCCTGCTATGTTTAGCAGGGTTTATTGGCAGTTATTTATTTCCCAATGAGGTTTTGGACACTTATGAAGTGAATATGAAGGAAGATGAGAAGGATGAGGAATTTGTCTGGTCGCTTACGGGTGCGGAGGATGAGATCGGATATGTGATGGAAACCGACGGACGGGCGCTGAAGGGCTTCCAGATCGGTATCTGCAAAAACGGTGGGGCATTGACGGGGACGGAACTGGTCTACAGGGTGTACAAGCTGCCGGAAGCGTCGGAGAAAGAAGGAGAAACGAACAGTCCGGAGGAGCCGGAGGGAATGAAGGAAATGCCTCAGGAGATTCAAAGGGAGGCGCTGCCTCTGCTCTTGGAAAAAAGCTATGACCTGGGGGCCTGTCTGGACGGTCAGTATCCTTATCTGCCTTTTGATGACGAAGGGATTTGTAAGGGAAGGCTGTATATTACGTTTACCTACAGAAGCAACGGAAATGAGGAAGGGACCCTGCCGGGAATTTATGCAAACCACCACCAGGTGGAAAATGCGGCTTCTTACAGGGACGGCAGAATAGCTTTGGAAATGACCGGAGAAAAAGAAACACCTGTTATGATAAAATGCTACTATATTTACTCCCACGATACCTATCCCCTGCTATATGACTGCCGGGTGCTTACTTTTGTATTTCTTGCCGCATCCATGACAGTCTGCTATCCGGGATTAAAAAAGGGGAAGAAGGAGGGGATGGCAGATGCAGTCTGAAATGAAGAATAAGCCCGTAAAAGCTTTGGCTAAATATGCAGCGGTCTTTTTGATCATCATGCTGCTTTCGGTTACGGGAGAAATTTTAATTTTTAACAGAATAGCGTTATTTCATTCCTATGAGCCGGTGGAATGCACCCCGGATACCGCTAAGATGTCGGTACAAACAACGGACTCCCTGGCGCAGCTAACAGGGGAAGAGCAGCAGGCCATTTTAGTGGAGCAGGAGAATAAGCGCCTTTTAGCCGAATATAACGGAGAAGAATATGTAGAAAAACTGGATGAATCCTTAGTAGAGCAGGACGGAAACCTTTACCGGAAGGTCAAGGAGACAAAGATCCAGATTGAATTGGACGATTCTTACTATATCAATAAGCTGAAGCTGGAGATCCCCTTGGAGAAAAACGGCGGATTTTCAGCCGGTATTTATGAAAAAGGACACTTGTCCCCGTTGGATTATTACTGTAGCATCAATCCGAAGCTGGATGCGGGGATCGTCAATATCGGAGGCAGGAAAACGAACGGGGTGGTCATTTCGCTCCTTACAGAGGAGGAACCGGATCTATCCGCCCTGAAGGTTACCGTTTCCAATGATTTTAGATTAAACGGCGTGCGCATAGGCTTTTTTGCAGTATGCTTTTTTACCGTCTATATGATATTTGCGGGAGGAAAAGATCTCTGGGGGCTGATGAAAAAAAGGCCGGAATGGTTTTTTGCGGTATTTGCCCTGCTTTTTGGAGGCCTTTTGATCGAGGGTATCGGAACCAATCAGGTCAGCTATGACGAATACTCCCATGCAAAAAGCGCTTATAAGCTGTCCTTCGGCGCCACGATTGAAACGACGGAGGCGGCAATGCAGATGGTGGGAAATACCCTGCCCTATTTTAATAACCCGGAGGAACGGGAACTTGTGGAAAGCTATGAGGACAGGATGAACGATCCGGATGTGATTCCGCCCGATATCGGGCATCAGAGCCGTTTTCCCAGGGCGGAGACAAGGGTGTATTATCCCATGGCGGCCGGTTTTTATTTAGGGCGCATTTTGCACACGGGGTTTGCGGACATGGTTGCCCTGGCAAAGCTTGGAAACCTGCTTTTTTATATTTTTGTTGTTTTCTGGGCGGTAAAAATGGCCAGGGGATACGGCATGGTGGTGGCGGGGATCGGCCTTCTGCCCAACAATATTTTTATTGCTTCCGCCTTATCCTATGACGCTTTGGTAACCTCATGCCTTCTTTTGGGATACGTGCTCTTATTGAATGAGATCCTGACGCCCGATGAAAAGATCAGGCCGAAAAATGCGCTGCTTATGCTGCTGTCCTTCGTAGCGGGCTGCCTTTCCAAGCCGGTTTATATTATTATGGCGTTGATGGTGTTATTTTTGCCCCGGTCTAAATTCCACAACCGCATTATGGGAACTGTTTTCAAAATATCGGTAACCCTTGTGGCGGGCCTGATGCTTTATAATATCTTTTTCCCTACGCCGGTTGCAGGCGGGGACTACCAGCTTGTGAGCAACCTGGCCTTTTCGGGAGACAGAAGGAGTGTGGGGACCAGTACCATGGGACAGATTTCTTATATTCTGGGAAATCCTCTGACCTATACAGGCATATTGCTTTCTGAGATGTTTGGAATGCTTTTGGGCTACACCTTAAAAGGGGTCCCTTATGTGGGATATGCCTATCTGGGGACTGCGCCTTTTGCCTTGAACTGGATACTGATCCTTCTGGGGATTTTTGCGGCGCTTTATGCTCCGGTGCGTAAAAAGATCGGAGGAGCTTTTGAGGGTCTGAGCCATTTGATGAATTTCGGAGTGGCGGCCGTTGTTTTCACTTCCATGTATATTTCTTTTACGGCAGTGGGAAATGACCGGATCCTGGGGGTCCAGGGGCGTTATTTCATCCCCCTGTTTCTGCCTTTTTTAAGCTGTCTGTTTGGGAAAAAGGGAATGGACAGGCTGAAAGGAGCGGGCGTTTTCAGGGAGAAACTGGAACGATCCTCCGGGCTTTATGAGAGGATCATTTTTGGTGTTTTAGGAGCGGTCAACCTTTTTATGACATGGAAACTGGTTATCCTCAGTGTAAATGTGTAAAACGGCGGGAATCATCCGGCAGGAGCAGAGCGACGGTAAGAAAGCTGCGGAGAAAATTTGGCGGAAACAGAGCGATCATGGAAATAAAGCTGTAAAGATGATCCGGCGGAAACAGAGCAACAACAGAAATAAAGCTGTAGAGAAAGCGTAGCGGAAAAACAGAGCAGTAAAAAATGAAATGATGGGAAAAAGAGTATGATCAGTGTAATTGTGCCTGTATACAAAAGTGAAAAAACCTTGGAAAAATGTGTAAACAGTCTTTTAAACCAGACGGATAAGGATTTGGAGATCCTTTTGATCGTGGACGGACCGCCGGACGGTTCCGGGATCCTGTCAGAGCGTCTGGCAGAGAAGGATTCCCGCATCCGCGTTATCAATCAGGAAAACCAGGGAGTTTCCAAGGCACGCAACAGGGGGATTGCGGAAGCAAAGGGAGAATATATCCGTTTTGTGGACAGCGACGACTTTGTGGATGAGGATTCCAATGAAAAACTGCTTGCCGCATTAAAAAAACGGGATGCGGACCTGGTCATAGCCGGTTACCGTCATTTGTATTTCGGCAGGGATATTTTAAAGCTTCCTAAGGAAGGAACCTATGAGATGGACGGGCTGACAGGCGCCCAGGAGGAAGAATGGCGGCAGCTTTATTTACAGGGGTTTCTCAATATGCCGTGGAACAAGCTGTATAAAAGGGAGCTGATAAAGGAGTGTTTTCCCTTAGACCTGAATCTGGGAGAGGATCTTCTTTTTAACCAGGCCTATATTCGGAACATAAAAAAAGCGGCGGTGCTTTCTTATCCGGTCTGCAACTATATACAGGATGAGAGGGGGACGACCCTTTCCACAAAGAAACGGATGGATAAGATCCCTATTGCCTTCAGGCTTTATGAAGAAACGACGGGATTTTTCAAAGAGCTTGGGATAGAAGACGGAAATATGCCGGCGACAAAGGTCGTTACGGAATTTCTGGATGATTTAGAGGGGCTTGCCTTTGATCCTTCCATGGGCAGAAAAGAAAAAATGGAAGTCATAAGGCAGTACGGGAAGGCCCTAAAAGAGCTGAAGGAACCCGGCAGGCATCCTGCTTTAAGGAAGCCAGACTATAAGATCATTTTTTTCTTTTATAAAAGAGGCTGTGTCAAAATGGTATATTTTCTGGTGCAGGCAAGGGGCCTCATCGTCAGGATTTTGAAGAAACGGGGATAAGATCATGGAGAAGTGCGTTTCTGTAATCGTACCGATTTATAAAGTAGAGCCGTATTTAAGGCGCGCCATAGATTCCATTATAAAGCAGAGCTACTCCAATCTGGAAATTATTCTGGTGGATGACGGTTCTCCCGATAAGTGTGGGGAAATTTGCGATGAATACGGGCTTTTGGATGACCGTATCAAGGTAATCCACAAGGAAAACGGGGGCCTTTCCGACGCCAGAAATGCAGGGCTTGACATTGCTGCGGGCGAATATATCGCTTTTGTGGACAGTGATGATTATATTGCCGGGGACTATGTGGAAACCCTGCTTGCCGCATTAAATGAGCATGACGCGGATGTAGCCATGTGCGCTTATGCGGTCACTTCTTCTCTTGAATATGACGGAAGTATTTTTGAAGCGGGGCACGACGATGATAAAAAGAGGGACGGCGCCATAGAAGTCTGCAGCAGGGAAGAACTGCTTAAGAATCTGTATGATGCGAACCACTGTGACGCAACTTACTTTATTGTGGCATGGAACAAGCTTTATAAGGCTTCGCTCTGGGAAGGGATCCGTTTTCCCAAAGGGAAGATACATGAAGATGAAGCTACTACCTACAAAATATATGATAAGGCGGCAAAAGGAGTTTATCTTCACAAGCCCCTTTACGGGTATTTCAGTGCGCCGGAGAGTATTACCAGAGGCGGTTTTCAGGTAAAACGTCTGGACTGGATGGACGCCCTGGACGGAAGGATCGCCTTCTTTGAGGAAAGGGGAGAAAAAGATCAGGTCCGCTTTGCCAGAAGGGCCCGGGCGAACGGAGCTATCCACTATTATTATCCTCTTAAGGAGTTTCTGCCTGAAGAGAAGAGCCAAAGGAAACGATTAAAATCCTATGTAAAAGAGGAATTAAAGGATAAAGATGAAAAATTAAGCCTTGTTAACCGTCTGGGATATTTGCTTTTTTTGCTCTCCCCCGGTTTATACAGGGCCGTAACCTGCATAGACAGGGATAAAAAAGAGAGAAAATACCAGATCGCGTTTTTGCTTCTTACCGCTTGGCTGGCATTTTTGTGCTTTTATAAGCTGGATGTTAAATATGTGGATCCCTGGGATGAATCCAGACACGGGGTAAACGCTTATGAAATGCTGCGGGAAGGGAATCTTATCAAAAGCACCTATCTTTATGAGACGGATTACTATAATCTGAAGCCGCCCTTAAGCATGTGGACCATTATGGCAAGCATGCTGATCTTCGGGAAGACGGTTTTTGCCATGCGCTTCCCGTCGGTTTTGTGTTATCTGGTCCTGGCGGTTTCGGCGGCAGTCTTTTTGCGGAAACGATACGGCAGGATGCCGGCGCTTTTCTGCCTGGCATTTCTTTGCGCCAACACCACTCCCTTTCTGGCCCATATGGTGCGGGCGGGAGATGCGGACAGCCTTTATGTGCTTATTTTTACCCTGGCAATGCTTTGTATGCTCAAGATCGGGGAAGATCAGAGAAACTTGTACCTTTGCGGATTTTTGTTTGCCCTTGCCTTCCTGACCAAAAGCTTTCACGCAGGGGTCATTGCGGTCATCGGCGGCTTATATTTGATATTTACCGGGGAGATCAGGAAAATGAAGCCCGCGGTGTGGGGAAAATTTGCTGCATCGGCAGCAGTTCCCATAGGAATATGGGGCGTGCTGCGGTATCTGACGGACAAAACGGCCTTTTTTGAAAAAATGTGGTATACGGATGTGGTAGGACGCTCAGGCCAAGGGTTTGGGAGCAATGAGGCGGGTTTTTCCTACTATTTTTCCTACTATTTAGGGAAAATGAGCGGCAGAGCGCAGATTTATCTGTTAGCGTTGCTCATAATTATTGCCGGTGGGATTTTTGCGTTCTGGCACGAGAAGAAAAAAACAAAAGAAACCATATGGACGGTATGTAAGAAAACTGTGTTCCACAGGGATGTTATAGGATTCGGTTTGTGGATCCTGATCCCGGCCCTTGCTTTCTCGGCGGTTTCCACAAAGCTTTTGTGGTATCAGTACCCGGCTGTTACGGCGCTTTTGATTGGAGCGGCGGTTGTTGCGGGCAGGATTTTAGGGGAAGAAGCTATGCCCGGGGCTGTGCGCGGGATTCTTTTGTGCGCCGTTTTTGCCTGTGCGGGATTTTACTCGCTGATATTGGCGGGAACTTTTCACAATTACGGTATAAACGGAGCTCAGACAAATGAATTCCAACTGTTGATACAGGATGTGGCAAAGGACAAAGCAACGGAAGGATTTCCGGCTTATGTGGTAATGGAAACGGAGCAGAAGGAGGACCCTTATCATGATCAGTGGGCCCAGCAGGATGTGTTCCTGGCCGAGGCTTATGGGGATTATCTGTGCAGGCAGGGCGGCGTGGAGGCTTTGCTTTCAGATCTGGAAGGGGAAGCGCCGGGTGTTTATGAAGGGATATTATTTACCACGGAAGAGTATTATCGCACTGAAGCGGAGAATTTGCTTAGGGAGAGAGGAATGAGGGCAGAGGTTTTAGGCGGCAGAGGGGGATATGTTGCCGTGCGGGTGGAAAATTGAAAACAGACGTTTCTATTTTGATGTTTCTGCTTGTGTCGGGGGAGTTTATTGGACATGTGTTATGATATATTAGTGTAATAAATAATTTAAACGGGAGGGATTAATATGGCAAGGGGATTTTCTTTTAAAAAATTTGCAGATATAAATCTTGACGATGAGTTTTTTGATACGTTAAAAGAAGATTATCCTGGAAACGCAGTGACACCGGGATTTGAACAATGGTTTAAGAAGAAGGCAGATGAAGGACGAAGGTTGAAGATGAACTAGGTGTTGGCGCGTTTATTGCATTAAAAGATGAGAATGAAGAAATTACAATGCAGGATGGGAGATTTCCAGCAGAAAAAAGAATGAAGGTCAGTACCTTAAAAATTTCAGAAAGGCATCGGGGAGAACGATATGGAGAAGGAGCAATCGGGTTGATGCTTTGGGAGTGGCAGACTGCAAGTGTTAATGAAATTTATGTCACGGTATTTGATAAGCAAAAACCCCTTATTGCTCAGTTAGAACGTTTTGGCTTTAAAAAAGTGGGTTATAATTTGAATGGAGAAGGGGTTTATATTAAAGATAAGCGAATGATTGATTTTAGTAATCCTTATTTGTCATTTCCGTTTATTAAAAGTGGATTCGATTATGCTGGATATCTAATTATTGAAGATGGATATCATGATACAATGTTTGCTTATTCTGAATTAAAAAATAGCAGATCTGATTTGCAAAATAAAGTTGGGAATAGTGTTCGCAATGGATTGAGTAAGATCTATGTGGGAAAAGCACCTATAATGAATCATAAAGTAGGGGAACCAATATTTATATATAGAAAAGATACAGAGAGCAGATATGGAACCCAATATCGTTCATGCGTAACTTCTTATGCCGTTGTTACAGATGTGATTCAGGCAAAATCAAAAGGTCGTTATCTGATGTCCTTTGACGATCTGATAAAACGGATTGGAAATAAGTCGGTATTTGATATATCAGAGTTGCGACGCCAATATAATGAATACTATAGCGTTTCTATTGTTGAATTGCTATATTATGGATATTTTGGAGCAGGAAATAATGTGACTATGAATTGGCTCAAAAATAATAATTGTTGGGTAACTACAGAAAGTTATCCGACAGAGATACATCTTTCGGAAACACAATTTAAGAAAGTTTTAGTGGAGGGAAAAATCAATGTGTCAAATGTTGTTATCGATTAATCCAGAGTTTGTAGAAAGCATTTTACAAGGGAAAAAAATATATGAATACAGAAAGTTTCGTTGTCGCAATGATGTGGATAAGATTATCATTTATGCAACTGCACCTCGAAAACAAATTGTTGGAGAGGCAGAAATAGCTAATATTTTAGAGGATGATTTGTTGACGGTTTGGCATCAGACTAAGGAATATTCAGGCATTACTTATAATTTTTTTAGGAAATATTATAAAGGTAGGAAAAAGGCCGTGGCATATCAATTGAAAAATCTGATCGTTTACGATAAACCGTTAACCCTGGAAGATATAGGGGTTTCTTGTGCACCGCAATCATATCGCTATTTATCAATAGCAGTTTAAGTGAGCTATACTTATCGCTTATATAAAATAAACATTTAATGCGGAATAAGTCCTAAGAAGTCTGTTTCCTTTTGAGTTTGTGACATTGGTATGGAAATTCGGAAAAGATTAAGGATTTCTTTTTCACATTTCTTTTGATACAATGTGTCTATCACATCTACAGATTTTAAAGTTCTGACTTTAAAATTTTACTATCTATGGAGTCCATGCTCCGTCACAACGCACAAGAAAGGGAAACACATTCAACAAAGTCCTTCGGGGACTGATCTGTTCACTTCTCCATCTTTCAAAAGATGAAGTCATTTCCGTAGAGATCACAAATCCCGTTCTATTGGGAAAATCCGTCGAGAGCAATATTATCAGGATTTACGTAATTATGAGCGTGAGATTGAGAGAATGGGTGCGGTCATTGAAGAAAAAGACGCACTGATCAAGAAACTTTCTGCAGAGCTTGAAGCACTGAAAAATTAAAAACTATAGGCCGGATTGCTGTTTCCTTCTGTTTTTTGTGCAATAAGTGTATCCATACAATGTTTATGAGGCACATTTCCACTGTTGCAGTTAAATATTTCTTCCTTACAGGTATGGAGCAGCCAATCATGATAATATCCGAACAGTTCTCCGGAATACCACGGATGCCCTTTTTCCTCCTCCTTTGTACTGTCTGGAGCGGGAGCTATAAAAGGCTTCTGCACAAATACATTTAGAACATTTATGCCTGTAACTGTAGTATGCGCCTTCAGACTTTCGCACAATTCTTTTCGCTCAGGCGGCGGAATTAAATGAAAAGCCCCGCTGCTGAATATAATGTCGTAATTTGTGTCAGGACGATAGTCTAAAAGATTTGCCTTAAAGAAGTTAACGTCAACCTTATTATACCCCGCAAGTTTTTTGGCTTTTTCAATTCCCTGTTCGGATATATCGAATGCAGTTACGGAATATCCGCATTTCGCAAAGAAAACAGCATCTTTTCCTTCTCCGCACCCAATATCCAAGATGCGGTAAGGTCTGATCGGCGGGAGAATTTTCAGAATATCATAGCAAATATGATTGGGCATAAGTCCCCAGTAATATTCTTCGGTATCGTACCGCTTGTCATAATCCGTTATTATGTTTTTATATCCAAGTAGTGCATCAATAGTTATATTAAGAGCTGATGCCAGTTTTGGAAGCATTTCTATATCAGGGTATGCAGTACCGTTTTCCCATTTTGAGACTGCCTGAAATGAGATATTGAGATTTTGGGCAAGTTGATTTTGCGTCAATCCCAGTTCCTTGCGCCTTTTGCAAATTATCCTTCCGGTTCCAAGATCATTCATCATTGTCATCTCCTTATACAATAAATTAAATACTGTATGGTCTATATCTTAGGATAATAGCATCATTATCGCAATAACGTAATAAGGGAATCCGGTGTGATAATTCGTTCAATAGTTGATTTTCATTATTATTCAAGAGGGTATGGTAAGGGAGAAATAAATCACGCCCTTGCCCGTTCAACAACCTTATTCCTCTTTAACTCCCGCAATAACTTTTGGGATTCCCTTCATATCCGCCGCAATATCCGTAAAGGACGAAAAAAAGCTTCCGATGATCTTGGAGGTAGAGGCAAGGCAGTAAAGATCAATCATGGCGTCTCTGATCCCCTCTACACTGTCTCTGGACAAATTCCGCGCTTCATTGGAAATTATTTTCCCGGGAAACCGTTCCCGTAAAACCTCTTCTTCGGAAAGATCGTCTGTAGCCAGATAAAACATGATATCCGGGTTGCGGGACAGCTCTTTATCCATGGCGTCAATGAAATCCGGGGTGGAGCTTTTGCCGATGGAAGGCATGTTATCGGTCCGGCGAATGTGGACTCCTACTGCATGTTCGCCCAAATCCTTCTTTTTGGAGTCGATCTTTGCAGACAGTTCTTTTTCGGGAAGGAAAGGAGAATAGTCATGGCAGGGATAAAAGTGTTCTTCCGTGGCAATATAGACGTACGGCCCCAAGGAAGAGGCGAAGGACTCTTCCAGGGTACCGTCCCCCTTATGGGAACGGATACTTTCGTTATTCAGGAAAATACCAAAAATAGCAGCTGTTATCTGATACCAGAGCTTTTTAACATTCCATTTTGAATAAATATTGATGACCTGAAAAGAGTCGGTGGGCTTGAATATCTTTTCAAAAGGGCAGCCTAATTCCGGGTTGACAAACCAGATGACTTTAAGCTTTTCCTTCCGCTTTGCGGCAAGCATCCGCGCTGAATTTATGGCGCGCATTCTATTGCATAAACCACCGATAGGTTGTATTATTAACATAGTATGTCCTACTTTCTGCCAGAGGCGGTATAAAAGGGCAAAACACCCATTACAGTATATCAAAAAAAAGAGTGTGCGTATATGAAAATTTTGCAGGTAAATACCGTGATCAAAGGAAGCAGTGTGGGCAGGATCATGGCCGACTTATATGAAGCGATCAAAGATTCCGGCAATGAAGCAAGGATCGCTGTGGGAAGGGAACCCATGCCGGAAGGCTATGAGGGAGTCCTTATCGGAAATAAAGGGGATTTTTATCAGCATGTAGTAAAAAATTTTCTTCAGGGAGAGGCCGGTTTCGGCTCGGTTGAGACTACGAGAAAATTTCTTTCCTGGGTGGATGCGGAAAAACCGGATCTGATCCATCTGCACAATATCCATGGCTTTTATCTTCAGGTGGAGATGCTCTTTGAATATATCAAGAAGCGTGATATTCCCGTTGTCTGGACGCTTCATGACTGCTGGAGCTTTACGGGGCATTGCGCTTATTATGATTTTGCGGCATGCGAGAAGTGGAAGACAGGATGCCATACCTGTATGCAGCACGCCAAGGTATATCCCTATGCGATCTTTAAGGATAATACCACTGCCTCCTATGCCAGGAAGAGGAAAGCCTTCTGCGGTGTAAAAAACCTGACTATCGTTACTCCCAGCCATTGGCTGAAAAAACAGGTGGAGCAGTCCTTTTTAAAAGAATATCCCGTGGTGGTCATACCCAACGGGGTGGATCTGTCCGTATTTACCCCCGCAAAGAAAGATAACGAGGGTTATTCTAATAAAAATGCGGGTTGCGGTAATAGCAATGGGGAAAATGACGGAAAAGATAGTAAAAAAAATAATAGTAAGGGAAATAATAGCGAAAATGACAACAAAAAAAGTGATGCCAATATAAAAACCGTGTTGGGGGTTGCCAATATATGGGAGCTTCGGAAAGGCCTTGTCTATTTTGAAAAGCTGGCAAAGGACCTGCCCGACGATTACAGGGTGGAGCTTATTGGAGTTAACAAAAAGCAGAAAAGGGAGCTTAAGAAAAAATACGGCGGTAAGGTGATCGCCAGGGAAAGGACCGCCAATGTGGATGAACTGGTGGAAGCCTACCGGAATGCGGCGGTTTTTGTCAACGCCACGCTGGAGGACAATTTTCCCACTACCAATTTAGAAGCCCTGGCCTGCGGGACTCCGGTGGTAACCTATGAAACCGGGGGAAGCGGCGAAGCGGTAACAAAGGAGACGGGGATCGTTGTAAGAAGAGGCAGCTATGACAAGCTTTTGGAGGCGGTCTTAGACGCGTCGGGAGGGCGGTTTTTAAAAGAGGACTGCTTAAAGCGTGCAAAGGAATTTGATAAAAAAACAAGATATGAAGAATATCTTAAGCTTTATGAGGAAGTGTCGAAAAAAGCGGCAGATCAGTAAACCATGGGAAAAATAAGGGAATTGGGAAAAGGAACAGTGAAGGGAACTGCTATTTTTGTAATGGCATTTCTTTTTGCTGTCTTTTTTTATTTGTTTTGCAGCGGTTTTTTTAATTACAGGGACGCGGCGTTTCTCTATTCCACGGAGTCCTTTCCGGTAATCGGGCTTCTTTGCGTGACAGCGGTGCTTTTCTTTCTGCTGCTTTATAAAATAACGGGAGATATTCTAAGAAGGTGCAAAAAAGAGGCGCTGAAGATAATCTGCCTCTGTCTGGTCGTTATTGCCCTGGCGGTCCAATTTTATTTTCTGTTTTATGTAAGAAGCTATTATAAATGGGACAGCGGCTTTGTGATCGGAGCGGCGGCGTCCCTGGCGGAAAAAGGAGAGGTGGCAGAGGAAGCTTTTTATTATATGTCGGTTTATCCCAACCAGAATACCTTTGTGCTGATCACGGCGGCGTTAGTGAAGATCGGAAACCTTTTGGGAATAAATGCGGCGGACAGGTCCCTGCTCTTCAATTTGTTTAATACGTTCTGTCTGGATCTGTCGGTTTTTCTTGTGATCCCCATAATAAAGAAAATAAGGCCCGGCCTGGCCGGATGGGAGCTTTCCAGGATCCTGTTTATCCTGCTCTGCAATCCGTTCCTCTATGTGGGGGTGTCTTATTATTATACTATTACCCTTTCCCTTCCTTTGTCCCAGGGCTTTCTCTATCTTATGCTTTCTATTTTCGGCAAGGAATTGTCCTTAAAAGGGGAGCGTGAAAAAGAGGGCATGGAATCAGGAAAAGTGAAAAAATATGACCGGAAGCGGCAGATCTTAAAAATGATCTTGGCAGGCGTTTTATTGGGAGCAGGCTACGAGCTGCGCGCCACGGCAGTTATTTTTGGAATAGGGACCTTATTTACGGGCGTCTTCATGCTCACAGAAGGAAAGTGCAAAAAAAGGGGGAGCTTTGTTTTGGTGTTGTGCATTATGACGGCTGCGGCGGTTTTGACGGCTTCAAGCCTGTCCTCCTTCCAGAAAAATTATGTGGGGATCGATACAAAGGATACGGCCTTTCCGGCAAGCCACTGGGTCATGATGTCTTTGACCATGCCCGGAAGCCATAACGGGGAGGATGAAGCCTATACGGCGTCTTTTCCTACCGGAGAACAAAAGGAAGAGGCGGTAAAGGCAAGGATAAAAGAGAAGCTTTCCGCCATGGACCTTAAGGATTACCTTCTGCTCATAAAGACGAAAGTTAAAAACACCTTCGGAACAGGCATGAACGGCTATACGACCTTCCTGGCCGATGCATTGCGCACAGACGGCATTTATGAATGGGTCTTCGGAAGCCGGCGGGATGCTGCCGTGCTCTGGCATCAGGGGTATCATCTTTTCATGATGCTGGGGATCCTTCTTGCCCTTGGACGTTTTATTTACGGCGCCGTAAGGGAAAAGGAAATTGAATTTCCTATATTTTTACAGGCTTTGATCCTTTTGGGAGCTGTTTTGTTTTATGTGCTCTGGGAGGCGTCGGAGCAGTACAGCGTGCCTTTTATGATGCTTATGTGTTCCCTGGGGCTTACGGGGTATCTGGATGCGGAGAGACATCCGGGGGCAGAGGGGCAGCTGAATGCAGAAGGTTATCTGGATGCAGAGGGGCAAAACAAGGAAAAGGACGCTTCCAAAATGCGGCGGATGCTTTGGCCTATCCTGTCTTTTGGGGCGGCGGCTTTTATCCTTATTTTGGGAATATGCCGTTACGGGACGGTAACGGAGGCGGTACGCCCCTGGTCCCATCCGGCGGCGGTCCAGATCCTTGCCAATCGTTCTTATCCGGTGGACGACGGGGTAAAGCTTGTGCAAAGGCTGAAGCTGTCAGAACCCTTCAATCATCTGGTCATACAATGGAGAAATCCCGCAAAAGAGGACAGCACGGCGGTTTACAGGCTCTGCCTGATAGAAGAAAGCAGTGGGAAGATCGTTTTCGAGGAAGAGATCCGGGCGGCAGGCACGCCTTATAACGGCGCCGGGATCTATGATTTTGAAGAGGTAATTCCAAAAGATCCCGCCTATGAGCTTTGTGTGGAAAAGACGGGAGGAGACCCGGAGGATGACCTGGAATTCGTCATCTACGATATGTACGGGTATCAGCCGTATTCTGCGGGAAATCTGTATTTAAAGGAAAACGGGGAAATAAAGAAAATGACGGCGTCCCTTTTATTTTCTGTTTCCAGGGAGTATGAGGGAAGCTATATGGGAAAGATAAAATATGTATTTTTTGTTTCCCTTTTATTCCTTATCTTCCTATTTATGGGATTTTGGTGTAAACTAAAAATGGTATGGTCTTACAGGGGAGGAAAAAGGGATGATTAAAAAACGGGTTTTTACTTTGATTCTGATGCTGATGATCGTAGTCAGCTGCGTTACGGAAGCATTGGTCATAAGAGATTTAAAGACAGAAAACCAGCAGCTTTCAGAACAGCTGGAGAAATTAAACCAGGATATTTCCGTAAACGCATCGGCGATTGAGGAAGTAAACGACAGGATGGAAACCAAAGCGGAGGTAGAGGAGCCCCGTTTGTTCCTGCCTAAGGATATTTATGTTTATGCGGGAGCGGTCATGGAGATTTATAATGATTGTGTCTGCTGCGGGGTAAACCCGGAGAATTATGATTTTTACTGGGAATGTGAGATCGGAGACTGCATGAACGATAAGTTCCGGATCCATCCCGGAGCCGATACGACGGGAGACTATGACCTTACCCTTCATCTGTACGATTACCAGTTAAAGGAAGCGGCGTCGGCACGGACGACCATTCACGTTGTACCGGATATGTTTGCGGATGAGAGCACGGGCTCCCTTTCCATGGTAACCATCGGGGACAGCTTAAGCGCAAGCACCGGCTGGATCTCTTATACCCGTTATCTGTCAGGGGAAAAGCTTTATCATATGGGAACCCTGGGAGATGAAGAGGGCTTTATGAATGAAGGCAGGCCAGGAATTACGGCGGGAGATTATCTTTTGGGCACCTTATACGGGATGGAGTCTGACAATGCATTTACCAATCCCCAGACGGGAGAGTTTGACTGGGATTATTATAAACGGACAACGGGGATCGATCCGGATGTAGTGCAGGTCTTTTTGGGAACAAACGGACTGGATATGGATCCGTCTGACAATGCGGGTAATATTGTAGAAATTGTGGATAAAATAAGAGAAGCGGATAAAGATATTCAGATCCTGGTAGTGGAACCCGTATTTCCTTCCGATCAGGACGGAATGGCCATGCAGCAGAATATTCCGGGCTTTGAGGGGCTTCATGGCATGTGGTCTTTAACCAGGAGCACCATGGTGTTCAATCTCAATTCCGAATTGGACAAAAGACTTTCGGATTACGAAAATGTTACCATTGTACCGGCAGGCGTTATGTTTGACAGGGATTATGGATTCGGGCGGAGCGAAATAAATCAGAACCCTCATTCGGATGCCTTAAAGAATGTGCCGGATCAGGGAATTCATCCTTCCCAGGCAGGGTATGACCAGATAGGGGATGCGGTTTACGCGGCGCTTTGCTATCTGATAAATGAAGGAAAAATTGAGACAACCCCCATGGAGGAAACAGGTGAGTAAGAAAGTAACGGTTATTACGACAACTTATCAGGATCTGGAACATCTAAAGAAGACGATGGAAAGCCTTAAAAGCCAGGACTATGACAATCTGGAATACATTGTTGTGGATGGCGGTTCTAAGGATGGGACTTTGGATTATCTGACGGATCAGAGAAAATATTTTGATAGAAGAGGCTGGTCCTATACCTTCTGCTCTGGAAAGGATGAAGGTATTTATGACGCCATTAACAAAGGTATTGAGCTGGCAAAGGGGGATATCATAGGGTTCCTTTTTGACTGCTTTGCCTGTGGGGATGCGCTTTCACGCATGATCGCCGCCATGGAAAAAGAGGATGCGGACGGAGTCCATGCAGACCTGGATTATATCGATGAGGAAGGAAAGCTGGTCCGCCACTGGGAAATGAAAAACAGCGGAAAACTGGAGGAGGGCTGGATGCCGGCCCATCCCACCATGTATCTCAAAAAGGAAATATATGATCAATACGGCGTTTATAAAATAAATTACAGAATTGCCGCAGATTATGAATTTATGGTAAGAATATTTAAAGACAGACGGGTAAAACTGGCTTATATACCGGATGTTTTGATCCATATGTTCTACGGAGGGACAAGCACCTCGGGTGCGGAAAGCTATATCCAGTCTTTTATGGAAAGTATGAGAGCCTTGAAGGAAAACAAGGTGCCCCACAGGTTTAAGATCTGTCTGGTCAGGACCTTCCGGGTTGCATCCCAGTTTTACATTCAGGAAGAAGAGATCGAGAACATGAAGAAAAGAGAGGCTTTAAGACTGGAAGAATTGAAAAAGCTTAAGGAACGGGAAGCGGCAGAAAAAGAGGAAGTATGAAAAGTATAGTAATTATTCCGGCCTATAACGAAGAAAAAAGCATAGAGAAAACGGTAGCGGATATCAGGGAAAATGCCCCGGAATTTGATTATGTCATAGTCAATGACTGTTCTAAGGATAATACCCTTAAGGTATGTACGGAAAAAGGGATGCATGTGCTCAATCTCCCCATTAATCTGGGAATCGGCGGCGCAGTACAGACAGGGTATTTATATGCCTATAAAAACGGTTATGATTTTGCGGTACAGTTTGACGGAGACGGACAGCATGATGCAAGGTTTTTACATGAAATGCGGGATTATATGGTGGAGCATGAACTGGATATGCTCATCGGCTCCCGTTTTATCGAAAAAGAGGGGTTTCAGTCATCGGGGATCCGCCGTTTCGGCATCCGCTATTTTTCATCGCTGATCAGGCTTTTGACAAAGGCAAAGGTTACGGATCCCACCTCCGGTATGCGCATGGTAAACCGTGAGATCATAGGGATCTATGCGGATTCCTATCCCAAGGACTATCCGGAACCGGAAAGCGTGGTGGCGATCCTCAATATGGGAAAGACCGTAGGAGAATATCCGGTAGTCATGCGGGAGAGGACGGAAGGCGTTTCGTCCATATCCCCTTTGCGAAGCGTTTACTATATGGTAAAGGTAACCCTGGCGATCCTTATGGAAATGTTAAGAAAGTGAGATAAATTTTTTTATGATGACATTTAAATTGCAGCTCATTATCGGTATATGTCTGGTGGTCGCGCTGTTAGCGATCGTCAATATGATCAGAAAAAGGAAGCTGGAGCTGAAATATGCCCTGTCCTGGCTCATTGCCATCGTGTTTGTTTTGATCATGGACTGCTTTCCGGTGCTGTTGACGAGGCTGTCCTATTTCCTGGGCATCTGGGCTCCGGTCAACATGATCTTTTTCCTGGGATTCTGCTTTTCCCTTCTGATCATCTTTGTTTTAACGGTTACCCTGTCCCGCATGTCCGAGAGAGTGCGCAAGCTTGCACAGGCGGTTGCCCTGAATGAAGAAAAGATAGAATTGCTGATGAAGGAACATGAGGCTGCAGAAGAGGAAAATGACGGAGGAGACAAGGCATGAAAATTTTGATGATCGGTCTGGGTAGTATCGGACAGAGGCATTTGAGAAATATAAGGCGGATCCTGGGAGAAGAAGCGGAAATTCTGGCATATCGTGTCAGGGGGCTTCAGAGGACTTTTTCAGACACTATGAAGATCCGCGACAATGTGTGTCTGGAGGAGGAGTTTCATATCAGGTCTTATCCGGATCTGGATGAGGCACTTTTGCAAAAACCGGATATTGCATTTATTACCAACCCTACCAATATGCATATTCCCTGCGCCATAAAGTGTGCAAAGGCAGGGTGCCACCTTTTTATGGAAAAGCCGGTTTCCGATGACCTTACAGGGATAGAGGAACTGAGAGAGGCGGTAAAGAAAAGCGGCGTTAAGGTGTTTGTAGGATACCAGAACCGTTTTCATCCGGCTATCCGGGCGGTAAAGGAAGTATTAAAGAGCGGGGAGTTAGGCAGGATCTTATCCGTACACTCTGTTGTGGGCGAACGGCTCTCCACCATGCATACTTATGAGGATTATAAAGATACTTATATGGCAAGAAAGGATATGGGCGGCGGCGTTGTGACCAACCAGCTTGTCCATGAAATGGACTACCTGTACTATTTGTTCGGAAAACCTCTGACAGTATACGCCATAGGCGGAACCCTGGGGAATCTGGGAATCGATGTGGAGGATAACTGCGACGCTTTGTTTCTTATGGAAGGCAAAAGCGGCAGCAGGGTCTGTGTCAATGTCCATGCGGACTTTTACCAGAGCCCGCCCAGCCGTTTTGTAAAGGTGGTGGGGGAAAAGGGATCTGTTGAGGCGGATCTGATCAATGCCATAGTTTCAAAAACGGTTTCGGATGTGACGGAAAAGGCGGCATTTCCGGAGTTTGCAAGAAATGACATGTTTATAGAGGAATTAAAGCTGTTTCTTGACTGCATCAAAGAGAACGGAAAAGAGGAAATTACTCTGGAAGACGGCATTGTCAGCCTGAAAATGGCTATGGCAGTGAAGGAATCCATGAATACGGGAGGCGTGGTAAATGTCGATATTTGAAAAGTTTAAGATAACGGGAAAGGTCATCATCATTACGGGCGGAGCTGGTTTGATCGGAAGGCGCCACACAGAGGCGGTTCTGGAAGGAGAAGGCATTCCTGTTTTACTGGATATTTTTAAAGAACCCCTGGAAAAGACAAAGGAAGAGTTTTTAAGCCGTTATCCCGGGGCAAAAATAGAGACCTATGTGGCGGATATTACGGACAGGAAGTGCTTGGAGGGCATCAGGGACGAGCTGCTCTCAAGATACGGGCATATTGACGGGCTGATCAATAACGCGGCAAACAATCCCAAGGTAGAGGGCGGTTCCAAGAATCTGGGGGCTATGCGGTTTCACAATCTGCCCTTATCTATCTGGGAAGACGATATGAAGGTAGGGCTTACCGGAGCTTTTCTGTGCTGTCAGGTATTCGGCTATGAAATGGAAAAACAAAAGTCTGGGGTCATCATCAATATTTCATCGGATTACGGCGTGATCTCCCCCAATCAGAATATTTACAAAAAAGAGGGCGTTCCCGAGGAGGAGCAGACGGTAAAGCCGGTTTCCTATTCGGTGGTAAAGCACGGGATCATGGGGCTGACCAAATATCTGGCCACCTATTGGGCGAAAAGCGGCATCAGGGTCAATACACTGTGTCCTGCCAGCCTTTCCAACGGGCAGAATGAGGAATTTGTAAAGAAGATAAGCGAACTGATCCCCATGGGCAGGATGTCCGAGCCCGACGAATATCCGGCGACGGTGCTTTACATGCTGTCGGAAGCCAGCTCCTATATGACTGGGGCAACGGTTATTCTGGACGGCGGCAGAACAATCTGGTAAAATATGGCTTATGGATTAAAAGGAGAAGAGCGATGAAAAAGATTATTGTGACAGGCTGTAACGGTCAGCTCGGAAGAGCGGTTAACGAATTGTATGCAGGAAGCAGTGAATACGAACTGGTAAATACCGATGTGGCGGAGCTGGATATTACGGATATAGATGCTGTATTAAGGCTTGTAAGGGAAGTAAAACCTTATGCCATTATTAACTGTGCGGCGCACACGGGCGTGGATGCCTGTGAGGAACAGGTGGATCTGGCATACAAAATCAATGCTGTCGGACCGAGAAATTTAAGTATTGGTGCCACGGAAACCGGGGCGAAAATGATTCAGATTTCCACAGATTATGTTTTGGACGGAAAAGGGACTAGACCCTATATCGAGTTTGATCCTACGGGTCCGGAAGGAATGTACGGCAAGACCAAATTAGCTGGGGAAAACTTTGTAAAGGATTTTGCAAAGGATTATTTTATCCTGCGCACGGCATGGCTTTACGGAGACGGCAAAAACTTTATCAAGACAATGCTGCGCCTTTCCGAGACAAAGGAAGAGGTAGCCGTTGTAGGCGACCAGGTGGGAACCCCTACCAGCGCAAAGGAGCTGGCAAAGGCTATTGACGTTTTACTTCCTACGGAAAATTACGGGTTATTCCATGCTACCTGCGAGGGCAGCTGCAGCTGGGCGCAGTTTGCAAAGGAGATTTTCCGTGTGGCAGGAAAGAGTACCAGAGTTAAGGAAATTACCACCGAAGAATTTGGCGCGCCTGCTCCCAGACCTGCTTATTCCATTCTGGAGAACTATATGTTTAAGCTGACCACGGACTTTATGTTTGCGGACTGGCATGATGCGTTTAACGAATATATGAAGACCCTGTTAGCGTAAGCTGCTTTGGGGATGCTTGGTAATATAGGAGTCATTGATGAAACAGGCGGTAAAACTGGATTATCTGGATGGACTTAAGGTATTGTCCTGCCTGATGATCTTTAACTTTCACTTTATAAATTTCTTTTATCCGGGGGCTTACAGCCTTGTACCGGAACACTTTCATACCCGTTCCCTGGAATATATTTTTGGTTCCACGCCCCTTAATATTCTGGCGGGGGGAAAATTCGGCGTCAGGATCTTCATGACCTTAAGCGGTTTTTTTGTCGGTTACCGTTTTTTCCTGACGGGAGAAAAGAAATCTTTAAAGACCGGTGTGGTTAAAAAATACTTCAGGCTGATCTTACCTATCGTGGTAGTCAATATTCTGATCTTTGTTCTGATGAGTCTCGGGGCCTACAAAAATCATGAGGCCTCCCTTTTAGCAGGCTCAGAGATTTTTGTAGGCAATTACAATACCTTTACTCCCGGCATTTTCGGGGCGTTGAAGGAAGCCTTCTGGGGATGCTTTGTAACGGGGGAAAACCAGTATAACGGCCCTTTGTGGTTTATTTACTATGAGTTTTTCGGGACGCTTTTGATTGCGGCGATCTTATCCCTTCTCGGGGAAAGCAGGGCAAGATATATTGTGTATGCCGTGGCGGCGGTCATTTTTATCAGGTCGGATTTTCTGCCCTTTATTCTGGGAACGGTAGTCTGCGACCTGACCTATCAGACACCGAAGTGGCTGCAGGGGCTCTCTGAAAAGAAATGGCTCATGGCCCTTATGCTTTTGGGAGGATTGTTCTTAGGCTCCTTTCCGCCTATCGGGGAGAGGATGGAAGGTACGATGTATCAGTTTTTCCCCTTAAAGATCATTTTGTTTTACAATGTAGGGGCGTCCATGGTCATTTATGCTCTATTGCATTTGAAGGGCCCTGCAAAGCTTTTGTCCTTCAAACCCTTTGTGTGGTTTAATCAGTTTACCTATGGCTTTTATTTGATCCACTTTATGATATTGTGCACTTTTTCCTGCGGCTTTTATCTGGCCCTTTGCGATAAGATGAATTACCATGTGCTTGCGCTTCTTAACTTTGTCATAAGCTTTGTTCTGACGACCGTTTTATCGTATCTGATGAACAGGTTCGTGGAAAAGCCCGGTATCAGGCTGGCGGGAAAAATAGGGGCTTATTTTGATACCCATTGACGGATGGAGGAATAGGATGGAACGGAAAGAGAGCCGGAGAGAAAACTGGATAGATGCGGCTAAGAGCATTGCGATCCTGATCGTGGTCTTAAACCACAGCGGTCTTGTGATTCCGGGCGTTAATTTCTGGGGCGGCATGTTTTATGTGCCGGCCTTTTTCCTGTTAGCGGGCTATACATACGCCACAAAAAAGGAAAGCTATAAAGACTTTGTGGAGAGAAAGGCAAAAAGGCTTTTGGTCCCTTATTTCGCCGCAAATATCCTTCTGGTGCTGTTTTTTCAGATAAAGGATCTGGTAACGGGCAGTTTTATGCTGTCTAAAGCGGCGTTGTCTTTTCTTGGGATATTCTATGGCAGGACCCGGCTGATCAAGATCGGAAACGGTTTTGGAGCTTTTCGGACATGGGTTCCGGATCTGAACCTGATGCCGAATCTGAATGCGCCCACATGGTTTTTGCCGGCTTTGTTTCTGGTTTTGATCTGCGGGGACGGATTATTCCGGCTGATGAAGGGAAACAAGAAAAAGGTCTGTCTGTTTACGGCGGTTTATGCGCTATTGATGCTGCCTTATTACTATCTGTCTCCTTTTATGCTCCCGTGGTGTCTGGATATCCTTCCCTACCTGTTGGGATTTTTTTTGATAGGCTATGAATTAAAGGACGAATGTTTTTTTGAAAAGATAAGGGAAGCGGGGATTCCTGTAAAGTGCGGGATGGTTATAGGGATTTTGGGGCTGTCTGTTATCAGCGGCCTGTATAACGGCTCCTCCAATCTGTCCCTCAGTTATTTTGGGAAAACCGTGGCGGTCTCCATGATTTCGGCGGTAAGCGCAAGCTGCCTGCTTTTTTTCATCTTGAGATATCTGGATAAGAAAGCGCCGTATATCATAAGGTTTGCGGGAAGACTTAGTAAGTATACGCTGACCATTTTATGCTGGCATTATTTTGTGATGCAGATGTTCTATGCCTTTGCGGCAGTTTTCGTGCCCGGCATATGGGATATGCCCGGTGCGGGGAAAAGCTTAGTACAGCTTTTGGGAATCATTGTGTCGGTTACGGTCTGTATCCTGTTGCATTTGGTCTATAAAAGAATTCAGAAAATGATAAGGGGAAGAATAGGAAAAGAGTAAAGCTATGGTAGGAAAACATATGGGGAAGGGATTTTTTAAACGAAGCGGAAGCTGGATATTTCATTTTTCGTTAGCAGTCTTTGGCGTATTGACCATGTATTTGATCTTTATGGGAAGCTTTTTCTGGGAAGGGGGAAACAGCGCCTATTCGGAAAGCAATGTGTTTTTGCGGGGATGTGAGCTTTTAGGAGGGGCATTTCTTATATTCTGCCTTCTGGGCTTTGTGCAGGCGGCCTTAAAGAAAATGGATGGCAGGAAGCTCATGCTGTTTGCGGCAATCTGCGCAGCAGGGATGTTTGTTATGCAGATCCTGTTCGTTTTATCGGCGAAGGCGGGAATCCGCTATGATGCCCTTAAGGTTTTTGATGAGGCTGTCGCGCTTTTCAGCCAGGAGGGGATCCGGGCAGGAGATTTAGACGGGTATTTTGCCAGGTATTCCAATAACTATACCATAACGATCATGACCCATTGGCTTTTAAAAATATTCCGGGCGGCGGGTATCGTCCGTCAGGATTTTTCCAACGGGGTGGTAATGCTGCAGCTTGTAAACGTGGTTTTTGTGGATGCTGCCTTTGCCGGAGCCTTTGCTTTTATTAAAAAATACGCGGGGATCAGACAGGCGGCGGTCTTTCTTGTTTATATGGCTTTTAATCCCTTAAGCTACGTGTGGCTTCCCTTTTACTATACCAATACATGTTCCATGGCCTTTGCCATATGGGGCGCCTATCTGCTTCTCGGCGCTCTTTGTGATAAAGATACGGAAAACGTTTTCGGCAATGCGGTATGCTGCATTGTATCGGGAGTGCTGTTTGCCATAGGCTTTGAAATCCGCGCCACAGTGATCATTGCCCTGTTAGCCGTCCTGATAACCGCTTATTGTATAAAAAGAAATATCGTGCTTTGTCTCGCCCTGTTATTTCTTTCCATGGGAGTTACCGAAGGGATCTATGGGATAGTGGAGGATCACTATTTAGCTTTTGACGAAAGGGATACGGAATTTCCCGCAACCCACTGGATCGCCATGGGACTTTCCGATACGGGAACCTTCAGCCCGGCCGATGAGGCGTATACGATGGGATTTACCACAAAGGAGGAAAAAGAGGAAGGAACTCTTTCTCTTTTGAAAGAAAGGGCGTCGGGGCTGGGGCCTTTGGGAGTGGCCAAGCTGTATTTTCATAAGCTGGCCCTTACCTTTGGGGACGGGGCAGGAGGATATCATTCGGAGCTGAATCTGAATAAGGAGTACGGAGGGCTCTGGCGGGTGGTTTACGGTACCCACAGGGATCCCCTGCTTGCTCTTACCCAGGTGTTTTATCTGTTGTCTTTGATAGCGGGGCTTTACACGGCGGTAAAGCTTTGGAAGGGACGGCTTTTGCCGGAAATGTTTTTCCTGCCCCTGTTTTTGCTGGGCAGTTATCTGTTTCAGATGATCTGGGAGGCAGGGACCGTTTACAGCATCGGCACCATGTATGTTGGCGGTTGTATGGTTTCCGTATTGATGGATCTGGCCGGGGAAAACGCTTTCTTTAAAGGGGTTAGGCCCGAAGGCGGAAGGAAAAAGGTGCTGTTTAAGGGAACGGCCCTTTTATGCATCGTGCTGGTGGCGGCCATGATAGGAAGCTTTTGCGCAACGGATTATGTGGAGGTTTCCATGAGCGTAGACCAGTTTTTGTTCCAGGCGGATCAATATATAGCCCTGTCTGACGGCATGGGGATCAGCCAGACCTTTCAAACCGATAAGGAATTTTCCACGATCGCTTTGCAGGTACATAATCCGGAAGGGAAATATAACGACAGTATTTACAGCGTATATCTTTATGACGGGCGTGGAAATCTGATAAAGGAGCGGTCTTTGCGGGGAAATCTGGCCGGAGATTATGCTTTTTGCCGTTTTGCTTTTGAAAATCGTAAAGGGATCAGCGATTATGAGATAAAGATCAAAAAACGATGGGGCGATAATGATCTCGTTTTCCTGTATTATGATACGGGCCATTATGACGCTTATCCCCAGGGACAGCTTACAGGTCTGACCCAGGGAAATATGGCCGATCTGATCTTTCGGGTGTACCATAAGGAAGTACAAAACGCCGACGGCAGAACAGACGGAAATAAAGGAAACGGAAATAAAGAAGACGGAAGCAAGGTAAACAGAGATAAAGAAGGCGGAAACAAAGCAAACGGAAACAAAGAGGGAGAAAGCAGTAAAGAAGGCGAAAGCAGAGAAGACAGGAGGAAGGGCATTTGGAACAGTTGAAAAAACGGGATGAAAGGCTGGATGCGGTAAAGGGCTTTGCCATACTGTTAGTGATGCTGGGGCACTGCATTGTGTTGAACCATCTTTCGGACCCCTATCTTTATGATGCTATCGTGGCAATACAGATGCCCTTGTTTATGGCAGTCAGCGGCTTTACGGCGGGAATGGGACAGGAAGCGCTTTGCTGTGCGGGAGTAAGGCCGGAGCTTAAAAAAGAGCTTGCCAGGCTGAAACGGCGCACGATATCCTACCTGCTTCCCTTTTTTTCATGGCTTGTCTTAACCCATATTACCGACCCGCTTCAGGAGCTTGGACTTCAGCTTTTTGCCCTTGACAGAGGACTCTGGTTTTTGATGACCTTATGGATCGTGACCCTGGTTGTCATGGCCGCGGCCTATCTGGCGGATCTTGCGGCGTGGAAGCTTGCAAGCCGGGGCCGTAAAGGAATGGTAAGGTTTCTGGTTTTTGGAGCTGTTTTGGCGGTGTGCTATGTGGGATTTGTGATCTGGGGCAGAAGCGGAAACACCTTTTTAAGTCCCAGCTTAACGGTAAAATATCTTCCCTTTTATGCGGCGGGATATTTGTGGAGCTTTTATATAACGCCTTTTGTAAAAAGATATAGGGAAAAGAGGAATATTGAGGCGGGAAAAAAGGATATATTGAACGGGATCGCTTTGGTGCTGTGGATTTTTGCCCTTTTGATCTTTGGATATCTGATAGCGGCCTTCGATATGGTTGTGGTAACCGATACTCTGTCTTTGATGGCGCAGATGGCAGCCTCCTTTCTGGGCAGCTTCATCTGCTTTTACGGTATCTATCATTTTGTCAGGGGGCCTTTGCAGATCGGGCTTTCGTTTATCGGACAATATACCCTGGAAATCTATGTGCTGCATTTCAGATTTGCAAGACTGTTAGGGATCGGAGAAAAGGGAATTGTTCCCGGCAGCATGCGGGCGGCAGGATGGATCATGGCGGCTTTTGTGCTTATGAGCCTGCTGACGGCAGTCTGCATAATCCTCATTAAAAAAGTCCGGATACTGGATCTGCTTTTGTTCGGCAGAACTTCTGGGCGTATTCAATGGCGGAAACCAATACGAAAAACAGGGTCACAAACATAACCGGATAGCTGTATTGGATAAAGGACGCCGGCGCCGTTAAAAAGATGACCGCCTCTCTGGCAAGAAGGGAAGCTAAGGAGAAAAACATAAACCAGTTCCTTTTTATCAGGGAGAGCAGGATGGAGAATATCAGCAATGCAAGGACGGGAAGATAGGCTTCGCCGCCGTATTTGAACAGAAAAGAGGCGATGGCATCCGTTCCGGTAAGAGGAATGCGCTTGTTGCCTTCGATCAGTTCAAAACCATAATTTTTATCGCTCTGATACAAATGGAATTCCGAGGTATTTACCGGCTTAAGTCCCATAACAAGGGAATCATCATAATCATAAATACCGTTTGTCACAAAAAACAGCTGCAGTCTTTCAGCAAAGAACAGATCCGGATTGTGGGCGATCAGGCGGAGGGCGCTTTTTAAATAAGCCTTTTGTGCGGCCTTTTCAGCCCCTGTCTGGGTAAAACGTCCTTCATTAAAATCCGAGTTATACCGGTTATAAGAGCTGCAGGATAAGGTTTCGTAGCTGATATAATCAAGGTCGATGACGGCGTCGATATTGGCAAGGTCTTCTTTTGCATCCTCATAGGTCTGCTCCCTGTGGATGATCAGGGAAAGGGGTCTTACCGTGGAAATGATCAGGTAATCGCTTCCGTAATATTTTTCCTCTCCCCTTGTCTGGGGAACTTTCATGATGCTGAAGAAAACTGCAAAAGCCACTAAAAACAGAATCGTTTTTCTGATCCCCGTCCTGTAGCATAAGGGAATGAGCGCTAAACAGAAAACGATCAGGACAATGCCCTCGCTGCGCCAGAAACAGAGCAGGGCGGCAAGAACGGACAGCATCAGCAGCTTTCGAAGGGTCAGTTCTTTTTGCTCCTTTTTTTCGAAATAAAGAAAAGCAAAAAAGAACAGGAAGAAAGGGGCATACAGCGCCGGACGAAAGCACATCAGGGCGGATAACAGCACAAAAGGCATAAGGGCGCATAACAGGATCAGGTATCTGAATCTTGTAGCAAAGAGCTTTTCCGTTTTATAGAAAATATAAGAAAATACCAGTGCCAGGCACAGGTCATTTAAAATAATCGGTCCTGTGGAAGCCGGAAATAAAGACATGCCCGTCATAAAATACAGGGAAGTCAGGTAATTGTGCCAGTAAACGGGATAATATCTGGTGGCATAGCCAAAAATAACGGTATCGTCGCTCATATAATAGCCGGGATAGCTGCACAAGAGCAGGATCAGATAAAGAGCAAAAAAGATAAAAAATGAGAACAAAAGCTTTTTGTGTCTAAGACCGTAATAGAAAAATTCCAGCATTCCCCATATGATGAGAAAAACAAGGATTTTGGAAAAAATGTGCATAAAAGGAACCGCCTCTAAATCAACAGGCAGGCAGTTCATATTTAAGGGGTCGCCTGTAAAGGTCTTTTTGTCTGTAAAAAAGGTCAGGCAAAAGAGCAGGATCGCTCCCGTAAAAAGTCCTATATGAATTTTTCTCTTTGCGTTAAGCGGTATATTTATTCGTCCCATACAGATCATTATACCCCAGGCAGGAGGTTAAATCTACTGAAATCAGGCGGATATTTCCGTTGCTTGCCATTTCCCCTGATATTTGTTATATTTTACCTGTCTGGTCTTAAGGAAAGGAAATAGAGATGCTCATTATATTGCCGGCGGTAATGACCGCCTTATATCAATATTTTAAATGTAAAACAAAAGAAACGGCAGAGGCTTTGGCAGAAACGATCTTAATGTTTGAACTGCTGTTACTGGGAATGAATAATCTGCTTTCCGCTTTTCATGCCTTAAACAGATACACGGTGTTCTTTTCCTGGCTTTTGATATTCTTTGTCACTATGGTATTGTATGGGAAAAACAGGGAACCAAAGGGAATAGGAAAAGAGAAAGCGGATTTTAAGGGCAGGCAGGATGCGGAAGATGCATGGAGCCGGCCGATTCGCATTATTATGTTAGGCATACTGCTCATTCTCTCGGTTGTCCTGTTAGTGGGGGCAATCTTTACCGTGCCTTACAATTATGATTCCATGTCCTATCATCTGGCCCGTGTGGGGTACTGGATGGACCACCAGAGCGTTTCTCATTATATATGTAATATAGACAGGCAGATCTATTCCCCTGTTCTGGCGGAATACAACCTGCTGCATATCATGCTTCTTGGAGGAAATGATACCTTTGTCAATTTTCTGCAGTATGGATCTATGTTTGCAGCGGCATATTTTATTTACCAAAGCGCAAGGCGGCTGGGAACAAACCGCACCTTCTCCTTATTCGGCGCATTTGTATTTATGATGATGCCCCTTACCATTTCCCAGAGCATTACCACCCAGAACGATCTATTCGTAACGGTGTTCTTTGCTATTTTTATTTATAAGCTTATTGAGGTCATACAATGGGACCGGATCATACTGGATAGGCGGCAGGTCGCTGCCGTTGTCATGCTGGGTCTTACGGTAGCCTTTTCTTATCTGGCAAAGACCAGTGTATGTGCATCCATGCTGTTTTTCATGCCCTGGCTTTTGATTGCCAGGCTTAAGAAAAAGGATAAGCCGGTTAAGCTTCTTTTAAGCGTCTGCATAGCCGGGGGGAGCATTGTCCTGCCGGTATCGGAAACATGGATACGGACTTATCTTTCCAGCGGCAGCCTTATGACGACTACCGCCAGCGGGGATATTATGGTGGCCACCAAAAATGTCAGCTATATCGTTGTCAATATCCTAAAAAACTTTTCTCTCTTGATTACCCAGAATTTCTGCAGGGGCTTAAACGGATTCGTATACCGCATTGCCATCGGAGCCGGGCAGCTTTTAGGAGTGGAGGTAAACAATGAAGCCATTGCCTTCCATGGCTTTGATTTTCTGCATCATATGAACATGGGCGAAGATATGTATTCCCATGACAAAACTCCCAGCGCTTTTGCGGCTTATCTGGCAGTCTTAGGCGGCGTCCTGCTTGTGGTGTTATTGGTACGTCTTGTTGTAAAAAGGAAGAAGCTGGATAAAAAAACAAAATGCCGATTTTATTTATCCCTGGGCTTTGCTTTGTCGGCATGGCTTTCCTTTGGGTTTATCATGGCGCTTCTTCGCTGGCAGCCATGGGGAACGAGGCTTATGTATCCGGCCCTTGCAATCACAGTGGTCATGAGCGCCAATCTGCTGTGGCTGTTTTTGGGAAATCTGAAAAAAGGGCTGCAGGGCGCCGTACTTTTGCTGCTCATCGGTTTATGCACACTGTTGGCGGTACCTTCTGTGACCTATAATATGAGTCAGGCGGTCGGGTTCTTAAAGAACGGCTGTGAGGACAGGCTGTCTTATTATTTTGTATACAATCAGCGGCGGGAATCCTATGAGGAGCTTCTTGCACACGCAAAGGAAGAGGGCGTAAAGGACATCGGATTGATCATTTCCGGAGACGGCTATGATTATCCTCTCTGGCTCATGTTCCATGACGAATATCCGGAGGGAAAACTTCGCCACATTATTGCGGAGGATAAAACAAAGCGTGACCAGGATGCACCTGAGGCGATCCTTATGGTGGAACGGGATGCGCTTTCCGTGGGGGAGCTTTATGAATATGGCGGAGAGACTTATGTGTGTATCTATGTCAATGAGGGAAATAAGGATGCTTATTTGAAAAGAAAAAGCAAATAGAGAAGTCGAAAGAATCATAAATATGCAATTAACGAGAGAAAGCAGGATACTATGGATAGAAATGTAAGCATTATTGATGGTCCGAACGGTAAAAAAACTGTTTTGATTAAAGATATTCGCTTTAAAGGTAGAAAGAGAGAAGATTGGAAAGAGGTAGAAAACTATCTGAAAGAATATGTTGGAAAATTTTACAAAATTGCGGAAACATCAGAGAAGATATTTGTTTCCAGCAATTTTCCGGATGAATATGCCGGTTCGGAAAGCAGGATTGCTTTAAAAGGAGCTGTCGCGAAGGCAAAGGCCAATGCAGCTCAGGGGATTCCAGAATTGATTGAGATTGCTGAAAAGGGAGAATACTCAGAGAATACTAAAAAGAAGCATGAGAAAAATGCAAAATACGGATGGTATCGATATGATGTGCGATTTGCTTTGCCTGTATATGATGATAAGAGTGGAGAGATTTGTCGTTACAATATCTTTTTTGCCCGCATGCTGGTGCGTCATGATGCAGACGGCAAGAAGTACCTTTATGATCTATTGGCAATAAAAAAAGAAACGAGCAGCCCGCTTGAGTAAAAAACTGTACGGTAAAAACCCATCTCTTTTATAAGTGATTGTATCGGAAGCAGTGTGTTTTGTCAATAGAAAACTCATAGAAGATAGCGTAAGTTTATTGTAGG
>DEUB01000039.1 GCA_002362385.1 Lachnospiraceae bacterium UBA3273
AAAGCCTAGTAAATACTAGGCTTTTATTCTTTCGTGTTGCATTTCATGTTGCATAGTTTCAAAATAATCAAGAGTTTTATCCTCAAATCACAAGTATATCCTTGTCTTGTCTCTTATAATAGTTAATGAGTTCCTGAACCTCTGAATCATTAGGCACATATGCATCGTATTTAATTTTTGCCGGAAGTTTTACCTTGAAAATAATATCATCTTTAAAATAATAAATTACACTGGTTAAAAAACCATATGCATTCCGCACGGATTTTGGAGAATGTCCTACATAATAACTATTTACCCATTCCTGCAGCATAATTTTGTTAAAATCATTAATTTGTGTCTGAAGTATTGTATCAGTATAAGATGAATTTAACATTTGCAGATATCCGCGAATAGTAGAAGGAGTCTTGGGGGATTATATCGGGTTTTCCCGGTGTAGTCCTGCCACCGCCTCTGGTACGTCAATACCGGAGGCGCGGTTTTATCCGTTTGACAGATTGAAGTATATTGGTTATAATATGCTCAACAAGACAGCCGATAAGGAAGGTTAAGGCTTCCCGCTCCGGCGAATATGTACTAAAAAATAGTGCTCATCCGACCAAAGACAGGGCGCTATTTTTTGTGCTTCAAAACTAAAGTAATGATAGCGCAAAGCATAATTACAAAAGTGAATAAATCGCTAAATGTAACCATTGACACCACCCCTTTCCGCAAGACTCGGAACGGGTGTATAGCCGCCCTATCGGCTGCCCTGGTAAGCATATTATATTGTCAAGGTAGTTGCTATTTATTGTGCGTGATCACATCAAATACAGATAATATCTGGTGGGATAAGGTAAAAGCGTTTTTATATTCGCTGCTAGTTGTTTTTGTGGGTTTTGTAACTAGTGGAATCATAATACATGGATTGGAAAAGTCATTGAGTGTTACCTTAATATATAAAGATTCAATCTTTTTCTTTTGAGTGCGTTTGGCAGTTATTCCGCCGGCAACAGCACCAAAACCGCCAAATACAGCGCCACCTATAAGTGCCTGACCTACTCCGCCACTGGTCACAAGACTATCATCTTCAATCAATTCGTAGCTGATCAGATCATTAAAAGAGTAAAAACTTTTGCTTCCCACTTTTGTTTTTCCAAGTCCGAGTGCTTTTTCAGCAGCAATAGACATTCCCATTGTGCTGACAGCCATCATTCCTTTGAAAGTAGCCCCTACAAGCCCTGTTTTCTTTTTGTTGGTTGGAATCGCACCATAAATACGGAATAAGCGGTTATTTTCATCAATTTGTATTGGTCCGACCTTTTTACTTGCCCTAAATGTGACAGGAGCAGTATTGCCAGGAATATCAACTTCAGAAGGTAGAGTTTGAAAAGGTATCACAGAAACGGGACAGCCACAATTGGGGCATGCAGATGCTTTGTCAGATATTTCTTTCCCGCATTCGGGACATTTGATAAGTGCCATTTTGGTTACCCCTTTTCTTTGGATTTTTATTCTAATCATATTTAATTAAAGTTTTCCTCTTAGTTCTACAACTTTTCCTAAGATTCGAACGGGTTTTTCAAGTATTTCCTTATTTGAAAACGTCATAGGAGCATATTTAGCATTAAGAGAAACTAAGCTGATTCCGCCAGCATATTTGATTAGGCGTTTACAAGTTGCATCATTCCCATTTATCATAGCAATGACGATATCGCCGTTTTCAGCATCCTCTTGTTTGCGAACAATGACTACATCATTTTCATAAATTCTGGGTTCCATACTGTCTCCATGTATCTGCAGACCAAAAAATTCTCCTGTTTTTGCCATTTCTGCTGTGATTTCTTCCGTATCAATAACATCCTCAATGGCTTCAATGGGGATGTCAGCGGCTACTCGTCCCAGGACATTTATTTTTATTCCTTTCCCAGAGGATATTTGTTCATCACTCCAGCCCATAAGAAATGCAACAGATGTATTTAGAGCTTTAGCAAACTCAACCACTTTGCTTTGGACAATATCATTAGCACCCGCTTCAATTTTGGCGATAGTTGATTTATTCTTGTATCCAAGTTTGGAGGCTAATTCCTTTTGCGTTATGCCTTGCTGTTCTCTCTTTTCCTTTATCCGTTTTCCAATATCGGCCATGTGACTTACCTACCTATTATTGTTTTTCTTGACTTTAGAATGTAATTGAATTATCATGAAGGTACAAAAGGTAGTCAACTCCACAGAGTGGCTTCCAAGTATAATATCGATTATTTAAAAAATAACTACCCTACTTGCAGGCGGGGGGGGTATTTTTTTGTACCATTGTTGCCATTAACATATATTAGAATTGTCACAATAAGCATTGCAACACCAAGTATAATACTCATTTCTTCATATGTACTCATAGCGCCACCTCCTTTCGGAGATGGAAACCACCCAGCAGATTGACTACCCACATATACAATATCATAGAGTTTCTTTAAAATCAATTTTTTTGTTAAAACTTGTAAATCGGTTGAATTTAAATCAATACAATAGTATGGTAATGATAGATGATTTAAAATCAATAACGTAAAAAGGGGAAAAAGGGATTTTTCAATCAAACAATTGTAATTACTTTACTGGGAAGGAATCCCGTCTCGTATTTAATAAAAGCCCGGTGTTTACCGGGCTTTGTTGACAAGAGAGCCGAAAGCCGGCAAACACCTGGTTGACGGCAGATCTGAATCTTGAATTGTATGCTATTGGCGGTTTATATGATTTTCTCTATTCCTACATTTCCTATTTCCTTTAAATCCAGGAAGCGGTCTCCTACTTTTACGGTAGGCTTTGACAAGGATACAGGATTTACATAGATAATACGTCCTTCCAGACCATTTGTCAGGCGCACCTCCTGATTCAGGAAGGTGTTCACGATATTTTCCAGAAAGGGCAATAGAAATTCTGGATCATATTTCTGCAGACCGTCATTTTCAAAATAGGTAATGACATTAAAAGGACACAGAGCGTCCCGGTATGTACGGCTGCTGGTCATTGCTTCATAAACGTCTGCAACAGCTACCAGTCTGGCAAAACGGTTGATCTTGTCAAAAGTAAAACCGTAAGGATATCCGGAACCGTCACAACGCTCATGATGCATCAACGCGGCATTTTTGACTTCGTCAGGAAGTTCATAGCGGGATAACAGTTTGTATGACTCTAAAGGATGGGTTTTTATAATTTGATATTCCGCAGGTGTCAGTTTGCCGGGTTTCTTCATGATTTCTGCAGGGATCTGCAGTTTGCCCACGTCGTGAAAAAGGCCGCAGGCCGTTGCCAGTTCTTTTTCTGCCGGCGAAAAACGCAGCCATCCGGCAAGAATGTTACAGATCAATGCAACGTTTAACGAATGAGTATAAGTACAATCATCAAAATCGTGCATATTGAGAATCATGTCCATAATACCGGTACTGCGAGATTCTCTGTTCTCGATCAGTCCCATAGTATCTGATAAAAGATTGTGAGGATCAAAATCTTTATTTTTTTCAACCAATGCATTTAAGGAAAATTCCAGTTTATCCAGATTATCTTTAAATTCTTCTTTAAAAGCCAGATAGTCAGGAGAAGCCTTTAATTTTTCTGCATAGGATGCCTCTGATAAATGTTCCGTATCCAGGGAAGTCGTCAGAACATCATCCTCTACCTTGATAGAAAACAGATCAAAGGAGAAAAGCCGTGCGATAAGATTTTCCGTCAGTGCGATTCCCTTAGGGACAATCAATTGATTGTCCATGGAAAAAACGTCTTCTGCCGTGATCATACCGCTTGTCAAGTCGGATAACAATACTCTTTGCATAAGTATCCCCCATTTCTACCATCCTTATATAAATTATATAAAAACAATACGGATTTTACAATATGAAAGTGAAAGTCTCTTTGTAAAAAGTACTTCTTGAAAACCCCCTTTGATTTCTTGAAAACAAATTGAACAGGATGAATACCCGTGCTATAATCAGAACAATAGAGCAGAAGTTGAAAAGGGAGAAATCGGACTATGAAGTTTAAAGAACAGGATATTCGCTTGATGACAGATGGAATGGGTATTGTGTTCTATTCGCCCGAAACAAATAGGGATGTTCCTGAAGGTTGTAATTTCTTTGAAGAAGAATATTCAAAGCCGGAAGATGTGGCAAGGCACATTAAGAAGGGCGATGTAGTAGGTTTTTGTACGGGAAGCGGTGGAAATTTTATGCTCAAGTTTAGAGAAGGCTATCCAAAAGAAGACCTGTTAGCAGAGTATCCTGTTGTGCTTCGCTTAGGGATTGATATTCAAGACGAGAAGTTATGTGTAATTGATTTGTTTTGGCTGATGGAGTGGAGCACAGAGTGCCCTTTGGAACAAATGATTTCCATAGATCCGGGATTTTATCACATTACATTATGTACAAAAAAACCGGATTCGGGAATATGGGGCGATGAACAGACTATATTTGTGTATTTAAACAAATTAAATTCTATGCCAGAGTTGACGTGGCCCGGCGTTCCTCAGCTTCTACCCCAATGAACAGTTAGTTATGCAGCATACGGTTTATCGGGAATTTGTCTGTAAAGGCAGTGCCACGACCCAGAAAGGAGAAAGAATAATGGACATCATATGTATGGGAGAAATGCTTATTGATTTTACCCCCGGGGAAACCCCGCGCAGTTATACTGCAAATCCCGGAGGAGCACCGGCTAACGTAGCCATTGCCGCGGCCAGAAACGGTTTAGACGCCGCATTTCTTGGAGTCCTCGGAAACGACGATTTCGGCAGATTATTACAAGATACGTTAAAACAGGACAAGGTGCGGATGCTCTGCCCCCAGTTGACGGACAAAGCAGTGACCACCCTTGCCTTTGTGACCCTTTATGAAGGGGGCGAGCGTTCCTTTACCTTTGCGAGAAAGCCCGGCGCGGATATTCTTTTGTCTGAGGACGACATTAAAGAGAAAGACATTGACAGCTGTCGTATGCTTCATGGAGGAAGCGTTTCCTTATCTGATTCCCCCAGCAAAGACGCTGTGTATAAAGCGATGAAAATGGCGTCGGAAAAAGGGAAGTTAGTCAGCTTCGACATCAATTACAGGGATATGATCTGGCATGACCGGGAGAGATGCAAAAAAGAAGTTGAAAAAATACTGCCTTTTGTGGATCTGTTAAAAATATCCGATGAGGAATTATATTTTGTGGGCGGAGAAGAAAATATTCTCTCCTTTATGGAACAGAACGGGATAAAAGTTTTGATTGAAACCCTTGGCGCTAAAGGCGCTAAATATTTCTTTGAAGGAAAAAGCGGCATTGTGGAAGGCAGAAGCGTTCATGCGGTGGATGCTACCGGAGCAGGGGACGCTTTCTGGGGAGGATTTCTGTCCAGTATCTTAATGGACGGTATTCAGAATACAGAGGCGATTACTGAAGAAGTTGTGAAAAAAGCTTTGGTATACGGAAATACCTCCGGCTCCATCTGCGTACAGAAAATGGGCGGCATTCCTGCGCTGCCTTCCAAAGAAGATATTATGAAGGTCATACAGGGATAGATCCTATTGAAACAAATCTATGATCAGAACCTGAGAAATCAACATATAAGTGAAAACAGGAGAGGTATTGAAATGAAGAGATCGGAAATCAATGCATGTATAAAAGATATGGAGCGGCTGATCAAAGCCCACGGATTTGAACTGCCTCCGTTTTGCAGCTTTACGCCTGAGGAATGGAAGGAAAAAAATCACGAGTACGATGAGATCCGTGACAATATGCTTGGGTGGGATATTACGGATTACGGTCTGGGGGATTTTTCAAAAGTGGGATTTTCCCTGATCACGCTGCGCAACGGCAACCAGAATGACCCCAAATATAAAAAGGTCTATGCGGAAAAGCTTTTAATGTTGAAGGAAGGACAGCATTCTCCCATGCACTTTCACTGGAAGAAGAGTGAAGATATCATTAACAGGGGCGGCGGCACCCTGATCATCCATGTATATAACGATGCCGGAGACGGAGAGCTGGCGGATACGGATGTATTGGTCAATTCCGACGGACGTTCTTATTATGTGCCTGCAGGAACAGGCGTACTTCTGCATCCCGGCGAAAGCATTACGCTGTGGCCCCACCAGTATCATGATTTTGACGTGGTAGAGGGAACAGGGGATGTGCTGATCGGCGAAGTGTCCATGTGCAACGATGATAACACGGATAACCGGTTTTATGAAAAAGTAGGAAGGTTTCCCACCATTGAAGAGGACGAGGCGCCTTACCGGTTATTATGCAACGAATATCCAAAGGCGGCGGAAGAATGAAATTTCTGCTGACAGCGGTAAATGCAAAATATATACATACAAACCCGGCATTATACAGTTTAAAAGCATATGCCGAACTATGCAAAGAAGGCGGCTCCATGTCTGATGCAAAAGGCAGGGAAGCCGATGCAAGAAGCCGGAAAGGCTGTATTCAGATCGCCGAGTTTACCATTAATAACCGGCTGGATGAAATTCTTGGAGGCATTTATAAGCAGTCTCCTGATGCTGTCGCCTTTTCCTGCTATATCTGGAATATAAAAGAAGTGATGTCTCTTGTGCGGGAGCTGAAGAAGATCCTGCCCGGGGTGCCTCTATGGCTGGGAGGCCCGGAGGCTTCCTATAAGGCGGATGAACTTTTAAAAAGTTATCCGGAGCTTACCGGAATTATGATAGGAGAAGGAGAGGGAACCTTCTCAGAGCTGTATCGGTATTATGTAAAAGAATTGGAAGGCACTGGGGAAAAAGACGGGACAGAGGAAAAAGCTGGTACAAAGGAAGATCCCGGGATATTAAATAATATCCGGGGAATTGCTTTCCGAAAAGGAGAAAACATCATTCATACGGAGGAAAGAGAGCTGACGGATCTAAGCAGGCTTCCCTTTCTTTATGATGATCTGTCCCTGTTTAAGAACAAGATCATTTATTATGAATCCTCCAGGGGATGCCCCTTTCGGTGCAGCTATTGTCTTTCTTCCATTGATAAGAAGGTGCGCTTCAGGGACCTTTCCATTGTAAAAAAGGAACTTAAATTCTTTTTGGAGCATAAGGTGCCCCAGGTAAAATTTATTGACCGAACCTTTAACTGCAGCAGGGATCATGCCATGGAAATATGGCGTTTCATTAAAGACCATGACAACGGCGTAACCAATTTTCATTTTGAAATTGCTGCCGACCTGCTTGATGATGAAGAACTGGATCTGCTTGCCACATTACGCCCCGGGGCTGTACAGATGGAGATCGGGGTGCAGACTGCCAATCAGAAGACCATAAAGGAGATCCGGCGCGTTATGGATGTGGATAAGCTGGAAAAGATCGTGAAAAGGCTTCATGACGGAAGAAATATCCATATTCATCTGGATCTGATCGCAGGCCTGCCTTTTGAAGATTACCAAAGCTTCAGGAATTCCTTCAACCGGGTTTATGCTATGAAACCGGAGCAGCTCCAGCTGGGCTTTCTTAAAGTACTAAGCGGTTCTTATATGGCGGAAAAAAGCGGAGATTACGGATTGCTGTATACGGAGAGTCCGCCTTATGAAGTGCTTGCCACCAAATGGCTTTCTTTTTCGGATGTATGCAGGCTGAAACAGGTGGAGGAAATGGTGGAGCTTTATTATAACAGCAATCAGTTTACGCATACCCTGCCATATCTGGAACGTTTTTTTGAGGATGCGTTCACTCTTTTTGAAAGGCTTTCAGCCTTTTATGAAAGGAAGGGATATTTTGTGAATACGCCTTCCAGGATGTACAGATATGAGGCGCTTCTTTGCTTTGCTATAGAGGAGACCGAAGGAGAGGAAGAGCTTTTAAAAGAGCTGCTGACCATGGATGTTTATTCCAGGGAAAATGCCAAAACCCGTCCCGCCTTTGCAAGGGATCTTCTCCCTTATAAGGAAAGGATAAACGGCTTTTACCGTTTGGAGGAAAAACGCAGGGAAACAAAGGAACATCTGCTTAAAAATTATGAAGGCTGCGAACCGAGAGCCATGGTGCGTATGCTGCATATGGAGCCATGCTTTTATGATATATTTGGGAAAGCCCCCACTTACCGACGGCTCCAAAGGGAAAGATTTGTGCTCTTTGATTATCAAGACAGAAATCCCCTGACCCATGAGGGAAGGATGATCCTTTTAAATGATGACTTTTAAAAGACGGACTGCGGAACGGGAGGCAGGTCTATGACGAAAAGAACAAAAGAGATTCTTGATAAACTGGATGAAGTATATACGAGAGAATATAAATGCTATTTAAATCACGAAACGCCCTGGCAGCTTTTGATCGCCACCATGCTCAGCGCCCAGTGTACCGACGCCCGGGTTAATGTGGTAACGAAGGAGCTTTTTTTGAAATATAAAAGTCCCGATGATTTTGCAAAGGCCGATCTGAAGGAGTTAGAGCAGGCTATCCATTCCACGGGCTTTTACCACAACAAGGCGAAAAACATCATTGCCTGCTGCAGGGAACTGGTAGAAAAATATGATGGGCAGGTGCCAAATGATCTGGAAGCCCTGACTTCTCTTCCGGGAGTGGGCAGGAAAACGGCAAATGTTATTCGGGGCAATATTTTTCATGAGCCCAGCGTTGTGGTGGACACCCATGTAAAGAGAATTTCTAAAAAGCTGGGATTTACGAAGGAAGAGGATCCGGAAAAAATAGAGTACGATCTGATGAAGGTATTACCAAAGGAGCACTGGATTTTGTACAACATCCAGATTATCACTTTCGGAAGGGAAATATGCTTTGCCAGAAGTCCTAAATGTGAAGAATGTTTTTTGACAGAATATTGCAGCTATTTTAAGGGTCGAAAAGCAGATGAAAGGGCAGAAAAGGATACATGAGCGGTTTTTGCAACAGTTATACGGTAGTGGATATCGAAACTACGGGCCTGGATCCCAAAGAAGATAAAATAACGGAAATCGCCGCCATACGGGTAGAGAATGGGGAGATCGCGGATACTTTTCACACTCTGGTCAATCCGGGGCGCAGGCTTACGGAACGGATCACAGAATTGACGGGGCTGACAGATGAAGCCCTGAAGGATGCCCCCTATATTCAGGATATCATAGGGGATTTTGTGAAATTTGAGGTTACAGACTGTCTTTTGGGCCACAGCGTTCTTTTTGACTATTCCTTTTTAAAAAGAGCTGCGGTAAATAAGGGAGCGGCCTTTGAGAAAAAGGGGATCGATACGCTTGCCGTTTCCAGAAAATACCTGCAGGAGCTGGAAAGCCGTTCCCTGCCTTATTTGACCGGGTACTTCGGGATCGCGCACGAAGCCCACAGGGCCTTATCGGATGTGGAAGCTACATGGGAACTGTATAAGGTATTGAAAGAAAAGTTCGGGCAGGCGGAAGGGGCTTCCAAATACTTTGAACCCAAAGAACTGGTCTATAAGGTAAAAAAGGAAGGGCCGGTTACGAAGAAGCAGATAGAGCAGCTGCAGCGTTTTTTGGCCTGTTATGGCTTGGAAAGCGAGTACGATATAGGCAGGATGACCAAAAATGAAGCCAGCAGATATTTGGACAGGCTGATCAGCACTTACGGGCGCATTCCTCCAAGGAACGGATAAGATTTTTTTTGGATGCGGCGGGACGTAAGTTTTCAGCGGACCGAAGCAGGGAATTGAGTTTATCCGTTTCTTCGTGCTCCTGGTAGATTTTGGCAAGGAGAAGGTAGTTGCCGCTTATGTCGGTGCCGCTTTCCACCGCCTTTTCCAAAAGGACGCGGGCATTGCTCTCATAGCCGTTTTGGTAGTAGAGGTTTGCAAGCTTATAGATCGTGCGGGCATAGAGAGTATAATTTTCGTCATACTGGGAAAGCTCCGTAAGATTGGCGGCGCCGTATTCCATTTTTAAATCCGTATTGGAAAAACCTGTAAAGTTTACGATTTTTTTCTCCGATAATTTGTTTAGTAATTCCAGGCAGTCTTTTACCTCTTCGTTATCGGTCAAAAGGCTTTCGGGAATGAAATCAAAAGGGATTTCTACATAGTTTAAGTTATCCAGGGGCTTTTTGCGGACCAGGTTGGCTTCTTCTTCCCTCCGCCAGAAATCGTTTAAGGCATTTTTTTCCAGTTTATCGTGCTTTTTCAACTCATAAGTAAGCCATATGATAGGGATGATTAAACTTGCCAAAATCAATAACATCGTTTATAATATCCTTTCGTAAGAAGAGGTGATTTTTATGTTTAATAAAAAGAGCAGACAAATTATTTCCAAGATCATCATTGTCCTTTTAATTCTGGCAATGATCGTTCCGCTGGCAGTTTCCGTAATGCCGTAACAATGATAATGACAGGCATGGGTTTTTGCAGTATATGCAAAAATAATAACTGCCTGCGGCTATTATAACATAATTTTTTTGAGGAAAGGAGCACAATATGAAAAAGTTTACAGGCGTTTTATTTGCGATTGCCTTACTTGTTCTGTTTTTGGGACCGGCTTCCATGCAGGTGCAGGCACAGAATACGGAAGATGAAACCATAGAGACAGGCGTTTATATCGGAGATGTAGATGTTTCAGGGCTGACAGAAGAAGAAGCTGCCAATAAGGTACAGGAATATATCAACCAGATCGGCGGGGCCCGGATTACTTTAAACGCCATGAATGATAATTCCCATACAGTTTCCGCCAACGAGATCGGATTGATGTGGACCAATGCGGATGTAGTGGCAGAGGCCGTTAAGATCGGTAAAAGCGGGAATATGGTTGAAAGATACAAGATATTGAAGGATCTGGAGCATGAAAACAAAGTCCTTCCCCTTACCTTTGCAGTAGACAGGCAGGCTCTTATCAATATTATCCACGAGGAATGTGAAGAATTTAATGTAGAGGCGGTGGACGCCACCTTAAAAAGGGTGGACGGAGAATTTGTAATCGAACCGGGCCAGACCGGCGTTGTGATCAACGAAGAGGCTTCGGCAGATCTGGTCATCCAGTTTATGACAGAGGAATGGGCTTTTGCAGACGCTTCTGTGGATCTGGTGGTTGAAACAGAGGAACCCAGGGGAACGGAAGAAGAGCTCTCTAAGGTAAAGGATGTGTTGGGAAGCTATACCACCAGCTATTCCACATCGGGAGCCAACCGTTCGGGAAATGTGGCCAACGGCTGCAGGCTGATCGACGGGGCGACCCTTTATCCCGGAGATGAGTTTTCGGTTTATGAAGCGATCTCGCCTTTTACGGAGGCCAACGGTTATTTTATGGCAGGCTCCTATTCGGGAGGACTTGTTGTCGATTCCTTAGGCGGAGGGATCTGTCAGGTTTCCACGACCCTGTATAATGCGGTATTGCGTTCGGAGCTGGATGTAACGGAGCGCTCCAATCATTCCATGATCGTAAATTATGTGGATCCTTCGGCGGATGCGGCAATTTCCGGAACGGCAAAGGATTTCAAGTTTGTAAATAATTTAGATCATCCCATTTATATAGAGGGCTATACCAGGGACAAAAAGATCACATTTAATATTTATGGTGTTGAGACAAGACCGGAAGGAAGGGAAGTTTCCTTCGAAAGCGAGATCTTAAGCACGACTCCCGCTGAAGGGGAGAAGGTCGTGGGAGATTCCAGCAAGCCGGTAGGATATATCAACGTACAGTCTGCGCATACAGGCTATGTGGCGCAGCTGTGGAAGATCGTTAAAGTAAACGGCGTGGAGGAAAGCAGAGAGGTCATCAATAAGAGCTCCTATAAGGCTGTTCCCCGTACGGCGGCGGTGGGAACCGCTACGGCAGACCCCAATGTCTCCAATCTGATCCAGGCGGCTATTGCCACTCAGAGTATTGATTATGTAAAAGCGACACTGGCAGGGGGAGCACCTGCGGCAGGACCTACCCCTGAACAGCAGGCAGCGGCCCAGCAGGCGGCTATCCAACAGCAGCAGGCCCAGCAGGCTTTGGAGGCTCAACAGGCCCAGCAGGCTATGCAGCAGCAACAGCAGCAGGCAGCTCAGGATGCCCAGAATGCCGTAGCACCATAATGTAAATAGGATGTAATAAGTTTTCCTTTAGGAAGTCTGTTCAAAGGCGGAGCGGACTTCCTAAAGTTATATGTAGTGAAAATGAAGGGCCGTGATACGGAGTACGGGATAGATCATTGCCGTTGCACGGAACAGAGGAAAAACGGGTAAAGAGCAGGCCCGCCTGAGGCATAAGGATAGAAAGAGATGAAAATAGGAAAAGTCCCTGAGAACGTATTGAAACGTTCTGTTTTAAAACAAATAAAGACTAAGAGGCCCGAAGTGATCCTGGGAGCGGGAATAGGCGAGGATTGTGCGGCAGTTGCCTTAGAGCCGGATGAGGTCATGGTCCTGTCTACAGATCCTATTACGGGTACGACTGCCGATGCGGGAAGATGGGCGGTCATAGTATCGGCCAATGATATTGCTTCCAGCGGAGCAGAGGTGGTGGGAATGCTTATATGCGCCATGCTGCCGCCGGGGATCACGGAGCAGGAAATCAGGGCGCTTATGGAACAGGTAGAAAGCACCTGTGAGGAATTGAAAATCCAGGTCGTAGGCGGGCATACGGAAATTACGGACGGAGTGACAAGGCCGATCTTGACGGTTACGGGGATCGGAAAGGTTCGGAAGGATAAGCTGCTTGCCACAAAGGGCGCCAAGCCGGGACAGGATATTGTGATCACTAAATGGATAGGCTTAGAGGGAACTTCCATTCTTGCAAAAGAGCGTGAGGAAATGCTTATGGAGAGATTTCCAAGGCATATGATAGATGAAGCCAAGGCATACGAAGAGATGCTGTCGGTTATCCCGGAGGCCGCGACGGCCATGAAGTCCAACGTAAGCGCCATGCATGATATTACAGAGGGCGGCGTATTCGGAGCCTTATGGGAAATGGCAGAAAGCGCGGGCGTTGGACTGACAGTTGACCTAAAGGAACTGCCCATTAAGCAGGCAACGGTGGAGATATGCAACTTTTTCGATATTAACCCTTATGAACTGATGTCTTCGGGAAGTATGCTGATCGTGACCGATCAGGGGCACGATCTGGTAAGGGAACTTGAAAAAGCGGGTATCCATGGAACCGTTGTAGGAAAGATAACGGACAGTAACGACAGGATCGTGATAAATAACGGAGAGACCAGATTTTTGGAGCCTCCCAAAACGGATGAATTATATAAAGCCCTGGCCATATAACGGCCGGCAGACCTGCTTCCAGACTGACAGAAGGTCTGATACAGGAGCCGTTAAAATTGCGAGAGGGGCGGAATGGAGAAAAAATGAGAGAAAAGATATTGAGTATTATTGAAAAAAACAGCAGGATCGATATAAAAGAGCTGGCGATCAGACTGGATGTGCCGGAAATCGATATTGCCAATGAGTTGAAATCTTTGGAGGAAGAAGGAGTTATCTGCGGCTACCATACTATGATAGACTGGGAAAAGACCAGCATTGAAAAGGTTTCCGCACTGATCGAGGTTCGTGTGACGCCACAGAGGGGACAGGGATTTGATACTATTGCAGAGCGCATTTATAAGTATCCGGAGGTAACTTCCGTTTATCTGATATCCGGAGGTTATGACCTTTTGATTTCCCTGGAAGGGAAATCCTTAAAAGAAGTTTCCGCCTTTGTGTCGGATAAGCTGTCCACACTGGAATCCGTATTGAGTACGGCAACTCATTTTATCTTAAAGAAATACAAGGACCACGGAACGATTTTAACGAAAAAATATACAGATGAAAGAATGAAGGTGACACCATGAGAGATCCGTTATCAAGACAGATCAAGGAGATCAAACCCTCCGGGATCCGTAAATTTTTTGATATTGTAAGCGAGATGGAGGATGCCATTTCCCTGGGTGTGGGAGAACCGGATTTCGATACCCCCTGGCATATTAGGGACGAGGGTATTTATTCCCTGGAAAAGGGACGCACCTTTTATACATCCAACGCAGGTCTGAAGGAACTGAAAATGGAAATCTGCAATTATCTGAAACGAAGCCAGGGGTTGGATTATGATTTTAATAAACAGGTAATCGTTACGGTAGGCGGTTCCGAGGCTATCGATATCGGTCTTAGGGCCATGCTCGATCCGGGAGACGAGGTTTTGATCCCACAGCCAAGCTATGTTTCCTATGAGCCTTGCGCCATCTTAGCGGGAGGCGTTCCGGTCATCATTGATTTAAAGAATGAAAATGAGTTCCGGCTTACGGCAAAGGAGTTAGAGGACGCCATTACGGAAAAAACAAAGGTATTGATCTTGCCTTTTCCCAATAACCCTACGGGGGCGATTATGGAAAAGAAGGATTTAGAGGCCATTGCAGAGGTTATTATCCGACACGACCTGTTCGTGATCTCAGATGAGATCTATGGCGAGCTTACATATAAGGGAGAGCATGTTTCTATTGCAACCCTTCCGGGAATGATAGAAAGGACGATTTTAATAAACGGTTTTTCCAAGGCTTATGCCATGACCGGTTGGAGGCTTGGGTACGCATGCGGACCGAAAAATATTATCGAGCAGATGTTGAAGATCCATCAGTTTGCCATTATGTGCGCCCCTACCACCAGCCAGTATGCGGCGGTGGAGGCCCTTAAAAACGGGGATGAGGATGTAAAGCAGATGCGTGAAGCATATAACCAGAGGCGGCGTTACTTAATGCATGCTTTTAAAGAGATGGGGCTGCCCTGTTTTGAGCCTTACGGCGCATTTTATGTATTTCCCTGCATTAAGGAATTCGGCATGACCAGCGATGAGTTTGCCAGCAGATTTTTGGAGGAAGAAAAGGTTGCGGTCGTACCGGGAACCGCCTTCGGGGACAGCGGGGAAGGATTTCTTCGTATTTCCTATGCATATTCATTAGAGGATCTGAAGGTATCCATCGGGCGCCTTGGGGATTTTGTGGCAAAATTGCGGAAGGAGCAGGCTGGCAGATAATATGCATATTGTGTTACATCAGCCGGAAATTCCGGCCAATACCGGTAATATCGGGAGGACCTGCGTAGCTACGGGGACCAGTCTTCATTTAATTGAGCCCCTGGGGTTTTCCCTTAGTGAAAAGGCGTTAAAAAGAGCGGGAATGGATTACTGGAAGGATCTGGACGTCCATACCTATATGAATTTTGAGGAATTTAGAAGGGAGCATCCGGATGTTAAGATCTGGATGGCGACTACGAAGGCAAAGCATGTTTACTCGGATGTGGAGTTCGGACCGGATGATTATATTATGTTCGGGAAGGAGAGCGCAGGGATCCCGGAAGAGATCCTGGTGGAGTATGAAAAGACTTGTATACGGATCCCTATGGAGCCGGCTATCAGGTCGCTTAATTTGTCTAATTCGGTGGCGGTGGTGCTTTATGAGGCGCTGCGGCAGCAGAATTTTGCATCTATGCAGCTGGAGGGGGAATTGCACAGGCTGCATTGGAGCGGGGAATAAAAAACACCTTCAAAGTAAACCGCGCTAGAGGCTTTGAAGGTGGTTTCTATTCTACTTTTCGGCGCCGCCTAAGTGGCGTATATATTTCTTTAAGTTATCAAAGCTCTGGGGACCCGCTTCCAGCAGCATCTGATGGAAGGCTTTATCGCTGTAAGCATCGCCCCAGCATTCCTTTGCCAGATTTTTGCATTCCAGCATTTTTAAATAGCCCCCGTAGTATGTAATATAAGTCCCCGGTTCCATGACGATATAATCATAAACAGCCTGAATGTCTTCGTCTTTTGTAATGCCGATCTTATAAAGATATGGCCTGATTTCAGCAGGAGTGGCATTCTCATAATGGATCATAATATCGATAATGGAATAGAGGTTTAAGCATATACTTCTGTTAAAATAGAGGTAATCATAGTATAAAGAAGCTTCCTCGCTGCCGGTCAGTTCGGCGGCGGCTTTCTTTGCGTAGTCGTAGGAAAGGAACTCTACATAGGTGGCGTAACCTTCCGTGTACCCGTTAAAGGAAGCTACGCCTGAAAGGGAAGGAAGATTAGCCGAAGCTAATGCCTTGGCGGTAGTGACGGACTGGTATAAATGTCCGGGAAATCCTTCGTGGGCAAGGGTGGTAAAAAGGGAGATCCCTTTTGGAGTCTGGCTGCGGTTTATGTAAATGACGTTTCGCGTGGGATCGTCAACGGGAGGCGTAAAATAATAAGCGGGATTGGTATAGTCCTCCATGGCTGCGGAAACGTCTTTTAAAGCGTATGGATAGGTTTTTTCATCGGGCGCCGGAAAGTCCCCGGAGATCTGCTGCTTTAGGATCTCAATACATTGTTCCGGAGTAAGGGCGCGCAAAGGATCTCCGGCGGCCTCATTCCCCATTAACCGGATAAAGTATTGGGGATTGGATTCCAAAATTTTATTCAACTCCGTAAAATCCGACATCAGCTGGCGGCTGAAGGCGTTTTTCAAAGCGGGGATATTGATGTCCTCCCCCAGAATCGTGGACACGTATATCTCGTAATACTGCCTGCCTCCTTCATAAGCGCAAAGCCCCTTCTGTTCTGCTTTTCTTTCTCCCGATTTTAACAAAGTCAGGCTGTCGCCGGTCTTCTCATAGGCGGGCAGCAGCACGGTAGTAATGAGGCGCTGGTTCTCGTCTACATAATAACGGTATTCTTCTTCCGTAATGTCTCCGGACTGTAAAAGAGCCTTGAGCTTTGATTCAAAGGTAATTAAAAAAGGGTTATCCACGTCGCCAAGGCCGCAGAAATGGTCTAAGGATGCGATGACCTTATCTGCAGTGGAATCGGCCATAAACATGCCCTTTTGGGCTTTTTCCTTTTCATATTGACACAACCCGCCCAGATAATCGGGGATCAATGCGAGGATCTGAAGATATTCCTCCACGTCCGCTTTATCCTCTAAGGAAAATTCCGTCAGCAGAATGGGAAGCTCGTTCTGGACGCCGCTATAGGGAGAAAAGGGCTCTTCAAAATACTTATATTCCGACAGCTTGACGGTATGGGACAGATAGAAGGAAAGGGAATCGCGAAGCAGTATTCCCTTTAAATCAGTCTCCTTCAGATCCAGGGCACTCAACTGCTCGTAAAGGGCTTTTGTCTCCTCGATCTGTTCCTGCTCTTTTTCCGGAGAATAAAGGGGCATGGAAATGGTCTCATCTATTCCGGCTTTCCCAGGATCGGTTATCAAAAAGTGGGCAAGGAGAGAGTTGTCTTCCAGATTCTGCACTAAAAGCTTTTCGGTAATTTTTCTGAAATCCCGCCTGGGGGAGGTCTGTATATAAATAAAAGAAGTGATGCCCAGACTAAAAATTACCAAAAAGCTGAATAATAAAATAGTAGCGCGTTTTTTTAACATGGATAAACACCGTTTTTTTCTATATTAATATGAGCATAGGCTTGTCACAAATTACAATAACCAATATTTGACATGGAATGGCTGCTGTGTTAGTCTAACAATTAGGTAAGTATTCGTTTTTTTATCGGCTCAAGGGCGGATAAAGGCGTTTTTATAGGAGGCACAAACAAATGAACAAAGGAAAATTTTATATGACTACGGCCATTGCCTATACTTCAGGCAAGCCCCACATCGGCAACAGCTACGAGATCGTGCTGGCGGACAGTATTGCCCGTTTTAAAAGGAAAGACGGCTACGATGTTTTTTTCCAGACGGGGACCGATGAGCACGGACAGAAGATCGAGCTAAAGGCGGAAGAGGCAGGGATCACGCCTAAGGAATTTGTGGATGATGTGGCGGCGCAGATCAGAAAGATCTGCGATATGCTGAATACATCTTATGATAAATTTATCCGTACAACTGACGATTATCATGAAAGACAGGTACAGAAGATCTTCAAGAAGCTGTACGACCAGGGAGACATTTATAAAGGAGCTTATAAAGGGCTGTACTGCACCCCCTGCGAGTCCTTCTGGACAGAGTCCCAGTTAGTGGACGGCAAATGCCCTGACTGCGGCAGGGAGGTAAAGCCCGCAGAGGAAGAGGCATATTTCTTTAAAATGAGCAAATATGCGGACAGACTCATTGAGCATATCAATTCCCATCCGGAATTTATCCAGCCTGTGAGCCGCAAAAATGAGATGATGAACAATTTCCTCCTGCCGGGCTTACAGGACCTGTGCGTATCCCGTACCTCTTTTAAATGGGGAATTCCCGTCGATTTTGACGACAAGCATGTGGTCTATGTGTGGCTGGATGCGCTTACCAACTATATCACGGGTATCGGTTATGATACGGAAGGCAGCAGCGAACAGTACAAAAAGCTGTGGCCTGCGGATCTGCATTTGATAGGAAAGGATATTATCCGATTCCATACCATTTACTGGCCGATCTTTCTGATGGCCTTAGGCGAGCCCCTGCCCAAGCAGGTGTTCGGCCATCCCTGGCTGCTTCAGGGCGACGGCAAAATGAGCAAGTCCAAAGGGAATGTGATCTATGCGGAGGATCTTATAGATTTCTTCGGCGTGGATGCGGTCCGCTATTTTGTGCTTCACGAAATGCCCTTTGAAAATGATGGAGTCATTACCTGGGAGCTGATGGTGGAGCGATTAAATTCCGACCTTGCAAATACCCTTGGCAACCTGGTAAACAGAACGATTTCCATGAGCAATAAATATTTTGGCGGCGTGGTCGCCCATAAAGGCGAGAGCAGCGATGAGGCGCAGGCGGCATTCGACGCCGATCTGAAAGCGGTCGTTACGGGAACTTATCAAAAGGTATCCCGGAAAATGGACGATTTGCGAGTGGCTGACGCCATAACCGAAATCTTCGCATTATTTAAACGATGCAACAAATATATCGATGAAACGGAGCCGTGGGTACTTTCAAAGGATGAGGAAAAGAAGGACCGTCTTTCCACCGTTTTATATAATCTGGTAGAAGGCATTACGATCGGAGCTTCCCTATTAGAGCCGTTTATGCCTGAAACAGCGGCAAAGATCGCAGCCCAGCTTAATACGGATATCCGGAGCTTTGACGATATTGAAAAATTCGGCTTATATCCTTCTGGAAACACGGTTACCGATAAACCGGAAATCTTATTCCAGAGACTGGATGTAAAGGAAGTAGTAGAAAAGGCGGACGCCATGTTTGCAGCCAGAAAGGCGGAGACAGGCGTTCCCGAAGAAGAGGAGGAAGAGCCTGTTATCGACATGGAGGCAAAGCCTGAAATAACCTTTGAGGATTTTGAAAAAATGCAGTTTGCGGTAGGAAAGATCATTGCCTGCGAGGCCGTGCCGAAAAGCAAAAAGCTCCTCTGTTCTCAGGTTAAAGTGGGAAGTCAGGTCAAACAGATCGTTTCGGGCATCAAGGCCTATTACACGCCGGAGGAAATGGTGGGCAAGCAGGTCATGGTGCTGGTAAATTTAAAGCCTGCCAGGTTAGCAGGGGTTTTATCCGAAGGAATGTTATTATGCGCAGAAGATGCCGAGGGAAATCTGGCGCTTGTAACACCGGAAAAACCGATGCCGGCAGGAGCGGAAATCTGCTGAAGCAGGAAATAGGATTTTGGGGGTAAATGCCGTAGGGCAGAAACGTATCATGAAACCGTGTTGTTAAAGATGTATAGGGAGAGCTATGGTAAACAGAACTTATTTTACATTTCCATCCAGAGATGGTTTCCATACCATCCATGCAATGAAATGGCAGTCAGATGAGGTAGAGCCGGTCGGCATATTGCAGCTGATACACGGCATGGCGGAATATGTGGCCCGTTACGAAGAGGTCGCTGTTCATTTTGCAGAAAAAGGCTTTATTGTGGTGGGGGACGACCATTTAGGACATGGGGACACGGCAAAGGAATACGGGGATTACGGTTTTTTCTGTAAAAACGATCCCGTTACGGTTTTGGTAAGGGATGAACACCGTCTGAAGAAGATCGTTCAGAAGGACTATGAAGGGCTGCCTTATTTCATTCTGGGACACAGTATGGGATCCCTGATCCTGCGCAATTACCTCTGCCGTTACGGAAGCGGGATCGACGGGGCGGTCATATGCGGCACTGCCCATTACGGAAGGCTTTCGCTGTTTGTCGGGAAGCTGTTGACGGGTATTTTAAAAATAGCGGGAAAAGAAAAGAACAAAAGCGCTCTTCTGGATGAGGTCATGTTTGGTTCCTTTAATAAAAGGACTGAAAAAAGAACGGCTTTTGACTGGATCTGTTCTGATGAGCGGGTGGTAGACTCTTATATGAACGACCCCTCTTGCGGTTTCCTCTTTACCGTAAACGGTTATGATACTCTGATAGAGCTTATAAAAAAGTTAAATAAAAGATCATATCTTTCCAAAATGCCGAAGAAGCTGCCGGTGTTATTTATATCGGGAGCGGAAGATCCGGTGGGAAATTACGGAAAGGCCGTGCAGGATGTTTATGATACTTTCCTGCATTTGGATTTGACAAAAGTACAGATAAAGTTATATAATGACGCCCGTCATGAACTGTTAAACGAAAAGCAGAAGATGCAGGTTTATGAGGATGTGTCTAACTGGCTTTTTAAAGTGATTTATGAGAAATAGCTTCGGCTTTTTCCAAAATCCCGAAAGAAGGAGGACGAAAATTATGAAAAAATGGATTCATGTTATCCTGGGTACGCTTTTGCTGACTCTTATGCTGGGAGCGACAGCCCTTGCGGCGCCCAAGGAAGGTACTATTATTGCCCTGGGAGCGGATCTGTCCCCGGAACAGAGGGCAACTGTATTAAGCCTTATGGGCGTGACGGAAGAAGAACTGTCTTCTTATACGGTCATTACCATTACAAACAGCGATGAGCATCAATATCTGGATTCCTATCTGGATCCTTCCGTGATCGGAACAAAGGCTTTATCCAGCGTTATGGTAACGCCGGCGGAAAGCGGCCATGGGGTCATGGTAACTACCCAGAACATCAATTACTGTACCACGGGCATGTATAGGAACGCTTTGCTGACGGCAGGCGTGGAGGATGCGGATATATTGGTGGTTGGACCTACGGAAATTTCGGGAACCGCAGCTTTGATCGGAGCCTTAAAGGCATACGAGAAGGCTTCGGGAGAAACCATTTCGGATTCCACCATGGATACGGCCTTAAACGAACTGATCGCAACGGGAGAAATTGCTTCCAAGAGCGCCAACAGTGAAGAAGTGGAAGAATTGATCGCTTTTATCAAGGCAAAGCTGGCAGCGGGAGAGTTGGAAACGGAAGAGGATATCCGCAGGGCCATTGCCGAAGGAGAACAGCGGTTTGGCGTTTCCCTGGACGAAAGCGAGATTCAGCAGATCGTGGATTTTATGATGAAAATTAAAAAGCTGGGTCTTGATCCCAATGTCCTGCTTGACCAGGCGGCGGATCTGTATGATCAGTTCGGCGACGAACTGTTGACCAAGGCTTCCGACGAAGGATTCTGGAAGAGCGTTTGGGGATTCTTTTCCAATTGCGGAAATTCCGTGATCGATTTCTTTAAAAATTTGTTCAGTTAAGTATAAAATAAGAATAATTGCGAAAGATGATAGTGAAAGCCTAAATGTTTTGAACGAGAAAGGAAAATCACTATGAAAATCGCATTTTACGCTACAAAGCCATATGACCGTATCTGGTTTGAACCACTGGCACGGGAATATGGCTTTTCCATTCATTTTATTGAGCTTCCCTGTAATGAGGATACGGTTTTTCTGGCAAAAGGATACGACGCCATCTGCATTTTTGTAAACGACAGGGTAAACGCCAAAATGATAGATGAACTTTACAATATGAATGTGAAGGCAATTCTGTTAAGAAGCGCGGGCTTTAATCATGTGGATATTAAAGCGGCGGAAGATAAGATCGCTGTTCTGAGGGTGCCCAGCTATTCTCCCGAGGCCGTTGCGGAATATGCGGCCGGACTGCTTTTATCGGTCAACCGCTGTATTCATAAAGCATATTATCGGACCAGGGATTTCAATATGAGTATCCATGGCTTTATCGGAACGGATTTAAGCAACAAGACTGCCGGAGTCATAGGAACCGGCAAGATCGGCCAGGCCATGATACGCATTCTGGAGGGCTTTGGAATGAATGTTTTGGCATACGATCCCTATCCTGTGGAAGGCCTGGGGGTGGAATATGTTTCTTTAGAGGAGCTTTTTAAACAATCTGACGCCATTACGCTGCACTGTCCCCTGACAAAGGAGACAAAGCATATCATCAATAAAAAGAGCATTAAAATGATGAAGGACGGGGTTTACCTGGTCAATACCTCAAGAGGGTCCCTGATCGATTCGGAAGACCTTTTGGACGGACTGATCGAAGGTAAATTCGGCGGAGTCGGATTGGACGTATACGAGGAAGAGGAAGGAATCTTCTACGAAGACCGTTCCACCGTGATCGTAGAAGACGAAGTACTTGCCCGTCTCATGACATTCCCCAACGTCCTGATCACTTCCCACATGGGCTTTTTCACAAAAGAAGCCATGGAAGCCATAGCCATCGAGACCCTTGAAAATGCCTACGCCTTAGAAAATGGTTTGCCGCTGTTGAATAAAGTGGTATAATGTTCGTATAGGCAGAGTCAAGTATCCACAAATACGATTGCCAAGCTTGCTTGAGCAATCGTATTTATGGATATTTGACGAGCGAAGCGACCTTGTAAAAACGCAGTTTTTACAAGGCTCTGCCGTGAGTTGCCGGCAACCCTTTCCCCGGTCAGCGATATCCATACCTTTGTCGATATCCCTTTCCCCGGTCAGCAGCAGATATAACCCGGTGGCACCGCCCCTTCGCTCCCCCTCTGCCCTTACAAGGAGTTAATACTTATGGATGTAGGAATTGAAAATATCCGGGTTCGTCCTATTACGATCGAAGAATGGGAGAATGCCATGGGTCTGGCATGGAAAACCTTTCTGAAATTCGAGAGTGAAGATTACGAACAGGAGGGTATTGATAATTTTCAGGACTTTATTACGGACCAGACCTTGAAGAGAATGTTCAGGCTGGGAGAATACTATCTGTATGCCGCTTTTTTCCGCAGCCGGATGGTTGGGATTATTTCCCTGCGCGACAAAGAACATATATCGTTATTGTTTGTAGATGAGGAATTTCATAAAATGGGAATAGGGAGAAAACTCATTTATGAGATACGGAAACTTGAAAAACGTCTGGGCGGATACCGTCTGACGGTAAATTCTTCTCCCTATGCGGTAGGTTTTTATCATAAGATCGGGTTTGTAGACACTAATCTTGAGCAAAAAAAAGACGGAATCCGATACACCCCTATGTCATGGATCTTTTAAGGAGCGCCTATGGATTTCATTAGCAGTAAAAACATATTCCTTCTTACAAGGGATACATTAAAACTAATCGACAAACGTCTTATGAAGCATGGTTCGAGGACCGGATATATTCTGTACAAAATGCTGAAGCAGCGGGGCGGATATGAAAAATTTGAAATGGCGGAACTGGTAATGTTAGCGACCCTGCATGATATCGGAGCTTACAAGACTGACGACGTTAAGACTACCATACGGTTTGAAGCAAAACATTATATGGCCCATTCCATCTATGGATACCTGTTTTTAAAATATCTTTCGCCTATGGAGGAAAAATCCCAGATCCTTTTGTATCATCATGTTGACTATGAAAAGATAAAGGACATTGTTTATACATATAAAGAAGAAGCGGCCTTTTTAAACTTTGCGGAAAAGGTAGATATTTACAGGGTGGCGCTTCAGGACAGATTTGATATTTCCGTGCTGGGCAGATATATGGGGACCCGATATTCGGAAGAGTCCTTTGAACTGTTCCGGCTGGCCAATCAGAATGGGGAGATTTTTAAGCGCCTGGATTCAGAGGAATATGAAAAAGAACTGGATGAACTGATGGACTATATCATGTTTACCAATGAAGAAAAAAAGCGGTACATGGAAATGTTAATGTATTGTCTGGGTCTGCGTTCTCCCAAAAAAGTAGTGGACAGCGTTACCAGCATCTGTATCTGTGAAGAGCTGGCGATCCGTCTGTTCCTGAATGAGAAAGAAACGGAAAAGCTGTATTACGGAGCGCTTCTTCATGATATCGGTATGCTTGCCATGCCGGAAGAGATCGTGGAAAAAGAAGGTATGCCCACGCCGGAGGAAATTGAAATCCTCAAGACCCATGTTGAATTATCGGAGCAGATATTAAAAAACCGCCTGGAGCAGGATGTGTTAAATATTGCTGCAGCGCATCATGAGAGGCTGGATGGAAGCGGATATCCCAAAGGACTTAAGGATATGCAGATGAATACTTCCCAGAAGATTTTGCAGGTGGCGGATAAGGTAACCGGCCTTATAAACGGAGATTTTTATGAACACGCCTTCAATAAGGAACAGATCATTCCGATCCTGATGGAAGAGGCGGATAACAAAAAGCTTTCAGCACAGGTTGTGGATGTTATGATCCTGTTTTATGATGAGATCATGGAAAAGGTAAAGATCGAATCGGGGCAGATCCTTCTTTTACATAAAAAGCTGGAAGCGCAGTTTGAGAAAGTATATAAAAATTCAGGATTAAAAGAACAGGAGAAATGATGAGAAAATTTTTTAGTGACAGTAACCCGGTTATCAGAGGCTTGACGAAGCTGGCGGATCTAATGTGGCTGAACGCTTTGTTCATTATAACCTCTCTGCCGCTTTTTACCATAGGGGCGGCGGCTTCAGCACTGTATTATGAATCCATGCGCGTGGTACAGGGCGAGGAAGCCTACATAACCAGGGACTTTTTTAAGGCGTTTAAGAATAACTTCAAATATGCGACGATCGTCTGGATCGTCTCGGCTTTTCTGCTTCTTCTGTTTGGGTATACGTTCTATATCCTGGGAAAGTCGGATCTGTCCTATGCGCATATTGCAATGGGAATTTTGGGAGTTCCAATAATATTGATCTGCTTCATGCTTTTATATGTTTTTCCGATTATGTCGAGATTTGAAAATACATTAATGAATACAGTCATCAACGCTTTGCTTATTTCACTGGCACAGTTTCCCAAAACAATACTGATGCTGGCGTTTTCGGCGGTTCCGATTCTGCTCGTATTAAGCAGCCTTAACTGGTTTCCCCTTTTGATCCTGGGGGGATTTGCCATTGTCGCATATGTGAATGGCAGCTTTATGAACAAAATATTTGAAAAGATACAAAATAAGGAAAATGACCGGCAGGAGAGCGCGTAACTAAAAGGCAGGATGTAATCAAGGGGTATACATTTATGGAAACAAAATCAAAAAAAGAAAAGAATGCCGTTTTACAAATGCTTCTTCCGGCAGTTATATTTGTGGTTTTTTCTTTGACGGTTCTTTTGCTCTATTCCCAAAAGCTTAATAAGATTTTTGACGATACGCTTAATGAACAGATCAGAGAGACGACCCTTTTATACAGTACCCGGCTGCGGCAGGAGATAACGGATATGGCTGTGGCGGGGGCCCCGGCTGCGGATATGATAGCTTTCGGCAGAAGTTCGGAGGCAGATTGTCTGGAGGCGTTGGCGAGAAACACCCATGCGGACAGGGTGGTCCTGATGGAAACGGACGGAACGGGAATTGATTCGGATGCGCAGGCGGCGGCCTATGATCCGGAACTTTTTACAGACGGGCTCCGGCTGGGCAAAAGTACCTACCACTACTTGGGAGAAGGTGCGATAGGGGTCATTACCCCGGTCATGAAAGCGGATAATATAGAGAAACTCCTGCTTCAGGAGTACAATACGGACCAGCTGGATGAAAAATTTAATAATTTCAATTTCGGAAAAGAAACATGGGTCATACTGATAGATGACGAAGGACAGATCATGTATCGTTACGGAGGCAAAAATTCCGACTATATTTCGGTCGACGACAATTTCTTTGACAGGATATCGGAAATAAACAATGGGAATGTCGTAAGATTTATGGATAATTATACCAAAGACATTTCCGGAAATATCAGCCTGGATTTTAACGGAGATAAAAGAGAGGTCTTCTATAAGTCCATGGGGATCAACAACTGGCATCTTCTGATAGGAATGCCCCAATCATATATGGGGATAAGAAATGCGTCAAAGCGTGAAGCGGTTACCGAAATGATGCGGTGGATCATGCTGGGTGTGGCGCTGTTTGTTGTCATGATCGTTATTAACAGCAATATGGACAGGGTACGGCGGAAGGTAAAGAGCGACGGGCTGATCCAGCTTGCGGAAACGGATCAGCTTACAAACCTGTATAACAAGGTAACCACGGAGAAAAAGATCAAGGAATTCATAGAGGAACATCCGGATACCCAGAGTCTTATTTTTGTGTTGGATATCGATAATTTTAAGAAGATCAACGATACCATGGGCCATGCGTTCGGGGATGAAGTGCTGCGGACCATCGGGCAAAGGATCAAGATGGAATTTCGGGCATCTGATATTATCGGACGGGCCGGAGGAGATGAATTTATTATTTTCCTGAAAGGGCTTAAGGACGAGGAGCTTATTGTCCGGGAGGCTCTTAAGGTGGAAAACTTTTTCAAGGACTTTAAGGCGGGAGACGGGTATGTAAAATACTCTGCCACCGCAAGTATAGGATGTGCGGTTTTCCCCAGAGATGCCGGAGATTTTGAAGGCTTGTACAAAGCTGCGGACCAGGCCCTTTATAAAGCGAAACAGAGAGGGAAAAACCAGCTGGCATTTTATAAGGATCCGGAGGGGTTTGGGCAAAGTGTATAATTTGAAAAAGAAATTTTGTATAATCGTGGTATAGGCAAAAAACAAGCCGTAATATATACTAATCACATAGGCGAAAACTTGCCAATTGACTACATTATTTTAGGAGGAATTGATAATGGCAAACTTATCTTTAAAAAATGTCTGCAAGGTATATCCTAACGGATTTGAAGCAGTTAAAGATTTCAATCTTGAAATCAACGACCAGGAATTCATTATTTTCGTAGGACCGTCCGGATGTGGTAAATCTACTACACTTCGTATGATTGCCGGTCTGGAAGATATTTCTTCCGGAGAATTATGGATTGGAGACAAGTTAGTTAATGACGTGGAACCCAAGGACAGAGATATTGCGATGGTATTCCAGAGCTACGCTTTGTATCCCCACATGACCGTTCGCGACAACATGGCATTCGGTCTGAAATTAAGAAAAGTTCCCAAAGATGAAATTGATAAAATGGTAAACGAGGCAGCTAAGATCCTTGACCTGACCCCTCTCCTTGACCGTAAACCGAAGGCTTTATCCGGTGGTCAGAGACAGCGTGTTGCCATGGGCCGTGCGATCGTTCGTAATCCTAAGGTATTCCTTATGGATGAGCCTTTATCCAACCTGGATGCAAAGCTTCGTGTACAGATGCGTATTGAGATCGCAAAGTTACACCAGAGACTGGGCACCACCATTATTTATGTAACACATGACCAGACAGAAGCTATGACCCTTGGTACAAGGATCGTAGTTATGAAAGACGGTATCGTTCAGCAGGTAGATTCTCCTCAGAACTTATATGAGAAACCCGCAAACCTTTTCGTTGCAGGCTTCATGGGATCTCCTCAGATGAATTTCTTGGATGCAGTTGTAGAAGTTGTAGACGACACAGCAGTATTAAAGGTTGCCGGCCACTTCATTCCGCTTCCTCCTGCTAAGTCCAAAAAGCTGATTGAGGGTGGATATAACGGAAGGACCGTTACATTCGGTATCCGTCCTGAAGACGTATATGATTCCGAAATGATGGTAGAGGCTTCTCCTCAGAGCACATTCGAAGCTACCGTAAAGGTATACGAGTTGCTTGGTGCTGAAGTTTACTTATACTTCGATTTAGAAGAATTCCCTATGACAGCAAGGGTAGATCCCCGTACAACAGCGAGACCCGGCGATGTCGTTAAATTTGCTATCGATGTTGAGAAGATCCACATCTTTGATAAAGAAACAGAAATGGTTATTACCAACTAGTTTTAAGATTTACACAAGGGAGATACTTAAGGTATCTCCCTTTTTTCTTCTGATTTACAGAAACCGCTAAACGCTATAGTGAAGGAAGACGGAGAGGAAGTGATTGTTTGTTAGCAACGCAGGTAATACAGACATGCATTGATGATTTGAAGGCGATTACAAAGGTGGAACTGACGGTTTTGGACAGTACGGGATTGGTGGTTGCAGTCACGGGAAAACGGGAAGAGTTCCAGCCGGGAGAAATAGAAAGGTTTGCGGAGTCCAAGGCGGAATGCCAGACTATCAACGGCCATCATTATCTGAAAGCATTTCATGAAATGGATGTAGCATATATTGTCGTCTGCAAAGATGTAAACGAAGACCTGATGATCGCAAAGATCGCGGTCAGCCAACTGGAAAATCTTTTGATCGCCTACCGGGAAAGGATCGATAAAAATAATTTTTTCCAGAACCTGCTGTTAGACAATCTGTTGTTGGTGGATATTTATAACCGTGCCAAAAAGCTTCATCTGGAAAATGTATGCAGGCGTGCCGTTATTTTAATTGAAGTAAGCAGGGAAAATGATAACGGGACTATGGAGATGCTGAAAAATATGTTTTCTCCGCAGTCGGGGGATTTTGTTACGTCCGTAGACGAAAAGACCCTGATCGTTATTAAGCAGCTGGATCAGAAGGAAGGATATGATGAACTGAACGAGGTGGCGGATATGATCCTGGGCATGATGAATACAGAGGTCATGGTCAACGGAAGGATCGCTTACGGAACCATCGTCCGGGAATTAAAGGATGTTTCCAAGAGCTATAAGGAAGCAAAAATGGCGCTGGATGTAGGCAGGATTTTTTATGCGGAAAGAAGCGTAGTCGCATACAATACCCTTGGCATCGGCCGCCTGATCTACCAGCTCCCCATTAATCTCTGCAAGATGTTTATAGAAGAGATCTTTGGCGAGGAAATTCCCGAAGAATTGGATGAAGAGACCTTGAATACCATCAACATGTTTCTGGAAAATAACCTGAATGTATCAGAAACCGCAAGACAGCTGTATGTCCACAGGAATACGCTTCTGTATCGCTTGGAAAAGCTGCAGAAGGTAACAAATCTGGATATCAGGATCTTTGACGACGCCCTGACCTTAAAGATCGCGTTGATGGTAGTAAACTATATGAAATATCTGGAGTCTATGGATTACTGAAAATGCTCCGGCTAAGACAAAGGGCGAGTGCCCGGCTGCGTGCTGCAGGATATTTGCTTCAGGAAACATAATTTGTCCCACCTTCTCATAATAATAAGTAGGAGGTGGGATTTTTTTGAGGAAAATTTGGTATTTAAAACAGGAGAAAGGTCAAAAAACAAAAACTGCTAAAGTTTTTTTATATGAAAAGGACGGCCATGTAGAAGGCAGAATGGATCTATCGGCATTTAACGATTGTGAAAAGGGCGGGAAGGCGCCCCTTTTATTGCATATGAAGGATGCTTCCGGAAGGGATATAGAGAAAATAAGTCTGGAATCGGAAAATGTTTTATATGAAGGATTTTTTCAGGGAAAAGGAAAAATAAAAGCGGAACTGGCAGATAGACTTAAAAAATTAAAGGGAGAAGCAATGCTGTCCGTAACCCTGGGAAAAGAGCGGTATTTGTCCGAAGGCTGGAAGGATGAAGAGATTGTGCCGGAAAAGGCCGGGGAAAAGAGCGCGCCGGAAAAAAAGACGGAGAAGGCGGAAACGGTAAATGCGCAGAAAGAATTGGAGGCGGAAGAACTGCTTCCGGAAGAAAAAGAGGGAAAACGGATCGTGCAGCTTTCAGTTCTGGAAGACGAGCTACTGTTCCGTTCATATGTACACAACAGCTTTTTGCTGCATGGGTATTACAATTATGGACATGTTGTAATAGATGAAAGCGGAGAGGAGCCCCGGCTGGGAGTTCCTGGGAATTATTACGAGCGGGAGCAGATGGTGGCTGAAATGTTCGGCTTTCCCGTTTTTGAAGCGGCAAGAGAAGAGGAAAAGATTACCAACGGGACTTTTGGATATTTTTATACGAAAGGATAGTATGATATACTGTTATTATAAGAAAAGCAACGGAGAAAGAAGTACGGGTGGGAAAATGCAGACGGAAAAACGGGAGAAAGCGGTACAGATAGGAAGAATGCAGACGGAAGAGGAATTAAATAAGGAAATCCATCGTCTTAACGACAGATATGAGGAATTGGGAAAATCGGAACGGCGCCGGCTGGCAAGGCTGAAACGTAAGAAGGAAGCCATGGAAGAAGAAAGGCGCAGAAGCCGGGAGCAGGAAATGGTTGACTCTGAATTTATGAGGGAGGCTTTAAAACAGGCTCAAAAGGCAGCTAAACTGGGAGAGGTCCCCATAGGCTGCGTGATCGTAAAGGACGGCCGCATCATAGCCAGGGGATATAACCGGAGGAATACGGATCACAGCACCCTTTCCCATGCCGAGATAAGGGCGATCAGAAAGGCAAGCAGGGTATTAAATGACTGGCGGCTGGAAGGCTGTACCCTGTATGTTACCCTGGAGCCCTGCCAGATGTGTGCGGGCGCTATTGTCCAGGCAAGGATTCCCTGTGTAGTCATGGGATGTATGAATCCTAAGGCGGGATGCGGCGGTTCTGTATTGAATATTTTGCAGATGAAGGAGTTCAACCATCAGGTAGAAGTAAAGCGCGGAGTGCTGGAGAAGGAATGCTCGGAAGTGCTGAGCGGATTTTTCAAAAGATTGCGTTAGTGTATAATTTTTATTGGC
>DEUB01000066.1:0-6684 GCA_002362385.1 Lachnospiraceae bacterium UBA3273
AATCGAAAATCGGAATAATCCAAATTGATGACCGTATTTTTATTTAACACAAGCCGGATATCCAGATAAAAAGTTTTATCTCTAACAGAATTTCCCAGCTCAATAGGATTGGCAATCTCAATAGAAGTAATCTCCTCCATTTTAAGATGCATTAAAGAAGCAATCAGCGCCTTTAATACCTTTCTGTTTTTCTGTAAAAGAGCTTTAAACAGAAAATCATTTTTCAGGGTATACTCCAGTTTGCCCGTTGCCGAATGAAAATCCATAGCTTTAGAATCTACAGCTTTAGACGCCGCAGTTTTAGAATCCGTAACCCGGGATTCCATACATGATAAAGAAGTGATTTGTTTCATAGATATGTCCTTTCTTTTGAAAAATATAGAATTGAATTGTAATGAAATTTGTTGGCAGCATGGATGATCTGCCATGAAATAACAAGAAATAGAAACAGATTTGAAAAAAGATTATTTCGATAAAGAAATAATAGCACACAATGTGAAAGCTGGCAAGAAAATAATTTACAGGATTATCTCTTTAATATTTTCAATGAACTTCCCGTAATATCCGTAAAAATGTATTTCCAATTCCAATTCAGGGCATTATAATAATAAAAACGATTCCGTCAGGAATGATAAAGACCAGAAAGGAACTATACCCATGGAAATCGAACGCAAATTTACGGTCCTGAAGCTTCCCGAAAATCTTTCCTCCTATACCTGCCTCCATATGGAACAGGCATATCTCTGCACGGACCCTGTAGTGCGCATCCGCAAGGAAAACGAAAATTATTATCTCACTTATAAGGGAAAAGGACTTTTGGCAAGGGAAGAGGCCAACCTGCCCCTGCACGCAGAAGGCTATGCTCATCTTTTAACAAAAGCGGACGGCCTTATCATTCAAAAGGACCGCTATCTGATCCCCATAGAAAAACCGGCATTTGACATGGATTCCCTCGCCGATTTGGGAATCAGTAAAATACCGGATAATCTACAGTTAAAAATTGAATTGGACGTATTTACCAGCCCTTCAGGACTCATTATGGCTGAAGTGGAATTCCCTTCCATAGAGTTAGCCAATGCTTACCGCATGCCGGACTGGTTTTTGGAAGACGTGACTGCCAACAGGGCTTATCACAACTCCAACATCAGCAAGGGCGGTCCTGTTTTTGACCCCGTCCCTTCTTTTTTGGAAGACGGAAACTGATCCTCGCAAATTCGCGCATCTTTTTCACGGTCTCTTCATCGATCTGTCCCGGAAGGAGGCGCCATTTCCAGTTCTCTCCCAGAGTGGAGGGGGTATTAATACGTGCGGTATTATCCAGTTCCAGATAATCCTGGATAGGGATAACCGCCGTCTGTGCAACACTCATCATGGCAAGGCGGATCAATGCCTCCACCAGACTGCCATCCCTATAGCAATGGCAGTATTCCTTTACAAATTTCTTATCTTCTTTTGACAGTCCCATGATAAAACCCGCTGCCGTTTCATTATCATGGGTTCCTGTATAAACAATGGAATTTTTCTCATAATTGATAGGAAGGTATTCGCTGTCTTCAAACCCGCTGAAGGCAAATTCGATGATCTTCATTCCCGGATAGCCCGTCTTTTTCACAAGATCGCGGACTTCATCCGTCAGAAATCCCAAGTCCTCTGCAATTACCTTGCACTCTCCCAGAGTCTCCTTCATTTTTTCAAACAAAGCATATCCGGGTCCCTTTTCCCAGTGGCCGAATTCCGCAGTAGGATCTCCGTAAGGGATGGCATAATAAGACTCAAATCCTCTGAAGTGATCGATCCGGACCACGTCATAAAGCTCATAGCAATGGGCAATGCGCTTCATCCACCATGCATATTCCGTCTGCTTATGATAATTCCAGTCATACAAAGGATTCCCCCAAAGCTGCCCTGTAAGGGTAAAACAGTCCGGCGGACATCCCGCCACCGCTATGGGAAGTCCTGCGTCATCTAACTGGAACATCTGAGGGTTCGCCCATGTATCCGCACTGTCAAAAGCCACATAAATAGGAATATCCCCGATAATTTCAATTCCCTTTTTGTTTGCGTATTTCTTTAACTTTTTCCACTGCCTGAAAAAGCAGTACTGCATGAACTTATAAAAGTCTGTCTCCCGGGAAAGCTGTTCCTTATAACGGGCAACCGCCTTTTTCTTCCTCAAACGGATATCCTTATCCCATTCCGTAAACGGTTTCCCTCCAAAATGATCCTTGACTGCCATATAAAGGGCATAATCCTCCAGCCAGGAGCTGTTCTTTTTTACAAATTTGTCATAGCGTTTTTCACTGCCTGCATCAAATCTTGCAAAAGCCAGCCGCAAAACCTTATAACGGCTGAAATACATTTTTTCGTAATCAATGGAGGCCGGATCCCCGGAAACCTCCACCAGTCCGCACTCCGTATCCTTTAAAAGCCCTTCCTCCTTTAACATATCCAGATCGATAAAATACGGATTTCCTGCAAAGGTGGAAAAAGACTGGTAAGGAGAATCCCCATATCCAGTCTGTCCTAAGGGCAGAATCTGCCAATAGCTCTGCCCCGCTTTTTCCAATTGGTCTACAAATTCATATGCACTTTTTCCGAATGTTCCGATGCCGTAAGGAGACGGCAGGCTGAACACCGGGCACAATACGCCACATTTCCTCATATTATTCTCCGCTTATCCCTTTTAGGGACAGGATGATCCGTCCTGCGGTCATCCCGTCACAACTCTATTTCAGCTTCCAAATATCCCTGTTATATTCCGCTATGGTACGGTCAGATGAGAAAAAGCCTGCTTTTGCAATATTGACAAGCATCATCTTTTTCCATTTTTCCCTGTCTTTATAATCTTCAAACATACGGTCCTTGGTTACCACATAATCCCTGAAATCAAGCAGTGTCATAAACCAGTCTTTGCCGATCAGTTCCTTATAAAGGCGCTCTAAATTTTTCTTGTCCCCTACTTTCAGCATTTCATCGCTGATAATAAAATCTACCGCCTTCTGAATCATAGGGTCGTTATCATAATACTTCTTGGATACATAATCCCCTTTCTCATAATGGGCGATGACCTGTTCCGATTTTTCCCCGAAAATATAAATATTATCATCCCCGACCAGCTCATGGATCTCCACATTGGCCCCGTCAGAGGTTCCAAGGGTCACTGCGCCGTTTAACATAAACTTCATGTTGCCCGTTCCGGAAGCCTCCTTGCTCGCCAAGGAGATCTGTTCGGAAATATCACAGGCGGGAATCAGTTTTTCCGCATAGCTTACGTTATAATTTTCTACCATCAGCACCTGCATATAAGGCGATACTTCAGGATCATTGTTGACAATTTCCTGCAGGCACAGGATCAGGTGAATAATATCCTGGGCGATTACATAGGCGGGCGCCGCCTTTGCCCCGAAAATAAAGGTAAGGGGCGTGGAAGGCTTTTTACCGTCCTTGATCTCCAGATATTTATGGATAATGTAAAGGGCATTCATCTGCTGGCGCTTATACTCATGAAGCCTCTTGATCTGGATATCAAAAATGGACTCCGTATTCAGGGTAACGCCTTCCGCTTCCTTTACATAAGCTGCCAGTTCTTCTTTTTTCTCCTTCTTGATCTGCTCGATCCTGTTAAGAAAATGAGCATCATTAATTCTGGAAAGCAGCTTCTCAAGCTGCGCGGCATCCTTCTTATAATCTTCTCCGATGGTATCCGTGATCAATTTCGCAAGGGGTCTGTTACAGGATAACAGCCATCTTCTGAATGTAATGCCGTTAGTCTTATTATTAAATTTTTCCGGATAGATCTTATAAAAAGCATGCAGTTCCGTATCCTTTAAGATTTCCGTATGGATCGCAGCAACCCCGTTAACGGAAAAACCGTAATGAATGTCGATGTGAGCCATATGTACCCTGTCGTCTTCATCAATGATCTGCACCTTTTCATCATCGTATTTTGCAGCTACCCTTTTATCCAGTTCCTTGATAATAGGCACTAACTGGGGCACAACCTTCTCCAGATATTTAAGGGGCCATTTTTCCAAGGCTTCCGCCAGGATCGTATGATTGGTATAGGCACATGTCCTGCTCACAACCTCAATGGCTTCATCAACGGTAAATGCCTTTTCATCCACCAGAATACGGATCAACTCCGGAATGACCATGGTAGGATGGGTATCGTTGATCTGAATGACCGCATGGTCATACATCTTCCGCAAATCTACTTTTTTCTCCTTTAATTCCTTTAAAATAAGCTGGGCGGCATTGCTTACCATGAAATACTGCTGGTAAATACGAAGCAGATTGCCGGCTTCATCGGAATCATCCGGATATAAAAACAGGGTAAGATTCTTTTCAATATCCTCTTTGTCAAAATCAATGCCCTTTTTAACAATGCTTTCGTCCACAGACTCTACGTCAAACAATCTCAGCTTATTGATACCGTTATCATATCCGATGACATCAATGTCATATAATCTGGACTTTACCGTCATATCGCCAAAAGGAACTTCAAAGGATACGTCCGTTTTATTCAGCCAGCTGTCCGGCTCTATCCAATCATTCTTTTCCGCAGTCTGCTTCCTGTCCTTAAATACCTGACGGAACAGACCGAAATGGTAGTTCAGTCCGATACCGTCTCCGGGCAGCCCTAAGGTTGCAATGGAATCCAGAAAACATGCCGCCAGACGTCCTAAACCGCCGTTTCCCAAGGAAGGCTCCGGTTCCGCTTCTTCAATCTTTGAAAGCTCTTTTCCGTATTTCTTTAAAATTCCCTCTAATTTATCGTATACGCCCAGATTGATCAGATTGTTGGATAACAGCTTACCGATCAAAAATTCTGCCGAAATATAATAAACCTTCTTTGGACCGGCAATGGCCTCTGTAGCGCTGCTCAATCCTTTACACAATTGTAAAAGTCCAAAGTACAGTTCCTTATCGCTGCACTCTTCAATGCCTTTGTTATAACGGACCGCCAAAATTTCCTTTAACTGGTCTTCCATTTTCATTTCAATCATTTCTCTCTGCAATGACATACGAACTCCTCCATCACTAATATATCAGATAACTCCTCTTATTCAGGGAATTTTTCTCCCACAAAATTGTACAACAAAAGGACGGTCTTGTAAACCGCCCTTTTTATTTTTAGCATTTCGTATGTTTCGCCGGTATGTTTTTATCTGTATTCAAATAATTCCTTCATTACCAGATGGCGGGGAAGTCCGTCAACATACATAGGAGTTAATTCGCCCATAATGAGCGGTCTTGCGTATTTTATATAACCGTCGTTTAAGTTGCAGCCATCCTCTGTGATCCATTCAGCAGGCACAGGTCTTTCCACATTTGCAATTGCATGGATATCATATGCGCTTGTACCGCACTGGTAAGGATCGTCGCCGTTTCTGTCAAGCGTGATCATCATGCCGGTCTTGCCTTCTTCCGCCGCTTTCACTGCATCAGCGCCAACCTGGAACGCTTCGTTGATATCCGTTAAGGATGCAAGATGTGTTGCCGCTCTCTGTAATGTGGAGAACTCTACGGCTCTTGTCTTTAATCCTGTCTCTCCTGCAACAACCTGTGCAAGGTAAGCAGCCGTACCGGACATCTGTTTGTGGCCGAAAGCATCGACTGCTACATTTTCATTTGCCAGCTCGCATACATAACGTCCGTCTGCAATATGAACACCTTCGGATACTGCGATAACTACGGAAGTCTTTGTCTTGGCAAGCTCTTTTACCTTTGCTACAAAAGCATCTACGTCAAATACCTTTTCAGGCAGGTAAATAGCGTCGCATCCGGAGCAGTCAGGTCCCTTTGCAAGAGCTGCTGCAGCTGTCAGCCAGCCTGCATTACGTCCCATGATCTCAACGATACATACGGTAGGCTTCTGTGCGCCGAAGGACTCGTTGTCGCGGATGATCTCTTTTACGCTTGTTGCAATATATTTAGCTGCGGAGCCGTATCCCGGACAATGATCCGTCACAGGAAGGTCGTTGTCGATAGTCTTGGGAACACCCATAAATCTCTGGGGTTTGTTGTGAGCTGCCGCATAATCGGATAACATCTTGACTGTATCCATGGAATCGTTTCCACCTGCATAGAACAGACATTCAATATCATGCTTCTCCATGATCTCAAAAACCTTTTCATATACGTCTTCATGGCCTTCGATCTTGGGCATTTTGAAACGGCAGGAGCCTAAGAATGCAGAGGGAGTTCTCTTCAACATTTCGATTCCCACTTCATCATCGAGATAAGGAGCCAGATCTACGATCTTATCCTCCAAAAATCCCTCGATGCCGTGCACCATACCATAAATTTTGTTTACACCCAGTTTCTTTGCCGCTGCATAAACACCGGCTACGGATGAATTGATTACGGCGGTAGGTCCGCCGGACTGTCCGACAACAATATTACCTTTCATTGTGTTCTCTCCTTTAAAATACTTTTTCTACTGGCGGGTCTTTATGTAACCGCTATGCCACGGTACAAAAGCCCTCAATTGATAGTAATTATAGCAGATTGGAAGGGGTAAGACAAGCATTTTCCATCCAAGATCGGGTAATGTTGGAAAAAGGCGGCACAGTACAAAAAAGAGCGCTAAAAACAAGCGCTCTTTGCCCTGCGGATAACAGGACTTGAACCTGCACGGTCTCCCACCAGAACCTAAATCTGGCGCGTCTGCCAATTCCGCCA
>DEUB01000066.1:6929-7049 GCA_002362385.1 Lachnospiraceae bacterium UBA3273
CTGCCAATTCCGCCATATCCGCATGTTTCCATCCACTTCCAATTTACATAAAAACAGCGGAAATCCTTATTTTTCAAGGTTCTCCGCTTGCTATCTGCCAGTGAGCCACCGGGGACTCGA
>DEUB01000066.1:7412-7559 GCA_002362385.1 Lachnospiraceae bacterium UBA3273
TCAAGTGCTCTACCACCTGAGCTAGTGGCCCATATTAGCTGGGCTAGCTGGATTCGAACCAGCGAATGCAGGAGTCAAAGTCCTGTGCCTTACCGCTTGGCGATAGCCCAATGATATTAAAAAGGTGGATACAGGGATTCGAACCCT